>NZ_JBBCBS010000002.1:0-552519 GCF_037203945.1 Pseudarthrobacter sp. CCNWLW207 | reverse complement strand
AACCCCTAACCACCACCCAGCAGACAGGCCGGCAACCCGCCTCCCCCGGCGGCGCCGGCCTGTCTGCTTTTCACCTCGAGTTTTCACCGCGAGAGAGGACTCCCATGGCAACCCATGATGCCCCCGAAACCAGCACCGCCAAAGCGTCCAAGGCCCCGGCACCGGACGATCCCCGCAAGCCGGACAGTCCCACGGACGTCAACAAGCCATCCTGGAAGTACATCGCCAAAAAGACCTTGCGGGAGTTCTCGAAGGATCAATGCCCCGACCTCGCCGCTGCCCTCACCTATTACGCCGTGTTGTCCCTGTTTCCTGCGCTCCTGGCACTCGTCTCCCTGGTGGGTATCTTCGGCGATCCGGAAAAGACGACGGCGGTGCTGTTGGAGATCGTCCGGGGCATCGCCCCCGAGGACACTGTCAACACGGTGAGCGGCCCTGTTGAGGAACTTGCAGCTTCTCCGGCGGCAGGCCTCACACTGTTCCTCGGCCTGGCAACCGCTTTATGGTCGGCTTCCGGATATGTAGGTGCGTTCGGCCGGGCCATGAACCGCGTCTACGAGGTGGACGAGGGCCGGGCCTTCCTCAAACTGCGCGGAACAATGCTGGCAGTCACCCTGCTTGCGGTAGTCATCGTCGCCCTGCTGGCCGGCATGTTGGTCCTCAGCGGACCGGTCTCGGAAGCCGTTGGAGGTGCCATCGGGCTGAGCGGCGCCTTCCTCGCGGTGTGGAACATTGCGAAGTGGCCGGTAATCGTCGCGCTTGTCATCGTGATCATCGCCGTCCTGTACTACGCCACCCCAAACGTGAAGCAGCCCAAATTCCGATGGATGAGCATCGGGTCGCTGATCGCGCTGGTAATTTTCATTCTTGCGTCATTGGGCTTCGCCTTCTACGTGGCCAATTTCGGCAACTACAACAAGACATACGGGGCGCTGGGCGGCGTGATCGTGATGCTCCTGTGGCTCTGGATTCTGAACATGTCGCTGCTGTTCGGTGCGGAGTTCGACGCCGAGATGGAACGCGGTCGCCAGCTCCAGGCCGGCATCGAGGCCGAGGAGACCATCCAGCTGCCTCCGCGCGACACGAAAAAGAGCGAAAAACTGCAGAAACAGGAGGAGGAAGACATCCAGCACGGCCGCGAACTCCGCGAGCGTCACAGTGGTGACGCCCGCGACGGGGACGCTAATCGGCAGGGCTAGGCAGGGCCCCCATCTTGGAGGAAAATCGAAGAAGCAGATCCTGCCCAGGTTTCCCAGGCCATCCCTGGCCCGGGTATAAGGCGGGGTCGGCGGTGAGTTGGCCTCTTCTGAGACCGAGGCCAGTCCCCCCAGTCGCCGTCGGCCCCCTTGATCCTTTCCGTTGGGATTGCTTCCCGACTTCCCGCCGTCGCTGGCCCTGTTGACCAATGCCATCGCTGGCTACCATTGAAGAATCACCGGCGACATTCCGCCGCCGCAACAAGCCGTAGGGAGAATCACCATGGGTTTGGATGACAAGATTGAGAACACCGCCGAGAAGATGGGCGGAAAGGCCAAAGAGGCCGCAGGCAAGGCGACAGACGACGAGCGCCTCGAGGCCGAAGGACAGATGGACCAGTCCAAGGCGGACCTGAAGCAGGCCGGCGAGAAGGTCAAGGACGCCTTCAAGAAGGACTGACTCTTTCAACACCTGACCCACGGGCCGGGGCGGCAGGCAAAAGCCTGCTGGCCCGGCCCGGCTGTTTTATGGCCCGGCTATCCTTCCGCGGCTACTGCCGGTTCCAGGCCCAGCGCCAACAGATAGGCGCCAAAACCGTGCGGCGCCCGGGCATGGAGGCGGCCCGATGTCAGCACCCGGATGCTGTCAGTTGCCCTTACCCTGAACCCGTGGCGGCGCAGCTTCTGCACCAGCCCGCGGTCCTCGTGTGATCGCTGGCGCGGAAACCCTCCCACCAGTTCGTAGGCCGAGGCCCGTACGCCGAAACTCGCCCCGTAGACGTGGGCATGGTGCTCCTCAACGGGATGCCGGGCGTGCCAGCGCCGCAGGATCTCAGGGTCCATGCCGTCCGGGTCCGGCTCCACCGAGCCGAGTACGGCATCCGTACCGGCGTCCGCCAGCTCCACTTGGCGCTGCAGCCAGTTCACCGGAACGATGGAATCGGCGTCCGTGTTGGCCAACCATAGACTTCCGGGTGACGGCCGGGTAGCCAGCAGAGCCTCAATGCCTGCCCGACGGCTTTTCCCAACGCTCCGGAAGTCCACCTCCAGCACCCTGAACCTCGAATCGGCTGCCGCGAACCGCAGGGCGATCCCGCGGGAGCCATCGGTGCAGCTGTCCAGGACCACTATGATCTCGACGCCAACGTGCGGCCTTTCCGGATTCAGCGCGTTGGCTGCCGCCCGGACCCCACTGAGAGCCCGGGCCAGGTAGTACTCCTCGTTGTGGACCGGCACCACCACCGCAACCTGCCCGATACGCTCCATCTCACTGCTCCCCGGGCAAAGCAGCGGGACGGTCAGGCGATGCCAGGGATTCGGGAGCCACCAGGATCTCCAGCACAAAGTCGGGCTCCCGGTACAGGCCGGCCGCGGGCCACGCCAATCCGTTCCGGGCCAGCGTGTGGACGGTATCGCCGTCGAGCTCCCAGCCGGAGACGGGGTGCCTCCAGTGGCACATCACGAGGGTGCCGCCCGGCGCCATGGAGGCCTCGATACGTTCCAGGAGCAGCCCGAACTCGGCCGGAGACAGATAGTATCCCACCTCCGAAACCACTATCAGGTCATAGGTGCCCTCCGGCCACTCCCGGGGAAGAGTGAGTTGCCGGGTCCTCACGCCGGGATATGGAGCCAGCCGCCCCGCGGCACGCTCCAAGGCGGTGCTGCTGGCATCAACGGCCAGGAGGCTGGCACAGCGGTCCGCGAGGTCAACGGTGAGCGTGCCGATCGAGCAGCCCACCTCCAGCCCGGACCGGTAGTGTTCCTGGGGCAGGGCAGCCAGGGTCAACGCGCGCTTCCGGCGCTCGTACCAGCTGGTGGTGTACTGCCACGGATCCTCGGAAGCCGAATGGACCTCATCGAAGATCCGTTCGGCATCGGCACTGCTGTGAGGGGTGGCCGGACGGGTTGTGGCACCACGGGTTTCGCGGATATTTGCTGCCGCCGGCGTCCACGCGAAGGCTTCAAAGGGGCGGTCAAAGTGCCGGAGGAATTCTGCGCTCAGTAACGCTTCGTCCCCCGGGAGGGGCGACAGCGGGAGGACCTGGCTTGCGTGGGCGTGCATCGCCGCAGCCTTGGCCGCGTGTGTTGCCGGGTCCAGCGGCAGGCGGAACCAGGACTCCCACGCAGGGTGCGACGGCGCCGCCCACAACCAGTACCAGATGGGGTATTCCAGCAGTCCGTGGCCGCCGTCGCGCGCCACCTCTGCCGCGGCCGTTCCCAGGGCATCGTGGTCTGCGTGGCCGTCGCCGCGATAGGGGGCCACAATCACCAGCTGGTCCGCCGGGCCGGGGTGGTCACGCGTTGCGTCCCGGATCCCCGCCGTCATCGCATCCCGATGCCGCTCCAAACCGCTGTCCGGAAGCCCCAGGAAGCGCCAGTTTCCGGCGTGGCCCAACGCCGCCAGGGCCGCGGCAAACTCGTTGACGCGGGTAGTTCCCAACTGGCCCGGGGAAACCGTTTCGGAGTCGGGATGCGAGCCCTCCCCCGCGGTGAACAACAAAACTTCGACGTCGGCCCCGAGGCTGTGCAGCTGCGCCAGCAGGCCCCCGGCCCCCAGCGTCTCGTCATCGGGATGGGCCGCCAGGACCACGAACCTCAGGCCTGCCAGTTCATCCTGCCCCAGCGGCAGCCCGGCGAGGTCCGCCAATCCGCTGGCAGCCCAGGTGGCCTCGTCCGTGCCCTTGTCGGTGTGCGAAAAGCTCACCATGGCGGCTCCCCTTTCAAGGTCAGCGCCCCGAGCTGCGCGTCGTCCCGCTGGGCGTGGTGCTGGCGCACGTAGAGGGCCAGATCGGCCATCCGCTTGGCGTAGGGTTCGTCGAAAGCAAGTGGTGCCGGTCCCCGGTCACGGCTGACAAGGGCCAGGACGCGTTCGACGGCGGCCGCCACAGTACCGCGGACGCGCAGGGCTTCGCTCCACGGGCTCCGTTCCGCGCCCGGGCGCTGATCACCGCCGGACTGGAGGTGTTCATTGGCGGAGGCGGGTGGACCGCCGCCCGCGAGTCCGCCGTCGTCAATCAATGCTGCTGTCCCCGCCAGGTACTGGAGGGCGGACGTCAGGATGCGGTCAATCTCGCCCAGGCTGGCGAAGGCAATCTGGTCCGGTTCACGTCCTCTGCCCGCGGCGGCGCGCAGGGAGTCCCGGTAATCCCTGGACACGGCTACTGCTCCGCCCAGCCAGCACGCGGCCACGCCCATGCCGCCCCAGGCAAAGCCCGGACGGCTGAAGTACCAGCCGTCGCCGCCCAACTGCTCCGCAGGCACCTGGTTGAAGTGCACTGTCCCGCTGGGGATCTCCTGAAGTCCGCGGGCTATCCACGCCGGCTCGTCACACGTCACTCCGGGATGGTGCAGGTCCACGGCAAAGGCCGCTCTGCCACCCGCGTCCGTGTGCGCGGTAATCACTGCGTGGTCCAGCAGCGGCGCCAGGGAGCACCACGGTTTTGAACCGTCCAGGAGGACGCCGGCGTCTCCTGCTTTGGCCTCCAACCTGGCGCCTGGGCCCTCGGCGGCAAACACACCCCAGGCGCCTTCCACCGGGCGCAGATCCCTGCCTGACTGGGCAAGGATGGCCAGTGCGTCGAGGTGTGGCTCGAAGATCCGGCCGGCAGCAACGTCCACTGCGGCGACGGAGGCCAGCAGTTCCCAAAGCGCCGCGGTGTTGCCCTGTCCAGGCTGGGGCCATGTCCGTCCTGCGTCCCGGGCGAGCGACAGAAGTGCCGGCACGTCCCCCACCGCAGAGGCCACGGCATCGAGCAACCGGTCCTGGCCCGGGTGCGGGCCTGCAGTTGGCGGAACCGGCCCCTGCGCTTCCGCACGGGATCCGCCCCGTCCTGGTTCGCGGGGACCCGGTGGGAACGTGACGGCCCGCGGACGGCGGGCCTCTGCGGGGTCGGTCCGCGTGCTGGATTCCTTCATGGGCGCGAGCCTGCCGAAGCCTATTTGTCGGCCGCCTCGGTGACTGCGGCTGAGGGCGTCATCGTCTCGGCGTTCACCATCCAGGCAAGCTGCTCCAGGCGTTCGATGATGGCGTGGAGCAGGTCCGCGCTGGTGGGGTCCTCCTCATCCACTTCGTCATGTACATCCCGCGCAGTCTTGACAGTCCTTTCCAGCCTGGCCGTAACCAGCTTCACGGCGTCTTTGGTGGACGTCAGCCCGGCGGGGAACTCATCCAGCCGCGTGTCAGCGGAGACTGTTTGGCTCCGCCCATCGGGAAGGGCGTGCAGGGCACGCATCCTTTCTGCTGCCTCGTCCGCGAACTGGCGGGCTGCGGCGATGATTTCGTCCAGCTGCAGGTGGAGGTCCCGGAAGTTCGTTCCCACGATGTTCCAGTGCGCCTGCTTGCCCTGCATATGCAGTTCGATCAGGTCCGTGAGAACCAACTGAAGGTTACTGGCCAGAGTGGGTGACGCTTTCATCATTTCCTCCGCTGCAAGGGTTACGTACCGGCCGGGGATCCGGACGGAAACTCATTCTAAGCATACTTAGCAATTCTTCGGACAGCGCTTTCTGCCGGACAACCCGCTTCGGAGCACGGCTGTCAGCGAACCACTGCGAGCGCGAAGCCGTCCCATCCCTTGGAGCCGACGGTCTGGATCACGGTGGCATCAAGCCGCGGGTGGTTGCCCATCAGTTCCAGCGCGCCTACGATCCCTGGCGCGTTCACCGGGTCCAGGGACGTCTCCAGCACGGCCCCTTCCCACACGGCGTTGTCCAGGACTACCGTGGTGCCCGGACGGCCCAGCCGGACTGCCCACTCAAGGTAGTTGGAATCGTTCTCCTTGTCCGCGTCAATGAAGACAAAATCGAATGGCTCCTGGCCTTCAGCCTCCAATGCGGCCAAGGAATCCAGCGCGGGGCCGATGCGGATTTCCACCTTGTGGCCCACGCCGGCGGCGTCCAGGTTCGCCCTGGCCACCTCCGCATGTTTGGTGAGGTATTCGCACGTGACCAGCCGGCCGTCGTCGGGAAGTCCCTGGGCCATCCAGATAGTGCTGAAACCTGCCAGCGTGCCGATCTCCAAAACGCGGCGCGCGCCGGACACCTGTACCAGGAGCTTAAGCAGCTTCCCGGCGTTGGGGGTTACCTCAATCGGGGGCATCCCGGCGTCGACGGCGGATTGCACCGCCCGCTGCAAGGATCCGTTGGGATGGACCACCGTGTCGGTAAGGAAATCTTCGACTGCAATCCAGCCTGGCTGGGGCTTGTGCTCGAACATGGCCACAGTCTGGCATGGGGGCGGGCGCGGGTCCAGACATGCCTCCCAGCGTCCGGGGCGGGGCTGTATCTTGTGCGGTCCATTGAGCGTAGGCTCGAAATGAGAGCGCAATCCAAGGATTCGTGCGCAAGCATCCCGTCGAAAACGGGGCTTCGGCTCCAGAACGCCAGTTCGGGAGCGCCCTAGGCTGTGGCCCACCGCAGCCACTCCCGGCACCTCAGGGTTCGGGACCACCCAGAATCGAGGCTCGGCATGGCCTCAGAACATACATCCGCATCATCGGTGGAAGATCTTCAGGACCTGCTGCTGGAAAGCCAGGACTTCGAATCGTTCCTCCTGGACCTCACGCTTTACTCAGCCACATTGCTGGGCACGGACGCACCTATCCTGTGCGCCATCTCGGTTCAGCGCAACGGGAAGCCCTTCACTGTGGCCAGCAGTGATGCGCAGGCCCGCCTTTTGGATGAGCGGCAGTACGAGCTCGACGACGGTCCTTGCCTCAGTGCCTTGCGCACCGGGCATACGGTGCAAGTGGACGATCTCCGCACGGACCACCGATGGAACCGCTACTTTGAAGCCACCACGGGTACTGGTGTCAGGTCGGTGTTGGCAGTGCCCATCGACGCCGGCGAGGAAGCTTCGGCCGCACTGAACTGCTACGCACCCCGGGCGGCTGCGTTCGGGCCCGACACACAAGCCGCCATCGAGTGGTACGCCCAGTCCCTCTCCCGTCCGCTTCGCCTCGCCCTGCTGGTTCATCCTCCGCTTCAACAGCCGACCTACCCGGAAGAATTACGGGCCGCCCTTCGTTCCCGCGCCACCATGGACGCGGCCCTCGCCCTGGTCATGGCGCACACGCGCTCAAGCCGTGAAGCCGCCATTACCCTCCTGGAGGAAGCCGCCAGGACCAGGAAGGTGAGGCTTCCGGCGCTGGCCCTGGACATCGTCAGGGGCGCGGCCATCCCGGCCGCCTCACAGTAGGCCAAGCCATGCGGTCTATGCTGGAACCAGCGGCAGCGCTCGTATTCCTCCTGCCGGACCAACGGCAACCAGGAGACCACCCGTAATGCGCAGAGAGTCCGTGACCGGCGAACTTCAGGCGGTCTTCGCGCGCGTTTCCGGCCTGTTGCTCACCGAACACGTTGCAGGGCCAGCGATCGCAAAGATTGCCCAGGCCGCGTTTGAAAGCATCCCCGGCAGCGTCGGGGCCGGAGCCACCCTCATTGATGCCCAGGGCCGTCCCACCAGCCGGGCTTCCACCAGCACACTCGTGGAAGAAGCGGACCAGTTGCAGTACGAACTCGGCCAGGGCCCATGCCTCGCGGCGTGGGCAGGAGCCCTAACCATCCGGGTGGATAACGCCGCCACGGAAACGCGCTGGCCCAGATGGAGCGAAGCGAGCGCTCAGCGTGGCCTGGTGTCCTGCCTAAGCGTCCCCCTCCTCCTCCCCGGAGGCAACGGAACGGGACCGGCCCAAGCCATCGGCGCCCTGAAGGTCTACGGCAGCCACCCCAACGCCTTCGACGCCGGCAGCGAGCACCTCCTCGAACTCCTCGCCACCCCCGCAGCCGTTTTGCTTGCCAACATCCAAGCGCATGACAGCGCCGAGCAACTCAGCGCTGACCTCAAAAAATCCCTGCACAGCCGGAGCGTGATCGACATGGCGAAGGGGGTGCTGATGGAGCGTCTGAACCTGGACGAGCGCGCCGCGCTGCGTGCCCTGACTGACCAGTCACGCCAGGAAGGAGCTCCGCTCTTCGCAGTCGCACTCAACGTGCTTGACCGCCCCGCAGAACCTGACCACGAACGGCCATGAACGTTGACGAGACTGCCGAGGAGCAGCGGGAACGGACGGCGGCGGCATACCGCCAGGCCGGCCTGACCCTTGAGTCACTGTGGTTGCATTACTTCAGCATCGGCGGCGACGCAGGTGAGCTGGAAATCGACGCCTACTTGAACAGGTCCTACATGCTCCGGCCCGTTCAACGCGACCTCCTGGACCACGCCGTCCACGAACTGGATGGCCACTGACTGACAGCCTGGTGGGGAGCCAAGGGCTCACGCGTCCTTTGCGAGCGCGCCTTCCAGCCGGTTCACCTTGGCGGTGAGTTCCCCTGAATAGCCGGGCCGGATGTCCGCCTTGATGACCAGGGAGACCCTGCTGCCGAACTGCCCAACGGCCTCGGTAGCCCTTTTCACCACGTCAAAGACTTCATCCCATTCACCCTCGATGGTGGTAAACATGGAATCCGTCTGGTTGGGAAGCCCCGACTCCCGGACGATTTTCACCGCGGCGGCAACGGCGTCGTGCACTGAGGCGTCGGTGGGGCGGGAACCGCCAACCGGCGTGCCGGACGGAGCAACAGAGAATGCAAGCAACATACAGCCAGTCTGCCACGGCAGCGGGACGCCGAGGAGGCTCCCGCGTTCCCGTCCACGTCACATAACCGCCTACCCTCCAGTAACGGTGATCGCCCCGGGCTCCGTTGCTAACCTGATCGCATGAGCATCGCAGTCGCCCGAAAACCACTCCGCGCAGACGCAGCGCGCAACGTGGACAAGATCATTACGGCGGCCCGGCAATGCTTCCAGGAATTCGGTCCGGAAGTGCCGCTGCAGACCATCGCCACCACGGCCGGCGTCGGACCGGCAACCCTCTTCCGCAACTTCGCGGACAAGGAAGAACTGGTACTGGCCGCCCTTAACCGCCAGCTCAGGCTGACAGTGGATCCCGTGATCGACGACGCCCTGGCGGACATTGATGCAGCCGCCGGACTGTTCCGGGTCATCGAGGCGATCATGGCCGCAGCCAGCACCGATGCGAACCTGCTCGGCGCCGTAGCCGGGCGGCGACAGCTCCTGACGGGCATCACCGGCTCCCTTATCGATTCCATCGGCGTCCTGCTCGGACGCGGGCAGGGACAGGGCACGCTGCGCCCTGACATCTCCATGACGGACATCTTCCGGCTGCTCGCCATGCTGATCGGCGTCGTGGACACGATGGAGCCTGGTTCCGATGCCTGGCGCCGCCCCGTGGCCCTCGTCGAGGACGCAATCCGCTCCGAACGGCCGCATCGGCCTCTTCCTGCACACGTTCCCTTGCCCGCAGCCCAACTGACCGGCGACCGGCTGTCCGGCGAATACCTCCCGGGACGCCGGTTCAGCTAGGCGGGCAGCGGGCCGTTAAGCGCGCACCGTCGGTAAAGAGCGCCGTAGGCGGCCCATTGTGGGCATCCAGTCGTTGGAATAGACTCAAGTGGGGTTACGCAGCCAGCCTCTGAATTCCCAGATGGAGCGACCCATGAACAGTTTCCTGCGTACCCGATCCGACGAAATCACGCCACGATGAACAGTTCACAGCTGTCCCATTTCATCAATGACCCCCGCGGACCGGAAGATGTACTTCCGCACCTTTCCGCCGAGGAACTGGCAAACCTCCTGGACGCACTGTTCCAGAACCTCGACACGGCCACCCCGGAATTCGGCGCCCAGGTCTGGTACGAACTCGCCGTTGAAGAATGCGGCCGCCGGGCCGGCTCGGTCGATGGCGCGGCCCACGGCGTAGCCTGACTGCACAGGAGTGCACACACTGCCGGCCCGCGGGTCAGCGCGGACACCGCGGGCACGGCGCTAATCCCCGATTCCTCTAGCTATCGTCCTTCTTGCTTTCGTCCTTCTTGCTTTCGTCTTCGGGCGAAGTCTGAGGGTGTGTGTCGGAATGGGGAGTATGTTCCTTAGCTTCACGCAGGTGCTGCTGGAGCTTTTCCTCGGCTTCCCGCCGGCGGCGCGCTTTGTCGCGAAGTTCCCGGGTGGCCTCGGAACCGCTGGAGTCAATGTAGGCCGGTCGCACCTTGGGATGGTTACCGGTGGTCGCGGCTTCGGCACCATCATCCTGGGCCGTAGCTTGCGGCTGATCGTTCATGATGTTCCTCCTTCGGGCCGCCTGGCTGGATGGCGGCCCCTCTTCAGTGGACCATACATCCATCCCGAAAGGGTCAATCGTTAAGCGCTGACTCGCGGTTGCGCAGTTCGTGGCGCAGGGCTGCACGCAGGGCCGAGATATCGGGCTCATGCCCCAAATCCAACGCCATGGTGATGCGCTCAGAGAGCATTTTCAGGTCCGAGGCAGGAACATCTGATAACGACCTGAAGCGCGAAAAGAACCTCTTCGCGGGCAAGCCCGCACGTCGTCTGGACGCCACTTTGGGTGGCGTCCCGGATCTGTTGCCGGCTATATACAGTGGATTTTCCATGGTCACCGCTTAAACAAGAAAGGTCCATGGCCAACTGCATAGCCAAGCCCATAGTACCGCCGCTGTGTTCCGCGTCACCATAGGCAGGCGCAACGCGAGGCGCGCGTCAGTTCCAGCCAATGAGCCGAAGGCCGGCGGCAGCCCCGGCACCGACCAGCACCACCAGCAGGAACGGTGCCCGGAAGGCCAGGGCAACCGCTGCCGCCACGAGCGCACCCAGCCTCGCATCGGCCGCCAGGTTTTGCCCGGACGCTACTGCATTGACCACCGTCAGTGAAGCGAGCAGGCCGATCGTCATGGTGCCTGCCACGCGCGACATGCGGGGATCTTTCAGGAGCCTCGCAGGCACAAAGTAGCCAACCAGCTTCCACGCATAGGCAAGGGCACACGCCAGCAGCAGCCAAGTCCAAAGGTTCACGCGTCCGCCTTCGTCGGGCCGGCCGGGCCAGCCGGGCCAGTAGGGCCAGCCGGGCCGGTAGGGCCGGCCAGGCCGGTAGGGCCAGTCGGGCCAGCCGGGCCGGTAGGGCCTACGGAGTGGTGACCGCCGTGGTGGCTGTGATGATGTTCCGCGTACGGATCTACGTCGGGTTCCAGGCCCTCGTCGCTGCGGCCGTGACTGAACCAGCCGATCACGGCCGCAACCACGGCAGCGACCAGGATGGGCACCCCGGCCGGCACGAACGGTACCGCGAGGACGGTCGCCAGGGCACAGACGACCGCGATGGCTACCGGCTCCCGGCCTTTCAGCCGCGGCCACAGGAGGGCCAGGAAAGCTGCGACGGCCGCTCCATCCAACCCCCATTGCTTTGGATCGCCGAGCCCCGCCCCGGCAAGGGCGCCCACGGCTGTGAAAAGATTCCACAGGACATAGATGCCGATCCCTGCCGCCCAGAAGCCCCGTAACTGCTCAGCAGGATCGGTCTGGCCGGTGCTGGTGGCTGTCGACTCGTCGATGGTGAGCTGCGCTGCCACATATTTGCGCCAGCCCGTCGGGTGGAGGAGCGCGTTGAGCTGCATACCGTAAATACCGTTGCGCATCCCCAGCAGGGTGGCTGCGCTCATAGCCGCAACGCCGGATCCGCCGCCCGCCACTACTCCTATGAACGCGAACTGGGAACCTCCGCTGAACAGCAGGAGGCTCAGCGCCATGGTCTGCCAGAAGTCCAGGCCCGAGGTGACAGACAGGGCGCCAAAGGAAACTCCGTAGAGTCCCGTAGCGATGCTGATGGACAGCCCCACCCGGACTGCCGGGGATGCCAGGAGTTTCCTCAACTGGGCCGCCGTCCGGCGTTCCGCAGGCTCCAGGCCCACAGAATCAGCGGCATCTGCAGTGGCAAACGGGCCATGTGCACTGCGCGCTGGGTTGATGAACCCTCCGGGCGGCAGGCGCGCCGGACGGCGTCCACGTGGCCTGCCACGAACATGCCGAAGAGAGCCGCGACGCCGGTGGTCGTGGTGCGTCGCGTTGCGGGGATGAGAAGGCCGACGGCGGCGCCCGCCTCCACGAGGCCGCTGAGCGCGATCCACTCCTCCCGCGTCATCACGGCGAGTGGCCGTGCGGCGGGCGGTGCGCCGGCAGCCGGGGTGTCGCCGTCGTCGCGGCAGAGATAATCCGGAACCACCTGGCGAAAGAAGCCGGGATCGCGGAAGTGTTTCATGGCGCTAGCCATGAGCAGCGCGCTCAGGGCTGCCGCAGAGAGTGCATGGGTGGCGGTGCTGGACCGATGAACGGCGCCGGGCCAGTGAAAAGGCATGGTTCCACTCAACCACAGCCCCGTCCGGCCTATGAACCGCGGCTTGGGACGCGTGGGCCGGCGACTGAACAGGTCGGCGGCCGAACCGGTTGGCAGCTTCAGCTGGCCATCACCCGCCCGCCTAAAGCTGGGCCAGCACCCGCGCGGGCATGTTCGTGGTGATCTCGTGGATGCCCAGTCCTTGGCAAAGCGCCACGTCCCGTTCGGAATCCACCGTCCATACGCGGAAGCGCCGGCCGGATTCCAGCCAGCGCTGCACGGTGCGGGCATGATGGCGGACATAATCGATGCCCGGCCCCGCCAGCCTCACTTCGCAGTCGTCCAGGATGCGTTCGCCTTCCAACTGCGCGGCCTTCATAACATTGGCGATGGCGCTGCCTGTCAGTACACCCAGGCCTAACTCCTCACGGATTTCATCAACATCAATTTCGTCCACCAACTGGCAGATGAATTCCGCGGGAACCGTGCGGAGCAGGTGCTTCACCGAATCCGGGCTGAAGCTCATGAACGTCACCCGCACGTTGTCCACCGATGAGGTCCCAGGGTCCCAGCCTTCACTCCGAAGAACGCTCAGGACGCGGTCTTCCAGCTTGAGCTGGTAAGGGCTCGGGTGCTTCAACTCTATGGCCAGGCCCACGGGCCGCCCAGCGGCGCGGAGGATACCCAATAGCTCAGCCAAGGTGAGGAACTGTTCTGACCGGGCTCCGTATTTCTCGGGAATCCGCACGCCCTTCCACGACGAGAAATCCAGGAGCCTCAGCTCCTGGAGCGTGCGGTCCGCAACCGGCCCGGTGCCGTCGGAGGTGCGGTCCAGATTCGCATCGTGGAGCAGGACCACGTGTTGGTCCCGCGTGAGGTGGACGTCGCACTCAACGCCGTCGGCGCCGTCGGCCAATGCCTGGAGGTACGCAGCGCGGGTGTGTTCGGCAAAGGCGGCACTGGCGCCCCGGTGGGCAAAGACCAGGGGCCGGTGGGGTACTGACTCGTCGGTGGCCATGCTGACACGGTAGCCGACCCGGGGATCGTATGCGGGACTAGGCTTGGCACATGCAGGTGAACTCTGAGCCAATTACCCGGCAGAACCCCACCCGGCCCGACGTGCCCGCCCCAGGGGGCGCCGCCGTCGTCGGCCATCAACTCAGCGCCGGTGACGCCGAAAAGGCGGCAGCGCTGCGGAAAATGAAGCTTCTGGCACTTGGCCTGCTCATCGCCATGGCGGTTATTTTCGTGTTCGCCTTCGCTTTGCAGAAGGAGTATCCGTGGCTGCAGTACGTCCGGGCTGCTGCCGAAGGCGGCATGGTGGGTGCGCTGGCCGACTGGTTCGCCGTTACGGCGCTGTTCAAATACCCGATGGGGATCAAGATCCCGCATACGGCCATTATTCCCCGGCGCAAGGACCAGATCGGGGCGTCGTTGGGTGAG
This sequence comes from Pseudarthrobacter sp. CCNWLW207, assembly GCF_037203945.1. Classification (NCBI taxonomy): domain Bacteria; kingdom Bacillati; phylum Actinomycetota; class Actinomycetes; order Micrococcales; family Micrococcaceae; genus Pseudarthrobacter; species Pseudarthrobacter sp. CCNWLW207. Next base: position 538,679 of record NZ_JBBCBS010000002.1, on the reverse strand, counting down.
TTCGTGGAGACCAATTTCCTCTCCGAGCAGGTGGTGCAGGAAAAGCTTGCGAGCGTGAACATTGCCAGGAGGGCCGGCGAATGGCTCGCCTCTCCCGGCGGCCCGGAGCGTGTGGCCAAGGAGGGTGCCGCTGTCATCCGCGGCGCCTTCAAGGTGTTGAACGACGACGACGTCCAGGCGGTTATCGAGGGAATGGTGCGCAAGCATTTGCTGGCACCGCCGTGGGGACCTCCCGTGGGACGGATGGCGGAGCGGATCTTCGCCGACGGCCACCACCACAAACTGGTAGACCTGCTGGTGGACCGTGCCGCCGACTGGGTGGACGACAACCACGAAACCGTCACCCGGCTCGTCTCGGACCGTTCACCCACCTGGGTTCCGCAGTTTGTGGACGGGCTCGTGGGAGACAAGGTTTATGTGGAGATCCTCAAATTCACCCGTGCCGTTCAGTCCGATCCCAACCACCAGGTGCGCCAGTCGATCGACAAGTACCTCAACGACCTCGCGCAGGACCTCCAGCATGATCCCGCAATGATCGCGCGGGCGGAGGACATTAAAGCGCAGGTCCTCGGAGATCCGGAGGTCCGCGAACTGGCCTCCCGGACCTGGGGCACAGTGAAGAACGCGCTGCTCACGGCCGTGGACGATCCGGACAGCGAACTGACGGTGAAGTTCAAGGCAGCCGTCCGTGACTTCGGCTCGCGCTTGGTCAACGACGCCGAACTGGCCGGGAAGGTCAATGCCTGGATCGGCGATGCGGCGGGCTATCTGGTCCGGACGTACCGTTCGGACATTGCGGGCGTGATCACCGATACCGTGGCGCGCTGGGATGCCGAAGAAACGTCACAGAAGATCGAGCTCCAGGTGGGCAAGGACCTGCAGTTCATCCGGATCAACGGCACCGTGGTGGGGTCCCTGGCCGGGCTCGCCATCTTCAGCGCGGCGCATTTGGTCTTCGGCTGACCCGCCCCTGGCCCAGCCGGAAACCCGTCTCGAGGTTCGAGTAGCGGGGTCGGGGGTTATCCACATAGGTCATGTGCTGGGCTGTTTTTGTTGGCGGGTCGCTGGATGATGGGGGTATGGGGATCCCGGGTGTTGACGAGGCGGTGGAGGCTTTCGAGGCTGCTGCTGCGGAGTTTGCTGCCTTTGTGCGCCGGGGGCTGGATGGCCGGGGTTCCCAGACGGATTCCGGGACGGGTTCCGGGATGGGTTCCGGGGGTGGTGATCCTTTGCGGGGGCAGGCGGATGCTTGCTTGGACGGGCTGGGCGGTTCGGTCCGGGTGGACGCGATGGTGGCGGCGTTCAGGGTGCGCCTTGCCGCCGCGTATGCGGGGAAGGCTGCGGCCCTGGACGGCCCGGTCAGGAGCCCTGGGGAACACACGGCCCAGGAGATGGGTGTGGTGTCCGAGGTCGCGTGTGCGCTGACGGTGAGTGAACGCTCGGCTTCGGCGCTGTTGGCGCAGGCCCATGAACTGACCACTGCCCTGCCGCTGACGCTGGCAGCGCTGCAGTCCGGGGACGTGTCGTGGCAGCACGCGCGGGTTATGGTCGATGAAACTACCGGCCTGGACCCCGCCGGGGCGGCGGCGTTGGAGGCCCGTTTCCTGGGCCCGGACGTTCCGGACCGGGTGCGGGAGTGCCCGGCCGGTGAGCTGGTCCCGTCCCGGTTCCGGCACAAGGCCAGGACCTGGCGGGAACGCCACCACCCGGTGAGTATCGAAAAGCGCCATGCCAGGAGTGTGTTGGACCGGCGGCTGGAGTACGTCCCGGACCGGGACGGCATGGCCTGGCTTTCGGCTTACCTGCCCGCGGACCGGGCGGCCGGGATCTGGAACGGCATCACCGCCGCCGCCCGCACCCTCCAGGGCCCGGCCGAGACCCGCACCATGACCCAGCTCCGCGCCGACATCGCCGCCAAACTGCTCCTCAGCGGCGCCGCGGGCGATGAAACAACGGCTGACGGCGGCCCCGCCGATGAGTCGACGGGCCGGGTCCCGTCGCCGGCGGCGCAGGTCCTGGTGACCGTGCCGGTGTTCGCGCTCATGGGCCTCACCGACGAACCAGCCACCCTCGATGGGTACGGGCCGATCCCCGCGTCGATGGCCCGCAACCTGGTCGCCGACGGCGCCGGCTCGTTCCACCGCGTCCTGACCGACCCCCGGAACGGGGCGCCCCTGGAGATCGGCCGCCAAAGCTACCGGGTTCCTGCCGCGATGCGCCAATGGCTCCGGATGCGGGACGGCAAATGCCCCTTTCCCGGCTGCAACAACCAGTCCCTGGACAACGAAGCAGACCACCTCCTGGCCTGGGCCGACGGCGGCACCACCGGCATCAGCAACCTCGGCCAGCCCTGCCCCAAACACCACCGGCTGAAACACACCACCGCCTGGACACCCACCGCAGCGAGCATCGACAAACCACCCGGCTGGACCTCACCCACCGGACGCCACTACCAAAGCGAACACCAAGACTGGGAACCACCCTGGCTACCTGCCCAGATCCTCGGCCCGATCCCGGACCAAGGACACAACCCCGCCGGGCCCGATGAAGCCCTGCCCGGAGAGGGCCTGCGTTGAGATGCCCTGCGTCGAGACGTCCTGCGTCGAGATGTCCTGCCCATAGGCGCCCGGCAATATGAGGTCCTGCCCGGAGAGGGCCTGCGCTGAGACGTCCTGCGTTGAGATGTCCTGCCCATTGGCGCCCGGGCACGGTGATGCCCTGCGCTGGGACGTCCCGCCCGAACATCTCTTGCCTGAGAGCTAATGCCCGAGGAAGTGCTCCGGCATGTAACTCTGTCTGAAGCTCCCCGAATTACGCGAACGACTCCAACTGCACACCAGCGGCTTCGAGGCCTGAGCGGACGCCCGCGGCCATTTCGACTGCACCTGGAGTGTCGCCATGGATGCAGAGCGAGTCGGGCCGGACCTGAACTACTGTCCCGTCCACGGCCACCACCTCGCCTTTCACGGCAAGGCGCACCGCGCGCTCAACAATCGAGTCGACGTCGTGCAGCACGGCACCAGCCTGCGAGCGCGGCACCAGCGTGCCGTCGGCCTGGTACGCGCGGTCCACAAAGGCTTCCACAAAAACGGGGTGGCCAGCGTCCTTGGCCTGGATCAGCAGTTGCGAGCCCGGCAGGCCCAGAATGGGCAGCCCGGGGTCATAGGCCTGAATGGCAGCAACCACGGCCGATGCCTGCTCTTCATCGTGTACGAGGCGGTTGTAGAGGGCGCCGTGCGGCTTCACGTAATCCACCGACGCCCCGACGGCGTGCGCAACCCCGTCCAAGGCGCCCAGTTGGTAGAGGACGTCACCGAAAAGCTCGTCAAAGGACATGTCCAGGGAGCGTCGGCCGAAGCCTGCCAGATCCCGGTAGCCAACATGGGCCCCCACGGTGACGTCCAGTTCGAAGGCGGCGCGACAGCTGTCCAGCATGGTGACAGGGTCTCCGGCGTGGAAGCCGCAGGCAACGTTGGCGCTGGTGACCAGGCGGAACATCGCGGCGTCGTCCCCCATGTTCCAGGAGCCGAATGATTCGCCAAGATCAGCGTTGAGGTCCAAGGTTGTTGCCTTCCAGAGTGAGGTTGTCCGGGCCCGCGCCGGTGGCTTTGAGCTCCCCTGGAATCGTATCCGGCATCGGCCCGAAAGCCTCCTTGGCATTCGCCACCACGGCCCGCCCCATCATCAGGTTTCCTGCTCCGCCTACCACGGCACCGATGCCGAATGGCAGCGCCCGGCCGAACAAGGCCGTGCCTTGGCGCTTCAGCAGGCTCTTCAGGAACGCCTTCTGGATCCTGCTTCGGACGGCGCCGAAACCGGAGCCCGGGATGGACTTCGAGAGCACGTTCCCCCACGCCTTGGTGGGACTCGCACCCCTGCCCATCGCCTGGCCGCTTAGCGTGCCGAGCAGTGCCGTCCCCTCCTCGCCCAGCATGATGGCCATGACCATGGTGCTGGCCTTTTCCGGGTTGGTCAGGCGGATGCCGTGAAGTTCCGCAAGCGACGTCGCGTAGAGGGCTGTGGCCTCGAGGAAACCGACAGTAGCGGCAGCAGAAAGTCCAAGCGAAGCGACGGTTCCGACTCCGGGCACAACGGCCGTCGCGCCCACGATCGCCCCGCCGCCGGTGACCGCCGCGAGGTAGTCGCGTTCAATCCGGACGGCCAACTGTGCCGCGGACGCGTGGGGCTGTTTGCGCTGCACTCGGCGGATGTAGGCCAACACCAGTGGCCGCTGGATCTCCACCGCCCTCAGAAGCACGTTGTGCACCCCTGGTTTCGGCTTTCCTTCGGCGTCGAACACCGCGTTGTGGGCGGTTTCCTGTGCGATCCGCACGGCGGGATTGCTGCGCTTGGCCATGGTCACCTCTGCTTTCGTCCGCGGCAGCCTTCGCTGCCGTACCTAAATACTAAGGTTGCTTAACACTAGGCCAACCCCTGTTGGTCCCCTACATCACCCAGGATTCGGCCACGGCCATATACCCGGACGACGACGGCCCCCGCGGTCCAGCGTAGACGCTCGGCGCGCCGGGCCACTCCACCCCGAATTCGGCCAGCCGGCCGCTGCTGCATGGCAGATAAACATTGCTGAGGGCCCCGGAGTTGGACCCCAGCTGGAAATCGGGCTGGGAAAAGTGCCTGCGGTCCAGGACCCCTGAAAGCTCCAGCTCAGCCTTGCGGCCGGTGGCGCGGAATCCGTGCTCAAGGTCCAGATCGACGTCGAACTCGTCCTGGGTGTGCGAGATCCCGCTTAGCGGGAACCTGGCTGCCTCTGGGAAGTACCGGGTCAGCTCAGTGGCGAGCGTGGCGGCGAAGTATTCGTTGCTTCCGTAACTGCGCCATCCCTGCAGAGTCGCAATGATCAGCGCCTTACCGGTGCCCCAGCGCGACCATTCCGCCATCCAGAAGGAGGCAAAACAGCTGGCTGCTTCGCCCGGAACCTGTTCGCCATTGGCATTCACCGGATGCAGGGCAAGGCCATGGTTGGCGCCTACGAATGCCAGGCTGCGCCGCCACGCCCCGCCAGGAGTGCTTTCCAACGTTCACCAGTCCAAATCGGGAGCACCGAGGGAGACGAATCTCGGCGATCGGCGTTCGTTTGACTCAAGCAGTTCCAGCAACTCCCGCGCCGCAACACGCGGGGGCTTGACGGCGTCGGCCTGGCCCATCCCGGTGGCGAGCTTGCCAGGATGGACAGCCCAGCACCGGACCCGCCCCTGAAGATCTTGCGCCAGCGACACCGTCACCATGTTCTGGGCTGCCTTGGACACCCGGTACGCGTAACTTGTGGAAAGGCCTGCGAAGTCGCCGCGTGCCTGGGCCGACACGGACCCCAGGCGGGACGTGATGTTCACAATGACCGGGTCAGCAGAGGAGAGCAGTTGCGGTAGGAGCGCCTGCACCATGCGCAGGGGCCCGGCCGCATTCACGTCGACGGCGTTCAGGACACCTGCCGCATCCACGCCACCGAGTCGCTGGTGTGCCGCCCCCTGGGCCGCGTTATTAATGAGGACGTCCACCGGCCGCCCGCGCACCGCGTCCACCACAGCGGACAGGTCATCAGACCTGACATCGTGGATCACCACCTGAACACCCGCCAGCCCGTCCAACGCTGGCGCACGGGAGGCCTGCCGCACCACGGCGAGCACAAGCCATCCCGCTACCGAAAGCTCCCGGGCGAGCGCCGCACCGAAACCCCGGCCGGCGCCGGTGACCACCGCGAGCCGCTGCCCCTGCCCGCGCTGCGGCCCGCCCCGATGAGCCGGCTGTTGATCTAACCCTCCAGGCTGCATTCCAGTACCCCCCGATATCCCGCCAAAGCCTAGACTTACCCTATGCCCACCCCCAAAGCCCTGCGGCCCTTTGCGCACCGTGAGTACCGGGTCCTGATCGCAGCCCTTGCCATCTCCATCTTCGGATCCGGGATGTGGGCTGTCGCCATGGTTTACCAGGTGATCCACCTCGGCGGCGGCCCTCTGGAGCTCTCTCTCGTTGCCACTGGCGGCAGCGTGGGCCTGGTCGCGTTTGTGCTCGCGGGAGGCATCGCGGCTGACCGTTTCCCCCAGAGGCTCCTGATTATCGCCGTGGAGGGCGCCAACCTGGCCGTTATCGCTGGCATCTCCGCCCTGTCCATCGCCGGCTGGCTGGAGATCTGGCACCTTGCAGTGGGCGCCTTTGTGCTGGGTGTCGGCGCGGCATTCTTCTTCCCCGCCTACTCGGCTATCCTGCCCCGGATCCTGCCGCCCGAGGACCTGCTCGCGGCAAATGGAATGGAGGGGACCATGCGTCCCACCCTCCAGCAGGCGGCCGGGCCCGCCCTCGCCGGCGTCCTGGTGGCCGCACTGTCGCCCACGCATGCGGTCGCGGGTGTCGCAGCCTGCCACCTGATGGCCTTCATCATCCTGAATTTCCTGGGCCAGCATGCTTTGGACGCACCCGCTAACGGAACCGAAGCCGGCCCACGCAACAGCGGAATGACCGGGAAACAGCGGGCCAAGTCATCCTTCTTCCACGACCTCCGAGAAGGCATCACCTACACCCTGCGGACCCCCTGGCTGCTCTGGACCCTGCTCTGGGCCTGCATTTCAGTACTCTTCCTCATAGGCCCCATCGAAGTGCTGCTGCCATTTGTGGTCCGCGACCAGCTGGGCGGCGACTCCAGCATGTTCGGTTTCCTGCTCGCCATCATGGGCGTCGGCGGCGCGGCGGCATCGCTGGTGACTGCGTCTCTGCGGCTGCCCCGGCGGTATCTCACGGTGATGATGGCGTCCTGGGGCGTGGGCTCGCTGCCTCTGGCCGCCGTCGGAATCATGGACAACTTCTGGGCCCTGGCCGCGGCACTGTTCGTCTTTGGTGCCACCGGCAGCGTGGGCATGGTCATTTGGGGCACGCTGCTTCAGCGGCGCGTCCCGCCCCACCTGCTCGGCAGGGTCTCCAGCCTGGACTTCTTTGTCTCGCTCGCCCTGATGCCGGTGTCGATGGCACTGGCCGGGCCCGCCGCGGAAGTCCTCCCCATCTGGCTGATCTTCCTGGTGGCGGGCGGCGTCTGCCCCATCGTGGCGGTGGTCGCGTCCATCGTCGCGAAGATGCCCCAGGATGAGCTGGACCACCCGCTGGACCGGGTCCCCGAAGTGGAACGCACGACGGCAGCAGGAGACTGACGTGCACAGTGTCAGTCTCCTGCAGGCTCTTGGCTCCTGGTTCCAGGCTCCAGGCCCTAGGCACCTAAATAGGCGCGGTCGCCTAAATACTCAATGCCGCGGCTCGGGCGGGAGCGCCGGCAAGGTGTATTGACAGCTACGCGCGGGCGCGCACCACGGGGACGCTCGCCGTCGGTGGTCCGCTGGGGAAGACCGTGGGCTCGGGAACCTGGACGGGTGCGAGCGCCACGCGGACCGGTTCCGCGCCTACGCTGAACAGTTCGCCGCGGACGTCGACGTCGAGCGGTTGGCCCTCGGACACTGTGATGGTGAGGGAGCCGGCGTCGAGCTGCACCTGCAGCAGGCGGCCCTGGAGCTTGAGGTGGAAAGCGAGGCTTTCCCATTCAGCGGGCAGGCGCGGATCAAAGTACGGCACAGGGCCCTGGTCGCGGAGGCCTGCAAAGCCGCAGACCAGCGAGCTCCATACGCCGCCGGTGGACGCGATGTGCACGCCGTCGATCGTGTTGCCGTGGGTGTCGTCCAGGTCGATGAACACCGCATTGGTGAAGTGTTCCAAGGCGGCTTTGGGGTAGCCCACCTCTGCGGCCATGATCCCCTGGACACAGGCAGAGAGGGTGGAGTCGCCGGTAGTGATGGGGTCATAGAAATCGAACGCCCGGCGCTTTTCCTCGGCCGTGAAGTCCTGCCATTGCAGGAACATTGCCAGGACGGTGTCGGCCTGTTTGAGGACCTGGTGGCGGTAGATCACCAGCGGGTGGAAGTGCAGCAGCAGCGGGTATTTGGACCGGGGCGTGGTCCAGTCCCAGGGCTCCAGGGTCATGAAGTCGTTGTCCTGGGAGTGGACTTCCATCCGCTCGTCGAACGGAAGCTGCATGCGGTCAGCCGCGGCTGCCCAGAGCTGGCGTTCGTCGTCGCTGATCTCGGTGTGGTCCAGGGCCGCGGCGGCGCGCAGGTTAAAGCGCGCCATGACGTTGGTGTAGAGGTTGTCGTTGACCACGGCCGTGTACTCGTCCGGACCGGTGACGCCATGGATGTGGAAGAGCCCGTCCTTACCGAAGAAGCCCAGGGAGATCCACATGCGGGCTGTCTCGATCAGCAGTTCGGCACCCATTCCGTCGCGGAAGGACGCATCGCCGCTGGCCCAGACGTACCGGTTGGTGGCGAACGCGATGGCCGCCGCAATGTGGAACTGCGCGGTGCCTGCCGCGTAGTAGGCGCTGGCTTCGAGCCCGTTGATGGTGCGCCACGGGAACAGTGCCCCGTCGACGCTGAGCTCCTTGGCGCGGATCCTGGCCGTGGGGAGCATCTCGTGACGGAATTCCAGGACCTGGCGGGCACCCTCGGGGTTGGTGTAGGTCAGGTAGGGCAGGAGGTAGACCTCCTGGTCCCAGAAGTAGTGGCCCTCGTAGCCGGAGCCGCTGACTCCCTTCGCGGGGATGCCCGCGACGTCGGCGCGCGCGGTGGCCTGGGCCAGCTGGAACAGGTTCCAACGGATGGCCTGCTGCAGTTCGGACTGGCCACCCACCACGATGTCGGAGGTGGCCCAGTAGTCGCTGTAGTGCTCGCGGCTTTCAGCAAAGATGTCCTCCACTGAGCGCAAGCCCTCTTCGGCGACTTCCGCCGCGTCCCGTCCGGAGTCCTGGACGCCACGGCCGGCGGCGTAGCTGACGATTTTCTCAAGCCGGAACGGCTCATCGGCGCCGACGGCCAGGACGTACCGGACGCTGCTATCGTCCTGGTCAACCAGGGTATCGAACGGCTGGTGGCCGGCGGAGGTCCAGTGGTCAACGGCGATCCCCACGCGCTGCTTGGATTCCGCCGCTTCCCAGGAGAGGCGGAGCGAGCCGTCGCCGCCCTCGAGCCGCAACGGCAGCAGGACACGGCCTGCGTGGCGGCCGGCGCGGCGCGGGTCGTGCTCGGAGTGGTCCTCCACCGGCTGGTCCTGGCGGTTGATGACCGAGGACGTGACGTCCGCGGACACGTCCCGGTCTGCCGAGACTTCCAGGGAGATGCCCAGGCTGCCGCGGGAGGCGAAGCCCACTGCCCGGCGCTCGGTGGTGGTGACCGTGGCCCCGGAGCGGCACAGCCACGTGATGCGGCATTCATAGATACCGGTGGCGAAGTCCACCGAGCGCCGGTAGTCCAGTACTGCCGACTCGGCCAGGCTAAGTGGCTCGCCGTCGATGATCACCGTGAAGTTGTTCGCATCGGGGATGTAGATGATCCGCTGCCCGGTCCGCGCGAAGCCGAAGGCGTTCTCGGCATGCTTGATGTCCCAGATTTCGTGCAGGCCGTTGATGAAGCTGCCAGGCAGGTCAGCGTCCGCCGCGGCCCAATGGGCGCCGCGAATGCCAAGGTGTCCGTTTCCCAGCGCGAAAAGGGTCTCCAGGGTACCCGCGTTGCCCGGCTCGTGGCGCGTTTCCACAAGCTGCCAGGGGGTGTTGGGGAACCGTTCGCGGTCCGCGGTGATAAGAGCCATGGTGTTGGGGTCCTTTTGGCGTTGTGCTGTGCAGCCGGGTCTCATCCGGCTTGGGGGCGCTTTGCGCATGCCCGCTGCGGGCATGCACTGAGGGTTTGGTTGTGCGGGCCGGCCTGGGGGCCGGGGTGGCGCGGGAGGACCGGCGGAGCTGGCTGTCGGGGAACAGCCGGGGCTCACCGGCTGGCTGCGTTCAGTGGGCTAGAGGAGTTCCTCGAGGTCGCTGACCACCATGGTGGCTCCGGCATCCAGCAACGTCTGCCTGCCGGCGCCGCGGTCCACCCCGATCACGGAATGGAAAGATCCTGCGTGGCCGGCCTGTACGCCGGACACTGCATCCTCCACCACAACGCATTCCTCACTGGGAAGATCCAGCAGCCGGGCCGCGTAGTCGTACGTGGCGGGGCTGGGCTTGCCGGGCAAGCCTTCGGCGGCTGCCACCACACCATCCACCACTACCCGGAAGCGGTCACTCAAGCCAGCCGCCTTAAGGACCGCCGGGGCGTTCCGGGAAGAAGAAACCACGGCGACCTTCAGACCCTGGGCGAGCACGGCTTCGATGAAACGCACTGAGCCATCGAACGGTTCCACGCCGGAGCTCACAATGTCGTTGAAGATTTGGTTCTTGCGGTTGCCGAGTCCCTGCACCGTGGCGTGCGTGGGATCGTCGTCAGTGGGACCCTCGGGAAGCACAATGCCGCGGGATGACAGGAAGTCCCGGACGCCGTCGAACCGCGGTTTGCCGTCGATGTGGTCGAAGTAGTCGCTCTCGCGGTAGCCGTCCACCTCTGGCTGGGACGCCAGGTAGCCTTCAAAGAGTTCCTGCCAGGCCTGCTCGTGAACAGTGGCCGTAGGGGTCAGCACTCCGTCCAGGTCGAAGAGAATGGCGGAGGCGCCGGTCCAACTGGTGGGCTGTGTCAGAAGATCAGTCATGCGCGGTGCGGTGTCCTTTCAGACGGCTGGCAGGCTCGGGGCGCGATGCCTGGCGTAGGCAGTGCATGGAATGGCGGTGCATGGAATGGCAGTGCTTGGGATGCGGGCGGCGACGATGTCCGCTGTGATCAGCAAGCGCGGCGCGGGGGCGTGGGCCTGAATGCCACGGCTGGCCGGAGGGGCGCTGATGAATACCTTCTTCCATCATGAACGCCGTGAGGTCCCGTGACAAACCGAGGGGCAGCCTGACGGGCAGGCCAGCAACTGGCGGGCAGCTTAGCAGCGCAAACGGGCACGTTGAACAGGTGCACGCCGCAGATCTCCTTCCGCCCAGTTCCAGGGCCGTTGAATTACGGCCGAAGTCGAGTGTAAGCGCTTACAAATTTAGCGCGCAACTGTTTTTTCCCCGCCACGGAGTGTGACGAAACTCTCGGACCCCAGCCACACCGGTGCGAGGAGGTAATCCACGGCCATGTGATGGCTTGGCAGGGCCTATTTGAGGACGTAATGGCGCAGGAAGGCGCTGACATCCACCATCTCCGCCTTGCTCATAGCATGCCCCATGCCGGGATAGGTCCTGGCTGTAAGCAGGGTGTTGGCGTTCAGCCACTCCTCGGTATGGGCGATGGCATCGTCATTGATCACCAGGTCAGCCTTGTCCCTTCCCCAGAAGAAAGGCGGCGGGGTGTCGAAGGAGTCAGTCATTGCCAAAAGGTCGTTGTCCAGTACGAAGCCGGACAACCCCACCACGGTTTCATAGCTCTTGGGGTGCAGGCGGAGCAGTGTACTGGCCATCGCCATACCCTGCGAGTACCCCATCAGGCTCACGCTGCTGTGCTGGCCCCTGACTGCATTGATCCAGTCGTGGACCTTGTTCGTGGTGCTGATGACATCGGCGAAGTCGTTGGCGAGGAAGTAGTCCAGCAGGAACCAGCCATAGTGGTCGCCGATGATCATGGGTGCCCGCAGTGCCGCGCAAGTGAACGCCGAGGGCAGGTAGTCAACCAGCCGCACCATCCGGGATTCGTCGGTGCCGTAGCCGTGCATCATCACGAGCAGTGGCGTGCCGGCCCGCTCTTCCTCCGGCTTGGACCACACAACTGTTTCCATCGGATCAGCCTAACCAGCAGGCCCGCCCTGCGGCGCAATGGCGCACGGACGCACCGGCGCCGCACCCCTGCCCGGTCATTGAATCAGCGCACACCGCGCTGTAGCCTGACGCTAGACAGTCAGCATGCTTAGCAAAAAAACCTGGCTCTGCTTGGCAAACAAACGAACACGTCCTGCAGTTCCAGAAGTACCGCCCACAATCCGCGGACAATAAGGAGCAAGTCATGAGAATCGGTTCTTCAATCTTCCTCATCGCCATCGGCGCCATCCTGGCCTGGGCCATCGCACCGGGGCTGATTCCCTTCGTGGATCAGGTACTGATCGGGTACATCCTGATGGCGGTAGGCGTTATCGGGCTCATCGCCTCGCTGATCCTGGCCTCACCCGGACGCAGCCGGAGGGTGAGCGAAACCCGCTCGGTAGTGGACCCCAACACGGGAGAACGCATCACGCGCAACGAAAGCCGCGACGGAAACCTGTAGCCTCCGGACGGCAAGCGCCACACTATGAACCCCACGAGCCGGGTCGGACCACAACGGTCCGGCCCGGCTTTTCACTGCCCCGCGACCCCAAAAAAATCTTGTCCAGGTGCGGGGACTTCCAACCCGGTTAACTCTTTGGAAGTGGACAAAAGCTCCCGCGTACTTTGTTTCATGTGGGTTTCCATTGACAAACCAACACAAACAAAGATAAAGTCAAGTAATTCCACATCATGTGATGCCAGTCACTCAGAAATCCAGCAGGACTTTACGCAACGGAGGGTATGTGTTCGCCGAGGAGCGCCAGCAGAAGATTGCCGAGCTTGTTGCCGGCAGCGGCCGGGTCAGCGTGACCCTGCTGGCTGAGCGCTTCCGCATCACCACCGAAACCGTCCGCCGGGATCTCGCGACCCTGGAAAACGCCGGGACAGTTCGCCGCGTCCACGGCGGTGCCGTCGCGGCAGACCGGTTCAGTACCACCGAAGAAAGCATCAACGAACGCTCGGTCCAGCGCCCCGACCAAAAGCGGCGCATCGCCGAAGCAGCCATGGCTTTGGTTCCGCAAACCTCCTCGGGAAGCATCCTGATCGACGCCGGCTCCACCACCGAAGTCCTGGCCGAATTGCTCTCCCGGCGCACCGCCGTCGAACCTTCCGCGGCCGGAGCTGAAGCCGAGCTCGTGGTGATCACCCACGCCGTGCCCATCGCCGCCAAGCTCTCCAGCACGCCCGGAATCGCCCTCCAGATCCTCGGCGGCCGGGTGCGCGGCCTCACCCAGGCCGCTGTAGGGCAAGCAACAGTGGATGCCGCCCACCGGCTGCGTCCGGACGTCGCCTTCATCGGCACGAACGGCATCCACCCCAGTTTTGGCCTCAGCACTCCCGATCCTGAAGAAGCCGCCGTCAAAGCAGCCTTCGTCCATTCGGCCCGCCGCATCGTGGTGCTGGCCGATTCCTCCAAGCTGGACGCAGAAACACTGGTCCAGTTCGCCTCCCTGAAAGATCTGGACACCTTGATTACAGACAGCGAGCCCAGCCCGGAACTGGCAGCAGCCCTGACAGAGGCCGGCGTTGACGTGGTGATCGCGTGATCGTCACTTTCACAGCCAACCCCAGCCTGGACCGCACAGTAGCCCTGCCCGGGCCGCTTGAACGCGGTGAGGTCCAGCGCGCCGTTTCGGTCAGCCAGGAATCCGGTGGCAAAGGCGTCAATGTTTCCCGGGCCCTGGTCGCCTCGGGCCTGCAGACCATCGCAGTACTCCCGGGCGGCGACGGCGATCCCGTCCTGGCCGGACTGCACCACGACGGCGTCCCGTTCGCCGCCCTGCCCATTGACGAGCCACTGCGCACCAACGTGGCCCTCACCGAACCGGGCGGCGTCACCACCAAGATCAACGAGCCCGGGCCGGTCCTGAGCGCAGAAGAGCAGGAAGCCCTGATCATGCTGCTCCTGGAGCGCGCCCGCGGCGCCAGCTGGGTAGTCCTGGCAGGTTCCCTGCCGCCGGGCTTCCCGGCCGACTTCTACGCCACCGTCGCGCGGCGTCTGCGTAGTTCCGCCGGCACTGGTGACGGTCCCGGGGCCGACGGCGGCGTGCCGCTCATCGCCGTCGACTCCTCTGGCGGGCCGCTCGTGGCCGCCGTTACCGGCACCTCGCCGGACGGTGTGATGCAGGACGGTGTGTCCGGGAAGCCGGACCTCCTTAAGCCCAACGCCGAGGAACTGGCGGAACTGGCTGCAGCAGCCGGCTTCGCCACGGCGTCAACCGCAGACGAACTCGAAGCGGATCCGCAGGCCGCCGCAGCGGCCGCCGCCGCCGTCGTGCGTTCCGGTGTGGGTGCTGTGCTGGCAACTCTCGGATCCAAGGGAGCTGTCCTGGTTACGGCCGACGGCGCGTGGCTGGCCACGCATCCGCCGGTCGCCGCGGTCAGTACGGTCGGCGCAGGCGATTCGTCGCTGGCCGGCTACCTGCTCGCCCACGGCCAGGGCGCCGCCCCGGCCGATTGCCTCCGTCAGGCTGTGGCACACGGTGCCGCCGCCGCCTCCCTGCCGGGTTCCACTGTCCCGGCAGTCCACCAAACCACCCCGGATGCCGTAACCATCACGGCCCTTCGAAAGGATTGACAGTGACTCAGCTCATCACCACAGAACTGGTCGAGCTCGACCAGAACCTGGGCAGCTCGCCCGAGGACGTGATCCGGCACCTGGCCAGCAAAGTAGCTGCCGCTGGCCGCGCCACCGAAGTCGAAGGCCTCTTTGCCGATGCCTTTGCCCGCGAACAAAAGACCGCCACCGGCATCCCGGGCGGCATCGCCATCCCGCACTGCCGCTCCGAGGCCGTCACCGTTCCCACCCTTGCCATGGCCCGCCTCAACCCTAAAGTGGACTTCGGCGCCAAAGATGGCCCGGCGGACCTGATTTTCTTCATCGCCGCCCCCGGGGGCGCAGACCAGGAACACCTCAAGCTGCTGTCCAAGCTTGCCCGTTCCCTGATCAAGAAGGACTTCACGGCAGCCCTGCGCAATGCATCCTCCCGTGAGGAAATCGTTGAACTCGTGGACGGCGCACTGGCGGACAAGCCGGCAGCCCACGCAGGTGCTGTTCCCGCTGACGCGCCGCCGGCAGCTGTTCCGGCAGGCTCAACCAGCACTGCTGGCACTGCAGCCGCAGGCCCCAAGCGCATCGTCGCTGTGACCGCGTGCCCCACCGGCATCGCCCACACCTACATGGCCGCCGACTCGCTGGTCGCTGCTGCCCAGGAAATGGGCGTGGACCTGCAGGTTGAGACCCAGGGCTCCTCCGGCGCCAAGCCGCTGGACCCCGCGGTCATCGCCGCCGCCGACGCCGTGATCTTCGCGGTGGACGTGGACGTCCGTGGCAAGGAGCGCTTCGCCGGCAAGCCCGTGATCAACGCACCCGTCAAGCGCGGCATCGACGAGCCCGCCAAGATGGTCCAGGAAGCACTCGCTGCAGCCGATAATCCGAATGCGCGCCGCGTCCCCCACTTCGGGGCGGAGGAACAGGCCGAGAACGAGGCCACCGAAAAGGGTGAGCACATCGGCCAGAAGCTGAAGAAAGCCCTGCTGACGGGCGTCAGCTACATGATCCCGTTCGTCGCCGGTGGCGGCCTGCTGATCGCCCTTGGCTTCCTGATGGGCGGCTACCTGATCACCGATTTCGCCGACGCGATCGTGGTGGACAACAACCTCTTCAACCTGCCCACCGAATTCCCTGATAACGCTTGGGGCCCGCTCGGCGCCTACCTCGGTGCCGTGCTCTTCAAGATCGGCGCCCTGTCCATGGGCTTCCTGGTCCCTGCGCTGGCCGGCTACATCGCGTACGCCATCGCCGACCGGCCAGGTATTGCACCCGGCTTCGTTGCCGGTGCCGTAGCCGGATTCATGGGTGCAGGCTTCCTCGGCGGCATCGTTGGCGGCCTGCTCGCCGGTTACATCGCCCACGTGATTGGAAGCTGGGCCGTGCCCCGCTGGCTCCGCGGCCTGATGCCTGTTGTCATCATTCCGTTGCTGGCCTCGATCGTTGCATCAGGCGCGATGTTCCTCTTCCTCGGTGGGCCCATCAAGTCCCTCACCGATGGACTGAACGCGTGGCTGTCCGGCCTTACCGGCGCAAGCGCCATCGTCCTGGGAGTCATCCTGGGCCTCATGATGTGCTTCGACCTCGGCGGCCCGGTCAACAAGGTCGCGTATGCGTTCGCCGTCGCCGGCCTGGGTGCCGCCACGGTAGACAACCAGGCTCCGTGGCAGATCATGGCAGCAGTCATGGCTGCAGGTATGGTGCCGCCGCTGGCTATGGCTCTGGCATCGACGGTCCTGGACAAGAAGCGCTTCAGCCTGGCTGAGCGCGAAAACGGAAAGGCCGCCTGGCTGCTGGGAGCTTCCTTCATCTCCGAAGGGGCCATCCCGTTCGCCGCTGCCGACCCGCTCCGCGTTATCCCCGCCAGCATGCTGGGTGGAGCCGTCACGGGCGCCATCTCCATGGCGGCAGCTGTTGGATCCAAGGCCCCCCATGGCGGCATCTTCGTGTTCTTCGCCATCGACAACTTCCTGATGTTCGTCGTCGCGATCGTGGCAGGAACCGTGGTGACGGCCTTGTCAGTGATTGCACTCAAGCGCTGGGCCGTCCGCGAACCCGCTGCTACCGTGGAGTCCGTTCCCGTAACGGTCTGACCCGGCTTCAACCACAACGTAACAACGGCGCCAATCCAACAGGGCGCCGAAAGACAAAAGGAGCAAAAATGCCAGAACGCACCGCAACCGTCGCCAGCCGTGTAGGCCTGCACGCCCGTCCCGCCGCGATCTTCGCAGAGGCCGCCGGCGAGTACGACCTCGACATCACCATCGCCCGTGAAGGCGAGCCGGCCGACGAAGCCATGGACGCCGCCAGCATCCTGTCCCTGATGAGCCTGGGTGCCTCCCACGGCGATGTTGTGGTGCTCCGCGCCGAGGGCACCGGCGCGGACGACGCCCTGGAGAGCCTCGTGAAGATCCTGGAAACGGATCACGACGCGTAAGTAGCAGCGTTGTTCGACTAGCAGAGTCGTTCGACTGGCAGTGTGCCGACGGCCGCCGTCGTGCCCCTCCCCTTGTGGGAACGGGCACGACGGCGGCCGCTGGCTTTTAAGCGTCCCACTTCCCAACTAGGTAGCAGCTGATGTCGTTATGAGCGCCCATAACGACATCGGCTGCTACCTAGTTGGGCGGGGTTAGCCGCGTTCGGTGATTTTCTTGACGTCGGCCACGAGCATGTCCCACATGCCCTGGGAGTGCTCGGCCGCCTCTTCGGTGGCGTTGTTGTCCTGCGAGAGCGTGAGCTGCGTCCTGCCGTCCGTCTCCTCCAGCGTCCACGTCAGGGTGTGGTAATTTTCAGGCGCGTCCTGCTCACCGCCGAGCGGGCTGAAATGCGTGTGGACCAGTTTCTGGCCAGGTTCGAATTCGAGGATGTAGCCCTTATCTTCGTAAGGCTTGCCCTCCCACTCTCCGCGCCAGAGGATGGGCCCACCGACGGTCCAGTCCGTGACCAGGTCGGCGCCGAACATAAATTCCTTCACGGCGGCCGGATCTGTGATGACGTGCCAGACGCGGCTCGCGGGCGCATCGATGGTGACTGTGGAGGTTGCCACGTGGTTTCCTGGCATTATTTGGACTTCCTTGCCGTGAGCAGCAGGTATTCCCATTCCATTTGCCACGCGGCGTCGCCATGGGCATCGCCGAAGGAGTCGGCAAGTTCCGTGAGGGCCTGGTCCAGGGCTTTGACCTTTTCTTCGTCCTCGGCGATGAACTTGTACACCGAAATGGTGGGGCCGTAGTGGGACTTGAAATACCGCAGGAAATCCTCCGGCTGGTGGAAGCTGTGGATGACCACCGTGCGCTTCTCCGCCTTGATGTCAGTGATCCTGTCCCCGAACAGCTCCCGCACGTGGTCCTCTGTCCCCCAGAGCGGCGGCGGTGATGCCCCGGGTGGCGGCGGGGGTGCGAACGGCTTCATGGTGGCGAACATCTTCCCGATGAACCCTTCAGGCGTCCAGTTCAGCAGGCCGATGGTGCCGCCGGGCTTGCATACGCGCACGATTTCATCCGCACCGGCCTGGTGGTGAGGTGCGAACATCACGCCCAGGCATGACATCACCACATCAAACTCGTTGTCCCCGAACGGCAGGGCCTCCGCGTCGGCTTCCACCCATTCAAGCTCTGCGCCGCGGTCGGCTGCCTGGTGGCGGCCGGCGTCGAACATTTCCGGTGTCAGGTCACCGGCAACCACATGGGCGCCCATCATGGCCGCGGGAATGGCAGCGTTGCCTGCCCCGGCAGCAACATCCAGGACCCGCTGCCTGGCTTTGACTCCACACGCTTCAACCAGGATGGCGCCGAGGTCCAGGATCAGTTCGCTGGCTAGTGCGGGATAGTCCCCCGAAGCCCATATGGCCCGGTGCTTCTGCTTCAATGCACGGTCGGCCTCTTTGACGTCCGTTGTGTCATTCATGTCGGTGTCCCTCTCCTGTGACAGGTTCTGAGTGACAGCACGCTGTGCAAACAGTGGAGGCTGTGATGCGACCCATTGTGGCCGCAGCCGGCCGGGGTGTAAAGCGCCGGTAGCTGCGTGCGGATCCATAAAGCAAGCAACCTTAGTGTTTCCTTGTTTTTGCGCGGGCCCGGACATAGCGTGGAAGCCTGACCAGCGAAGACAGTGGTTGCGACGTCCGATCCCAGGATGAGGGACCACCAACTGCTGGGCACGCCTTACCCACACTGCTTGAAGGAGGATGACATGCCAGGGAAGAAAAACCCGAGCCTGAAGGACCCCGAGCTGTATGAGGAACTGCGGGAGGACGGTGCGTCCAAGCAGAAGGCAGCCCGCATTTCGAACGCGGCAGCCAAGAAAGGCCGCTCTTCCGTGGGCCGCAAAGGCGGAAAGTCAGGCGACTACGAGGACTGGACCGTTCCGCAGCTCAAAGCGAAGGCCAAAGAAATAGGCCTCAAGGGCTACTCCGCCAAGAAGAAGAGCGAGCTTATCTCCGCGCTCCGGAACTCCTAGGCGGCCGCCATCTCCGCACCAGCCGTTCGACTGCCCGGAGCGTCAGGGCCCCTTGCGCGGCCGCGCCTAGGCGTTACAGGATCAGGCACCCTTACGCGCCCGCGTCGTTGTGGCCTTTGCCGCAGGCTTGGCGCTGGCAGTCTTAGTGGTGGACTTGGTGGCGCTGGTTTTAGCCGTGGTCGATTTCGCTGCAGTGGACGTGGTTCCGGCGGCCTTGGCGGCAGTGGACTTGGTCGTGCCGGATTTCGCAGTACTGGATGCACCGGAATTTGTTGCCCTCGATTTAGCGGCGGTGGACTTGGCGGCAGCACCCTTGGTTCCGGTGTCCGCCTCCTCCTCGGCCTCTTCGTCCTCGCCGGCGCTGGCAGCGGGCGCCGCAGAGCCCCCTCGCTTCCGGTCCAGGCTGCGCTTGAGGGCTTCCATCAGGTCGATGACCTCGCCCTTGCCGCCTTCGCCGGCCTCCACTCCGAAGGTCTCGTCGGTGTCCAGGGAGTCGCCCTTTTCCAACTTGGCTTCGATCAGCGTCCGGAGCTGGATCTGGTAGTCGTCGGTGAAATGGTCCGGATCGAAATCGGCGGCCATGGACTCCACCAGCGCCGCGGACATTTCGCGTTCCTGGGCGGAGATGCGGACGGATTCATCCAGGGCCGGGAAGTTTGCTTCGCGGACCTCATCGGGCCACAGGAGCGACTGCAGCACCAGTACGTCGTCCTTGATGCGCAAAGCTCCCAGCCGGGTTTTCTCGCGCAGGGCGAACTGGACAATGGCCACCCGGTCCGTGTCCTCAAGGGCCCGGCGCAACAGGACGTACGCCTTGGGCGATTTCGAGTCCGGCTCCAAGTAGTAGCTCTTCTCGAACATCATGGGTTCCAGCTGCTCCGACGGGACAAACTGGACCACCTCGATCTCGTGGCTGTTCTCCGCCGGAATGGACTTGAGCTCGTCCTTGGACAGGACAACGGTCCGGCCACCCTCCTCAAACGCCTTCTCAATGTCCGAATAATCAATGATCTTGCTGCACACCTCGCAACGCCGCTGGTACCGGATCCTGCCGCCGTCGGCGTTGTGGACCTGGTGGAGGCTGATGTCGTGGTCCTCGGTGGCGCTGTAGACCTTCACGGGCACGTTGACCAGGCCAAACGCGATGGCACCTTTCCAGATGGCTCTCATGCCTCAAGTGAACCGCACACGGGGCCGGAGGTGAAGACCCTTGGCCGGTGCTAAGGAACGTGTCAGGGTGGCGGGGCGGGAACTGACCCTGACCAACCTGGACAAAATCATCTATCCGGAGACCGGCACCACCAAGGCCGATGTCCTGGCCTACTACGCAGCCGTGGCACACGTCCTGATCCCGGCCGCAGCCAGCCGCCCGGCAACCCGCAAGCGGTGGGTCAATGGCGTGGGCACCGCGGCGGAACCCGGCGAAGTGTTCTTCCAGAAAAACCTGGAGGACTCGGCGCCAGGCTGGCTCCCCCGGGCCGCCATCACGCACAAGGACCGGACCATCTACTACCCCATGGTCAACGATCCCGCCACCCTCACGTGGTTCGGCCAGATCAACTCGTTGGAAATCCACGTGCCGCAGTGGAAGGTCGATTCCCACGGCAAGCAGCTGAATCCGGACCGCCTGGTGTTGGACCTGGATCCCGGCGAAGGTGCCGGCCTGGAGGAATGCGTTGAGGTGGCCTTCCTGGCGCGGGCCATCCTGCAGGACGTCGGACTGGACCCCATCCCTGTGACGAGTGGCAGCAAGGGCATCCACCTCTACGCCGGCCTGGACGGAACCCAGACCTCGGACCAGATTTCGGACTTTGCCCACGAACTGGCCAGGGCCCTTGAGGCCGACCATTCCGATCTCGCCGTCAGCGACATGAAGAAAACCCTCCGCAAGGGCAAGGTCCTGGTGGACTGGAGCCAGAACAGCGCGGCCAAGACCACCATCGTCCCGTACTCCCTCCGCGGCAGGCACACTCCCACGGTGGCTGCTCCGCGGACCTGGCGGGAGCTCAGCTCCCCCAACCTCCAGCACCTGGATTACAAAGCCGTGATGCGGCGGGTGAAGGCGGGCAAGGACCCCTTCGCCGCGCTCGGCACCGGAACCGGGGCCGGGCACCCGGGAAGCGCGGTAGAAGACCAGCACGACGGCGGTGCTCATCCCCGCTTGGAACGGTACCGTTCGATGCGCGATCCAAGCGCGACGCCGGAACCTTTCACAGGCGCTGAGGGAACCGGAAACACCTTTGTGATCCAAGAGCACCACGCCAGTAGGCTGCACTTCGACTTCCGACTGGAGTACGACGGTGTGCTGGTGTCCTGGGCCCTGCCCAAGGGCGTTCCGGAGACCGGCGGCAAAAACCACCTGGCGGTCCAGACCGAGGACCATCCCCTGGACTACGCCACGTTTGAGGGCACCATTCCGAAGGGACAGTACGGCGCCGGGGAAGTCACCATCTGGGACCACGGAACCTACGAACTCGAGAAATGGATCAACGGCCGGGAGGTCATCGCCACCCTGACCGGTTCCGAAGGCGGGGGCCTGGGTGGAACCAAGAAGTTCGCGTTAATCCATACCGGCCGTGGGCAGGGCAAAGATTCCGAGGGGCAGTGGCTGATCCATCTGATGGACAAGGACCACCACACTTTCCATCCGCGGAAGGCACCGGCGGAAGAGGAGGAGCCCGAAGAGTCCGCGGCGAAGGAAGACGGGGAGCATGCACCAGCGATCCGCGCTGAAGATTTCACTCCCATGATGGCCACTGCCGGTGCCCCCGCAGATCTTCAAGGCAGCGACTGGCAGTTTGAGCTCAAATGGGACGGTGTCCGCGCCGTGATCGTCGCGGACGAAAAGAAGATCCGCATTTTCAGCCGCAATGGCAACGACGTCTCCGCAACCTATCCCGAGCTCACCGACAGGACCTGTTGGCCGGACCGGCCATTCGTCGCCGATGGTGAGATCATCGCCGTCGGGCCTTCCGGCAAACCCGACTTTGGCGTGCTCCAGGGGCGCATGAAACTGACCCGGCCCGCCGACGTCGCCAGGGCGCGTATCGCAATCCCGGTCCGCTTGATGCTTTTTGACCTCCTGTTCGACGGCGGGAAGGACCTCCGCCGCCTTCCGTTCGACAAAAGGCGGCAGTGGCTGGAGGAGTTTCACGAGCCATCGGCCTGCCCCGTGGAGCTGTCCCCAGTCCTGGACGACCGGATCGAGCACATCCTCGAAAGCGCACAGGAGTTGGGGCTCGAGGGCGTCATGGCTAAGCGGACGGACAGCCGTTATGTCAGCGGCCAGCGGACCAGGACCTGGATCAAGATCAAGCTGGAGCAGACCCAGGAAGTGGTGGTGGGCGGCTGGCGGCCGGGCAAGGGCGGGCGCCGGAGTTCGGTGGGGTCACTCCTCGTCGGCATCCCTGAAGGCAACAAACTGCGATACGTGGGCCGGGTTGGCAGCGGGTTCAGCCTGCGTGAACTTGAGGAACTCCGCCGGAAAATGGACGATCTTGCCCGGAAGACGTCACCGTTCAACGACGTGCCCCGCGAGGACGCCTCGGACGCCCGCTGGGTGAGTCCACGGCTGGTCGGTGAAGTGACGTTTGGTGACTGGACGGGCTCAGGGAAGCTCAGGCACCCGGTGTGGCGCGGCTGGCGGCTGGACAAAAACGTGGACGAGGTGGTGACGGAAGTTTAGCGACGGCGCCGCTGCTGGCGAGGGGTCAATTTACCCTGGGACACGGAAAAGACCTGGGGACCCCCGAATTCGGGGGTCCCCAGGTCTTTTCCGTGTCGTCAGGTCAGATGTGCATCCCTAGGATGAGTGCGGCATCTGAGGGCGGCTGGTCCGGTGCACCGCCGTGACGGCAGCCTCGTGGCCCATCCGCCCTGGTGCTGAACCGTGTTCCTTAGGATGTCGGCGCTTGCCGTTTCCGTCAGGCCAGCGCTTCTCCCCAGCCATGGCAGTGGTCACGGCGATGGTGGCCGGACCTGGCATGGCTGGGGTGTCCATGGCCGCGCCGATATGGTCCGCGACCTCCGGTTCGATCTTGGTGCCAGCATGTTTTTCAGCCATTTTCTTCCTTTCCGCAGTGAAATGAAGTGTTACCGACAGTGGGTCTGACGCGCCTTGCCGGGCCGGGGCTACCAGCGGACTTTCTTCTGGGCCGGCCCTTGCTTACCACTTGCATGGGTCGGTTTGTGGCTCTTGCCGACGCTTTGCAGTCCGGCGTCGCCGCCGCGGGACTTACTGGCCAGCATGGCCCGTTGCGCTTCGGTGAGACCTGCACGGATGCCTTTGGCGTCGGCGTGCTCTGCCGTTTCGTCGGCGTGGGCCGCGGAAGACGCGTCGTTGCCGGGAGTGTTTTGTTCAGTCATGGGTGGAACCTTTCTGAGGAGGATTTGCTTGTCTGGCGAGTTCAGCGTGGACGGGGCCAGAGATCCGGGCCGCAGGCGTCCGCCTACTCAAAAATCAGTATTCCCATGCCACAACAATAGGCAGCATGCGCCCGGCTTGTGAACCCCCGGATTGCCGGGTCTCCCTGGATTCCAAACTTGCCCGGACCTTCCGGAATTGCCGTGGCGGGCGTCACTTTTAGTCGCGGATCGGCCATCAAAAGCAGCCGAAAACCCGCGCTGAAGAAAAAGATTGCATAACGATGGCACGCACCCGCCGGATTCCCAGTGATGGCGCGGCGAGAGCGGGGAAAAGAAATCAGATGACAAACCCCGAAAATGCCCTGAAACAGGTGATCCTACGGCATCGAACTCTGAATTGCCACAGAATTCGCGTAAAATTGAAGGCCTGCCCAGAGCGGGGCAGCTACAAGTCGCAAGCAAATGACCTCCATAGGAGTCGCCCAAATGCCCATAGACCGAAGCGTGACCGACTCTTCAGCAGGCGCTACCAGCGCCAGCGGAACCAACAATGTAATGCCACCCGCACCACCAAGTGGGCGGAAACCAAGGATTCTGACACGTCGACGGCTCAAAGAGTCCGATGTGAACGTCGTAGACCAGCCGATGCTGAAAAAGGCGCTCGGCGGAACCATCGTGGGTAACACCATGGAATGGTTCGACGTCGGCGTATTTGGCTACCTGATCACCACCATGGGGCCAGTCTTCCTCCCCGAGGCCGACAAGTCCGTCCAGACGCTGTTCCTGCTGGGAACGTTCGCCGCCACCTTCATCGCCCGTCCACTCGGCGGTGTGGTCTTCGGCTGGCTCGGCGACAAGGTGGGGCGGCAAAAAGTACTCGCCGCAACACTGATGCTCATGGCGGCGAGCACCTTCGCCGTCGGACTGCTTCCCGGCTATGCGCAGATCGGCATCTGGGCCGCTGCGCTGCTGGTGATCCTCAAGCTCGTGCAGGGCTTCTCCACCGGCGGTGAATACGCCGGTGCCACCACGTTTGTGAGCGAATACGCCCCGGATAAGCGCCGCGGGTTCTTTGCAAGCTTCCTGGACATGGGCAGCTACCTTGGCTTCGCCCTGGGTGCCGCGCTGGTGTCTGTCCTGCAGCTGACCCTTGGCCAGACCGCCATGGAGGAATGGGGCTGGCGCATTCCGTTCCTGATCGCTGGTCCGCTGGGCCTGATCGCTATCTACTTCCGGAACAAGATCGAGGAATCCCCCCAGTTCCAGGCAACCCTGGACGCCCAGGAATCCCTCGGCCAGCACGCGGCCGCAGCTGACGTCGACGCCGCTAAGGGTCCTGTTGGGATCGTGAAGGCCTACTGGCGTTCGCTTATCGTGGCCATGATCCTTGTGGCCGCCGCCAACACCGCCGGCTACGCCCTGACGTCCT
Organism: Pseudarthrobacter sp. CCNWLW207; assembly: GCF_037203945.1. Taxonomy (NCBI): domain Bacteria; kingdom Bacillati; phylum Actinomycetota; class Actinomycetes; order Micrococcales; family Micrococcaceae; genus Pseudarthrobacter; species Pseudarthrobacter sp. CCNWLW207. The sequence goes on along the minus strand of NZ_JBBCBS010000002.1, from coordinate 514,178 downwards.
ACATGCCGACGTACCTCACTGAATCCAAGGGCTACGACCCCGTCCACGGAACGCTGCTGACCATCCCCGTGCTGGTCATCATGAGCCTCTGCATTCCCCTGACAGGAAAGCTGTCTGACCGGATCGGCCGCCGCCCTGTGCTGTGGATCGGTGCCATCAGCACCGTGGTGCTGGCAACCCCGGCGTTCCTGCTGATCGGCATCGGCGAGGTCTGGTCGACACTGGCCGGCCTTTCCCTGATCGCCTTCCCGGTGACGTTCTATGTTGCGAACCTTGCCTCGGCGCTGCCGGCGCAGTTCCCGACAGCCAACAGGTACGGCGCGATGGGCATTGCCTACAACTTCGCCGTGGCCATCTTCGGGGGCACCACCCCGTTCATCGTGGCAGCTCTGATCACCGCGACCGGTGACGACATGATGCCCGCCTACTACCTGATGGGCACCTCCCTGATTGGCGCCGTCGCGATTTACTTCCTGAAGGAATCAGCCCAGCGTCCGCTGCCCGGCTCCATGCCCAGCGTGGACACCCAGGCTGAGGCCAGGGAACTGGTGGCCACCCAGGACGATAACCCGCTGATCGACCTGGACGACATGCCATTCGAAACCCAGGACATTACCGATGCCTCGGCGGACAAGGTTACGGCCGGAGTCTAGGCAACAGTCTCAGCACAGCAACACTAACCGGCCTTTCCTGGCCGTCTTGTAGCCGCCGTCTTTGCAGCCCGCTCAAAGGCCCGTCCCGCGCGCTTTCCTTGGGGGAAGCACGCGGGGCGGGCCTTAGCCGTGCCCCGGGAGATAATTCTGAGATGCCGCCGGTCCAAGGCAAACAACAGAGGAGGGTGCCGTGAAGTCCGTAGTCCGGCAGGTTCGCGCCCTCCACCGGCTGGAACCCGCGAACAACGACCACCTGGCCGCGCTCCGCGTTGCCCTGAGCGTCGCCGTCCCATCCCTCTTCCTCCTGGCCCTGGGCCGTGCGGACCTGATCATCTACGCGGTTTTCGGCGCCTTGACGGGAATGTATGGACGGTCCGAATCGCACCAACTGCGCCTTCGGCACCAGTCTCAGGCGGCCCTGGTACTCCTCAGCGGCGTAGCCGTAGGCGTTTTCCTGTCCGTCAACCAGCTCCAGTCCTGGTGGTTGGTGGCTGTCGAGGCGGTGCTCGCGGGAGTCGGATCAGTGTATTCGGACCGCGTGAAGCTCAAACCCAACGGCCCATTCTTTGGCATCCTGGCCCTGGGCGCCTGCGCGTCGGTCCCCCTGGCGGTCCCCTGGTATGCCCCCCTGCTGATTGCGGCAGGAGCAGCAGCTTTCTCCATGATGGTGGGCTTCGCCGGGTGGGTCCGCGGCCGGGCCTGGCAGGCGGGCGCCGCACGGGACGTCCTCTCCCTCCGCGGTGCTGCCGGCCGTGCGGCTGCCGTTCATGCGGCCAGGTACACGCTGGCAGTCGGGCTGGCCGGAACCCTCGGGGTGATGAGTGGCAGCGGGCACCCGCATTGGGCCATGGCGGCTGCTGCCGTCCCATTGGCCGGTGCCGACCTCCCGAGCCGGGTCCGGCGCGGCATCCACCGCATTGTGGGGACATTCCTCGGGCTGGCCGTCACCGCCGTCGTCCTTGTTCCGGCGCCTTGGTCCTTCGCACCGCTTTTCGTTGCCCACCAAGTGGCTGTCCTGGCCATCCTGGTGATCGTATTCCAGTTCAGTACTGAGCTTTTTATGGCGCGGCACTACGGCCTGGCCATGGTCTCCTTCACGCCGGTGATCCTCCTGATGACGCAGCTGGCAGCGCCTATCGACCCCTCCCTGCTCATCCTGGAGCGCGGAGTGGAAACGTTCGTGGGCGCGCTTGTAGGCATTCTGGTGGTGGTGGCGGTGAGGACCCGACCAGCCGGAGTTGCTCCGCTATTTAGCCTTGCGCGCCGGGCCCGTGAGTAGCCTGTCCGGCAGCACCCGCGCCGCCACGGCCACAGCCTTATAGCGTTTCGACGGGATGGACACAGCCTTGCCGCGGAGGTTGTCCGCCAATCCTTCACGCACTACCCGCTCGGCTGTCAGCCAGGTCCAGGCCGGCGTCACCGATTTGTCCGCCCCCATCCGGTCGTGGAACTCGGTGTGCGTGAAGCCCGGGCACACCGCCGTGACCTTCACACCGCGCGGTCCGTAGGCCACGTTTGCCGAGCGGCTGAAACTGAGCAGCCACGCCTTCGCCGCCGCGTAGGTTCCGCGCGGGAGGAATGCGGCAATACTGGATACGTTGATGATCCGGCCGGAACCGCGTTCGAGCATGCCCTGAAGCGCGGCGTGGGTCAGTTCCATGGCGGACTCCACATGCAGTTTCAGGTGCTGCTTCTCCGCCGAGATGTGGCTCTCCTCGAACTTGTCCAGCAGGCCGGTTCCCGCGTTGTTAACCAGGACGCCCACCGGGCTTTCCACGGCGGTGAGGCGTCCGACGACGGCGGCCACACCGGCGTCGTCCGTCAGGTCCGCGGGCAACACCTCAGCCCTGATCCCGTACCGCCGTTCCAGGTCTGCCGCTGTTTCCTGGAGCCGGGCCCTATCCCGGGCCACCAGCACGAGGTTGTGGCCTTGGGCCGCCAACTGCCGGGCGAATTCGGCGCCCAGGCCTGCGCTGGCTCCGGTGATCAGGGCCGTGGTGGTTTTCGTCGCCATCCTTTGAGACTATCCCGACGGATTTTGCACCATCATTCCCGCCTGGCCCCGGACACCGCCCGGAAATGCTGGGCGGGCCGGCCGAAGCCCTCGAATGATGGTGCAGAATCCGACGCTATGCGAACCGAGCCAGCGGGTTGGCGAGCCGGCCTGCCATCTGGAGCCCGCCGGACGGGTCGGCCAGGTCAAGCATCTGCTGGTTGTTCCGCAGCTGCAGCCGGTTCAGGCATGACAGTTCAAAGTCGGCGGCGAACAGGTCGTGGCGGGCGAATTGGTCCGCGAGTTCGGGGTGTTCGGCCTGATAGTCCTGAATGACGCGGGCGGCCGTGCCCCAGAACTCCTCCTCGTTGAGCTTCCCGTCCTCCACCAGCAGTGCACTGAGGAACCGGAAGATGCAGTCGAAGACGTCGGTGAAGATGGCCAGGACTTTTTCTCCGTCGGGGATATCCGCGCGGATCCGCGACACTTCCTCGGGGAGGTCCAGCCGGTCGCCCATCACCACGATTTCCTCGGCGATGTCCTTCATAACTGCCCGGATGGGCACACCGTCCTCAAGCACCAGGATCACATTCTCGCCATGCGGCATAAAGGCGAGTTCGTACTGATAGAGGCAGTGGACCAGCGGGACGAGGTAGGCCTCGAAGTAACGGCGCAGCCATTCGACGGGTTCCAGGCCGGAGCGTTCGATCAGGGCAGACACCATGGGCCGGCCGCCGGAGTCGACGTGCAGGAGCGAGGCCATGGTGGCGAGCTGCTGGCCGTCGTCGAGCAGCGGGAGCGGACTTTCCCTCCACAGCGCGGACAACATCTTCCGGTAAGGCGAGCCCTTGGCGGACGCGGCCTCGTAGTAGCTGTTGTGGTAACCAATGGCAGCGATCTCGCTGATCATGGCCAGGCCCCGCTTTTGCAGGGCCTCGTCTGAACGGATCAGGTCCTGCAACCAGTCGTTGATGGCGGGGGTGGCCTTCATGTACTGCGGTGAGAGCCCGCGCATGAAGCCCATATTCAGCACGGACATCGCGGTCTTGACGTAACTCTTTTCCGGGGCGCTCGTGTTGAAAAACGTGCGGATGGACTGCTGGGCCTGGTAGCTGTCAGTTCCCGTCCCCAGGTGGATGATGTGCTGCTGGGCGATCTCGGCAGCGAACGTGACGGTGAGCTTGTTCTCCCACTGCCACGGATGCACGGGCATCAGGAGATACTCGGCGGGGTCAACGCCCTGGGCACGGAATTCGGCGTCGAAGGACTGCAAGGCACCTGTGCCAAGTTCGGCCTCCAGGTGCACGCGGTAGTCCAGCCCGGCGCTGGACGTGAAGACCGCCTGGCTGCGGTGGACCCCGATCCATTCCAGCCGGACGGGCGCCCCTGTCTCAGGGGCAAAGGCCCGGTAGTCGCTGATGCCAAAGCCCAGCCGGCCATTGTTGGCCACGAAGCACGGATGGCCCTCGGTCATGCTGCGCTCGATAGCCTGGAAATCGGCTGCTGGATCGGTTCCGCCAGTGACTCCGGCAACCAGCTCCCGCGCCGAGGGCTGTCCCAGCCACTGCTTGTAGGAGTGGCCGGCGAGGGTGCTGCTGATCTCCTCCAGGTAGACCGGGAGCATCTCCTCGCGGATCCCCAGGGTGTCCTTGAACTCGGTGATGAAGCGCAGCGCATCCGGGGCAGCGTCCGCGCCACTGCGGGTGCAGCGAATAGAGGCGGCGTCCACCGACCAGTGCTCCAGCTCCAGCACGCGTGCGGTGAAAGAGTAGGAGGTTGAACCGTCGTCGCTGCGGACCACGTAGGCCGCGGGCTCAGCCGGGTCTGCAGGGCGGGCGCCGGCGCCGGAGGCGGCGCCCAGCCGCTGCGGCTCCAGGATGCGTTCGTGCAGGAATTCGGCGAGTGCCTTGCGGACAAGGTGTCGGTTGGCCACAGCCCAGCGCTGCGGAGCGAGGTGCGGCACGGTGTTGGCGGTGTTCACTGCCTCGGGCCCAAAGGCGTCCTCTCGTGCGGCGAGGCCGATATCAGCGGTTGGGCCGCTGGCAGCGGCGTTGTCCAGCTCGATGGTGGTCACAGTGTGGCTCCCTGGGGGATCGGGGCGGAAAGGTCTTGGGGGTTGTGGAGCGCTGCGCGGGCAGCGGAGTAGTCCTGGCGGGTGCAGAAGCTCAGGAGCGCTTCCTTGTCCGGCAGCGTCACTACGCCAGCCGGTTGGAAGCCCAGCCGCTCATTGAGGACGTGGATTTTGGTGTTCCGGGCATCGGGCTCCACCACCACGCGCTCCACGCCGGGCTTCTGGAACAGTCGGTCCAGGACGGCGTCCATCACGGAGGCGGTATACCCCGGTGTGGGACCTCCCGACGGCGGCGCCACCAGTAGGTGCATGCCGATGTCGCCCTCCTGGACGGCATAGGCGGCGGCCAGGGGCGAGGACGACGGACGGTACTCCTCCATCAGGAACGCGGGAACACCGCCGTCGAGCCCCAGCAAGGCGTGGTGGTGCCCGCTGGACTGAATCTTCGAGTACTCCTCCACAACGCCCTCGACTGTGGAGGACAGCATCCCCCAGAACGATGCGTAGGGCTGGGTAACCCAGCTGTGCAGGAGGGGTGCATCGGCGACGGCGTCAACGCAGCGGAACGTGAATCTCATGCGGACACCCCTGCTCTGCCTGTTGCGGGCACGTCGGCCGGTTCGGGCAGGCTAGCCGGGGCGCCGAACTGCTGGAAAGCGATGCTGCGCTCCACCGGGTAGACCTCGCGGCCCGTCATTTCGCGCAGGATGCACGAGTTTCGGTAGGCGGCCATGCCCAGGTCCGGGGTAACAAAGCCGTGCGTGTGCAGCTCGGCATTTTGGACAAAGATTTCGCTGGGTTCGACGCCGGTGCTGTAGTTGCGTGCCACGGCGAACCGGCCGGCGGAGTCACGGGCGATCCGGTCCTGGATGCCGGAAAGGAAGCCCGGCTCCCTGTAGGTGTAGCCGGTGGCCAGGACCACGGCCTCGCTGTCCAACACGTACTCGGCGCCCTGTTCCTCGTGCCTGAGGTGCAACGTGTGGGCGCCGGCGGCCGGATCCCAAGCCGCACCCGTCAGCGATGAATGAGTCAGTAGCTGTGTGTCCACCATCCCGGAAAGGCTCTTGGTGTAGAGGAGGTCGTAGATGGCGTCGATCAGCTCGGAGTTGATGCCCTTGTACAGGTTCTTCTGGCTCTTGATGAGGCCGTCGCGCTGGCCCTGCGACAATCCGTGGAAATAATCCACATACTCCGGCGAAGTCATTTCCAGCGTGAGCTTGGTGTACTCCAGCGGGAAAAACCGCCCGGACCGGGTGACCCAGTTCAGCTGGTAGCCGTGGACATCGATCTCCTGCAGGAGCTCGTAGTAGATTTCCGCGGCGCTCTGGCCACTGCCCACGATGGTGATGCTGCGCCTGGCCTGCAGTTCACTCTTCCTCAACAGGTAGTCGGCGTTGTGGAGGACAAGTCCCCCGCCTTCCCTGGCCGCGGCTGAAACTATTCCGTCACAGGACGCCGGTACGTACGGCGAGGTGCCCGTGCCGAGCACCAGCCGCCGCGCCAGCAGCACCTCAGGCCCATCCGGACCTTGCACCGAAAGCCTGTACACGCCGCCGTCGTACGTTATATCCAGCACAGTCGTGCTAAAACGCACGGACCGCAGCTGGCCGGCCACCCACTGGCAGTACTGGTTGTACTCGGCGCGCAGAGGATAGAAGTTCTCGCGAATGTAGAACCGGTAAAGCCGCCCGGTCTGTTTGAGGAAGTTCAGGAAAGTATACGGCGAAGTGGGATCGGCCAGCGTTACCAGGTCCGCCATGAACGGCACCTGCAGGTGGGCCGGCTCCAGCATCATCCCCGGGTGCCAGTCGAAGGACTCGCGCTGTTCCAGGAAGACGCCGTCCAGCCCGTCCACCGGTTCGCTGAGGGCGGCGAGGCCAAGGTTGAAAGGTCCGACGCCGATGCCGGCGAAGTCGTAGATGCGCGGGTCAGTACGCGGGTTGTCAAGGGCGCTCATGCGGAAGCTCCCGCAGTGCTGGTGTTGGTGGCAGCGTTGGCCAACAGCTGCGCGCCCGTGCGGCGAAGCAGTTCGACGATCTCGCAGATATCCCCCAGGGTGGCCTCCGCGTTGAGGAGCGTGAACTTCAGGTAGTGCCTGCCGCCCACCTTGGTGCCGGCCACTACGGCCTGCCCTGAGGCGAAGACTGCCGCGCGAATGGCCGGATTGAGGGCATCAGCAGCATCCTCGGAGAGCCGCTCCCCTCCGACAGCACCAGCACCAGCGGGAGCGCCCGCGGGAGCGCCCGCCACCAGCGGCCGGTACCGGAAGACCAGCGTGCTGAGCTGCGGGTTGGCGGCGAGCTCAAAGTCGTCGTCGGCCGCCAAGACGGAGCCGACCCGGGCGGCGAGGTCGATCGCTTCGTCAAACAGGGCGCCGATCGCGTCCGCGCCCATGATGCGCAGGGTCAGCCAGAGCTTGAGCGCGTCAAACCGGCGCGTGGTCTGGATGCTCTTGTCCACCTGGTTGGGGATCTCGGCCAGGGCCGCGCTTTCCGGGTTCAGGTAGTCCGCGTAGTAGGTGACGTGCTGCAGCATGGTGCGGTCCCGGACGAGCAGGGCGCTGGAGCTGACCGGCTGGAAGAACGTCTTGTGGAAGTCCACGGTGACGGAATCGGCCAGGCGCGTCCCGTCCAGCAGGTGGCGGTAGCGGTTCGAGACCATCAGCCCGCCGCCATAGGCAGCATCAACGTGGAACCAGGCCCCGTAGGCGCGGGCCAGCGCGGCGAGTTCTGCGAGCGGATCCACGGCACCGAAATCAGTGGTCCCGGCGGTGGCCACTACCGCCATCGGCACCAGCCCGGCGTCGTGCGCTTCCGCCATGGCCTCGGCGAGGGCGGCGGGGTCCATCTTGTGGTCCGCGGCGCATGCGACGGAAGTGACGGCGTCGAACCCCAGGCCCAGCATCGACGCTGACTTCTGGATGCTGAAATGGCTGTCGGCAGACGTGAAAATACGCAGCTTCTCCAGTAGCGCGGGCAGCCGGAGCCCGGTGTTGGCCGGCTCCTGGCGCAGGCCGGCAACGGCGTGGTTGCGGGCGATCAGCAGGGCCTGCAGGTTGGACTGGCTGCCGCCGGAGGTAAACACGCCGTCGGCAGCAGCCCCCAGCTGCAGCCGCTCGGCCGTCCAGTCGATGAGCCTGCGCTCGATCATCGTGGCGCCAGCGCTCTGGTCCCAGGTGTCCATCGAGGAGTTCACCGCGGAAAGGATGGCTTCGCCTACTAGCGCCGGGATCACCACGGGACAGTTCAGGTGGGCAGCGTACTTGGCATCGTGGAAGTAGATGGCGTCCCGGAGGTAAACGGACTCCAGCTCCTCCAGGGCGGCGGCAGTGTCCGGGAGCGGCCGGTCCAGGTCGACGGCGCCGATGCGCGCTTCCATTTCGGCAGGTCCGACGCCGGTGAACGGCCGTGTGGTGCGGTCCAGTTTGGTGGCAACGGCATTGACACCCTGCAGTACCTGCGCCACGTAGCGCGTGGAGTTCCGCTTGTTGAACAGATGGTTGGTGGCAGCGAGGGCAAGCTCCACGCGGGAGCCGAAATCCTGTCCGGGCAGGGCGTGGCTCACCTGGTTCTCGTCCACGTACATCTCATCAACACGGGGCAGCAGCGGCACGGTGGTCATCCTTAAGTCGACGTTGGGGGTCTTTAGCAAGGTAAGCCTTACTTAGGCATGCCTTTTCGTCAAACTTTTGTGACCTATTTATCGAAACCGCACCAATCCAGGGACTTTCAGGATCCGGAGTGCGTCATTGACTGGCGGACCTTGGCCAACAGGGGCAAAATACTCCCCGCTCGAACTGGCGGGCACCTTGCTCAGAGGTGGACGTGAAGGGCCTTGCCTGCACGTTCGCGCGTGGAACGCTTGGCCGAGGCGGCGCGGGAGGGGCGCACCGGATGGGCGGGGTCCGTGGGCTGGTTGGGATGCTCCACCATGGCCGCCTTGGCGGCGTCACGCCGGGCCGCAGCGCTGTCGGCTGCGGAGTGGATGGGGCACACCGGCAGGTAGACCGGCTCCAGGAGTGTCAGGCGGAAGTCATCGGCCTCCTCGAGCGCCGCAGCCGCGGCGAGCCCCATCGCGTGATGAATGGCCGCATGCTGCCCTGACTTATGCGAGCCCGGACTGGCGATGTGGCGAAGGTGCGCCAGGACACCGGCATCCAGGTGGATGGCATGCCGCAGGTCCAGGGCTATCTCGGGGGCGGAAGCCAGGCGCTGCGCCCGGAGGAGCAGGTGAAGCAGTGCCGGAAAATTACTCTGTGTCAGGCAGCCGCCAACATCTACGCTGATGTTTCCCGGGTCCACATCAACGTGGACAACAATTCGAAGCTTGTGATGGGACAGTTTGTGGCTCATGGCGGTCTCCGCATAGGTGCCGGGGGCCGGCTGCATGGCCCACCATCGACTCTACAAAGATGTCGCGCAGGTCACAATATTGCGCCTCCCCATTACGGTGCGTCGGGTGGACAAGCCGTAGCCAACGCCCCAATAGCGTCGGTTCTTTAGTGCCGGACGGGGCCTAAACTGGACTATGGACCCATCAGCGCTGAAAGCGCTCCGTCACGGCGACGACGCCGTGGTGGAACAGCTCCAGAACATCGTCATCGACAGCAGGGACGTGAACGAATTCCTGCACGAACTGTGCGACTACGCGGCCCGCGCCATTTCGGAGTCCATGGAGCTTCCGGTGGTGTGCGCCGTGACGCTGAGCAGGCGGCACCGGACCACCACGGCTGCCTGGAGCGACCCTCGGGCCAAGGTGATGGACGAAATCCAGCACAACCATGGCGCCGGACCATGCCTCCATGCCATGAACGCCGGCATCACGGTCCTTGTCCCTGACACCCGGCATGACAAGCGCTGGCCGGAGTATGGCCAGGCCATCGCGCAGCTTGGCCAGCTCAGTGTGCTCGCCGTTCCGTTGACTCTGGACGGTGATTCCAAGGCTGCCCTGAATATTTTCGCCCCTGACGTGAACGCGTTCGGCTCAGCCGCCATCGAAGATGCCGAGCTCTTTGCCGCCCATGCCCAGAGCTCGCTCCGGCTTGCTGTCCGGGTTGCCGCCGGCCAACAGCTGGCGGCGGATCTCAGGGCGGCCATGGAGTCCCGGACGGCAATCGACCTCGCGGCCGGAATCATCATGGGACAGAACCGCTGTTCCCAGGAGGAGGCGATGGCCATTCTGGTCAGGGCTTCCAGCAGCCGCAACCAGAAGCTCCGCACCATAGCCGAGCAGTTGGTGGCGGCAGTCGCCCATGAGGCTCCGGTCACGCATTTCCACTAAGCGCAGGATCGGTCGGGCGCAAACTCAAGTACGCGCCGTGCCACCTGACGTCCCGTGGCTAAGCGTCCTCGGGCCAGTCGATGTATTGTTCGTAACCCTCATGCTGGCGGAGATAGCCGGCGATGAACGGGCAATGCGGGATGATCCGTTTGCCGGAGGCCACCACGTCATCCAGTGCGAAATGCGCCAGCACTTTGCCAAGCCCCTGGCCTTTGAACTCCTCTGCGGTCTCCGTGTGTGTGAAGTCAATGTGCCCTGGCCGGTCCCGGAAAAAGGACTGCACAGCTACCTTCCCGCCGACCCGCAGCTCATAGCAGTGGTGGGCGTCGTTCCGTGCAAGCGAAACGTCGGGGCTGAATTCGTCCTCGGTGGAAATCATGTTCTCCGTCATGGTTCGACACTGGCACTACTTGGCCCTGCTGGCAATGGCCCGCCCGGCTGCCCGCCGGACAACCCTCCGGACGACCCGTCGGACAATCCGTCCGACAACCCATCGGACAATCCGTCCGACAATCCGCCACGCTCCGCCGCACCGGCGGGCACCCGTTCCGGCATCCTGCCGAGCAGCAGCACGGCGAGCGCGAAGCACGCCGCTCCCCCGCCGAGGAGGCCCAGCGTGAGGCCGTTGAACGCGGCGTCGGCCACCGGAATGAAGACCACGACGGCGGCCGTCACCACCGCTGCGGCGGGCCGGCCGCGGGTGTGGACAGACGCCGTCGGACGTTCCTCAAGGCGGCCGAAGGCGCCCATGACCGGAAGCAGCAGGGTAACGACGCCCAGGAGTACCAGCGGCCGCGCCCACCACCACGCGGCGGTCCCCGCAGCCGGCTTGGGGAAGTCGGTAAGCAGGAGCAGGCCCGACATGGCCACAAGAAGGGGCAGGTGCCAGAGGTAGACGGTCATGGACCGGCGCCCGGCAACAGACACCAGGGCACGCACCCAGCGAACCCCTGCCACCCAGTGGAGCCCGGGACGGACCATCTCAAGGAAGGCAGCCTGGGCTACGCCCAGCAGGAGCAGGCAAAGGTTGGGTGGATTGAGGTTCACCAGCATGTTTCCGGAATAAAGCCCCAGTCCAGTGAGGACCCCCAGCACCAGGTTGGCCGCAACGATCAGGCCCACCAGGGAGGAACGGGACAGCTTGGCGAAGTGGCCGTCCGCCATCAGGAAGCCCAACTGCTGCACGGCGCACCACAGGAACACCAAGTTGGCATATGCCAGCGAAGGCAGGACGCCGCGGAAGCAATCAACCGCCACCACCAGGGCCGTCAGGCCAACCAGCGTCAGCCACGGCGCCCGGTCATGGAAGCGGGCCAGCAGGGGAATGTTCAGCTGTGCAGCCAGATAGGCGGCCAGGAACCACAGCGGCATGCCCGCGCCGGCGGTCATCAACTGGATCACCTGGGGGTCCACACCCAGGAGCAGTGCCGCCCAAAGCCCCAGGAACATGCAGGCCAACAACGCGGTCGCCGGCCGGACCAGGCGGAGCAGGCGGGACTGGGCGAACTCGAAGCCGGTGCCGCCCCGGGCCTTGAGCCGCCGCCAGGACTGCAGGCCGGTGGTCCCGCCCGTGACGAAGAACAGCGGCATCACCATGAAGATCCAGATGACGGGCACGAACCAGGTCTGCTCCCCGAGGGTGTTCTCGGTGGTGACGGTGCCGTCGCGGTGCAGGACCGGGCTGACCATCATGCAGTGGCCCACGACCACCAGGGCCAGGCAGAAGAAGCGGACGAGGTCGATGCCGAGGTCGCGCGTGTTCGCGGGCTCGTGTTGCGGGGATGCCCCCTGCTCCTTCACACCACTCACGTCCGGTCCTGAAACTCCCGAAGTTGCTACTACCTACATTCTGCGCCTGTATGGGTGGCTTGGCGGCTGATCGGCGCCTGGCGGCGCGTCAGGAAACCACGGCCAGCAGTCCCAGTACGACGGCGAGCAGCGGAGTGGCGCCCTGTATGGCGGCGGCACGGAGGTACTTTCTCCCGCTCAAGGCGAGCACCACGGCGGCCAGCAGCATGGATCCGCAGCAGCTGAAGACCAGGGTCCACCCCACTATGGACGGCGCCGACCCCTCGGCAGCGAAGGCTGCGCAGCCGATGCCGATGAACGCGCCGATGGCCAGGAACAGGTTATAGAAACCCTGGTTGTACGCGAGCGGCCTGGTGGTCTCGGCGTCCGCCTGGGACGCAAGCCCGAAGCGCTTCCAGGTGGCCGGTTTGGTCCAGGTGAAGGATTCCATGGTGAAGATGTAGACGTGCAGGGCTGCGGCGATGAACGCAAAAAGGAGGGAGGCCAGGATCATGGCATGATCCTAGCCTCCCGTTCCCTCAAAAGACGGCTGGAGCGCCCCGCAGGAACTCTCAGCGGCTGAGCATGCCCAGCGCCGACGTCGCGAACTCCCTGGCGGAGGAGTTCCAGTGGCCCAGCAGGCCCTGCAGGTTCTCGCCGTCGGCACGGTGCACCGGCAGCTGCTCCTGGAGCGTGGCCAGCACGCCGGTCCGGAGTTCGGTGTTGAAGTTCACCTTGCCCACGTTCATTGCGGCGGCCTTCACCAGCTCCCCTGCCGGAATGCCGGAGGCGCCGTGGAGCACCAGCGGGATGTGTGTCCGCACGGCGATGCCCTGGAGGACGTCCCAGCGCAGCTGCGGCTCGCCCTTGTACTTGCCATGGACGTTGCCCACGGCGACGGCCAGCAGTTGCGCGCCGGTCCGGGCCACAAAGTCCTCCACCTGGGCGGAGTCCGTCAGGCCAGCCACAGCCACGCCCGCTTCGTCCGCGCCGAAGGCCCGGTCCTCGTCGCCGGCCAGGCCACCGAGTTCGGCTTCGAGCACGACGTCGGCACCCACCAATGCGCGTGCCGCCCGGACCAGCGCAATGTTGTCCTCGTACGGAAGGGAGGAGCCGTCCGCGAGGACCGAATCCGCCCCCGCGGCGACGGCGTCGGCCATCACCGACAGGTCCGAGGCGTGGTCCAGTTGGACCGCCACCGGAACGGACGCACCATCAGCCAGGCCGCGGAGCGCGGTGATCAGGCGCAGGCCGTTGGACGTGCCCGCGGTCTTGGGGGCCACCAGCAGGATGACCCCGTGGCCCGCGTCTTCGGCCGCGCCCACAACAGCCAGGGCGGTAGTGAAGTCGTAGCAGGTGAACGCGGGAACAGCCGATCGCCGCTGCAGGGCGGAGGTGACCAGAAGGTCGAGTCGGGTGCGCATTAGACGCCCAGGCCTCCCACCAGGATCCAGGCCACGAAGGTCAGGAGGAAGCCTGCCAGGCCCAGGATGGTGGTGAGCACGGTCCAGGTCCGCAGGCCGTCGGAAACGGTGAGTCCGTAGTAACGCACTACGGTCCAGAAGCCGGCATCGGTCACGTGGGACAGGCCGAGCGAGCCGAAGCCGATGGCGATCACGATGACGGCGATCTGCGCCGGGGAGTAGCCGCCTTCCATCACGGCGGAGGTCAGCAGGCCGGTGGTGGTGACGATGGCGACGGTCGCCGAACCCTGGGCTGCGCGCAGGGCGAGGGAGATGACAAAGCCGAGCACGATGACCGGCAGGCCCAGGTGGTCAAGGGTCTGGGACAGCGCGGCGCCGATTCCGGAAGTGCGGAGGACTTCGCCGAAGACGCCGCCGGCGGCGACAACCATCAGGATGGAGGCGATGGGAGGCAGCGCGCCTTCGAAGATTTCGCCGGTCTCCTTCAGCGACCAGTTGCGGCGGACAGCCAGCAGGAAGAAGGACAGCGCAACAGCCACCAGGAGGGCGAAGAACGGGTTGCCGATGAAGGCCGCGAGGCCGTACCAGGAGTTGTCTTTGGGGATGGTGAGGGTACCCATGGTGCCGATCAGGATCTGCACGATCGGCGCGGCGATGAGGAAGATGATCAGGGCCGGGCGCGGCGGGGCGATGGCTGCGGCGCCGGGGCCATCGTGGCCAACCTTCACGAGGGAATCGGAACCGAACTCGTCCACCTGGGCTTTGACCGAAGGCAGCAGCTCGTAGTCCTTGCGGTTCATGATGCTGGCAACCCAGTAGGACAGGAAGCCGAGCGGGATGCAGATCAGCAGCGAGATGAGGGTAATGAGCCCGATGTCGGCCCCGAAGACACCGGCACCGGCGACGATGCCCGGGTGCGGAGGTACGGCCACATGGATGGCCAGCATGATGCCGGCCATCGGCAGGCCGAACTTGACGGGGTGGACGTTGGCGATCTTGGCGAAGGCGTAGACGATGGGGACCAGCACGATGATGCCCACCTCGAAGAACACGGGAATGGCCACCAGGAAGCCGACGGCGGTGAGGGCCACCGCCACACGCTTGGCACCCAGCTTCTCGGTGAAGTGCGAAGCCAGGGACTGGACACCGCCGGAGACCTCGATCATCCGGCCCAGGACCGCGCCGAGGGCGATCAGCAGGGCCACCTTGCCCATGGTGCCGCCCACGCCATTGGCCACAACGGTGAAGACGTCCTTGAGCGGGATCTGTGCGGCCACGGCCACCAGGATGCTCACGGTCAGCAGCGCCACGAAGGCCTGGATTTTGAAGCGGATGATCATCACGAGCAGGATGGCGATGCCAACGGCGGCGATGGTGAGGAGCAGCGGGGTGCCAAGCTCTACTGCCGGTTTGATAGCTGGGGCGTCAGCCGCCCGCAGTATCAGGGGGTTCATCAGGTGGTTCATGACGGTGTCTCCTTTGACGAGCCAGTCTTCCAGAAGACGGGCGATCAGGCGCTAATTATTTCTGTCGGGGGAACGCTGGGAGGTTCGACGACGGCGGAGGGGGGACCGCCGTCGTCGGGCTTGAGGGGAGGTACTTTGGCGGTTGTGAAGTTGGGTGCCTAGGCGGTGCGCTTGGTGGGCGCAACAACCTTGATGACGGCGGAGTCGTCGGAAGCGGCGAGGCCCTGGGCCTGGCCGAGAAGGTAGAGCTGTTCGGCAGCGGCGGCGACCGGCGCAGCCAGGCCGGCGGCGCGGGTGGCCTTGCCCACGATGCCCATGTCCTTGACGAAGATGTCCAGGCGGGACAGGACCTCGGCGCCTTCCTCGGTGTAGGCCTCCAGGATCCGGGGGCCGCGGTTGGAGAGCATAAAGGAACCTGCGGCGCCGGCTTCAAGGGCGGCGAGGGTCTTGGCCTGGTCCAGGCCGAGGGCGTCGGCGAGGGCCATGGCCTCCGCGGCGGCAGCGATGTGGACGCCGCAGAGGAGCTGGTTGACGGTCTTAAGGGCCTGTCCATCGCCGGGCTTGTCGCCCACCACGGTCAGGGTTGAGGCCAGGAGTTCCAAGGCCGGGGCGGCTTTTTCGCGGGCTTCCGGGGACGCGCCAACAACGATCAGCAGGTCGCCTTCGCCGGCACGCTTAGGGCCGCCGGACAGCGGTGCGTCCACCAGTTCCACACCGTATTCGGCCAGCTGCGCGACGGTGGCCGGGATGGCCTCGGTGCCGACGGTGCTGCCCAGGATCACGACGGCGCCCGGCTCCAACACCGAGGCCACACCGTTCTCGCCGAAGAGGACGTCATTGAGTTGTTCACCGTTGCGGACGGCCAGGAGCACGGCGTCGGCGCCCTTGGCAGCTTCGCGGGCGGTGGCGAATGTAGCGATGCCTGCTTCTTCGGCGAGCTTCAGGCGGGGTTCGGCGATGTCGAAGCCGTGGACGGTCAGCTGGGACGCGAGGCGCGTGGCCATGGGCAGTCCCATGGCTCCGAGGCCCAGGACGGTGACGGTGTAGTTGCTGGTCATGGTGTTCTCCGTTGAATGTGTGCGGTATCGGTGGAGCCGGCGGGCGTAAGCGGGGACTAGAAAGTGTTGCTGAGTTTGCGGGTGACGTCGGCGAGGGACTGGTCATCGCCCACGTTGCCGGCGAAGACGATGTACGGGATGCCCTTGGCGGGCCCATCCACCGGCTCCCAGAGGGAGACGATGCCCGGCAGCATGGGTCCGCGGACAATGGCGTGGCGGATTTCCAGGCCGTGGGCGGCAACGTCGGAGGACGTGATGCCGCCCTTGGCGATGACGAACCGCGGCGGGAAGGTCTTCAGGGTCCGGTTCACCACCGCGACGACGGCGGAAGACACCGTGCGTGCGATCCGGAGGCTTTCGGCCGGGCTGTCGGTTTTGATCAGCAGCCGGCTGGTGTGGACGATGACGTCGCCGGTGCGGAGTCCGTCCACGACTGCGTCCACCGTCTGGTCCAGGTAGGCGTCCGCGGCTGTTTCGGTTTCGGCGGCCAGCAGTTTCTCGACGTCGATCTCGAAGATGTGCGCGGCGCTGTGCTGCTCGGTGAGAGCCTTCAGCTGCCGGGTGGTGACCCCCACGTGGGAGCCAACAACGATCAGTCCGCCGGCGAGGGACGGGGTGTTGCCGGCGTAGGCTTCGGCGCCACTGAGCTCGGCGCGGATTTCCTGGCCGATCCGGGCACGGCCAAACGGCGGGCCGACGCGGTAAAGCAGCTTCTTGCCCCGCCGTTCGGCTTCGTCCAGGCCCAGGGACAGGGCGCGGAGGTCGTTTTCGGTAACAATGTCCGCCACGATCGGGGTGGAGTTGGTGGCGGGTTCAATGGCATCCGCGATGGCGTTCGCAGTGGCCCGCGGATCGGTGGAGGCGCGGATGATGTTCAGGTCCAGGACAATGACGGAATCTGCCGCAAAGCGTCCCTGCGACTTCTCCTCCACATACTTGGACATGTCCGAGTTGGCGAAGCCGAAAGTGGCATCCCTGGCAAATTCGGTCTCGGCTACCGGCGTGAGCTTGCCGGCGTCCTCCCCGGTGCCGCGCATGTAATGCACGCCGCCGATGGTCACGCGTCCGGCGTCGGGGAAGGCCGGGACGAGCACCACTCCGTCGGTGGCTTCTCCGCTGACCTTGGCCACGGTAGCGGCGATGACATCGGGTTCCAGCGGGTAGTGGCCGCGGAGGGTGGAGTCACTGCGGCTCACGAACCCTAGGCGGAGGCCGGAATCGTCCGACCCGGCGGCGGCGAGGGCATTGCGGACCACTTCCTCGTTCCGGGCTGCCGCTTCGGCTGGGTCCAGGCTGCGGGTATTGGTGAGGACGTAGACAGCGGCCTTGGCCTGTCCAAAGGCCCATACGAAGTCTTCGATTTCCCAGCGGGTCAGGACGGGCAGATCCGCAACCGACTGGGTCCCGGTGGGGTCGTCGTCGAGCACCACCAGCATGCGTGGAGATTCGGCGCTGGACGCAGCCACGGCGTCAGCCACCAGTGCTGCAGGGATCCGGACTTCGGCCGGATAGGCGGCCAGGACTTCTGCTTCAAGCGTCATGCTGCACTCCATTGTGGGTGAAATCGGTGGTGAGATAGATATTTGTAAGATGTCTGACATCTAACATTTAGGAATAGTGTGACACAGCACATTGGAGACGCGCAAGTAGACTTGTCAGACATATTTGCCACGGCCGAGCAGGGGAAAACATGGCACGGAAATCACTGGTGGACGTCGTAGCCGACGAGCTTCTGGACCGCATCATTGCAGGCGAGTTCCCACCTGGATCCAGCGTGCCCGGGGAGCTTGAACTTAGCGCCAAACACGAAGTCAGCCGGATGACCGTCCGCGAGGCCATGAAGACCCTCGAGGCCCAGCGGATCCTTAGCGTTGAGCGGGGCCGTGGGACGTTTGTGAACCCGCTGAACCGATGGGCTTCCCTGGAGGCAGTATTACGGGCGGCGTCGGAGGGCAAGAACGAGGCCGACGCGTCGGTCCAGCTCATCGAGCTCCGCAGGATGCTGGAGACGGGGGCCTGCGAGCTCGCTGCAGGCAGGATCGGCGATGCCGATATCCAGGCGCTTTACGGATGCGTGGCCGCCATGCGGGCAGCCAACCAGGCCAACGACCTCCCCGCGTTTGTCGAGGCGGACCTGGCGTTCCATGACCTGATACTGCACGCCTCCGAGAACGTTTTCGTGGCAGTGCTCTTCGAACCGTTGCACCGGGTCCTGGCGAAGCGTCGGGCCGAAACGTCTGCAGTGCCGGAGATCCAGGTCCACGCGATCGCCCACCACCAGAACATTGCAGAAGCCTTGGAGTCCCGGGACGCCTCCCGTGCCCGCCAAGCCATGGACGACCACATGCAGCAGACCCTCGATGACCTCAAGAACCTCGTGCTGGGCGCGCCCAGGGCTTAGAGATTAGGGAGTTTTGACGCTTGGCTATTTCGCCCGTGGCGCGGCAGTGGTGCCACGAACCACCAGTTCTGTAGCAACTTCCAGCGCAACCGGAGCCGCCGGCCCCTGCTGCTCGAGCTGTTCGGCAACGATGCCCACGGCCATGGACGCCAGCTGGGAGAGCGGCTGGCGGACGGTAGTCAGCGGCGGCGACATCAGGGCGGCCTGAGCGATGTCATCGAAGCCCACAATGCTGATATCCCCTGGAATCTTCAGGGAACGGCCAGCGGCGGCGTTCATGACCCCGAGCGCCTGGAGGTCGTTTGCGGCGAAGATCGCCGTGGGAGGCTCCGGCAGGTCCAGGAGATCCCCGCCGTGGCGGACGCCGGACTCAATACTGAAGTCGCCATCGCGCACCAGCTCGGGCAGGACGGGCAGCCCCGCCTCGTGGAGTGCGGCAGCGTACGCCGCATACCGTGCGCGGCTGTGTCCGGATCCGTGCCCGCGTCCGGTGATGATCCCGATGCGGCGGTGGCCCAGCTCCAGCAGGTGTCCCACCGCGGCGAGCGCTCCGGAGAACGACGCCGGGCTGACGCTGGGTATGGTGAGGCCCTCGGCGCCTTCGGGATCCACCGCCACCGCGGGAATGTTCAGGCTCCGCAGTGTGGTCACCAGCCGCGAGCCGCGCCGTGGAGCGAGCAGCACCACGCCGGCGAGCCGGTTGGCCGAAGATTCCCGCAGCTTCCGCCAGTTCTCGGCCGTGGCGTGCTCTGCCCGCGTATAGACAATGGAGTAGCCGAGCCGCGAGGCAGCGGCCTCGGCGCCCTCCATGATTTCCAGTACCCAGGGCGAGTCGAAGTTGTTAACCACCAACTGCAGCAGCCCCGGCTGATCCGCCGGGACGTTGCGTTTGGTGTAGTCGAGGTCCTCCAGGGCCTGGCGCACCTTTGCCCGCGTTGCCTCGGAAACGTGCGACCGGCCGTTGAGTACTTTCGACACGGTGGGCACCGAAACGCCTGCTGCTGCAGCCACATCTGCGATCTTGGGGCGCGGAGTGGCTGTCAACGGTGCGGTCCTTGCGATCATCTGGAAGCGGCGGCGGCATAATGCGGGGCGACTCTCCGGCGTGCCGGCGCAGCCTCCACCCGCACGGGTCCAACGATAACACTGCCCCTTTCCTGCGAGCCCAGCGGTGACGCGGCGAAAATGCCCAGTTCGGCGCCGATCCACTTGCCCTCCACCACGTCGAAGTTCCAGCCTTGGACTTCCCACGGCTTTCCCGGCCCGGTCCGCCAGGCAAAAGTGGAGCGAGGGGTGGCATCAGTGCGGATCTGGAGCTCGATCCGCGGGCCGTCCAGCGGTATCTGCCGGCTTGGCCGCTCCTCACACGGCCCTTCCCCGCCGGTGCCGCTACCCAGCACGTAACCGTCCGCGGTCCGTATGATTCCCAGCCAGGCATACTTCTGGCCCAGGACCACGACGCCGGCCCGGGTGCCGGCCGGGACGCCGTCCACTTCCAGCGTTGTGGTGAAGGTGGACGGGGTGCCCGGCAGGATTTGGCCGAGTACGTTGGGCAGTTCGCGCAGGTTCACGGGGTCGTTGGCCTGCGGGCGGAGGACCAACTGCCCTCCCCCGCCTTGGAACGACCACGACTCGCGCGGGTTCGCTTGCCAGTGCCACTGCGGCCCGAGCCACCGCGAGTCGAAGCCGTCGCTGGACGGAGGTGCCACGTCTTCCTGCGAGGTTCCCGCTGGATAGGGGTGGCTGGCCACCGGGGTTCCCGGTCCGCCGTCGTCCGCGGGAGTTCCCATCCAGGGCCAGCCGTCCGCGCCCCACCCCATGGGCTGGAGGTGGACCACCCGGCCGTAGGGGCCACGGTCCTGGAAGTGCAGGAACCAGTCCTGGCCCTCGGGGGTGGTGACCCAGGCGCCCTGGTGGGGACCGTTGACGTTCGTCTCGCCCTGCTCGAGCACCTTGCGCTCCTCGTACGGGCCGAACGGGGACCGGGAGCGGAAGACCGATTGCCAGCCCGTGGCTACGCCGCCGGCCGGCGCGAAGATCCAGTACCAGTCGCCGCGCTTGTAGAACTTCGGTCCTTCCAGGGTGGTGTAACCCGGGAGGTCGGCGCCGTTGATCACGTGGGTTCCATGGTCCAGGAGGCGGCTCGCATCCGCGGCCATCCGGTGGACGGTAAGCCGGTTCTTCACCCCGACGCGGCTGTGCGCCCAACCGTGGACCAGGTAGGCCTCACCGTCCTCGTCCCACAGCGGGCAGGGATCAATGATGCCGCGGCCAGCGTAGAGCAGGTGCGGGGCACTCCACGGCCCTTCTGCCTTTTCCGCGCTGAGGACAAAAATGCCGTGGTCCGGGTCCGGATAGAAGATCCAGAAGCGCCCATCGTGGTACCGGAGGGCCGGGGCCCATACGCCGCTGCCGTGGCGCACCAGGGAGTAGTGGCTCCCCTGGGGCAGTTCGGGGAGGGCATGGCCGGCATGCTCCCAGTCCACAAGGTTCCGGGACTTCAGCACGGGGAGCCCCGGCACCCTGTTGAAGCTCGACGCAATCAGGTAGTAGACGCCATCCACCTGAATGGCGTCGGGGTCAGGCCAGTCGCCGTTGAGGACGGGGTTGCTGTAGAGCGGGGTGGGACGCGGGGTAGTCATGATGTCCTGTCGGTTGCGCCGGGGCGGCTGAGTCGGGGGTGCTGGTGGAGGAGTTCCAGGGCGCGGGCGGGAGTTGTCACCGCTCCGTCGTGGATGACGGCGTGCAGGCCAAGCCTGAGGGGAGTTTCCGCGTCCACGTGTGCGGGTTCAGACCAAGCTGCGGCTGGTCCCGCCCCCAAGTAGCCCTCCGTCCGGATGAACCACGGAAGCTGGTGACCGGGGTCTTGCCCGAGCACAACGCTGACGGGTCCGCCCTCGAGCCGCATGGTGACCGACAGCCAGGGTGAGCGTGAGCCGTGCGCGGCGTCGGCGCCGGTGCCGGCGTCGGAAAGCACAACCGGGTCATCGCTGCCGCGGGGAAACCGCCAGAAGATGCCGCCATATCCGGCGCCTGCCCTGCCCTTGACGGCCGACGACGACACCGCCAGCCGCTCGACGCGCGCCGCCGGACGGATCACCGAGGACAGTGACAAGCTCCAGCTCCCGGGCTCCGGATGGGCAAACTGCTGGATGTGCCGCTCCTCGGCGGCGAGCTCGTCGCCTGACGCGGACTTCCACAACACGGCGCCGGACTCCCCTGCCTCGTCCGTTCCTGTGGATGAGCGCCAGTCGTGCGGGAACTGCGTTCCGTGGTTGGACAGGAGCACCGGCCCGCTGGCGGCCGTGAAGGTGGAGCCGCCCCAGAAATTGGTTCCGTTGACGTCGGAGAAGGCGACGGACAGGCCCAGGTGGTGTGGGTGATCGGCCGGTCCGGCTTCCGTGACGGTGGCGCCGCCAAGGGACAGCACCGGGTGGAGGTAGGGCCTGGGCGCACTGCCGGCGGGCAGCTGCAGTCCGGTGCAGTGGGTGACGAGCGGCGGGACCTGGTCCGAAGAACCGGGGGCCGCAGCTGACGGCGTGCTGTGGATAGCCAAGCGGACCTCCTGGTTGGGTGGCGTGTCCGGGATGTGTGGATCAGCATAGCTATGGCGGAAATATTCGGCAAGTAGTACAGAAAGTTTCTGTTGAAACGAAATCAATGACTTTCGAAATTGTGTTGACAGTCACAGCGTTTTCTTGCTAGAAATCGTTTACTCGAAAGTTTTTTGGGAGTTTCCACCGATATTCATCGGCAGATGGATGCCTTGAGCGCAAATCTGCCCCAGAAAGTTTCCCTGCTACCTGCATATTGTCCAGTGGCCGGAACAAGCCCGACATACCCCGCTAGAGAGGCGTCATTCGATGAAGAAGACCACGAGCACCCCTATCCCGCGCAGGATCATCCTGGGTGCAGCACTGACTGCTGCCGGCCTGGCCCTCAGCGGCTGCGGAGGGGCAACCTCCCCGTCCGCCGGCGGCGGCAACGTCGAGCTGAATTTCGTGTACTGGGGTGATTCCAACCGGGCCAAGATGACAGACGCGGCAATCAAGATCTTCGAAGAGAAGAACCCCGGCATCACGGTCAAGAGCGAATACCAGGACAGCGGCCCCTACGCGGACAAGCTGGCCACCCGCTTCGCCGGCGGCAATCCGCCTGACGTTCTGAACATGGCGAACCGGACCCTGTTGGAATACGCGCAACGCGGCACCCTGGCAGACCTGAAGTCGCTGCCCGAGATCAACCTCGAGAAGATTCCCCAGACCATCCAAAGCCGGGGTGAGGTGGACGGCAAACTGTACGGGTTGGCTACCGGCGTCAACCTCATCGGCATGGTGGTCAACAAGACCATCACCGACCAGGCAGGCGTGACCATCCCTGATGACAAAACCTGGAGCTGGGAGGACTATGCCGAGTTCGCTACCGAGGTGACCCAGAAGACCGGCGGGAAGATTTACGGAGCCGGTTACGATGTGGCCACCGAGACCGGCCCCATCCTCTTCGCCCGTCAGCGCGGCGAGGACTTCTACACCAAGGACAACAAGCTCGGCGTCAGCGAAGACACCATCCGCGAGTGGTTCCAGTACAGCGTGGACCTGCGCAAGGCCGGCGGCTACCCGCCTGCCGGATTCTTCGAACAAATCGGCGGGTCCCCGGCGCAGTCCTACCTGGCCAAGGGAACGGTGGCTTCGCAGATCATCCCCATCAACAACTTCCGTGGATACAACGAAGCCTCGGGCGGGAACCTTGTCCTGCTGCGGATGCCCGGCGAAACCACTGAGAAGCGCCGCGGCTACTCCGCCGATCCCAGCATGCTCTGGTCTGTGGCCGCAAAGTCAAAGCACCCGAAGGAAGCTGCCAAACTGCTGAACTTCCTGATCAATGACGTGGACGGCGCCGCCGAGACGCTGACCCAGCGCGGGGTGCCCATTAACCCCGAGGTAACAGAAGCCATCATGCCCAAGCTCGGTGCGGATGACACGAAGTTCGTGCAGATGGTGGCCGACATCCAGAAGGATGAACTGGCACCGGCCTATGTCTACCCCAAGGGCGCGAGCGTAGTGGCCGACACCCTCAAGCAGCTCGCCACCGAAGTTGAGTTCGGCCGCGTCACCCCGGCGGATGCAGCCAAGACGTTCCTTGAGAAAAGCAATGCCGCCATCAACAAGTAGCCGTCCAACGCTCAGATACCCAGCTAAGCAGATAGGAACCTGACGCCATGTCAGTGCTGACAAAGCAAGCCCCCGGTGCGGCCGCTTCACTCGCCGCACCGGGGCGCGGCAAGACAAAGCGCGGCCCCTCCCGGCGCACCAACCAGCGCTCGGGCTACCTCTTCCTGCTGCCGTGGTTCATCGGCATGCTGTTCACGATCATCCCGTTCTTCGCCTCGCTGTATCTGGCCTTTACGGACTACAACCTGTTCACGGAGCCAAACTTCGTGGGGTTGGCCAATTTCCAGGCCATGTTCGAGGATCCGCGGCTCCTTCAATCGCTGAAGGTGACGTTCATCTACACCTTCGTTTCCGTGCCGATCTCACTTGCCGTTGCCCTGCTTATCGCCCTGGTGCTGAACCGCGGACTCAGCGCCCTGCCGATCTACCGTTCCGTGTATTACCTGCCGTCCCTGCTGGGCGGCAGCGTGGCCATCGTGATGCTGTGGCGCTACATCTTCGGCAACGACGGCATCGTCAACAGCTTCCTGGGACTGTTCGGGATCCAGGGGCCGGCGTGGGTCACCGACCCTGAGTTCGCCCTGAGCACCCTGATCGTGCTGAACGTGTGGACGTTCGGTTCACCGATGGTGATCTTCCTGGCCGGCCTGCGGCAGGTCCCGTCCATGTACTACGAGGCGGCTTCCATCGACGGAGCCTCCCGATGGAAGCAATTCCGCAGCATTACCCTGCCGCTGATCAGCCCCATCATCTTCTTCAACCTCATCATGCAGCTCATCGGGTCCTTCCAGACCTTCACCCAGGGCTACGTGATGAGTGGCGGGACGGGAGGTCCGGCGGATTCAACGCTGTTCTACAACCTGTACCTGTACCAAAAGGGCTTCACCGAATTCGAGATGGGGTATGCCTCCGCCATGGCGTGGCTGCTGTTGATGATCATTGCGATTTTCACCGCCATCAACTTCATCGCGTCCAAGTTCTGGGTCTTCTACGACAATTAAGGCAACCGCAATGGCTCTCCTCGAATTACCCACCAAAAACAAGCAAAAGAAGGACGCGGCCCCGGAAGATGCCCTGACGGGCACTCCCGGTACCCGCTTCTCCCGCCACCTGATCCTGTGCCTGGTTGGCCTGGTGATGCTGTACCCGCTGCTGTGGCTGATCTCCAGTTCGTTCAAGCCCAGCAACGACATCTTCCGGCAGCTCGGACTGTGGCCCGAAAACTGGGACTTCAGCAACTATGAACAGGGCTGGACGGCATTGAACCAACCCTTCCACGTCTACCTGGTCAACTCCCTGATCGTGGTGGTGTTCTCCATCATTGGAAATATCTTCTCCTGCGCGCTGGCTGCCTACGCCTTCGCACGGATGGAGTTCACCGGACGCAAGCTCTTCTTTGCCCTGATGCTGGGAACCCTGATGCTGCCCGGCCACGTCCTCCTGGTGCCGCAGTACATCATCTTCTCCCAGCTCGGCTGGCTGGATACGTACTTGCCGCTGATCGTGCCGAACTTCATGGCCACCAACGCGTTCTTCATCTTCCTGATGGTCCAGTTTATGAAGGCACTGCCCAAAGAGCTCGACGACGCCGCCCAGATCGACGGCTGCGGCCCCTTCCGCACTTTCCTGCGGGTCATCATGCCGCTGTGCGTGCCGGCCATGGCCACCACCGCGATCTTCACCTTCATTTCCACGTGGAACGAGTTCTTCGGGCCGCTGCTCTACATCCAGAACCAGGACCTCTACACGGTGCCGCTTGCGCTGAGGGCCTTCATGGACTCGGAAGGCCAGAGCATGTGGGGCCCCATGTTCGCCATGTCCGTGGTGTCCATCGCCCCCATCATCGGCTTCTTCATCGCCGGCCAGAAGTACCTCATCAACGGCATCGCCACCACTGGGCTGAAGTAAGGCCCACAACGCTTCTCCGCGCGCATCACTGACTGAACAACCCTTACCGAAGTCCGGGCTGGAGGCTGCCCGGAAACAAAACAAAGGAGTTTTGCATGAGTTTGCGACGTCTCTTAGGCGCGGCCACCGCCGTCGTTATGCTGGGGAGCCTCACGGCATTTCCGGCCGCCCACGCCGGACCGGCCGAGGCGCGGCCGGGACCCCAGGCCGGAACCACGGCCAGCCCGATTTCTCCGGCCGAAGGGACCCCGGAAGCGATGTGGAAGCAGACCCCTGACGGCTTCGCTTCGCTCCCGGGCTATGGGCTGGCGGGAACCACCGGTGGCCAGTCCGGCCGTATCGTCACCGCCTCCACCGTCCAGGAACTCAAGGACTACGCGGCCGCCAGCGAACCGCTGGTGATCTTCATCCGCGGCACCCTCAGGGCCACGGACTACCTCAAGATTCCCGTCGCCGCCAACAAAAGCTTCATTGGGGTGGGCGCCGGAGCCGAAGTGGTGAACGCCGGCTTCAAGCTCATCAACGTCTCCAACGTGATCTTCCGGAACTTCACGGTCCGGGACGCCTACATTCCGGGCGACTGGGACGGCAAGAGCCCGGAGAACGACCGCGATGGAATCCAATTGGACACCACGCACCACGTCTGGGTTGACCACATGAAGTTCGAGCGCATGGGCGACGGCCTGATCGACACGCGCAAGGACTCCGACCTCATCACGTACTCCTGGAATGTCTTCGCGGACAACAACAAGGCCCTGGGCGTGGGCTGGACCGCCAACGCCGTGACCCGGATGACCATCCACCACAACTGGATCCGCAACACCACCCAACGCAACTTCAGCCTTGACAACACCGCGGCAGCCCACGTCTACAACAACTTCCTCCAGGACATCGGCCAGTACGGCATGATGGGCCGCAACGCAGCCAAGGTGGTCCTCGAAGGCAACAGCTTCACGGCCGTGCAGGATCCGGTAGTCGCCAAGGATCCCGCCACCGAAGTGGTGAACCGGGACAACGTCTTCAACGGCACGCGCGGCCGCAAGGACAACGTGGGTGCAGCCTTTGATCCCACCCAGTTCTACGCCTACCAGAAGGACGACGCCGCGCGCGTCCCGGAGATCGTTGCGGCCGGGGCAGGGCCGCTGGAGGAAAGCGCCCCGAACAGCACTACGGAGATCACGGTTGCGCTGGACGGAACCGGTGACTTCGGCAGCCTGCAGGCGGCGATCGGGTCCGTCCCCAGCGGCAGCAACCTGCCCCGCACCATCACAGTGAAACCCGGCACTTACCGGGAATCGGTGAATGTCTGGGCAGACCGTCCGAACCTCACCATCCAGGGCGCCACCGCCAACCCGGCCGACGTCGTCGTCACCTACGATCTCCCGGCCAACGGCGTGAAGTTCTTCGGTGGCACGTGGGGCGCCGGCGGCAGCGCCACGCTCAACGTCCTCGCCGAGGGCACAACGGTCCGGAACCTCACCGTTGAGAACGCCTACGACGAGGCCACCAACGGAGGAAGCCAGGCGCTTGCCGTCCGCAGCGTGGCGGACCGCGTCACCTTTGACGGCACCCGCTTCCTGGGTAACCAGGACACCTACCTCGCGGACACCACCGGCCGTGACGCCACCGCCCGTACGTACCTGAAGAACTGCTACATCGAAGGCGACGTCGACTTCATCTATGGACGGGGCACTGCCGTCCTGGACGGCTGCACCATCCACTCCCTTGACCGCGGCAGCGCCACCAACAACGGCTACATCGTTGCCCCCAGCACCAAGGACTCCAACCCCTACGGCATCCTGATCGTGGACAGCACCCTCACCTCCGACGCTGCTCCCGGAACCGTCAGCCTGGGCCGTCCCTGGTTTGCCAGCAGCGATCCGAACGCCCACCCGATGGCCGTGATCCACGATTCGGTCCTCGGCAGCCACATCGCCGTCCAGGGCTGGTCCGACATGAGCGGCCATTCCTGGACCGAGGGACGGTTCGCCGAATTCAACAACAGCGGACCGGGCGCCTACGTGAACGAGTTCCATCCCCAGCTCACGCCGGAGGATGCCCTCAAGTTCACCAAGGAAGCCTTCCTTGGTAACTGGACCCCGGCTGGACGTGGCTGAGATGGCTGAAGCACAAGAGCTGAATATCCGACGACGTACCCTCCTCACGGCGGGACTGACGGCAGGCACCCTGATGGCGTCCGGACTGCTCAGCCCGTCAGCGACGGCGGCGGACACCGGCGGGGTGGGTCCCGCCGTCGGCCCTGACGGTTTCGCCGAAGCCGGCCTGCCGGTCAACCACGCGCTCGGCGGCGGGGCCTGGTCCGATGCACCGCAGGGCTTCGCCGGAATCGCAGCGCACGGCCGCGCCGGCACCACCGGCGGGGCGGGTGGCAGGCTGGTCCACGCCAACACCCCGGACCAGCTCCGGGCCTTCGCCAAGAGCACTGAGCCGCTGATGGTGATCCTGCACAGCGAGCTGGTGTTCCCGCAATACGAGAAGCTGACGGTCACGGCCAACAAGTCCTTCCTCGGAGCCGGTGAAGGAGCGGCCGTGGTGAACGCCGGCTTCAAGCTCATCAGCGTCTCCAATGTGGTGTTCCGGAACTTCACTGTCCGGGACTCCTATATTCCGGGCGATTTTGTAGGGAAACGCCCGGACAACGACAGGGACGGGATCCAAATGGACACCTGTACCCACGTCTGGATTGACCACATGTATTTCGCCCGCCTGGGCGACGGCCTGGTGGATATCCGCAAGGACTGCGACAACATCACGCTGTCATGGAACGTCTTCGCGGACCACAACAAGGCCTTGGGGGAAGGCTGGACGCAGAACGTGGTCACCCGGCTGACGCTGCACCACAACTGGATCCGCAACACCCACCAACGCAACGCCAGCTTGGACAACACCGCGGCGTCCCACGTTTACAACAATTACCTGGAAGACATCTCCAGCTACGGAATGCTGGGACGGAACGCGGCCCTGCTGGTGGTGGAGGGCAACTACTTCCGGGATGTCCGGAATCCGCTTCACCACCAGGGCCCGGGCGGTGAGCTGGTGGCCCGGGACAATATCTTTGACGGGTGCACCGGTAACACTGGCAGCCAGCGCGGCGTTGCGTTCGATCCGGCTGCAGCATACGCCTACGAGCTCACGCCCACCACGGCGGTTCCCGCGTTGGTGCGCGCCTTTGGCGGACCCTTGGGCGGGACGGAACCCGCAGCAACGAAGGTCATCACGGTGGCCCTCGACGGCACTGGAGACTTTGCCAGCATCCGGGCTGCCGTGGGGGCGATCCCACCCAACAACCCGGGTCCCGTCACGGTGCTGCTCCAGCCCGGTACGTACCATGAGCCCTCGGTGATCTGGGGTGACCGGCGCAACGTCACGCTGGCCGGGGCTACGGGAAATGCCGCGGATGTGGTCCTGACCCACAGCGAAGGTGTCACCCTGGTGGTGGCAGCGGATGGTTCGACCGTGCGGGACCTGACCGTCACCTCCGACACCCCGCAGGACGGCAACGTCCTCCAGGCGACCGGAAGGAATGTCACCCTCGCCAACGTGGCTGTTCTCAACGGAACATCCGGCTAGGGTCTGGTCAACGTTCTTGAAGTCCTACTAGGCTTCGAGAACGGCCCGCAACCGGGAGTCGAAGGCGATCACGAGGAGCGAAGTTGTCCAACCACACGTACAGCATTTCTGAAATTGTCGGCACGTCAACCCAAGGCGTGGACGACGCCGTCCGGAACGGTATCGCCAAGGCGTCCCAGACCCTCCGCAACCTCGACTGGTTCGAGGTGAAGGAAATCCGCGGTCACCTCGAAGAGGGCAAGATCGCTGACTGGCAGGTCACCATCAAGCTCGGTTTCCGGCTGGAAGAACACTAAGTTCGGTCCACACTGGCTCGCAGTTAACGTCGCTGGAATGCACTTTGAAGACGTTAACTGCGAGTCAGTTGGGCTTTAACGGGAGCTAATTCGACGAGACCACGCCCATGGAGCGCCGCCGCCATACGGTGGGCACGCCGTCGAACGCGGGGAATACATGGCCTTCAAAGAAGGAAAGGACCGTGTGCGGGTCAGCTTCGGGGCTCCATAGTCCGGAAGCCGGGCAGTGTGAGCCTGTACTGGCTGTCCGGCCGTTGCTGGCGGCAGTGGCTTGGCGTTCCTTGAGCAGTGCGATGCGTTTCATCGTTGAGACCATCCTTGGTGGAGAAAAAGCTTGCTACTCCAGCCTAGGAACGCGGCAATCTGTTCCCAATGGGCTCCTGGCCAGAATCCAGTGCCGGGGCTGGCCAAAAGTACAGCCGCCAGCGGCAGCACACTGACTGTTACTCCCGGTTGTCGTGGACCGCGGGCGGCTCTTCGGCAGCAACCGTCCGCTGAGGCGCTGGCGCTGCGGCGGCGCCCGCGGGTGAATCCGCACCGGCATCCGCGCTCAGGCTCAGCAGCGCCAGGGCGTCCGACGACGGCGTCCCGGGCTTGGCGGAATAGACCCGCAGCATCTGGTCGGGATCGTCCGGGAGGGTCAGGTTTTCAAAGTTCAGTTCCAGGTCTCCGACGCCGGGATGATGGAGCCGGACGGTGCCCGCGGACCGTGTGGCGACACGGTGCCCTGCCCACCATTGGCGGAAATGCTCGCTGTGGACGGCAAGCTCGCCCACCAGCTGGTTGGCCTGGGCATCGTTGGGGTGCCGCCCCACGTCCACGCGGAGCGCACCGGCTGCTTCAGCCGCCACCGATTTCCAGTCACGAAAGAGCTCCCGGGCACCCGGATCGAGGATCAGCCAGCGCGTGAGGTTTCGCTCGTGCGCCGGAAGGGCCGGGAAATCCGTGAAGAGCAGGAAGGCCATCCGGTTACCGGCAAGGACGTCGGTCCGGCGGCCCAGCACCATCGCCGGGACATCGCCCACCGCCTCGAGGAGCTGGCGGAGTGCCGGTCGTACTGCCTGTGCCGGTCCTGGGGAACGCGTGCTGGCGGCGCAGTTTTCCAGGAGGTCCATCATGTGCGCGTGTTCGCCAGCGTCCAGCCGGAGGGCGCGGGCCACGGAATCAAGCACGGTCCGTGACGGGTGGATGTTCCTCCCCTGCTCCAGGCGGATGTAGTAGTCCGTACTGACGCCGGCAAGCCTCGCCACCTCCTCGCGGCGGAGGCCAGGAACGCGGCGCGCGCCGGTGGAACCTTCTGCCCCTGCATCTTCCGGGCTCAACCGGGACCGCATGGCTTTCAGGAATTTTCCGAACTCGGCGCTCTGACCCATGCACCCTATTCTGCACGGCCCCGGCAGGCACTTTCTACAACGAAGGTAGGACTGCCAGTCCTAGGAAAAACAGGGACAGGGTCAAGGGCTGACTATCAGGGGAAAAGTGCATAGGCTCAGGGGAGAGCCTTTCCGAAAGCGTTTTCTCATTTCCAGTTCGTGTTCATCAGCAAAGGAACCACCATGTCAGAGCTGAAACTTAACAACGGCGTCACCATCCCCCAGCTGGGCTTCGGGGTCTTCCAGGTTCCCCCGGAAGACACCCAGCGGATCGTCGAGGACGCGCTGGCGGCAGGCTACCGGCACATCGACACAGCAGCGGCCTACCGGAACGAGGCTGGAGTCGGCGCGGCCATCGCGGCCTCCGGCATCCCCCGCGAGGAACTGTTCATCACCACCAAACTGCGCAACGGCGAACAGGGCCGTGCCCAGGAAGCCTTCCAGCTCAGCCGCAAGGCACTGGGGCTGGACTATGTTGACCTGTACCTCATCCACTGGCCGGTCCCGTCGCAGGGGCTTTACGTCCAGGCATGGAAGGAGATGGAGCGGCTGTACGAGAACAAGCAGATCCGCGCCATCGGGGTTTCCAACTTCCTCTCCGAGCATCTGGACACCCTGCTGGAAGCCGCGGAAACCGTTCCTGCCGTCAACCAGATCGAGGTGCACCCCAGCTACCAGCAGGCCGAACTGGCCGCCAAGTGCCGCTCGCTGGGAATCGCCGTGGAGGCCTACAGCCCGCTGGGGCAAGGCAGTGACCTGAACGGGAACGCCGTCACCGCCGTCGCGCAGGCCCACAACGCCAGTCCCGCACAAGTGATCCTGGCCTGGCACCTCGCCGCCGGCACCATCGTCATCCCCAAGTCCGCTGATCCGACGCGGCTCCGCGAAAACTTCGCGGCCACGTCCCTCAAACTCAGCAACGACGAACTCGCCTCCATCACGGCACTGGAGTCCGGTGCGCGCATCGGTTCCGATCCCGCCGTCGCCGCCTTCACCCAGCTCTAACCCACCACACCCCAAAGGACCCCACAATGCAGTACACCCACCTTGGCCGCTCCGGCCTGAAGGTTTCCCGCCTCTGCCTGGGCACCATGAACTTCGGACCCCAGACCGAGGAAGCCGACGCGCACTCCATCATGGACTCGGCGCTGGACTCCGGCATCAACTTCTTCGACACCGCCAATGTCTACGGCGGCACAGGGCACCGCGGCTGGACCGAAGAGATCATCGGCCGCTGGTTCGCGCAGGGCGGCGAGCGCCGTGAACGGACCGTCCTGGCCACCAAGCTCTACGGCACCATGACGGACCGCCCCAACGAGTCCAAGCTCTCGGCGCTGAACATCCGGCGGGCGCTGGATGCGAGCCTGAAGCGCCTGCAGACGGACTACATCGACGTTTACCAGTTCCACCACATCGACCGGGACACGCCGTGGGACGAGATCTGGCAGGCCATTGAGGTTGCCGTCCAGCAGGGCAAGATCCTGTACTCCGGCAGCAGCAACTTCGCCGGCTGGCACATCGCCCAGGCACAGGAAGCTGCCCGCCGCCGAAACTACACAGGCCTGGTGAGCGAGCAGTCCATCTACAACCTCTTCCGCCGCGAGGTGGAGCTCGAGGTCATTCCGGCCGCGCAGCAGTACGGCCTGGGCCTTATCCCATGGTCACCGTTGCAGGGCGGCCTCCTGGGCGGTGTCCTGAAGAAGCAGGAACAGGGGGTCCGCCGCGCCGAGGGCCGGGCACTGGAAACCCTGAAGAAGCACCAGGACCAGATCCAGCAGTACGAGGACTTTGCCGATGACCTGGGCCACGCCCCCGGCGACATTGCCCTTGCCTGGCTGCTGCACCAGTCTGCCGTCACCGCCCCGATCGTTGGGCCGCGCACGCAGGAACAGCTCGACGCCGCCATCCGGGCTTTGGAGGTCACGCTCGACTCCGACGCCCTCAAACGGCTCGATGACATCTTCCCGGGGCACCGCACCGCCCCGGAAGACTACGCGTGGTGACCCCACTCGTACGGGAAGCCGACACTGTGGCGCCGAGGAGTATCCTCTTCATCGGCGGTACAGGAGTCATCAGCGCGGCGGCAGCAGAACGCGCCGTCGCGCTGGGGCACCGGCTGACCATCCTCAACCGCGGCCGCCAGACGGGCCGGCCGGTGCCGGACGGCGCCGAGGTCCTGCACGCGGACGTGCGTGACGCGTCAGCCGTTCGGGACGTGCTGGGCGGACGGGAGTTCGACGCCGTCGCGGACTTTATTGCCTTCACCCCGGACCAGGCGCGGGCCAGCATGGAACTGTTCCGCGGCCGGACCGGACAGTACGTGTTTATCAGCTCGGCGTCGGCTTACCAGAAGCCGCCCACCCGGCTGCCCATCCTGGAGTCCACTCCGCTGAAAAACCCGTTCTGGCAGTATTCGCGCGACAAGATCGCGTGCGAGGACCTCTTGTACGAGGCTTACCGCTCAGAGGACTTCCCGCTGACGGTGGTGCGGCCATCCCACACGTACGACCGCACCAAGATCGCCATGGTAGGCGGCTGGACGGACGTGCACCGGATGCGCGCCGGGCTGCCGGTGATGGTGCACGGAGACGGTACGTCACTGTGGACCCTCACCCACAGCCGCGACTTCGCCAAGGCCTTCGTGGGGCTGCTGGGCCGGCCCCAGGCCGTGGGCGAGAGCTACACCATCACTTCTGACGAATACCTGCCGTGGAACCAGATCTACGGACTGTTCGCCCGGGCGGCCGGTGTGGCCGAGCCTGAGCTGGTCCACGTGGCCTCGGAAACCATCGCCGCCCACAGCGCCGAGCTGGGGGCGAACCTGCTGGGCGACCGGTCCCATTCCGTGGTCTTCGACAACGCGAAGATCAAGTCCTTGGTCCCGGACTACGCCGCCACGATTCCGTTCGCGGATGGAGCTCGGGAGATTGTGGCCTGGTATGACGCGCACCCTGAGCTGCAGGCCGTTGACCAGCAGTTCATGGACCTGAGTGACCGGCTAACCGGCTGGGCCCGCGCCTCGGGGTGAGCGTGAGTGGGTGCGTCGAGCGCAACTTCTCCCCGCCGTACGGTCATTTCCCCTCGAATCGCGTGGGGGATTAGACCGCGGGGCGGGGAGAAGTCACTGGGCACGTCCTGGCGCCGGAAATATTCTCCGGGCATTCAAGGGCTAGGAAGGCCAAAGCAAGAGAGACTGTTGAAATGACACTTTCACCGCTCATCAAGCTCAATGACGGTTACAGCATCCCGCAGCTGGGGCTCGGCACCTGGCCGCTGGACGACGACCAGGTGGCTGCCGCCGTCGTCAGCGCCGTGGAAGCCGGGTACCGGCACATCGACACCGCCGTGAAATACGGCAACGAGGAAGGCGTGGGCAACGGTATCCGGGCCAGCGGGGTGGATCGAAGCGAAATCTTCGTCACCACCAAGCTGGACGGCCAGTTCCAAGGGCAGGACCGGGCCGTTGAAGGACTGGAGGGCTCCCTGCGGCGGATGAAGCTGGACTACGTGGATCTGCTGCTGATCCACTGGCCACTTCCTGCACGTGATGAGTACATTTCCACCTGGAAGACCTTCGAACGGCTGCAGGCTGAGGGAAAAGCCCGGTCCATCGGAGTCTCGAACTTCAAGCCCGCCCACTTGGAACGGCTGTTCGCCGAGACGGACGTTGTACCTGCGGTGAACCAGATCCAGCTCAGCCCTGCAATCACCCGCGTGGCCGAGCGGGAATTCCACGCCAGGCACGGGATTGTCACGGAATCCTACAGCCCGCTGGGCGGTTCCGGGGCTAGCCTCCTGGACGCCCCGTTACTCTCCCAACTGGGCGAAAAGTACGACAAAACACCCGGGCAGCTGGTGTTGCGATGGCATATTCAGAACGGACTTGTGGTCATTCCAAAATCGGGCGATCCGGGGCGGATGAGGGAGAACCTGGACGTGTTCGATTTCGCCTTGGATCCGCAGGATCTAGCGGAAATGAGCATCTTGGACGAAGGTCCTGGCGCGGGAAATGATTCGGACGTATCGGGGCACTAAAGGCCACCTGAGCAGCCCTTTCCCGAGCAGCGGGGTTGGCAAATCGATAGTAAGCATGATTACTATTGGGGCAGAAGGGTTAAGCGTCCCCGGGATCCGGGTACCTCCTTTATGAAGGAAGAGGAACGACAAAATGGGTTTTTTGGCATTTCTGATTCTCGGCCTTATTGCTGGTGCGATCGCTAAGGCGATCCTCCCGGGCAAGCAGGGTGGCGGCATTTTCATCACCTTGCTCCTGGGCGTCGTAGGAGCATTCCTCGGCGGCTGGCTGGGCGGCATGATTTTCGGCACCGGCCTGCAGGAGTTCTTCTCGCTGCAGACCTGGCTGCTGGCCATCGGCGGAGCGGTCATCGTGCTGCTCGTCTACGGCATGATCACCAAGCGCAGCGTCCGTAGCTAACTGCGGGCACCAGCCAGGAAACCGGCCTGGGGAGAACCTCCCCGGGCCGGTTTTCTTTCCCCCGGCCACTGGACCGGATTGAAAACCTTCTCACGGAGCAGGAGTTCATCGTGAAAAACAAACTTCTTTTGGGTGTTGGAATCGCCGCAGGCTACGTCCTGGGATCGCGGTCCGGCCGGGCGGCCTATGACAAGCTGAAGGCCCGCGCTGCGGCACTTTGGGACAGCAAGCCCGTCCAGGACAAGGTCGCGGCCGCCACGGAAGCCATCAAGGAAAAGGCTCCGGAAGTGGCAGACCAGCTGGGTGAAGCCGCCCGCCGCGCGGGCACGGTCATCGGGTCAGCCATGCATCACGACACAGCGTCCGGTAACGGCAAGGAAAAGGCGTCCGACGCCGACACCTCCGCAGCTGCCTCAGGCGCCGCCGACCACGTCCCGGCTCACAGCACGCACCCGGAAACCGTGAACCTGGGCACGTCCGATGTTGATTCGGACCCTGCCCTGAACGACTCCACGGGCCAGGACTGGTCTGACGAAGGCGGCGCCACCCCCGCGGGTGCGGCCACCAACGTGGATCCCAAGCGGGACTGATCCCGCGCTTCCGGACGAAAGGTTACGCCCGCGCCTGCTCCTTGCAGCAGGAGCAAGCAGGACCTGTGCTAAAACTGATTGACCTTGCTGGCCGTCGCGATCCTTGGGGGACGCGGCGGCCGGCGGCGTTTAGCGGCCTGGCGCCATCGGGTTCAGGTGACCAGCTCCGCAGCCCCGAATGAGACGCTGAACTGGACACACCACAGGTCAACTGCCGGGTACTTCGACAGGTCCACTTCAGCGGGAATCTGGTACACCTGATTGCCTTGGTTTCCTTTAATAAGGCCGAGGTCGTAATAGTCGGCCGAGCCGGCAGTAAACCACCCTGCGGTCCCCTCCACCACGTGCGCTGCGCTAAGCCAGACGTGCACATCCGGACCGTTGGACGTATCCAGGTTTTCCAGCGTCAGCACCCGTGCACCATCCGCCTGCTGGATGATCCGGACAGTTCCCGTGGTCGTGTGCTCATGGCTGATCAGAGTACCCATGGCAAGCTGCACGGGGCCTGCCGAAGTGGGTGTCGGCGTCGGGGTGGCTGTTGGGGCGGTGCCTGGCGTGGACGTTAGCGGCGTAGGCGGGGTTGGTTCAGCTTGGGCTGGAGCGCTGGCCACGATCGGGAGCTGTTCGTCCACCCTCACATCCACAAAGAGCAGCCACGGCTTGAACACCACAAGCCCAATCACCAGTCCTACTGCGGCAACGACCGCTGCGATGGTCCACGTGCGGCGTCGGGATGGGCTCCCGGTACCGCTCATTGGCTCCCGGGTCCCGGGCTTACCAGGCTCGATTTTTCCGCTCATGCATTCATCGTCCGCGCATCCGCAGCCCCGCGCAACGGAGCGGCCGCGCGGCCGCCGGGGAACATTTAGTGAAGACTCGCCAAAGGGCTGAATGAGTGCTGTGAAAATCTATGCACAGACGACTTCCGCGATCGTGCTGGTGTGGGCCTTGGCTGGTCTGCGCGGTACCGGTCAGCGCGGCTACCAAATAGCCATCCTTGTCGGCCTGGCCGCACTGGTGATGAACGTTGGGATCCTTCTGGCATCCTTGTCCGTCGGGACGGTTGTACCCGAGCCAGGCCCGGCAGTGAAAATTAGTTAGCGACTCACGGATACGGCGGCCGGCCAAGGGGCCTGGCCGGCCACCGCCTTTGCCGGGCCGGTCCCGACGCAGTCACACACCCGGCACCTCAGGGGGGCTGATATTGCGGGCGTGCCATCCGGGGCTGCACTCCCCACAACGACGCTAAGAGCGAATAGGACCATTAGGTGGCCCGTTTGCCAGATATGAGTGGGGCCGCCACAAAATTGTGAGCCATCCCGCCTTATCCGTGAGGACGGAACGGCTCAGCACGCCCAATACCTAGAGCGGCTGCCTGGCACAAGCGGCGAGGGCGGTGCCGATGACTACCGTGCCGTCGAGTTCCTCCGCATGGACAGTCCGCGCTGCAAACCCCGCAGCAGCCATGATCCCGGCAGTCCCCGCTGCCTGGGGCTCGCTCGTTTCAATCAGGAGGCGGCCCTCCGGCGCCAGCCACTGCGCAGCCTCCAATAGCACCCGTCGGTGGAGGTCCAATCCGTCGGCGCCGCCGTCGAGTGAGACGCGCGGCTCGAACTCCCGGGCTTCAGGTGGCATAGTCCGGAGCGCGCCCGTGGGAACATACGGAGCGTTTACGGCCAAGAGCTGCACGCGTCCGTGGAGCGTGGAAGGGAGCGCTGCGTACAGGTCGCCCTGGTGGATCAGCCCGCCTACCCTCGCGACGTTCCGGCGGCCGCACCGCACGGCGACCGGATCAATGTCCGCAGCGTGCAGTTCCACACCGGGGACCTGGGAAGCAATCGCGACGCCCACAGCCCCGGACCCGCAGCACAGATCCACCACAACTCCGGGCCAGGAGGCTGCCGGTGGCGTGGGGCTTTCCCGCAGGATGGCCACCGCCTCCGAAACAAGCAGCTCAGTGCGCCGGCGTGGCACAAAAACGCCCGGCTCAACGGCTATCCGAAGTCCGCAAAACTCGGCCCAGCCCAGGATGTATTCCAACGGCGATCCGGTAACGCGCCGATCCACCCACTCGGATAGTTCAGCGGGCCCGGACGCTTCGGACAGGAGCAGAAGCGCCTCATCTTCAGCGAAAACACAGCCGGCGGCGCGCAGCCGGGGCACAATATTGGCGAAGGTCAGAAGGTCAGAATGTAGTTCAGGAGCTGGCATGGGAACGCCTTTCGGTGAGCCGATGGGCACTCCGCGCGTCATCTAAACCTGGCGGTCCGGACGGCAGGGTGAGGGAGTACCCGAAACTGACGAAGCGGGAATCGGACTCACCTCCTTCTGCCTGGACTGGAAATTCCATGCTAACCGACGTCCCAATCCCGCTGCACGAGCCAAAATCTTGGCAGGATGGAACCCATGACTTCCTCGAAGCAGCAGACCCTGATCTGGACCGGCACCTACACCGCCGACGGCGGCGGCCGGGCAGAGGGCATCGGCGCCCTCGCTGCCCACCAGGACGGGACGCTCGAATGGAAGGGGACGGCGGTCAAGGCCGATTCGCCGTCGTTCATTGCCGTGCACCCCACGTTGCCGGTGGTCTACGCCGTTGCCGAGCAGCGCCAGATGGTGCAGGCCTTCCGCCGTAGCGGAGAGTTCGGCCTGGAACCCTTCGGTGATCCGCAGCCTGCCGGGGAGTCCACGTGCCACGTCGCAGTGGACCCACTGGGCCGCTTCCTCATCGCCGCATGCTGGGGCGACGGCCAGGTGCTGCTCTACGAACTGGATCACGACGGCGGGATGACCGGGCGGTTTCCGGCCGCGCCTTCGGTCGATCCCCATGGCAGCCTCACGCCGGGGCAACCCCGTCAGAGCCGCGCCCATGCCAGCCTGATCTTGGCCGATGGACGCGTCATGACCACGGACCTGGGACATGACAGCCTGCGCATCTGGCGGTACGAGCCCGGCGCCGGGCTGATCGCCGACCACGAAGTGGCCCTCCCCTTCGGCAGCGGCCCCCGCCACTTGGTGCAGCACCGCAGTGGAAGCGTCTTTGTGGTGTCTGAGTACTCCATCGAAGTCTTTGTGGTCAAGGCAGACGCCGGGACGTTTGAGCTGATCAACCGCGGTCCGGCAACTGCCGGCGGAAGCAGCGCGGAGGACTCTGCGGCAGAAATCTGCCTCGACCAGGACGGAAATCACGCTTATGTGGGCGTGCGGGGCTCCAACGTGATCGGCGTCCTGCGGGTCGGGGCGGACGGCACCGATCTGTCGCCGGTCAAGGACGTGGCCAGCGGCGGAAACTGGCCGCGGCACCACCTGGTCCGGGGACGCTGGCTGCATGTGGCCCACGAGCGGTCAGACAACATCGCCACGTTCGCCCTGGACCCTGCCACAGGGCTTCCCGGTCCCCTGATCCACAACCTGCAGACCCCGTCGCCCACCGCGTTGGTGCCTTCAAACTAGACCAAAAAGGGCATTCGCTAAACACTGGATTTATTCAGTGCAAGCGCTTACAGTTGTGACTTGGTTCACAGCCCGACTCCTGGCTGTCGGACCACCACCCTGTTATTGCGCCCCGCGCGAGCAGGGCCCTGCACAGCAACGCCGCTACCAGGAAGGTCTCCTGACGTGAATTCCCGCACCCCCAGAGGCTCCACCCCACGCCTCGAACCAGCCAGCCGAACCCGCAGTACTCCCCACGGCAAAACGCTCCCGCACACCACACCTTTCCGTGCTGCAGCCGGCCTTCTGGCCGCGGCCGTCGCCGTCGCAAGTGCGGTGCTCCCTGCCACCGCCGCGCCCGGTCCCAAAAATCCGGAGTCGTCGTCGGCCCGTCACTCACTCCGCGCACCGGTGACGGACGAAAACTTCTACTTCGTGATGGCCGACCGTTTCAGTAACGGGGATACGGCCAATGACGACGGCGGCCTGGGCACCGACCCCATGGTGTCCGGTTTCGACCCCACCAGGAAGGGCTTCTACAACGGCGGGGACCTGGCTGGCCTGCTGGACAAGATCGACTACATCCAGGGCCTGGGCACCACTTCCATCTGGCTGACCCCCAGCTTCAAGAACAAAGCAGTCCAGCCCGAGGACAAATCGGCCGGCTACCACGGCTACTGGGTCACCGACTTCACCCAGATCGATCCCCACCTGGGCACCAATGAAGAACTGCAGGCGCTGATCGACGAGGCGCACTCCCGGGGCATGAAAGTGTACTTCGACATCATCACCAACCACACGGCGGATGTCATCGGCTACGAGGACGGCGCCCGGCGTCCCTACGTCTCCAAAGACACTGAACCGTACAAGACGGCGGCGGGCACGGAATTCGACGACCGCGACTTCGCAGGCTCGGACGACTTCCCGGAACTCAGTGCAGGCACGTCCTTTCCCTATGTTCCCGTGCTGGACCCCGCGGAAGAAAACCTGAAAGTCCCCAACTGGCTGAACGATCCCACGCTGTACCACAACCGCGGAGACACCACCTTCGTGGGCGAAGACTCCTACTACGGCGACTTCTTCGGCCTGGACGACCTCTTCACGGAGCATCCGGCTGTGGTGGACGGCATGGAAGAGATCTACAAGACCTGGATCGGCGACTTCGGGGTGGACGGCTTCCGGATCGACACCATGAAGCACGTCAACAACGAATTCTGGCAGGAATTCGGCCCGGAAGTTCTCAACTACGCCAAGGCACAGGGCAAGGACGAGTTCTTTATGTTCGGCGAAGTCTTTGACACCACCAAGAGCTTTACTTCCCAGTTCACCACCCGCAACGAGATGCAGGCCGTGCTGGACTTCCCCTTCCAGGACGCCGCCAGGAACTTCGCGTCCAAGAGCCAGGACACGCGCGCCCTGGAGACCTTCTTCGCAGGCGATGACTGGTACACGGACGCCGATTCCAACGTCTACCAACTGCCCACCTTCCTGGGCAACCACGACATGGGCCGCATTGGCAGCTTCATCGCCGCGGACAACCCCGGAGCAACCGACACGGAGCAGGTAGCACGCGACCAACTGGCCCACGAGCTGATGTACTTCTCCCGCGGCAACCCGGTCATCTACTACGGCGACGAGCAGGGCTTCACCGGCCCGGGCGGGGACCAGGACGCCCGGCAGACGCTCTTTGCCAGCCAGGTTCCGGAGTACCTCGACGATGACCTGTTGGGCACCAACGCCACCCATGCGACCGACAACTTCAACACCGGCCACCCGCTCTATTCCAAGATCGGCCAGCTCGCGGCCCTGACCAAGGAACACCCGGCCCTGCGCGACGGCGCCCACCAGCACCGGTTGGCCTCGGACGGGCCCGGAATCTACGCCTTCTCCCGGACGGATGCGGAAGACCAGCGCGAATACGTGGTGGCCCTGAACAACAGTGAGCAGCCGCAGACGGCGGACGTCCCCACCTACATCGGCAAACGCAACTACACGAAGATCTACGGTGACGGCACCGCCGAGGTGAAAACCTCCGCGGACGGGAAGCTGACGGTCACTGTCCCGCCACTCTCCGCCGTGGTCTACCAGTCCTCGGGTCGCATTCCGCACTCCAAGGCAGCCCCCGCCGTCGAACTCCAGGAACCTGCCGCGGCACCCGCTGACAACGGCCGGATCAAGGTAACGGCCGACGTCGGCGGTACTTCGTTCTATGAGGTCACCTTCGAGGCGAAAACGGCGGGCGGCGACTGGGCCCCGATCGGCACGGATGACACGGCTCCCTACCAGGTGTTCCATGACGTAGCTGCCCTGGATGCCGGGACCCCGCTTGAGTACCGTGCCACCGTGCTGGACAACGGCGGCCACACGGCCACCAGCCAGTCCCGCACGGCCGCGGTCCCTGCTCCGATCCTGGCTATGCAGAAGCCCGTTGAAGGCAGCAGCGTGGAGGGTTCCGTGGAACTCAGCGCCACAGCCGATCCGGAAAAAGCCAGCCACGTGGTGTCCTTCGAGCGCAGCGTGTCCGGCGGCGACTGGACAGCTGTGGGCTCAGACGACTCATCACCTGTCTATTCAGTGACGGACGATGTTTCGAAGCTGGAAGACGGCACCCAGGTGCAGTACCGCGCCAGCATGACCGGGCCTGGTTTCAGTGTGGTCAGCGAACCGCGTTCCGTGGTGGTGGGTGAGGCCCCGCAGCCTGACTCGGTGACTGTTGCCGGGAACCTGAACCTGCAGATGGGCTGCGGCGAGTGGGATCCTGCCTGCCCGCAGGCCATGATGACCTTGGACCCGGCGGACAAAATCTGGCGGCTGACGGTTGACCTGCCAGCTGGCCAGTACGAATACAAGGCCGCGCTCAATGGTAACTGGGACGTGAACTACGGAGCTGGCGGCGTCCTCAACGGGGCCAACATTGTGCTGGACCACCCCGGTGGGCCGGTAACGTTCCGCTACGACAACAGCTCCCACATCCTCACCGCCGTCTACGCCGCACAACAGCCGGGCGCGGTGGCCATCGCGGGCAGCCTGGACACCGAACTCGGGTGCGCCGCCGACTGGGATCCTGCCTGCGACCAGGCCCAGTTGACGCTGGACCCGGCAACGCTGGTGTGGAAGCTGTCCGTGCCGGCCCTGCCGGCCGGTACATATGAGTTCAAGGCGGCGCTGGACCGTGACTGGGGCGTGAATTACGGGGCCGGCGGGGTGCCCAACGGCGGCAATATCTCCTACACGCACGACGGCGGCCCGGTCACCTTCCGGTACGACCACTTCACCCACCTGCTCACCGCGAGCTAGGCGGGTCACGGGCCTGGCTTGTCACGGGCCTAGGGGCGTACTTTTTGCCCCAGGCCCGTGACAAACCGCCGGATGGCGAGTTCGGCAGTGGGCGGCTCGCCGAAGAACTGC
This sequence comes from Pseudarthrobacter sp. CCNWLW207, assembly GCF_037203945.1. Taxonomy (NCBI): domain Bacteria; kingdom Bacillati; phylum Actinomycetota; class Actinomycetes; order Micrococcales; family Micrococcaceae; genus Pseudarthrobacter; species Pseudarthrobacter sp. CCNWLW207. Next base: position 471,840 of record NZ_JBBCBS010000002.1, on the reverse strand, counting down.
CGCTGAAGGGTGGTGTCCGCGACGTAACGGCCGGTCTGGAACCACGAGATCATGGCCGACAGGTCCTTGACCATGGGGCTGACCGGCCCCAGCAGGGTCCCCGCCGCCCGGACTACCCCCGCGGGGACGGAGCGGACTGTGAGGGCTTTGCCGGTGAGCCGCCCGGCGATGTCGGCAACGTCCTGCATCCCCACCGGCCTGTCCCAGCCGATGTCGATACGCCGGCCATCCAGGCCCGGAAGGTCAACCGCCTCCGCAAGATAGCCGGCGAGATCGGACGTGAGCACAAAGGTCAGCGGGACCTGGGGAGACCCCATCCACCTCAGCCGGCCCTTGCTGAAGGGGTCGCCGCCGAACCGCGTGACCTGGTCCAGGAAAGCGCCGGGACGGAGCGCCACAAACGGCACACCCAGTGCCTCCAGCCGGTCTTCCGTCAGCTTCTTGTGCCAGAAGTGTGGAACCTGCGGGGTCTGGTCGCAAGTGAGGATGCTGGTGAGCACGAAGCGCCGGACGCCCGTGCGGCTGGCGGCCTCCACCAGGTTGGTGTTGCCAACGGTGTCGGTTTTGGGGGTGTCGCCCTTGCGGTGCCGGGTGTAGCCCGCGGCCGAGGTGATCACAGCGTGGGCGCCCTCCATCGCCCGCAGCAGCGACCACGCGTCCAGCATGTCGCCCCGGGCGATCTCCACTCCGGCGGCTTCGAGCCGGGAGGCGTCCGATCCGGGACGCACCAGCGCCCGCACCGGCTTGCCGCGTTTGAGCAGCTCCGAGACAACCTGGCTCCCCAGCATGCCGGTACCACCCACTACAAGGACTGGTCCACCAGTCATGAGAGGGCCTCCGAGACAGCAGCCAGCAAGGCGTTGAACCGCGGGTTGGCGGGAAGGTCGTCGATGAACACCGGTTTTCCGTCCGGACCGCCCAGCGGGACCTGCCAGTTCGGGTACAGGGCTTCGGTGGTTCCGGGCTGGTTCTGCACCCGCCGCTCCCCTACTGCGTCCACGAGGGCAACGCCGAGCAGGACCGACGGCGACTGGGCCAGCAGGCGGTGCAGCGCCTCGATGGTGCGCTCCTCGGAGCCGTGGCCGCCCACTCCGCTGCCCGCTTCGCCGGCGCCGCCCCCTGCGCTTTCAGTACCTTCCGGCAGCAGTCCGCGTTCACGCAGCAGGCCCATCATCTTTTCCAGCGTGGCCGTGTGGTCGGCCAGTTCCTCAGCCTCGGAGCGTTCGAGCAGGCCCAGCCTGCTCCGCAGCGCCACATGGTGGCCGGCCAGGTAGCCGGCAGTGGGCGGCAGGTCGTGGGTGTTGACGCTGGCGAGGGCCTGCGTGCGGTACCTTTCGGGCGGCAGGGGGGAGTCGCCGTCGTTCTCAAACCACAGGATGGACGTGCCCAGAATGCCGCGGGCGGCAAGGTAGTCACGCACCCAGGGCTCAAACGTCCCGAGGTCCTCGCCGATCACCACGGCCCCGGCGCGCTGGGCTTCCAGGGCGAGGATGCCGATCAGTGCGTTGTGGTCGTACGTGACGTAGGCGCCGTCACGCGGCGAGTTGCCGGCCGGGACCCACCACAGCCGGAAAAGGCCCAGCACGTGGTCCACACGGATGCCGCCGGCGTGCCGAAGCACCGTAGTAAGCATGTCCCGGAAGGGTGCGTAGCCGGCCTCCGCCAGCCGTCCGGGATGCCACGGCGGCTGGTTCCAGTCCTGCCCCAACTGGTTGTACATGTCCGGCGGCGCACCCACGCTGATCCCGGGCGCCAGGACATCGCGCAGCGTCCAGGCGTCTGCGCTGCTCAGGTCGACGCCGACGGCGAGGTCGTGGACGACGCCCAGCCGCATCCCGGCCCGGCGAGCCGCCTGTTGCGCGTTCTCCAGCTGTTCATCGCAGATCCATTGCAGCCAGCGATGGAAGCCGATCCGGTCGGCCAGCTTTTCCCTCAGCGCCTCGGCTTCCGGAGATCCCAGCGCGCAGTCCGGGTCGGTCCAGAGGGGGTCGTCCGGCGCCAGGTCCTCGCGGATGGCGGACCACAGCGCGAAGTCGTCCAGGCCTTGGCCCGAGATTCGGCAGAATTCCTCGAACGCCGCCTGCCGCGCCGGGGCGCGCCGGGCGTGGTAAAGCAGCTCCAGGGCCTGGAGTTTGGCAGCGTACACGGCGTTTCGATCAAGCCGCTCAGCGTCCCTGTTCAGGCCGTGGACCTGCTCCTGAAGCCGGTCCACCGTGGCGCGCTTTCGCGGTTTCAGGTAGGCAAGCTCGGGGATATCCTCCACCCGGATGTAGAGCGGATTGAAGAACCGGCGCGTGGACGGAGAGTACGGCGAAGGCTGGACCGGCGGGACCGGCTCTGCGGCATGCAACGGATTGACCAGCACATAGTCCGCTCCGCGAGCACCGCTGAGCGTGGCCAGATCGGCCAAATCCGCGAAGTCGCCGATCCCCCAAGATCGTTTGGAGCGCACTGAATACAGCTGAGTCGCCAGGCCCCAGCCACGCCGCTCAAGCAAGGGCTCGGCTGTAGTGAGCCGCGCCGGAACCACCACCAGCGCACCCTGGGCCGTAACGCCGTCGGACTCTGCATGCAGCGTGTGCCAGCCCAGCGGCAGCCCTTCCGGGACTGCGAACGTTGCGCGCCCCGTAGGCACACCGTCCACCTCCCGCGGAGGCACCCAGATGTCCAGTTGGACGGCGTCCACTGGCTCGCCCGTTCCAGTCTCCAACTCCACGTGCAGGCGGGCAGTGGCTCCGTCCCGGACGTGGACGGCAACCTGCGCGGCTTCACCCTGTTGAACCACGACGGCGGGCGGCAGCATCCGGCGCCATGGCGCCAGTTCCGCCTCGGCCAGTGCTGCCTCAATCAGTTCGTCTGAATGCGCCGGCACCCCCAGCGCCGCCAGGACCTTGATCAGGGTCTCGGGCGCGACGCTGTGCGGCAGTCCGTCCCAGCCGTGGAACGACGTCCCTACGCCGTGTGCGTCCGCGAGCCGCTGCAGGAGGTGCTGATCCACCGGCCCGGGACCAGCCGCCTCACCGCCGCCGGGGGGACCCGGCGTTCCGGAGAATTGCGCGTACTGCTGGTCTGGAGCCTTCATGGATGTCCGCCTCGCCTGGTGTAATGGGCCCGAACTTACATTGATTCCTGCCACACGGGAGCCGAACAGCCCCCGCGCAAAACTGTTGTTCCGATTATTGCAGGGGCTGCCGCCGAGTGCTCCAACGCCGCTTCGAACCGTTGACTTGTCTGGTGGACATCCCCTACCGTTCCTGACACTGACAACGTTGTCTATTAACTAGGCACGCGCGATGAAGGGCAGCCCCTATCCATGCAGATCAATAAATCCCGGACGGTCCGTACCTGTTCGACACTTACCCTGGCAGGCCTCAGCCTCGCCGCAGCACTCGCCGGATCGGTTCCGGCCTGGGGCTCAGAAACGCCCCTCGGCGGCGAGCAGCACAGGCCCGCTTACCACTACACACCGCAACAGAACTGGATGAACGATCCCAACGGAATGGTCTTCCACAAGGGCGTCTACCACCTGTACTACCAGCACAACCCGTCGGGAAATACGTGGGGCAACATGTCCTGGGGGCATGCCACCTCCACCGACCTGACGCACTGGAAGGAACAGCCGCTGGCCATCGCCACCGATGACCAGCAGGACATCTTCTCCGGGAGCGTCGTGGTGGATAAGGACAACACCTCGGGGTTCGGAACCGCGGAGAACCCGCCGCTGGTGGCCGTCTATACCAGCGCCTACAAGCCGGGCTCGCCCCATGCAGGCCTGCAGGCGCAGTCGCTGGCCTACAGCGTTGACGACGGGCAGACGTGGACCAAGTACGACGCCAACCCGGTGCTGAACCGCAACTCGGCAAACTTCCGCGATCCCAAGGTCTTTTGGTACAGCACGCCAGATGGCGGCGGCTACTGGGTAATGGCCGCCGTCGAAGCCATGGAGCACAAGGTCCTGCTGTACAAATCCGGCAACCTCAAGGACTGGACACTCCTGAGCGAGTTCGGGCCTGCGAACGCCACGGGCGGGCTCTGGGAATGCCCGGACCTCTTCCCCCTGGCCGTGGACGGCGACCCCTCCAACATCAAATGGGTCATGGTGGTCAACATCAATCCCGGAGGCGTGGCTGGCGGATCGGCCGGGCAGTACTTTGTGGGTAATTTCGACGGCACCACCTTCACTTCCGAGACCACCAAGGGCAGCGACACGCTGCCCGCCGGGACTCCGCTGGCAGGGTTCAACAACGGCACCTACGATGGCTGGACGGTAGCCAATGAGCCCGGCAACTGGAAGAACGGCCCGTTCGGAGATGCACCCGCGGCCGGCTCGCTGCCGGGACAAAACACGGTAAGCGGCTTTGCCGGGGCGGGGCTGATCAACTCCTTCAACGACGGCGACTGGCCCCTCGGCACCGCCGAATCGCCTCAGTTCACCGTCGCCAGCGATTACCTGAATTTCCTCGTGGGCGGCGGCCAACACCCCCGCGTCTCGGACAAGCTGGACAACACCCCGCCGGCCGGCGACCTGCTGTTCGACGGCTTCGAGGTTCCGGACGGAACATCAATGGCCGACGCCGGGTGGTCCGGCACGGGCGACCTGGCACCGACTTTCCAACCCGCTACCTCCGGCGGCGACTTCTTTATAGGCGCCAAGCGGATCAACACGTTTGAGACTGGCGGCGCACCCGGTGACGACAGGCAGGGAACCATGACGTCGCCGTCGTTCACGCTCTCCCGGAACTTCATGAGCATGCTGGTGGGCGGCGGGCACCGGGCCGCAGGCTCCGGCCAGCAATTGGAGGTCCAGCTGCTGGTGGGCGGCAACGTGGTGCGCAGCCTGGCCGGGGATGATTCCGGCGCCCTGAACTGGAAGGGCTGGGATGTTGCGGAGTTCGCCGGACAGGAGGCCCAGCTGCGGGTCGTGGACCAGGCCACGGGCGGCTGGGGCCACCTGACGTTGGACCACGTGATGCTCACGGACCAGGCCGCAGTGCCGCGGTCCGACGAGACCACCGTAAACCTGGTGGTGGACGGCCAGGTGGTCCGGACAGCCACAGGCGCAAACAGCGAGGTCCTGGACTGGGCCTCGTGGAACGTCGCCGAATTCAAGGGCCGGCAGGCCAGCATCAGGGTGGTGGACAACAACCGGTTTGGCTGGGGCCACATCCTGGCAGATGAGTTCGTGGCGTCGGAGCAGGCAGCCACCCCTCGGATCCAGACGTACGACTGGCTGGACTACGGCCGGGACTACTACGCGTCGGTTTCCTTCGCCAACATGCCCCAGGACAAGCGCATCATGCTGGGCTGGATGAACAACTGGGATTACGCGCAGGCCATCCCTACGTCACCATGGCGCAGTGCCATGTCACTGCCCAGGGAAGTGGCGCTGACCCAGACTGCGGACGGGCCACGCCTCACCCAGAAGGCCGTCAAGCAGGTGGATGACCTTGCCTCCAAGCCAAGCTACGCCGAGAAGCGGGCCCGGGACATCACGCCTGGCACCACTGCGCTTCCCGCGGCCGCCTGGGGCCAGGTCCAGAGGATCGACGTTACCCTCGCACCGGGCACAGCGTCCCGTGCCGGAATCACCGTGCTGGGGAACGGCAACGCCGCCACGGTGATCGGCTACGACCGGACCACCGGCGAGGTGTACGTGGACCGGCAGAATTCGGGAGACACCGGCTTCCACCCACTGTTCACGTCGGTGGACTCTGCGCCCGTAACCCTGGACGCTGACGGCACCGTGACCCTCCGGGTGTACCTCGACAGGTCTTCGGTGGAGGTCTTCACCCAGGGCGGGCAGCGGACCATCACGGACCAGGTGTTCCCTGCGGCAGGCGCCAACCAAGTGGCGCTCTTTGCCGACGGCGGCACGGCGCAATTGAAATCGGTCACCGTGACACCGCTGGCGCAGTCGATGTTCAGCACTGTGGCGAAGCCGGTCAAGGACCGCCAGCAGTAGCCTGCGCCGTCCCGGCTCTCCAGTCCCGGGCTTGTTCGCAGTTCCTTGCCATAACGGTTCGGAGTTGCGGACAAGCCCGGGTTTTGGCGTCTATAGCGCGGGAAATAAGTGGCGCGGGTGGTCAGTGGACCGGCTGGAGCCAAGTCAGTACGGAGCCGTCCTCTTCGATCAAGTCCGCGAGCTCGCCATTGAACCGGGCGCCGTAATCTGCGCTGATGTGTTCCTGGAAGGCGGCGTCGTCCTCGTAGACCTCGAACACGAAGTACTCACGCGGATTTGTTTCCCGGGTATACGGCAGGAACAGCTGGTTCCCCGGTTCCCGCCGTACTTCCGCAGTCAACTGGCGCATCATCTCCGCCACCCGGTCTTCGCTGCCGGGCTTGACGGTGAATTCGGCGTAGAGCGTCTTTGTCATGGTTGTCCCCTCTGGATTTCTGGATTCTCTGGATCTGCTGATGATTGGGCCTGGTCGGTTCAGCCGGCGGGCGGCGGGAGCTCGCCGGAGCCGCGCTGGATGAGTTCGGACGGTACAACATAGGTCTGGGGCGGCTGCTCGTCGCCGTCGATGCGTGCCAGCAACCGCTGGGCGGCGAGCTTGCCGATCCGCTCCGGGTGCTGCGCAATGACGGTGATGCCTGGCTCCATCATGTCCGCCAGGGCGAAGTCGTCAAAGCCCACCAATGCCACGCTGCGGCTGGCGCCAAGTTCCTTCAGTGCGCGCATGACGCCGAACGTCACGAGGTTCTGGCTGGAGAAGATCGCCGTGGGAGGGTTCTCGGCGGTGAGGATCTCCAAAGCCGCCTGCCTGGCTGTTTCCTCGTTGTGGAGTCCTTCCCGAACTGGCATAGCGGCGGTGGGCAGCCCCGCCCGGCCCAGTTCCTCGATGAAGCCACGCCGGCGTTCCCGGGCGGTCTGAATGTCCGGACGGTCGCCCAGGTATGCCAGCTTCGTGTGGCCGTGGGCCATAAGGTGCGCAGCCGCCCGCGCCGCGCCGACGGCGTTGTCCGTCACCACGGCGTCGGCCTCTATGCCTACGGGCTCGCGGTCAATGAAGACCAAGGGCAGGTCCCTGGAGTGTTCCGGGATGGCATAGGCCTGGCTGCGGGCAATGGGGGTCAGTACAAGGCCATCGACGCGCCGGCCGAGGAAGGCCGCCACTAGCGACTTCTCCCGCTCAGGGTCATCGTCCAGGCTGGCCGCGAACACGGCGATGCCACGAGCCGCCAGCGTGTCTTCCATGGCGCGGTGGATCTCGCTGCTGAACGGGTTGGCCACGCTGGGCAGTAGCAGCCCCATGGAGAGTGTCTGGCGTCCGGCGCGCCGCAGGCTGCCCGCCGCCAAGTCCAACTGGTAGTTCAGCTGCTGCGAAGCGCCCAGAACCCGCTGCCTGGTGGCCTCGGAGACTCCCGGCTCATCGTTCATCACCCGCGAGACGGTCTTGATGCCCACTCCGGCCAGCGCGGCCACATGGCGCATCGTTGGCCGGTTCTTGGCTGGGTCTGCCGAATAACGATTCGACATCGTTGTCATGATTTCGTCCTTCATCATCGAATTTACCTTGACTCTACCGTGTGACGCTGATTACATGATGCCTGACATCGTTGTCAGGCACGGGATGTGCCACGAACCCAGGAGATTCAATGTTGACTTCCAAGACACCGCGCACCATCGCCCGCCGCCTGGTTGCCGCGGGAGCGGTCCTGACCCTCGGCACCCTGAGCCTCACCGCCTGCGGCGGAAATTCCCCAGCCACCTCTGGCACCGACTCCAGCGAAAAGGTGGGCGTGTCGCTGATCGTCAAGACCACGTCCAACCCGTTCTTCGTTTCCATGCAGGAAGGCGCGAAGAAGGCAGCGGAGGCAGACGGCGTTGACCTGAAGCTCGCCGCCGGCAAGGCCGACGGCGACGAAGACACCCAGATCCAGGCCATCGAAAACGCTATCTCCAAAGGCGACAAGGGAATCCTGATCACCCCCAACGGCCCGTCCGTGGTGGACGCCCTGAAGAAGGCCAAGGACGCCGGACTCTTTGTCATCGCCCTGGATACCCCGCCGGACCCCGCCGACGCCGCGGACATCACCTTTGCCACCGATAACTTTGCTGCCGGAGAGCTGATCGGCAAGTGGACCGCAACCCAGCTTGCCGGCAAGAAAGCCACCATCGCCCTCCTGGACCTGTTCGACGACAAGGTAGTTTCCGTTGACTACAACCGCGACCAGGGCTTCCTGACCGGACTCGGCATCGACACCGCGGACGCCAAGAAGAACGGTGACGAGGCCAAGACCGGCAAGTACACCGGCGGCAAGGGCGGCGAATACGAGATCGTTGGCAGCCAGGCATCCCAAGGTGCCGAAGACGGCGGCCGTACCGGCATGGAGACCCTCCTGTCCAAGAACCCCAACATCAACGTTGTCTACACCATCAATGAGCCTGCCGCAGCGGGCGCATATGAAGCCCTGAAGTCAGCCGGCAAGGAGAAGGACGTCCTGATTGTCTCCGTAGACGGCGGCTGCGCCGGGGTGGACAACGTGAAGTCCGGCGTCATCGGCGCCACCGCACAGCAGTACCCGGTCAAGATGGCCGAAATGGGCGTCAAAGCCATCGTCGAACTGGCCAAGACCGGCAAGAAGCCTGCCAACTCCGAGGGCCTGGACTTCTTCAACACCGGCGTTGAGCTGGTTACGGACAAGCCCGCAGACGGCGTCAAGAGCATCACCACGACCGAGGCCAGCGACATCTGCTGGGGCAAGTAAGAGGGCAGAACGATCTCAGGAGAAACCGTGACCCAGCAACAGACCGCCGGTCCGCCCGCCGCAGGGAAGCAGACGGACCTGGCAGAAGAATTCCTCGATCGGAGGACGCCGCTCAGCCGGATACGCAACATCCTGCACCGCTACCCCGCCGTCAGCCCCGCCCTCGTCCTGCTCATCGCCGTCGTTGTGTTCGGACTGCTCAATGACAGGTTCCTGCGGGTTGAGAACCTGTCCCTGATTACCCAGCAGGTCTCCGTCGTTGGCACCCTCGCCATCGCCCAGACGCTCATCATCCTCACCGCCGGCATCGATCTGTCCGTCGGAGCCGTCATGATCCTCTCTTCCATGGTCGTGGCCCAACTCGCCGTCAACAACGGACTGCCGGCACCCGTTGCTCTGCTCACAGGCCTGGTCGTCGGACTCGCAGCCGGCGCCCTGAACGGGTTCCTGGTCACCAGGTTCCGCCTCCCTCCGTTCATCGTCACGCTGGGCACGCTCAACATCTTCATCGCGCTGACGCTGCTCTACTCCAACGGAGCGACGGTTCGCGGCTCCGCAATGCCGGACCTGCTGACCTGGACAGGAAGCACCTTCCCGGTGGGCCCTGTGCGGATCTCCACCGGCGTCGTCGTGATGTTGCTTCTCTACATCGCCATCGCGTTCATCCTGGGCAAAACCGCCTGGGGCCGGCACGTCTACGCCGTCGGCGATGACAAAGAAGCCGCCCGCCTGGCCGGCATCGCGGTGAACAAAGTCCTCATGAGCGTTTACCTTGCCGCCGGGGCAGTGCTGGCCATCGGCGCCTGGATCCAGATCGGCCGCACCAACGCAGCCAGCCCCAACGCCGGCGTCGACCTGAACCTCGACTCCATCACCGCCGTCGTGATCGGTGGAACCAGCCTCTTCGGCGGGCGCGGTTCGGTGTGGGGAACCCTCCTGGGCGCGCTGATCGTCGGCGTCTTCCGCAACGGACTCTCCCTTGCGGGCCTGGACGTGCTGTACCAGACCCTCGCCGTGGGCGTTCTTATCATCCTCGCTGTGTCCATCGACCAGTGGATCCGAAAGGTGAAGTCATGACCGCGTCCCAGCTGGAATCCGCCGGCACCGAGGTCCGCCAGCCCATCCTGCAGGCCAGGAACCTCGTCAAGACCTTCGGCCGGGTGGTAGGCCTCGACGGCGTCAGCCTGGACCTCTACCCGGGCGAGGTCCTGGCGATCATCGGCGATAACGGCGCCGGCAAGTCCACCCTGATCAAATGCCTCACCGGGGCCGAGATTCCCGATTCGGGAGAGCTGATGGTGTCCGGCCAGCCGGTCCACTTTAAGCGCCCGCAGGACGCCCGCGCCCACGGGATCGAAACCGTCTACCAGAACCTCGCCGTCTCACCGGCGCTCGATGTTGCCTCCAACCTGTTCCTGGGCCGGGAGGAACGCGTGGCTGGTCCGCTCGGCAGCATCTTCCGCGTCCTGGACACCAAGGGCATGCGCCGCAAGGCGAAGGAGGAGCTGACCCGGCTGGGCATCTCCACGCTGCAGGACGTCACGGTACCCGTGGAGAACCTCTCCGGCGGCCAGCGCCAGGCCGTGGCGGTGGCACGGGCCGCAGCGTTCGGGTCCAAGGTGGTTGTGTTGGACGAGCCGACGGCGGCGCTCGGCGTCCGGGAGTCCAACCAGGTCCTGCAACTCGTCAGGGACCTCCGGGACCGGGGGCTGCCCGTCATCCTGATCAGCCACAACATGCCGCACGTGTTCGACGTGGCGGACCGGATCCACATCCAGCGGCTGGGCAAATGCGCAGCCACCATCACCCCGCAGTCCCACACCATGACCGATGCGGTGGCCATCATGACCGGCGCGGCCACCGCGTGATCCAGCACTAATCCCTTCATCACCCCATCCCATCCCCAACCCGATGGATCTCCACCTCCGTCCGCGGGCCTGCACCAGGCCCGCGGACGGCCCCATGAAAGGCTCCCCGTGCACAGCACCTCCCCCAGCCCCACGTCAGCAACTCCCCCCGCGGCGGCCCCTGACGTCATTGTCATCGGCGAAGCACTCGTTGACGTAGTCGCCTCCCCCACTGGCCCCATCGAACATCCGGGCGGCTCGCCGATGAACGTGGCCTATGGCCTGGGGCGCCTCGGAGTTTCCACGGCCTTGCTGACGTCACTGGGCCAGGATGCCCGCGGCGAGGCGATCGCGGCGCACCTGCAGCGCGCCGGCGTCGAACTCCTCCGGGGCTCATACAACGCCACGCGCACGGGGTCCGCCACGGCAACCATTGCCGCGGACGGCTCAGCCGAGTACGACTTCGACATCAGCTGGGACCTGCCGCGCATTGCCCCCGCCCACCTGCCCAAAGTGCTCCACACCGGATCCATCGCCACGTTCCTGGCACCGGGCGCGACGGCGGTGAGGGCACTTCTGGAACAGTCACATCGTGAGTGCCTGGTCACCTACGATCCAAACATCCGCCCCGCCCTGCTCGGCAGCCAGGCAGAAGCCCGGAACATCTTCGAAGACCTGGTTCCCCTGACAGACGTGGTCAAGCTCAGCGACGAGGACGCCGCCTGGCTTTACCCGGGAGTCAGCCTCGAGGCCGCCGCCGGACGGATCCTCACGTTGGGTGCCGGGCTGGCGGTGGTGACCCGCGGCGGGGAAGGGTCCCTGCTGGCGACCCCTGCCACCCAGCTCTTCATCCCCGCCATCCGGTCCAAAGTGGCTGACACCATCGGCGCCGGTGACTCATACATGGCGGCGCTGATCTACGGGCTCCTCTTCCGCCGGACCGAGGGCCTGGGACGGGACGTCCTGACCGCCATCGGGCAGACGGCCTCGAAGGCGGCAGCCATCACAGTGCGCCGACCGGGCGCGAATCCGCCCACAGCCGCCGAGCTGGCCGCGGACCTTCCGGAGTCCGACCTGGCCGCGCCCGTGCCGGGCGGCCATGAGAATCTCGTAGCCCAGAGCCGATAAGCCCCAAACGGCACGTCAACATATGTTGACGTGCCTCCATTCGTCAACTAAAGTTGACGAATGGAGGTGGAGCGAATGAAGACACTCGTTGCGTCAATGGACGGAAAAGGTCCTGCGGAAGCGCTGTATGCGGTCGCCGAGCTGCAGAAGGAAGTGGGAAGGACCGAGGCATCCCTGGTCCGCAAGGCTCGGCAGGCAGGACTGTCCTGGGAAGCAATTGCGCTGTGCCTGGGCGTGAGCAAGCAGGCGGTCCACCGGAAATACGGGAAACAGTAGACGCGGACCATCTGTTCAGGTTCTGTGTTTTCACCGGCTGGAACTAGTCGAAGCGGCTGGATGAGCTGCGGCCGGGGAACAGGAGCGCGCCGGCGTTGGCTATGACAATGAGCCCAATCCCGCACCACTGCGACGGGGCACGCAGCACAGTGAAGGGATCCGGCGGGCGGCTCACGAAGATCACCGCAGCAACCGGCAGGAACAGCATCGCGGCAACTGCGCCGGACCGTCTCCGACGGGCACCGATGTCCCGCGCACCCGTTGGGCTGGTGCAGGGAACGCAGCTATTCGTTGAAATGGGTGACGGCTCCGGGGTTTCCTGAGAGCGTCGCTACCACCTGGGATGCCACATCGTGGAGCTTGATGTTGCGGGTGTTCGAGGCTCGCAGGAGGACCTTGAATGCTGCGTGTTGGCTGCATTTGTGCTTGGCCATGATGGCTCCAGTGGCAAGATCGATGACCGTCCTGGACTCCATCGCGGCCTTCAGCTCGTCACGGGTGTCCTGCAGCCGCGCAAGCCTCAGCACCAGCCTCAGGCCCTTCGACGCCTGTTCGGCGAAGGCTTCAGCCCTGTCGATACATGGTCCGTCGAACGCCTTGGGCAAACGGCTGTAGAGATTCAGCACACCCCGGCTGGGACTCTCCAGCGTCAGGGGCACGGACAGGGCCGACAGGATGCCCTGCCCTGCCACCGCCCGGGTGTACTGGGGCCAGCGCTCCTCCAGCCGCAGGTCCGGAACGTGTACTGCTTCCTTGTGGTCGCTGGCCGAGACTCCCGGACCCTGCCCGCAGCTGCCCTCCGCCCGCACCATGTGGCGCGCGGGCGGATCGCTGCCGGCAGCAGTGCTGGATTTCCTGCTCCGCACCAGCCAAATCCCGCAGGATACTTCCTCGCCCCGAATGCTGAGCCGGCCGGCCGCATACGCGGCCAAGTCCCCCAGCACCTGCTCCACGCACGGATTTCCCAGAACCAGGTCCTGGAGGTGCAGAGCAACATCAGTGAAAACTTCGTTGTTTGAGACCTTTGCGGCTACCAATGTCCCCCCTGAACACAATGCAAGCCAAGCCAGCCTCAACGCTGCAGGCCGGCTACCGCCTCCGGTCATTGAAGCTTACTCCCGGCGCCTGTAGTGCGGAATAGCTGACGGCATGGTCCTGCCAGACCCCACAAGCCTTTCACCTGCATCGACACACTAAAGGTATGCTCCGGGGATGCCTCTGTCTCCGCATCTGCTGGCCATCATTTCCCACTATCGAACCCTTGGATTTGCCGTCTCGGAGCCAGAGGCTGACATCGAAGGCCGCGACTATGAGGCGCACACGTTCCACGTCGACGGACTCCTGGCGGCCTTCCGTGCTGCCAGGACAACCCCGAAGAAGGCAGGCCAGTTTGTCACGCTCTGGCAGCGGACGGCCCCCGACGGCGGCGGTCCCATCCGGTCTTTCGACGCCTCCGACGGAGTTGACCTGTTTGTGGTCGGTGTCAGCAGCGAAGACGGTTTCGGGCATTTCGCCTTTCCCCTGGACGCGCTGCTCGCCCGCGGCGTGGTGTCCACGGACTTCGTGGGCGGAAAGCGGGCCATGCGCGTGTACCCGCCAGGGTCGGCCCCCACGAACCGGACGGCGCAGGCCACCCAGCGCTGGCAGCTTGAGTTCTACTTCGGCGGGAATCCACCGGGTTTCCCCACCGTTAACTCTATGCACGGGAGAATGTCCCCGAGCCTTGGAGAAGGACGGCATGAGCAGGCAGATTGAATCAGTTGAGGACGACGCCGGGAGGGTCATCCGGTACCGGCGGCACGCCAACGGAGGGGGCTTTGTTGGCCCAGGGGCGTACGTCGCTGAAAGTGCGCGCCTGGGGTCCATGACCTACGTCGAGCCAGGAGCCCGGATCGGGTCAGGCTCACGGGTGGGCCACGGCAGCTGGATCGACCGCCAGGCACAGGTGGGCGAACGTACCGTCATCGGGGACGCCGTGCATGTGGGCCATGGAACGGTCATCGGCAACCGTGTCCACATCGGCAGCCACTCGCGCATCGGAGCCGGTGCCGTCATCGAACACGGCTCAAGCCTGCACGCTGACAGCAGGGTTCCCGACGGCGGCCACGTCGCCGCGGAGCCCCGGCGCAGGCCCCGTGCCGTGCCGGCAAAGCGCGGCGCCCAGCCACGGTCGCGGAAGGCCCAGAACCGGCAAGCCGCCTAAGCGGGTGCCCGTCCCGCCGTCGTCGTCTGTGCCTTTTCACCAGCGGTCCGCAGGCGCCGCGTCCGGGACCTAGGAATGGTCCCGGATCCAGCCCTCGATGACAGCTTCCAGCGCCGGCTTCTTGGCTTCGAAGTCGGCCGCATCAAGGAAGCGGGCCACGCGGGAGGTTTCCCCTTCACCTTCCAGAAGCCCCAGCGGGTCATTGATGGTTGCGCCCTGGTGGAACATCAGCGTGACGTTCTTCCTCGCCTTGGGGAAAAACGAAGCAATGTTGCCCTTGTACATAAAGGTCGGCGCCTGCCACTTCACGGCTTCGCTTAGCTCAGGCGACAGGTCCATGATGAACTCACGGACCCTGGCCACCAGATCGCGTTGGGGGTTGGCATAGTTCGCCAGCCAGGTGTCTACCTCTGGATTGCGGTTGGACATGATCCGGCCTTCCGGGATGCGGTGGCTGTGCCTCGGGTTTCCACGGTGCCGCTGACTGTGATCATCCCCCCAGTCTAGGAACCTGCCGGGCACCACACAGCCCCTGGGATCTTACGGCTGCGTGAGTTGCGCCAGGATTCTGAAGCCGTGGCGGTCCAGCGAGCCGGTGGTGGCCGAGAGCAGCACAGCTGCGGAGCCGGCTTCGCGATCCAGGCCGATCCAGGAGCTGAAACCGCCGGTGCCCCCGTTATGCCACGTCACCGTCCTGCCTTTGGCTTCCAGTGTCATCCAGGCAGCACCAATGCGTGCCGCCGGCCCTGCAAAGGTGGCCACAGGTTCCAGGGCCGCGAGGCCAGGTGCGGATCCATCCAGCAGGGCCCGCGCGAGGGCAGCCATGTCCGTGATGGTGGAGCGGATGCCACCGGCCGGGCCGAGCGCTTCGCCCAGCCAGGGATCCTGGCGGCGGCCCTTCCGGTTGGTACCGGTGAGGGCCTGGGGACCCAGCTCGCTTTCCGTCGCGGGTACATACGTGGCAGTGAGTCCCAGCGGATTGCTCAGGCGTTCGGCAACCAACTCCTTGAAGGTCAGCCCTGCCCCGGCGGCCACGGCGTGGCCGAGCAGTTCAAATCCGAGGTTTGAGTACCGCGGGCGGAGCGATTTCAGCCGAACCGTGCGCGCCTGGGCCAGCAACTCCGCCAAGTCTTCGCCGTAGGGGTTACGGCCGTGCCGCCAGAGGGCGTACGAACGCTTCCACATATCGGCGTAACGGGGCAGCCGAGGCAAGCCTGATGAATGCGTACTGATGGATGCGAGGGTGAGTTGCCCGGCCGGGCAGTCGCCCAGGGGCAGCAACTCCGCCAAGGTACTGGATGGCAGAACTTCGCCGCGGCCACAAGCATCCGTGTAGAGGAGCCCGGTGATCGCCTTGGAAATGGAGCCAATTTCGAAGTCCGCCTCAGGCTGGACTCCGGTGACCGTGGTGGTGGTCTCCCCCCGGAGAACGGTGGCAATGGCAAGCCGGGGATGCGAGCGCCGCAGTTCGCCCAGTAACCCGTCCATCTGACCGGCATCAAGATCCATGGCGCCTACGTTACCCAGTCCGCCCTGCAGTGCTGTCCCGCCGAGGGAGGGACGCCGCTCCCCACACCACCAGGAGCAGGGCAACCAGCAGGAGCCCGGCGTCACCGAGGTCGATGGCGCCCAGCGAGCTGGTCAGCGGATCTTCCAGCCCGAACGCTGCGTTGACGAAGCCTCCCAGCGTGATGACTGCGACAAAGAGTGCAGAGAGCGCGGAGATGCCGGTCACCGCAGCGTTGAAGCCGAGCTTCCGCTGCGGGTCGTCCAGGGCCGCGCGGTACATCCGCATCATCGCCACGCCATTGAGCGAATCGCAGAGCGTCATGGCGGCGGTGAATGCGACGGGCAGGGCGATCAGGGCGAGCGGAGAAACGCCGGCCAGCGAGGCCGCCGTCGTCATCACCAGCAGGCCGATGGTGGTGGCGGTGTCAAAGCCAAGCCCAAACAGGAATCCGATCACGTAGATGTTCCGCGGCCGGCGCACGCGGGACAGCGGCCTGGCCAGGAGTCGCGCCACCAGGCCCTTCGCTTCCAGGTCCTCGACGGCGATACCGCCCCCGGCCCGTGCGCCCCGGTAGGCCCGGGCCGCCCGGACGAATGCGGAGCCGTTGAAGATCCCCATCGCGAGCAGGAACAGGCCGGACACCCCGTTGCCGATCAGGCCCAGCACCAGGTTGCCGGCGGAACCTTCCTCCATGAACTGCCCCACCATGGTGGCGCCGGCCACCACCAGGACGCCGGCCAGGATCACCACCGAGCTGTGGCCCAGGCTGAACGCGAAGCCCACACTGACCGGGTCCTGACGCTGCGCCACGAACTTGCGGGTGGAGTTGTCGATCGCAGCTAGGTGGTCCCAATCGTAACTGTGCTTGACGCCCGCCAGGTACGCGGTCAGCACCAGGCCCAGGGCAAGCGGCTGGCCGCCTCCCGCTGTCCCTGTGAACAGAAGTACGACGGCGGCAATGTGCAGGGCGGCCACCGCACCAAAGGTGAACAACAGCCGGGTCCGCAGCGGCAGGGTGTCGCGCTCGCGGTACATGACGGCGAACTGGGTCAGGGCGGTCATCAGTACTTCCTCAGGTTCAGGGGCGCCTGCCCATACCAGCGTTCCCGTAGCAGCGCCGTGCAGGCGCCGAGCAGGCCGTTGAGCTCCTCCGTGCTGTTCGAGAGTGAGCGCAGCACCAGTCCGGTGGTCCCGGCCAAAGAGCGGGTCAGGGAGATGCCGGTGTGCGCCTGGTGCTCTGCGCTGACAGCGTGGAGCTCATCGGCGAGCGCCTGGTCAACACGCGGGTCCACCACCACCAGCGAGCCGAGATGGCTGAAGCCCTCCATAAAGCCCAGCCCCGTGACGTCACCGGCGGGCGGCCGGATCAGGAGGTTGTCGAGGGCCAGCAGCTGCCCGCGATCCCTGGTTTCCACGCGGATTTCATTACGCAGCCGCAGCTCCTCGTAGCGGAAGGACGCCCCGTCCGGCGACCAGCCAGGCGTGATCACCTCAGCCATCACCAGGCTCGACGACGGCCGCACCGTGATGTGCGTGTTCTGCCGGTAGCTGGCCTCCCGGTAGGCGATCAGCTGGTCAGGCGTCAGCTCCAGCCGGGCCCCCTCCCCCAGCCGCAGGGTCATCCGCTGCTCGGCAAAAGACCCCGGAGTCCGATAAATCTTCGTCGCCGACTGCGTAGTCAACAACAAATCAGCCCCATCCCCCACTTCTACGTCGATGAGGAACAAATCAGCCCCAAGATAAGCCCCGCCAGGATTCACCACGACGTAGCAAACCTGCCCAGACTCATCAAGGTAATGCGGCCTCAAGACTCTCAAGGCGCCTTGATGAAACTGGTGCGAGGCCACCGACCGCCCCTGCCGAACGGTGACTTGCAGTTCAAGCGCACCCATCGGCGACTTTAGCGCTGAGGCGGCGAGGCCGGGTTTGGGGGCCGCGGCGTGGTGGGCACCGCGAAGCGGGCACGGCCCCAAATCCGGCGAAGCCGCCGGACCCAGCCCGGCCGGCGAGGTGACTACCTGAGCTGCCGCCGTCGTGCTCATTGAGCGAGGTCGAGCATCAGGACATCGCGCCGCACCCATTCGATGACGGCGTCGAGCCCTTCGTCGGTTTTCAGGTTGGTGAAGCAGAACGGCTTGTTACCGCGGAATTCCTTGGAATCCCTCTCCATGACGGACAAGTCGGCGCCGACGTGGGGGGCGAGGTCGGTTTTGTTGATGATGAAGAGATCGGACTTGATCATGCCTTGGCCGGCTTTGCGGGGGATCTTTTCGCCTTGGGCCACGTCGATGATGTAGATCGAGAAGTCCACCAGTTCGGGGCTGAAGGTGGCCGAGAGGTTGTCGCCGCCGGATTCGACGAAGATGACCTGCAGGTCGGGGTGGCGGGCTTTGAGTTCCTCGATGGCGGCGGTGTTCATGGAGGTGTCTTCGCGGATGGCGGTATGTGGGCAGCCGCCGGTTTCGACGCCGATGATCCGGTCCTCGGGCAGGATGCCGTTGGCCGCCAGGATTTTGGCATCCTCGATGGTGTAGATGTCGTTGGTGATGGCGGCCATGGAAATTTCGCGGCTCATATGCCGGGTGAGCCGCTCCACGAGCTGGGTTTTGCCGGCTCCCACCGGGCCGCCGATGCCGATTTTGATGGGTTCAGTCATTGTGTCCTCCTGCTAGCTCATGAACATTCGGGCGCGTTGCCGCTCGTGCCGCATCTGTGAAATTTCCAGTCCGGGGCTGAGGGCCCCGAAGTCGTCCGGCGTCAGGAGGGCGACGCGTTCGACGGCGGCAGCGACGTCGTCGGCCGCTGTCCGCAGCAGCCGCTGGCCGGCGTTCTGCCCCAGCGGGATGGCCCGGACGGCGTTTTGAGTCAGTGATGTGACGGCGGCGAAAAGGTAAGCGCTGAGCGACTCTCCGAGCGGCACCCCCAGGGAGTGTGCGACGACGGCGAACGCCAGCGGCTGATGCCCGGCGGCCCGGCCAGTGGTCACCAGGTCCCGGTACAGCGCGAGTGAAGGGGACGGGAACACCTCAGCCCCGATCTCCAACAACCGCCCACCCATCTTCAAGCTCGCCTCCCGAACCTGCCGAGGCAGTAAAGAAGCAGACAAGAGCTCATCCAACTCCTCAACATCAGCCCCCTCATAAAAGAACCGGATGGCCAACCCATCCGAGTACGTCAACTGCTGCCCGATAAACGCACGGAGCCACACGCCAAAAGACCCCTCATCAAAAATGACCCCAGCGTCGACGTAAGTCTCAAACCCAAGAGAGTGTGCGAAGGCCCCCGTAGGAAGCGCAGAGTCAGTAAGCTGCTGCAGCCCAAGCTGGTAACTCATGGCAAGCACCTCGACGAGAGGTGACCTTTCGGATCGGCGGAGACGGGAGATAGGGGCCGCGGCGTGGTGGGCACCGCGAAGCGGGCACGGCCCCTATCTCCCGTCGAAGCCCCCGAGGCGATCGAACCTGCCGCGTCTGCGGCGATGCTAGTGCGAGTGCTCAGCATGGCGAAAAGGCACAGGCATGACGCGCTCCTGGCGGGTAAAGGGCACGCCGACGTGGCGAAGGTAGTCCTCGACGGTGTGGTCATAGGCGCACACCATGACGTCAGCCCCGTACTCGGAGGTCGAGTCAAAGAACTGGGCCTGGAGGTGACGGTTGCCCAGGGAGTGTGCCACGACGCCCATTTCGTGGATGGTCCGCGGGCTCACCACGAGCACGTCGGTGGGGAGCACGGACACTACGATCATGTTCGTTTCGGCAACGTGGAGGATGTCGCCGTCGCGAAGGTCACCGGAGCCGGAGGGCAGCCGGATGCCGATTTCCTTGCCGTGGTCGGTAGTAACGCGCTGGATGCGCTTGACCAGCTGCGCGCTGGGCAGCACTACTTTCTCGCGGTGCAGCCCAATGTAGGCGGCCAGGTCCGCGGTGGGCAGCTCGTGGAGGTTGCCGAGGACTTTTTCGATGATCACGTAGGGCTCCGGTGGTGGGGAAGTTAGAAGAGGAAGTAGCGCTGGGCCATGGGCAGGACGTCGGAGGGCTCGCAGGTGACGTCCTCGCCGTCGACGGTCACCTGGTAAGTCTCAGGGTCCACCTGGATGTCGGGAGTGGCGCCGTTGTACTTGAGGTCAGCCTTGGTCAGGGAGCGGATGCCGGAGACGGGCCGGATGACTTTCTGCAGGCCCAGTTCTTCGGGGACCCCGGCGTCGATGGCTGCCTGCGACAGGAACGTGATGGAGGACTGCTGCACCGCTTTGCCGAACGCGGCGAACATGGGGCGCATGGTCCGTGGCTGCGGGGTGGGGATGGAGGCGTTGGCGTCGCCCATGAGCGCGTAGGCGATCTGGCCGCCTTTGAGCACGAGTTCGGGTTTGACGCCGAAGAAGGCCGGGTCCCAGAGCACCAGGTCAGCGAACTTGCCCTCCTCCACCGATCCGATGGACTCGGCCATGCCTTGGGCGATGGCAGCATTGATGGTGTATTTCGCCACGTAGCGCTTGAGCCGGAAGTTGTCGCTGCCCGCAGTGCCGTGCGTGCCGCCGTCGGGATCGTTCAAAACGCCGCGCTGCTTCTTCATCTTGTCCGCCACCTGCCAGGTGCGGGTAATTACCTCCCCCACGCGGCCCATGGCCTGGGAGTCGGAGGACGTGATGGAGAAGATGCCCAGGTCCTGCAGGACGTCCTCGGCAGCGATGGTTTCGGCGCGGATGCGGGAATCGGCGAAGGCCACGTCCTCGGGGATGTCCGGGTTGAGGTGGTGGCAGACCATGAGCATGTCCAGGTGCTCTTCGATGGTGTTCCGTGTGTACGGCAGCGTGGGGTTGGTGGACGCCGGCAGGACGTTGGGCAGCCCGGCGATCCGGATGATGTCCGGCGCGTGCCCGCCACCGGCGCCTTCCGTGTGGAAGGTGTGGATGACGCGGCCGTCGATGGCGCGGATGGTGTCCTCCACGAAGCCGCACTCGTTGAGCGTGTCGGTGTGGATGGCCACCTGGACGTCGTATTCGTCGGCCACCTTGAGCGAGTTGTCGATCGAGGAGGTGGTGGAGCCCCAGTCTTCGTGGACCTTGAGCCCGATGGCACCGGCGCGGATCTGCTCGGCGAGGGGTTCGACGGCGGACGCATGGCCCTTTCCGAGCAAGCCGATGTTGACGGGCAGCCCCTCTGCGGCCTGCAGCATGCGCTGGATGTGCCATTTGCCGGGGGTGACGGTGGTGGCTTTGGTGCCTTCGGCCGGGCCAGTGCCACCACCCACCATGGTGGTCACGCCGCTGGTGAGGGCGGTGGGGACCTGGTCCGGGGAGATGAAGTGGATGTGGGTGTCGATGCCGCCGGCCGTGAGGATTTTTCGTTCCCCGGCGATGATTTCGGTGCTGGGGCCGATGACGATGTCCACTCCGTCGGTGATCTGGGGGTTGCCTGCCTTGCCGATCTTAAAGATATGGCCGTCCCGAAGCGCAACGTCAGCCTTGTAGATGCCCGTGTAGTCGAGGATGACGGCGTTGGTGATGACAGTGTCCGGAACGTCTTCACTCCGCACCACTTGGCCGTTCTGGCCCATGCCGTCGCGGATCACTTTGCCGCCGCCGAACACCACTTCCTCGCCGTAGACCGTAAGGTCCTTCTCGATTTCAAGGAACAATTCGGTGTCCGCCAGCCGGATGGCGTCGCCCGTCGTCGGGCCGTACAGGTCCGCGTACTGCCGGCGGGGAAGGTCGAAGCTCATTTGGAACCTGCTTCCGGAGCTACCAGCGGACCGTTGACCGCGTTGCTCAGGCCGTAGACGTGGCGGCTGCCTGCGAGTTCAATCAACCGCACGGTCCTGCTGTCCCCCGGTTCGAAGCGTGCAGCCGTCCCGGCGGGGATGTCCAGCCTGCGCCCATAGGCAGCCTGCCTGTCGAAGGTGAGCGCAGCGTTCGCTTCGGCAAAATGGAAGTGCGAGCCCACCTGCACGGGCCGGTCACCGGTGTTGGTGACGACGACGTCGATCGCCTCCCGTCCGGCGTTCACCGTTACCGGTTCGGACCGAAGGTTGTATTCGCCTGGAATCATGGCCGCCTGCCTTATCGGATCGGATCGTGGACGGTGACGAGCTTGGTGCCGTCAGGGAACGTGGCTTCGATCTGGACGTCGTGGATCATTTCCGGGACGCCTTCCATCACGTCTTCCCGGGTGATGATTGTGGTGCCGTAGCTCATCAGGTCCGCCACTGTGCGGCCATCACGGGCGCCTTCGATGAGTTCGTAACTAATGATGGCAACGGCTTCGGGGTAGTTGAGCTTAAGTCCTCGGGCCTGCCGCCGCCGGGCAAGATCGGCGGCCACCACGATCATGAGCTTTTCCTGCTCACGGGGCATCAGATGCATCAGGTTCCCTTCTGGTGCCGGGCACGGTCCTACGTTTATAGACCCGGAGGATCATGCAAGCCAGCTTCTCCGACGCATCGCCTCCGTGGCGGATTTCCTGATTAGCGTAGGCCGGTTAGGTTTCCGTCAGATTTCCGGCGTCCTGCTCTCCGCCATCCCCGGTTCCTCAGCAGCAGCCTGCGCATAGGACGCCGAGACCCGGCGGTAAACGGGGGTCAGGAAGGCCAGCAGCGCGGCCGCGATCATGATGATCCCAGCTACCAGGAACACCAGGGCGATGCCACGGGAGGTGCCCTCGCCCAGCAGCGGGGCCAACTCGGCGGCGCCCTCAGCGGACCGGGCGTACGGGATAATCCAGACCTGGGCGATCGGGGCGATGAGGAACGCGGTGATTGGCGCCGCAGCGGACTCAAAGGCCATGGCGAATCCGAACACCCGGCCTTGCCGCTGCAGAGGCACCACTTGCTGGATGACGGTCTGCTCCGCGGCCTCCACGAAAGGTATCAGGACCAGGTACAGCCAAATGCCCGCAATGTAGAGCCACGCCCACTCCCGCAGCGTGAAGACGGCGCCGAGGACACCCATGACGACCACGGCGATGAGCATGGTGCGCAAGGGGTTGGCCCCGAGTCCAAACTTGCCGATCAGCGCTCCGCCGATGAGGAACCCAGTGGAGGCCACAGCAAAGAACGTGCCCCACAGCTCCACGGAGAACATTTCCAGGCCGTAGGGATCCATCAACGCCATGTAGACGCCGCCGATGAAGTTGTTGAACGTGGAGAACAGGATCAGCGCGAACAGACCGGAGACCGCCAGTACGGCGGCGAGGGAGCCGCGCAGGTCGAAACCGCCGTGGGCATCCGTGGCCGCCGGCCGCACTTCCTCGGGCATGCGCAGCATGAGCAAGTGCGCGAATGCCAGCGCCGTGAGCACGAGGGCCACCACGACCGTCCAGCCCATCCCCAGCAGCCCGACCGAAAGCCCGGAGAGCACGGAGGTGACAATGAGCATGAGTCCCTGCACCATGCCCACCAGCCCGTTGGCATTGGCCCGCCGATCCGGCTCGATGAGAATGGTGACCGTGGTGGACAGGGCGATGTTGCGCATGTTTTCCACCACCGCACCGGTCAGGATGATCACGGCGAAGATCCAGAACCACGGCTGAGTCAGGTCCAGCATCGAACGGGCGGGTGTCAGCAGGAACATCACCCCGGAGAGCACGAACATCACCAGGGTGAAGCCGGCGGCGAAGCGCATCACGGCCAGTTTGCGGTAGCGGTCCACGAACGTGCCGAAGCTGATGCTGGAAACAGCGATCAGCAGCATGTAGGCGCCTCCGATGACCCCAGTGGCGATCACGTTGCGCGTCTCCAGGTACACCCAAAAAGTCAGGGCGAACCACAGGTAGCTGGTGGTGATGTTGGCGAGGGCAGTGTTCACCAGGATCCCTGCGAACGTGCGGGACCGCTGTGCCGGGGTGCGCAATGACGTGTCGATGGCGTCCGGATCGGCCAGTTGCCTGGCCGGTTCCTGCTCGGTCATGCGTCCCAGTGTACTGACAACCACCCGGCACGGACATGGCAGGAGACCAGTGAGGGGCACCGCCTGGAGACGGCTAGCGGCGCACGCCTCCTAGTCCCCGATCCGGCGCAGGATCTCCGCATTGGACTGCACCCGTTGGCGGTACTCATCCGAGAGGATGCGCAGCATGTCAGTGGCGGCCCGGGTGTTCTCTGATCCCGTGGCATCTTCGGCGTACGTGACGCGGATGTTCCGGGCGAAGGCGTCCGCCCCCGTCTGCGCGATGCAGTTGTGGGTTGACACTCCGGCCAGAACTACCTCGTCCACGCCCCAGTTCCGGAGCCGGGAGAGGAGGTCCGTGCCGATAAACGCGCTGTCGCGGGTCTTCACCAGCTGCGGCAGGCCGTCAATCGCCAGCCCGGGCACGAACCGGGCCTGTTCACTGCCGCGGAAGATGAACCCCTGGTCGTCGTCGAGCATGTTCAGTGACCATGTGGATTTGTCCTGCTCGTGTTCGGTGCCGACCAGCAGGGCCTTGTGTCCGTTGGATGCGAAGGCTTCCACGAGTTCGTTGCAGGCCGCCACCACGTCTTTTTGTTGGGCGGCGAGCGCCGGGTCTTCAAAGTAGGCGTTCTGCATATCGATTACCAGCAGAGCAATCATCGATCCACCCTTTCGGCTCCGGAAGAGGTGCTGCCAAGGTTACCCGAGAGAACGAACCCTCAGCGCGCTTCCAGCAGCGCCTTCAGCCGGGCCAGATCCTTGCGCATGGCGCGGCGCATCATGGGTGCCATGACCAGGCCAGCCAGCCGGGAGAAGCCAGCCGGGCTGCCCGTGTTGCGCAGCGTCATGCGGGTGGCACCCGGGCCGGTGTCCTGCCAGGTATAGGTGGTCTGCATGGGGAACGGACCCTGGGCTGTGCGCATCGTCAGCGAGGCTCCAGGGTTCAGCTCCGTGAATTCGTAGGTGTACTCGAGAGTGCGCCCCAGGAACTCGGCCACGAAGGCCAGCCGGGAGCCTACACCCAGGGGCGGCGCCGTTTCCCAGTGCACGGACTTGATGTTGCTGTACCACTCCGGCGCATTCGTCGGATCCGCCGCGTACCCGGCCACCTCCGCGCGCGGCCTATTGATCACTGTTTCAGTCCGGACGTCAATCATGGTTTTCCCTTTCGCGCCGGTCAGGCTACGGTGCCGGTCAGGCTACGGTGCCGGTCAGGCTACGGTGCGGATTCCCGGACTTTCAGCACAAAGCCGGCTTCGATATGCACTCCGGAATCCGCCGTTTCCAGCCCTTCGATCCGGTCAATCAGAAGTCCGATGGACCGCTCGGCAATCTCATCCATGCCCGGCGACACCGTAGTGAGCGACGGCGACGCGAAGCGTGCCTCGTCGATGTCATCAAAGCCCGCAACGGCAACATCCTCCGGGACCCCCACACCGCGGACCAGCAGTTCATGCATGGCGCCGAGCGCCATGGCATCGTTAAGCCCGAACACCGCGTCAAAGGAAACACCGCGATCCAGCAAGCCGGCAACGGCCGCCGCCCCCGCATCGCGCCGCCACTCGCCGGGCGCCACCAGCGCAGGGTCAAAGCCCACGCCGGCAGCTTCCAAAGCTTTGCGGTAACCACGCAGGCGCAGGCCCGCGCCCCCGCCCGATTCCTCCGGATGGGCACCCATCACCGCAATCCGACGGCGGCCTGCCGCCAGCAGGTGGGCCGTGACCGCCTGCGCAGCTTCCGCGTTCTTCATCGTGACAAGGTCCAGGCGGGGATCCATGATGTGCTCCCCCAGCAGCACCACCGGTTTCTTGCCGCGGAAGGAGGCAACGGCGTCGGCATCCATCGCCA
Organism: Pseudarthrobacter sp. CCNWLW207; assembly: GCF_037203945.1. Classification (NCBI taxonomy): domain Bacteria; kingdom Bacillati; phylum Actinomycetota; class Actinomycetes; order Micrococcales; family Micrococcaceae; genus Pseudarthrobacter; species Pseudarthrobacter sp. CCNWLW207. The sequence continues at coordinate 446,428 of NZ_JBBCBS010000002.1, read as the reverse complement.
GCGGCGTAAAGAGCAGGCCGTCGGTCAGTTGGCGGAAGGCCCCCTGCAGGGCCGTCCGCTCGTTTTCGGCCGCGGCTCCGGACTGCTCTATCAGTACCCGGTAGCCTCGACGGGAGGCCACGGTCATCAGCCGGGACGCCAGTTCCGCGTAGTACGGCGCGGACAAGTCCGACACGACCAGGCCCAGCATGCGCGTCTTGCCCGAGCGGAGGCTCCGCGCGGTCAAGTTTGCCTCGTAGCCGAGTTCCGCGATGGCATCGTGGACCCGTTGCTTAGTGGCCGGCCGGATGAACTCATAGTCGTTGAGCACATTCGATACCGTTTTCAGCGATACACCCGCGGCGCGCGCAACGTCGTTCATGGTGACTGCCATCGGTGCTTCATTCTCCTTGCGATCTGTTTCCGTACATCGTTGCAGATATTGCCGCAACCGGAACAACCCGCCGTCGTCAGGGTATCCGCCGTTTGACCGGCCAGGGGGAGGGATCAGCCTTTGGCAGCCTTGGCAGCAGCTTTTGCCGCCTGCTTCGAGGCCCGCACCTTGGCGAGCGAGTCAGGGTCCACGATGTCCGCGACGGAGAGGAACGCGTCCTCCTGGCCGTAGTGGCCGGCGGCTTCACGCCAGCCGGGAGCTTGCAGTCCGCGTTGCTTGCCCAGGAGCGCCAGGAAGATTTTTGCCTTCTGCTCCCCAAAGCCCGGTAATTCCTGAAGCCGGCGCAGGACTTCCTTGCCATCGGGCTCACCCTTGGTCCAGATCAGCGTGGCATCACCGTCCCAGTCGCGCTGCACGGTCTCCGCGAGGGCCTGGACGCGCCCCGCCATGGAGCCGGGGAACCGGTGCACTGCCGGCCGCTCTTTGAACACCTCCACAAAGGCCTGCGGTTCATAGGCCGCAACGGCGGCCGGTGCGATCGAACCGATGCGGGCCCGGATCTTTTCCGGGCCCGCAAAGGCGGATTCCATGGTCACCTGCTGGTCCAGAAGCATGCCGGTCAGGAGCGCAAACGCGTCGTCGCTCAGGAGTTTGTCGGCAGCCGGGTCACCGGTGATGTGAAGTTCCATGGCCCTTATCTTTCCACCAACCCACCGCCCCCGTCATGGCCGGGAGAAGGCTTCCGGCTCTAGGGCTCCAGCGCCACGCGGATCATGGACCAGGACACTGCGGGAAGTTCCGCTGTGAGCCGCCCGCCGTCGGCCTTGACGCTGACGTTCTCGACGGGCAGGACCGACGTCGAATCATCTGCGGTGGCCTGCCAGTACGGGTCCTTGTTGGCGTAAGTGACCGCTTCAATGACCTTGACGTTGCCCAGTCCGGCGACGGCGACGTCCAGGGTGAGTGCGTCCGTTGCCGAGCGGTTCACGGCGAAGACCACTGCCTCACCCTTGTCGGCGTCGAACGTTGCCACGGCGGACAACGCAGTGAAGCCCGTCGTCTTGCCGCCGCTGACCAGCGGAGATTCGACGGCGACCTGCAGCACAGTGCCGACGGCGTGGCGGGAGGTCAGTGCGAACGGGTGGAAGGTGGTCTGCTTCCACGCCCGGCCGCCCGGTTCGGTCATGATGGGCGCGATGACGTTGACCAGCTGCGCCAGACTCGCTGAGTGCACACGGTCCGTATTGCGCAGCAGCGTAATCAGCAGGTCCCCGACGACGACGGCGTCCGCCACCGTGTAGACGTCCTCCAGCAGGACGGGAGCCACCGGCCAGTCCTGGCCGCTCGGGGACTTGGACTCGCCGCGGCTCATGTGCCACACGTTCCATTCGTCGAAGGAGATATTGACCTGCTTGTCGGACTTCTTGACCGACTTCACGTGGTCGATGTGGGCCACGATGTCGCGGATGAAGGAGTCCATCTTGTGTCCGGCGGCGAGGTGTTCCTGCAAGTCGCCGAAGTCCTCGAAGTACTGGTGCGCGGAGATCAGGTCAACGAGTTCGTAGGTCTCGGTCAGAACCACCCGCTCCCACTCGCCGAAGGTGGGCATGGTGGGTCCGGAGCTGCCGCAGGCCACCAGTTCCAGGTCCGGATCGATCATGCGCATGCCGCGGGCAGTGTCTGCCGCGAGCCGGCCGTATTCGAGGGCGTTCTTGTGGCCGATCTGCCACGGTCCGTCCATCTCGTTGCCGAGGCACCACATCTTGATGCCGTAGCCGTTCTCCGCGCCGTTGGCTTTGCGCTGGTCCGAGAACGCAGTGCCGCCGTCGATATTGCAGTATTCGAGTAGGTCCAACGCTTCCTGCGTGCCACGGGTGCCAAGGTTAACGGCCATCATGGTTTCGACGCCGGCTTTGGCGGACCACCTGGCGAACTCGTCCACGCCCACGAGGTTGGGGTCCGTGGAGTGCCAGGCGAGGTCAAGCCGTGCAGGGCGCTGTTCCACCGGGCCCACCCCGTCTTCCCACCGGTAACCGGACACGAAGTTTCCGCCGGGGTAGCGGACGGTGGAGACGCCCAGCTCGCGGGTCAAGTCCAGGACGTCCGTCCGGAAACCGTCTTCATCCGCTTTGGGGTGCTGCGGCTCAAAGATCCCGGTATAGACGCAGCGGCCCAGGTGCTCCACGAACGCACCGAAGGTACGACGGCGGACGGGCCCTACGGTGAAGGACGGGTCGACGGTGACCTTAGCTGCGGCTGACTCTGATGTGCCCACGAAAACTTCCTCGTTTCTGATTCTTCTACAACGTTATAGAAATCAATTGTTAGCGTTGACAGCGGGGTGAGTCAAGGTCTGTTCGGAGATTGGTTCCGGCCAAAGGCGTAGAAAACCCGAGGCTGGGCAACAACGCACGCAGAGACCAAATGTGAGTACTCAGTCGCAAAACCAAGTAATACCTAATCTGAAAAACGAGTACCGATTACCGTTCTCTCAGCTGTCGTCGAGAACTACTTTCGACTGAGAGAAGGAACGTGAATTGCTCACTTGGGGGTGTGAGAAAGGATGCGGGCAGGACCCGAATGCTGCGACTTCCCGGCCCTCATGACCGGGGCACCAAGCGGGGCCGGCGACGAGGAGGTCTTTGAGACCAAGGCCTCTCCCCCAGCCGTCGCCGGCCCTCTGTTCGCGCAATCTGCCCCTGCCAGCGCCACCGCGCCCGGGACCCGCTGACACAGCCATGACGAATCCGTCTCCGCCTTCTCCGTCCCCCAGCGATGGAGGGCAATCATCCCGCGGTGCCTTCGACGTCCCGGAAATTGACGGCCTGCGTGAAGGTCTCTTGCTCGATCTCGTGACGGGTGCCCAAAGCCTCACGGAATCGCTGGACACGCTGGCCAGGATGGCCGGCGCAACTCTCAGCCAGGCCACGGGTGGCGCTGTGGAATGCGCTGTTGTGCTGCACCACGGCAAGCACACCACCCTTGCGGGCACAGTCGACCATGCCCGCGAGCTGGCTTCGCTAGAACTGGAACTCGGAGAGGGGCCGCTGACGGATGCGCTGGCTACAGGGCTTCCTGTAGCCGCAAACCACATGTCAGCTGATTTCCGCTGGCCCCAATACAGGCGCTACCTGAGGTCCGCCGGCTATAAGAGCATGATGGCGGTGCGGCTGCAACTGGACGACGGCGCGCAGTCCGCCCTCGTGTTTTTTGCCGCCAGAACGGCCGCATTTCCACAGGCTGTGGTTGCCGCCGCCCTCGGCTTTGCGGACCTCGCATCCCGGAGCCTCAGGCTGGTCACGGAGCTCAGGGAAGCCCAGTCATCCGCAGCCGATCTCCGCTCAGCCCTGGAGAGCCGGACCTCCATCGACATCGCCTGCGGCGTCATCATGGCGCAGAACAGATGTTCCTATCGTGAGGCTTTCGGCATCATCTCCAATGCTTCAAGCCACCGGAACATCAAACTCCGCAAGGTGGCCGAGGACATTCTGGACAAACTCCCGGATGGCGCGCCCCGAACCCACTTCGACCAGTAGGTGGGCGCCGGGTGTTGGCGATATAGAAGGCCATTAACTGAAATCAGGGCGCGGTGTTCGCGCCCTGACCTCAATCAACCCTGCGAACTACAGGGGCTTAGATTCCGCCAGCCAACTTGTAATAGGCAGCATTCCAGTTCAGGTCCTTCTTGAACTGGCGGATGGTGGTGTCCTCGTCGATGGTGAGGAGTTCGGTTTTGGCGATCTCGGCGAAGTCCTCAAACACATCCATGCCGACGGCGGTGCTGAGCACGGTGTGGTGCGCGGCGCCGGCGGTGAGCCACGCGGCGGCACTCGTGGCGAAGTCGGGCTTCGGCTGCCACAGGGCGCGGGCGACGGGGAGGTTGGGCAGCGGCTGGTCCAGGGGTACGACGTCCACGGCGTTGGCCACGAGGCGGAAGCGGTCCCGCATGTCCGAAAGGGCAACCACCACGCCTGGGGAGGCGTCGGCGTCGAACACCAGGCGGACCGGGTCTTCGCGGCCGCCGATACCCAGCGGGTGGATCTCCAGGGTCGGCTTTCCAGCCGTCAGGGACGGGCAGACCTCCAGCATGTGCGCGCCCAGGATCTTCTCCGAGCCGGGCTCAAGGTGGTAGGTGTAGTCCTCCATCAGGGAGGCCCCACCGGGCAGGCCGGCGCCCATCACTTTGGCCGCCCGGACCAGGATGGCGGTCTTCCAGTCGCCCTCGGCACCGAAGCCGTAGCCATCGGCCATGAGCCGCTGCACGGCAAGGCCCGGGAGCTGGCGGAGCGCGCCGAGGTCCTCGAAGGAGGTGGTGAAGGCGGCGGATCCATTGGCTTCGAGGAAGCTGCGCAGGCCCAGTTCGATGCGGGCGCCGTAGCGGAGGGAGTCGTGGCGGGCCGCGCCTGCGCGGAGCTCCGGAACCACGTCGTAGAGGTCCTCGTACTCCGCTACCAAGGTGTCGACGTCGGCCTCCGCGGCGCCGTGCACGGCCTCGGCGAGTTCGTTGACGGACCAGGTGTTGACCGAGACGCCGAAGCGCAGCTCGGCCTCGGTCTTGTCACCCTCGGTGACGGCGACGTTGCGCATGTTGTCGCCGAAGCGGGTGAGCTTCAGGGTGCGGACGGCGGCCCAGCCGGCGGCGGCGCGCTGCCATACGCCCACCTGGCGGGCCACCTCCGGGTTGGAGACGTGCCCCACTACGGTCTTGCGGGCGATGCCCAGGCGGGACTGGATATAGCCGAACTCGCGGTCGCCGTGGGCGGCCTGGTTGAGGTTCATGAAGTCGAAGTCGATGTCCGCCCAGGGCAGGTCACGGTTGGCCTGGGTATGCAGGTGCAGGAGCGGCTTGCGCAGCAGGTCCAGGCCCTGGATCCACATCTTGGCCGGGGAAAAGGTGTGCATCCAGGCGGTGACGCCGATGACGGCATCGTCCGAGTTGGCTTCCAGCGCGGTGCGGCGGATCGCATCCGAGTCGGTCAGGACCGGCTTCCAGACGATCTTGACCGGGACAGCAGAGGAGGCGTTGAGCTGGTTGGCGATCTCCTGGGACTGGGCGGCCACCTGCTTGAGGACATCCTCGCCGTAGAGGTGCTGGCTGCCGGTGAGGAACCAGACCTCGAAGCCGTCAAGGGAAGTGTTTGCTGCGGTGCTCATGGGTTCTCCTGCGAAGTAAGTTCGGTGGGCTGACGGGCAGCGTTACTGGCCGTAGACGTTCTGGTAGCGGGCGTAAAGGGAGTCGATATGGCCCTGGTCGATCGGGATCGGCTCGCCCAGCTGGCGCGAAATGTGCACGGTGCGTGCTACTTCCTCACACATCACGGCAGCCTTCACTGCGGAGCGGGCATCCTTGCCGATGGTGAAGGGGCCGTGGTTCTGCATCAGCACGGCGGGCGAATTGGAGTTCTTCAGCGTCTCCACGATGCCTTGGCCAATCGAGTCGTCGCCGATCAGTGCGAACGGGCCCACCGGAATGGAGCCGCCGAATTCGTCGCCCATCATGGTCAGCACGCACGGGATCGATTCGCCCCGGGCGGCCCAGGCCGTGGCGTACGTGGAGTGCGTGTGCACCACGCCGCCGACGTCGGGCATGTTCCGGTAGACGTAGGCGTGCGCCGCGGTGTCCGACGACGGCGACAGCGGCGGGTTGCCCCACTCACCGTCCGCATCGCCATCCACTGGCACCCCGTGGAGGTCGGTGACCACCATCTGCTCGGGCGTCAGGTCATCGTAGGAAACGCCGGAAGGTTTGATGACCAGCAGATCTCGGCCGGGAACTCGGGCCGAGACGTTGCCGGCGGTCCACACCACCAGTTCGTAGCGGGTGAGCTCGGCGTGCAGGGCGCAAACTTCCGCCCGGATCCGGGCAATGGTTTCCAGCGTGTTAGCGGTTGCGTTGCTCATGCGGTGGCTCCAACGGTGGCGGGGGTGGCGGCTGCTGTGCCAGCACTGGACGCTTTGGCGGAGCGGCGCGCGATGGCCTTGAGCCGGTGCATCACGTCATTGGCGCCGCGGCCGAAGTAGTCGTGGAGGGCGCGGTATTCGACGAACAGTTCCTCGTAGGCGGCAACGTTTTCCGGGATCGGAGTGTAAACCTCCCCGGGCTCGGAGCCCATGGCTGCCGCAGCCTCGCGGATGTCGGCGAACTTTCCGGCCGCGACGGCTGCGTGGATGGCCGAGCCCAGTGCCGGACCCTGGGTTGAGCCGATGGTGGAGAGCTGCAGCCCGGTGATGTCCGCGTAGATCTGCATCAGGAGCTTGTTCTTCAGGAGGCCGCCGGCCACGATGAATTCCTTCACCGGCACCCCGGAATCGCGGAAGGCGTCCACAATGGTGCGCGTACCGAAGGCCGTTGCTTCGAGCAGGGCACGGTAGGTATCTTCTGGCTTCGTGGCCAGGGTCTGGCCCACCACCACGCCGGAGAGCTCGTGGTCCACCAGCACCGAGCGGTTGCCGGAGTGCCAGTCCAAGGCGATCAGGCCGTGCTCGCCGATCCCCTGGCGGGAGGCGAGTTCGGTGAGGTATTCGTGGATGCCCAGGTTCTTTTCGGCTGCGGCCTGGTGGTATTCCGGCGGGACGCCGTTCTTGGTGAACCAGCCGAAGATGTCGCCTACACCGGACTGTCCGGCCTCGTAGCCCCACAGCCCGTCGACGATTCCGCCGTCCACCACGCCGCACATGCCGGGCACCTCGTGCAGTTCGGTGCCGTTCATGACATGGCAGGTGGAAGTGCCCATGATGGCCACCAGCTGGCCCGGATCCACCGCCCGGGCAGCCGGGGCGGTGACGTGCGCGTCCACGTTGCCCACCGCGACGGCGATGCCCTCTGGCAGGCCCGTCCACTCGGCTGCCTCTGCCGTGAGGTAGCCCGCGGCATCGCCGAGACGGCCGATCGTGTGTTCGAGTTTGGCGCTGACGAAGTCCTTGAACGCCGGGTTCAGCGCGGCCAGGAAGTCCTCGGACGGGTAGCGGCCGTCCTGGTAGATGCCCTTGTAGCCGGCAGTGCAGGCGTTGCGTACGTACTGCCCGCAAAGCTGCCAGACGATCCAGTCGGCTGCTTCGACCCAGTGGTCCATGGCGGCGTAGGCTTCCGGGTCCTCTTCCAGCAGCTGCAGGCCTTTGGCGAATTCCCACTCGGAGGAGATGAGCCCGCCGTAGCGGGGAAGCCACGATTCGCCGCGTTCCGCGGCTAGGTCATTGATCCGGTCAGCCTGCGGCTGCGCGGCGTGGTGGCGCCACAGCTTCACGTAGGCGTGGGGCCGGTTGGCGAAGCCTTCCAGCTCGTTCAACGGGGTCCCGTCCGCCTTCACCGGCACCATGGTGCAGGCAGTGAAGTCAGTGGCAATGCCGACGACGGCCGCCGGGTCGATCCCTGCGGCAGCGATCGCTGCTGGAACTGCGTTGCGGAGGACGTCACGGTAGTCGTTGGGAACCTGGAGAGCCCATTCACCAGGCAGCCGTGCGGCGGCTGCACCTGCCACATCCGCCGGCAGCGCATCGGTGACTACCGCGTGCGGGTAGTCAAAAACCCCGCTGCCGAGTTCCTTGCCATCCCTGACCCGGACCACCACCGCGCGTCCGGAGAGCGTCCCGTAGTCCACGCCAATGACGTAGTTGTCTGTGCCGTCTACTGTGACGTCCATAAAAAGTTCCTCCAATGAGCTGCCGCCACCTCGCGGCCTGCTGTCAATTGTGAGCGCTAACAACATTGAAGTCAAGAGTCCGAAATAGCTCAACGACTACGGCAGCAGGACTACGGGGCCGGGGCGGGTCCTGACGTGCTGGCCCGAAGGACCAGTTGGGGGGTGACAACGGTGGAACTCACGGCGGCACCAGCCTCGATCTCCTTCAGCATGATGTCCATGCAGCGCCTGCCGAGCTCCTCAAAGTCCTGGCGCACGGTGGTGAGCGGCGGAGTGAAGTACCCCGACTCCGGCTGGTCGTCGAACCCAACCACGGAGACGTCGTCGGGAACGCGGACCCCGGCCTCGTTGAACGCCCGAAGCAGTCCCAGCGCCATCTGGTCGTTGCCCACAAAGAGCGCCGTGGCGGTGCGCTTCGCTGCGAGCCGGCGGCCGATCTCGTAACCACTGCCAGCGCTCCAGTCTCCTTCGACCAGCAGATCATGCGGGAGCCCGGCCTCCTCGAGGGCTGCCCGCCAGCCGTCGGCGCGGAGGGCGCCGTCGATCCAGTCCGCAGGACCCGCCACATGACCAATCCTGCGGTGCCCCAGCTCGATGAGATGCCCGACGGCGAGTTCGGCGCCGCGTCTCTGGTCCACCATGGCGCCACTCACCGCGTCGTTGCCCAGGGATCCGACGGCAACCACGGGCACTCCGGGGTTGAATTCCTCAAGGATCTGCAGGGTTTCGGAGTGCGGCACCAGCACTGCGATACCGTCAACCGATTGGTCCGTGAAGTGCCGCAAGGCGTCGAAAATGGCGTCGCGGCTGACGGAGCGGAGTGCGGCGATGCTGACGAAGTACCCGGCATCCCGCGCGGCCTGTTCGACTCCCAGCAGCGTGTTGGCCGGCCCGTACTGGGAGAGTTCGCTGCCCAGCACGCCGATGGTCTGCGAGCGCCGGGTCACCAGGCTGCGCGCCGCAGTGTTCCGGCGGTAGCCCAGCTCCGCAATGGCAGCCTCCACTTTTTCCCGGGTGGCCTTGCTGACGTTCGGGTGGTTGTTGATGACGCGTGAGACCGTCTGGTGGGAGACACCCGCGAGCTCGGCCACGTCTTCAAGGCGCGGCAGTCGCCCGTTGCTGCTTTTTGACATGTACCCATTGTGCCCGTTGCCATGCGCCAGCGGTCGAACCCTGATCGAGTACTGGATGTCCGGCCTTGCCGCCCCGTCCTAAGCTTGTCCGCAGATCCGGGCCTTGAAGGGCGGGAACGGCAACAGGGTAGGAAAGCCGGGATTCACGGCAAAGAAAAAGTCCCCGGCAGCCTGTTTCCAGGATGCCGGGGACTTGCCACTCTTCGGTGAAAGAGTGGGCCCTGTGGGGCTCGAACCCACGACCCACGGATTAAAAGTCCGATGCTCTACCAACTGAGCTAAAGGCCCCAACTGACCGTCAAAAGAGCCGATCAGCCCAGTCCATTTCTGGACGTTAATACTGTACCCCAGACCGGGGGCTGATCCGGCACGCAGGTGCGCGCCGCCGTCGTACGCCGACACTGCCGTTTCCCGCCGTGCTTTTCCGGCACTGGTTTCCAGCTCCCCGACGGGGCCCGCATCCCTTCCGGGACGCACTCGATTCCCTTTGGGCACAGGAGTAGCGTGGGGGCATGAGCGAGCAAACAGGACCCAGTCACTACGGCGGAGCCAACCGGCATCACAAGCCCAAGCCTTTCGCCCCCATCGACTTTGAGCCGTTTGCCGGGGGGCCAGATCCGGCACGCGTCTCCGAGGCTGCACACCTCGCGGCGCAGGCTCTGGTGCGCCACGGACGCGACAGCGACGACCCCGTGATCACCGAACGGCTGGTCAAGCTGACCGACGAACAAGGATTGGAAGCCATCGCGGAGATGTGGGCCGAAAGCCCGGCCCGGTCCCTGCCCGGCGCCCTCTGGCGGCTGTACGCCCTGCGCGCGGCCACCGTCCAGGACCCGGAGAGGATTTCGGTCTACTTCCGTGCCGGCAAGGACACCGCGCAGGTGTCCAACGTGGTGGCCGGCGCCGCCGAGCCGCCCGGTGCGGATGAAATGCGGACCATGGCTGATGCCATCCTCTCGGGGGCGTTCGACGGCGAGTTCGACGTCGCGCTGGAACGCTCGGCCGCGTTCTGCCGGGTAGTGGCGCTCGGCCAAGCGACCATCGCCGACGGTGCCGAGCACGGCAACGAGGCCCACGCGAGCAAGCTCACGCGCAACTCCCACCAATTGGTGAAGACAGCCGAGGACCTCGAACATGCGGCGAACGCCTGGCGCCTGGGCGAGCTGGACTGACCCCAGAAGGCCGAATCTGTCAATGTTGACTTGGGCGATCCAACGTAGTTCACTGAAACTGGTGTCGAACCGCGAAACCCCCGGGCTTCAACATTTAGCCGCCTAGAGCGGCCTACCGCCGAGAGGCGTATCCGGTTCGGCACCATTTTTATGCCATTTTTTCAGCGCCCCGTAACCGCCCGGTAGAGTAATGGTCAGTTGCGGGCTGCGGTCAAGTCACAAAGCCGGCTTCCCCATCCCAGTACATTTCCCGGAGACGGTACCCACGTGAAGCTGCGCCTTTTTCCCCAGGAGCCCGCCGGGCTGAACCTCCTTTCAGAGATGGCACGCCAGATCGTACTGGCCACCGCCACGCTCGCCGAGATCCTGGGCGTCCCCGCAGCCGAGCACGGCAAACTCGTGGAGGATATGCACAACCACGAGGCCAAGTCCGCCGAACTGCATTTCGCCCTGCTCACCCACATGCGCACCAGTTTCGTGAACCCCCTCCCCCGGGAGGACATGTACGCGCTGTCCCGCTACCTCAACGAGGCCATCGAGAAGCTCGACGCCGCCGCGGAACTGGTGGCCCTGTACAAGCTGGAGCGCCTCCCCAAGCGGGCTGCGGACCAGTTGGAAATCATCAGCCGCCAGGCCGAGCTGACGGTGGACGCCATGCGCCGGCTGAACAACCTTGATGACCTGGAGGACTACTGGATCGAAATACTGCGGCTGGCCAAGCGTGCCGAACGCACTCACCGCGTCTGGGTGGCGGACATGATTTCAGACATGAAGTGGGCTCAGTATTCCCGCAACCGGGACATCGCCAACCAGCTCGTTGAAGTCACCAAGGACATGCGGCGCATCGCCACCCAGGTGGGCAGCATCATCGTCAAGGAATCCTGAGGTGACCGCAGCCATCTTCGCCGCGGTGGTGCTGCTGACTGCGGCGTTTGCTTTCCTCAACGGCTTCCGCGACGTCTCCAACTCCGTGGCACTCACTGTCCGCACACGGGCACTCACTCCCAGCGTCGCCGTCCTGCTGGCGGCCTTCTTCAACTTCCTCGGCGCCTTGCTCAGTGCAAGCCTGGCAGTGGCCGTGAGCCAGCACTGGATCACGCTCCCCGGCGGCGCCAACGGGCTCAGCATCCTGGTTGCCGGGCTGGCGAGCGCCTGCGGCTGGGGCATCCTGATGTGGTGGCGTGGAATACCGTCCTCCTCCACGCATGCGCTCGTGGGCGGACTCGCCGGTGCCGGCCTGGCCAGCCTTGCAGTGGGCGGCGGCGCGGTGGGCGGCGTGGACCAGTCGCTCCTTTTCCAGGTGGTCCTGCCACTGCTGCTCTCCCCGCTGGTTGCCTACAGTGGAGCCTTCCTCCTAGTCTACCCGGCCACCTGGGCGGCACGCTACGCCCAGCCCAACGTCATCAACACCCGCTTCCGCCGCAGCCAAGCCATCGCGGCCGGCGCCGTCGCCTTTGGCCACGGCCTGCAGGACGGGCAGCGCGTCAGCGCAGTCCTCCTGCTCGCCCTGCTGGCCAGCGGCTATGCCGACGGCGGCACCATCCCCGTGTGGGTGGCACTCCTTTCCGCCGTGATGATCTCAGCGGGAACACTCTTCGGCGGCTGGCGCATCTCCCACACCATCGGCTACAAAATCACGCGGATTGACCCGCTACGGGGTTCCGTGGCGCAGATCTTCAGTGCAGCGATCCTGTTTGTGGGGGCCATCGGGCTGCACTGGCCTGTGTCCACCACGCACACCGTGACTGCTGGCGTGCTGGGAGCCGGCGAGAACCAGCACTTCTCCGTCACCAACCGGAAACTGGTGATCCGGATCCTCGCGCTGTGGGTGCTGACGCCGGCTGCGACGGCTGCCGGGGCCTTTATCCTGGCGCTGGCGCTGTCACCGCTGGCTGACTCCTAGGTCCTTAGACGCCGCCCCGATTGCAAAGAAGCCCCGGACCAGTTGTGGTCCGTGGCTTCCTGCATATGGCATCGATTGCTCCGTGGCCGCCCTTTTGGGGCGTCAAAAGGGCGCTACTGGAGCAATCGATGGTGGGCCCACAGCCGCAGGGGTCCCCGGGCGAGCTTGCGAACCTGGGGAGCGGCTGGCGACTACCCGAAGCGGCCGGAGACGTAGTCTTCCGTGGCCTTCACCGTGGGATTGCTGAAGATCGTGTGGGTGTTGCCGAATTCGATCAGCTTGCCCGGCTTGCCCGTCCCTGCAATGTTGAAGAACGCCGTCTTGTCCGAGACGCGTGCGGCCTGCTGCATGTTGTGGGTCACGATCACCACGGTGTACTGGTCCTTGAGCTCGTTGATGAGGTCCTCAATGGCCAGGGTGGAGATCGGGTCCAGGGCGGAGCACGGCTCATCCATGAGGATCACCTGCGGCTCCACGGCAATGGCGCGGGCGATGCACAGGCGCTGCTGCTGGCCGCCGGAGAGGCCGGAGCCCGGCTTCTCCAGCCGGTCCTTGACCTCGTTCCAGAGGTTGGCGCCCTGCAGTGAGCGTTCCACCAGGGCATCGGCCTCGCCCTTGGAGATCTTCTGGTTGTTCAGCTTCACGCCGGCCAGCACGTTGTCGCGGATGGACATGGTGGGGAACGGGTTGGGCCGCTGGAACACCATGCCGATCTGGGAGCGCACGGTCACGGGGTCGACACCGGGGCCGTAGAGGTTGTCCCCATCGAGAAGGACTTCGCCTTCCACCCGGGCGCCCGGGAGGACCTCGTGCATGCGGTTCAGGGTCCGCAGGAACGTAGACTTTCCGCAGCCCGAGGGGCCGATGAACGCCGTGACGGACTTGGCTTCGATGTTGATGCTGACGTCTTCCACGGCGAGAAAATTGCCGTAGTAGACGTTCAGGTCCTTGACGTCGATGCGCTTAGACATGGTGTTCCTTCACTTGCTGGGGTACGGAATAAGTTTATGCGGCCTAGCGGCCGGTCTTGGGGGCGAACACCCTGGCTATGAGCCGGGCGCCGAGGTTCAGCAGCATCACCAGGAGGATCAGCACCAGGGCCGCGCCCCAGGCCCGCTGCGAGGACGGGTCCGGGTTGGCCGGTGAGGTGGGGTTCAGGATCTGGGTGTAAATGAACGTGGGCAGCGAGGCCATCCAGCCGCCGAACACGTTGCCATTGATGCTCGTGGCGAAGCCGGCGGTGACCAGGATGGGTGCCGTCTCACCGATGACGCGGGCGATGGCAAGGGTGACGCCGGATGCGATGCCGGAGATCGCCGTCGGAATGACCACCTTGAGGATGGTGCGCGACTTGCGCACGCCCAGGGCGTAGGCCGCTTCGCGCAGCTCGTTGGGCACGATCTTCAGCATTTCCTCGCTGGATCGCACCACCACGGGAATCATCAGGACGGAAAGCGCGACGGCGGCCACGGCACCGGTCTTAGTGCCCGGCCCCACCACGGCGAAGAAGAACGCCGCAGCGAAGAGGCCCGCAACGATGGACGGGATACCGGTCATCACGTCCACGAAGAAAGTGATGGCCCGGGCCAGCCGGCCGTCGTTGCCGTACTCCACCAGGTAGATCGCGGTGAGCAGGCCAACAGGCACGGAGATGATGGTGGCCAAAATGGTGATCTGCACGGTGCCCAGCAGCGCGTGGTAGATGCCGCCCAGCACTGGAGCGCCTTCTTCGACGGCCCGGTTGTCATATACGCCGGTGACGCCGTTCATGGAGCTGCCGAGGAACCCGGGCGTGATGATGCCGGGGATGCCGTTGGCCAGTACGGTCCAGATGACGGAAATCAGGGGCAACAGGGCGATCAGGAACGAGCCCACCACCAGGCACGTGGCCAGTTTGTCCTTCGCCTTGCGGGATCCTTCGACGGCAGCGCTCCAGCCCACCAGGCCGGCGGCGAACAGGATGGCTGAGACGATGCCCCAGCCGAAGGCGTTGAAGCCGATCAGGGCGAGGATGGCGGCACCGGCCACCAGGGCAAGGGCCAGCACCACGTAGGGCGCGTACTTCGGCAGCTGGCCTTTGGTGAGCGCTGAGCGCTTACGGACCGGGGTAACGGTGGAGGTCATTTAGTTGGCTCCCGAGAATTCTTTGTGCCGGGTGATGATCCAGCGGGCGATCATGTTCACGCCCAGGGTGATCACGAACAGGACCAGGCCTGCGGCGATGAGGGTGCTGACCTTGAGCCCGCTGGCTTCGGGGAAGTTCAGGGCGATCTCGGCTGCGATGGTCTGGTTGCCGGACTGGATCAGGCTCGCGGTCAGGGCGCCGGAGGAAAGGACCAGGGCAACGGCCATGGTTTCGCCGAGGGCGCGGCCCAGGCCCAGCATGATGGCACTGATGATCCCGGGGCGGGCAAAGGGCAGCACGGCCATCTTGATCATTTCCCAGCGCGTCGCGCCCAGGGCCAATGCCGCTTCCTCGTGGAGCTTGGGGGTCTGCAGGAAGATCTCGCGGCTCAGGGACGTGATGATGGGCAGGACCATGACGGACAGCACGATGCCGGCGGTGAGGATGGTCTTGCCGGTGGCGGACGCCGGCCCCTGGAAGATGGGCAGCCAGCCCATGTTGTCCGCGAGCCAGTTGTAGGCCGGTGAGATTTCCTTGGCCAGGAAGGCAGCGCCCCAGGCACCGTAGACCACGGAGGGGATGGCAGCCAGCAGGTCGATGACGTAGCCCAGCCCGGAGGCCAGCCGGCGCGGTGCGAAGTGTGAGATGAACAGTGCCACGCCGATGGAGATGGGAGTGGCGATCACCAGCGCGATGGAAGCGGCGATCAGGGTGCCAATCACGATGGGCCAGATGTAGGAAAAGAATCCCTCTCCGCCCTGGATCTCGGCGGCCGGTGCGGTGAGCGCAGGGATTGCCTGCACCACAAGGAACAGCGCAACGCCGAACAGGACGGCAAGGATCAGGCACCCTGCGGCCAGGGTTGCTCCGGAAAAGATCTTGTCCCCGGCGCGGCCTGCGCCCTGGGAGCTTTTCAGGGAGGTGACGGTCATTCCCGACCCTTCGGTTGAGGTGGTGCTTGGGAAGCGTAAAGCGATGGGGTTACAAAGCCGAGTACCCCGCCCCGCCTCTCGGCGTGGCGGGGAACTCGGTCAGGGCAGGTGCTAGGACTTGACCTTGATGCTTTCAATGGCCTTCGTGGCCTTCTCGGCGAGGGCCGAAGAGAGCGGCGCGGACTTGGCGGAATCGGCGGCAGCCTGCTGACCCTCCTCAGAGACAACATAGTTCTCGAAAGCCTTGACCAGGTCTACAGTTTCCTGCTTGTCATAGGTGGAGCAGACAACGTGGAAGGAAACCAGGACGATCGGGTAGGCGCCTTCGATGCTGGTCTTGCGGTCCAGCTTGATGGACAGATCGTTGGCCGAGCGGCCTTCGACGGCCTTGCCAGCGTCAACTGCCTTGGCGGCGGCGTCGGCGGAGATCTTGGTGAAGGACTCGCCAACCTTGATCTGGGCAACACCGAGCTTGCCGCTGACGGCAGAGTCATCCGCGTAGGTCACGGCGCCCGGGGTGTCGGTAACGGTCTTGACCACGCCGGAGGTGCCCTTGGCGTTCTCGCCCTGCAGGGTTGCCGGCCAGATGCCAGCGGCCTTGTCAGTCCAGACCTCGGGAGCAGCTGCTGCCAGGTAGTCCGTGAAGTTGGTGGTGGTGCCGGAGTCGTCAGAGCGGTTCACCGGGGTGACCTTCAGGTCCGGGAGGCTGACGCCTTCGTTCAGGGCCGCGATGGCGGGGTCGTTCCAAGTGGCGATTTCGCCACGGAAGATCTTGGCCACCGTGGCAGCGTCGAGCTTGAGTTCGGTGATGCCCGGGAGGTTGAAGGCAATGGCGATCGGAGAAATGTAGACCGGGATGTTCAGCGCGCCGTCCGGGCCGCAGATGGTCTTGGAGGATGCGTATTCCTCATCCTTCAGGTAGGCGTCCGAACCGCCGAACTGGGCCGAACCGTCCAGGAGTGCCTTGCGGCCTGCGCCGGAACCGTCCGGGGAGTACTGCACAGTTGCGCCCTGGTTGGCAGCAGCAAATGCGGTCTTCCAGGCATCCATGGCTGCGCCTTGCGCCGAGGAGCCGATACCGGTGAGCGTGCCGGTGACCTTGGGGCCGGCGGACTGGCTGCCAGCGGGCGCTGCGCCCGTGACCTGGTCTGAACCGCAGGCGGTGAGCGCGAGTGCGCCGGCTGCAATAACAGCGATAGCCGCGTGGCGGCCGAAGCGGAGAGCCTTCACTAGATGTACCCCTTCCAGGGTTATTCAGTTGCGGGCAGGGCCGGAGACGCCCTGCAGCGCGATGCGTACGTTCTGTACCTTCATTGAAGTTATGGGCCGCAGGTAACGGGATGGGCTGTCCAAAGTGAACGGGAAATTAACGACGGCGGGATATTGGCTTACATGTGCAGCGTCACCATTGCGCAGATCACATGTCCGGCCGTAGTGCACCGCCGGTGAATAGACTTGAACGCATGGCCATTTCTGCGGGACTCTCAGCAAGCGGGCGATTCCTGCGCGGCCGCATCCGCACCGGCCTGATCCGTAGCCGCAACTCACTGTTCCCCGCTATTCAGATGACCGGCTGTGCCGTGGGGGCCTATGCGTTCGCCGAGTACGTGCTGGGGCACTCTGGTCCGCTGTTCGCGGCGACATCTTCGCTGATCGCGTTGGGCTTCTCCCGGGAGCCACGGCTGCGCAGGGTGGTGGAGGTGGGGCTGGGCTGCACCATCGGCATTGCGGTGGGTGATCTGCTCCTGCACTGGCTGGGGGGCGAAATCTGGGTTGCCGCCGTCGTACTCCTTGTCTCCATCCTGCTGGCACGCTTCCTGGACAGCGGCAACATCTTCACGACGCAACTGGGCCTGCAATCGCTGCTGGTGGTGCTGCTGCCGGCGCCGGCCGGCGGGCCGTTCACGCGCAGCATCGACGCCATCATCGGCGGTCTGTTCGCGCTGCTGGTGACCATCCTTGTGCCCAAGGATCCGCGCCGGGAGCCCCGCAAGGATGTCCAAAACCTCCTCCACGAACTGGCGGAAGTGTTGCGGGAATGCGCCACCGCGCTGACGAACAGCGACTCCACCCAGGCCTGGCATGCGCTGATCCGGGGCCGGAACTGCCAGCCGCTGGTGGACGCGATGCGCCATTCCCTGCGCGCTTCAGGGGAGGTGGCCACGCTTTCGCCCGCTTACCGCCGCCACCGCGACGAGCTGGACCGGCTGAAGCAGTCACTGGACTTCATCGATCTCGCCCTGCGTAACAGCCGCGTTTTTGCGCGCCGGCTGACCAGCGCCATTAACCACGCCGCACTCTCGGATGAGGCCACTGACAACATCGCCGGGGTACTGCAGGACACCGCTGCCGCTATTGATGAGCTGTCGCTCGGCCTGGCGGAAACGCACGACGGCGCCCGCCGCGCCCACCTGCGCACCGCCCGGCAGGACCTGAGCGAGATCGCCCTGCGCCTGCACCCGAAACTTCTGGAAGTGCAGCGGCTGGAGGGCGAGACCGTGGTCATGTTGTTCCGGCCGCTGATGGTGGACCTGCTGGAGGCTACGGGGATGGATTCACGCGAAGCACGGGACGTCCTGCCAGGGCTTTAGCGGTCGTTGGCGTAGTGCACGCCCAACTGGTCCCTGACATTGTCCAGAAGCCCCATGATCCGCACGCTTTCGTCCCAAGGCATCAGGGGACTCTCCAGAAGACCCGCTCGAATGCACCGGGCAGCTTCCCTCAGCTCGTGGATGAAGCCTTCAGCCTCCTCCGGGAACTCCTCGACGTGGACCACGCCGTCCGCGCCTTGGTATTCGACCCTGCGCGGGCGGTAGAGGGGTGAACCGGTGCGTAGCCAGCCCTGCGTGCCACTGATGGTGACGGTGCCGGGGCTGCTGGACTGCAACGAGGAAACCAGTTGGGCAGTGGCGCCGTCCGGGTACTCAAGGGTCACCGTGTTCTGGAGGTCTATCCCGTCATGGTTCAGCAAGCCCGCCGCGGTGACCTTCGTGGGAAATCCGAGCACGCTGACGGCCCACGTCAGCGGATAGACAGTGAGGTCCAGGAGGGCGCCACCGCCGGCCGCCGGATCAAAAAGCCGGCTGTTTGGGTCATAGGTGGCCGCGAAACCCAGATCGGCCTGAACCCACCGGACAGCGCCGATTTCCTTGCCCCGGACCACTTCCAGGGCCCGCAGGGTCGCCGGCAGGAACCGGGTCCACACTGCCTCCATCAAGAACAGTTTCCGCTCCCCCGCCAGCTGTGCCAGATCGCGGGCTTCCCTGGCGTTTACCGTGAGGGGCTTCTCGCACAGGACGTGTTTTCCGGCTTCCAGCGCAGCTTTGGCAACCTCAAAGTGTTGGGCGTGCGGCGTGGCGATGTAGACCACATCCACCAAAGGATCGCCGAAGAGCAGATCGTAACCTTTGCCGGCAGGCCCGTCATGGTAGTTGGCCGCGAAGCCGTACTGCCCGGCGAACTCCTTCGCAGCGGCCGGGCTGCGCGAGCTCACTGCATGCAGGACAGTGTTTTCCAGGAGGGCGAGGTCGCGGGTGACGCGGTGGGCGATCCGTCCGGTGGCCACCACGCCCCAGCTAAGAGGCCGAATCACGAATCACCAGCGACGTAGGGATCTGGGTAACCCGGTCCGTGGGCTTCCCTTCGATCAGGTCGACCAGGATCTCGGCCATCTTCTTGCCCATTTCGATGATGGGGTGATGCACGGTTGTCAGTTGCGGGTTCACGGATGTGGCAAATGAGTCGTCGTCGAACCCCACTACCGCAACGTCGTCGGGAATCCGTATCCCGCGCTCCTGGAGGACGGTGTAGGCCCCGGCAGCCATCTGGTCGTTGGCCACGAAGAGTCCGTCGATGGGTTTGCCGCGTTCAAGGAGCCGGCGCATGGCCTTGGCGCCGGAAGCGAGGGTGAAATCGCCATATTCCGCCAGGGAGTCGTCCAGGCCGGACGCCTCCAGGGCCTTCCTCCAGCCGTTGATCCGGTCGACGCCGGGCGGCATGTCCTGCGGTCCGGCGATCGTAGCGATATGCGAACGTCCGCCCTGGATCAGCAGGCGGGTAGCACCTTCGGCGGCTGCCTCATTGTTCACGTCCACGTAGTAGCTTCCGCCCTCGCCCAGCGGCCTGCCCGCGAACACCATGGGGATGTGGTCGCTGACGTGTGCCCAGGAGCGGTCCCCCGCATGGTGGGAGACCACCAGCGCACCCGCAACATTGCCGCCGAGCAGGAAAGCCCGGGTCTTTTCCGGCTTCGCTTCGGAGGCAATGACCATGTTGAGGGTGTAGTCGGTGTCTGCGAGATACAACGCCACGCCTTGGACCACGGAGGCGAAGAACGGGTCGGCGAAGACCTTGGACGTGGACTCCGGCACGATCAGGGTCACTGAGTTGGGTTTCCGGCTGGCAAGGGACCGGGCCGCGCGGTTGGGCGTGTAGTTCACGGCGAGGATGGCTTGGCGGACCTTCGCGGCAATGTCCTCGTCCACGCTGGGCACGTCATTGACCACGCGCGAGACCGTAGCGCGGGACACGCCCGCCAGCGCAGCCACCATTTCCAGGGTGGGCGCCGGCCGGCTTCCGCGTTGATCTTGCTTCACTTCTTCGCTCCGTGAGGTTAAGCGGGCTTCCGCCCGGGACTCCAGTTTAGGCAGGCAATGACGCGGGCAGCCGTGCGACGTTCCGTTTTGCGGCAGCGATCAACCGGGCATAGGCCAGGCCGCTGTCCTTGACGGTGCGCTCAAAGGTTCCGTAATCCACACGGACTATCCCGAAGCGCTTGCCGTACCCCCAGGACCACTCGAAGTTGTCCAACAGCGACCAAACGAAGTAGCCGCGGACGTCGGCACCCTGGTCCATCGCCTCTCCTACGGCGGCTATGTGGTCAAGGATGAAGCCGGTTCGCTCCGCGTCGTGAACGCCGCCGTCCGGGCTTACGGTGTCCTCGTAGGCGGCACCGTTTTCGGTGATGTACAGCGGCGGCAGGGTGGGGTATTCCTCACCGAGGCGGACCAGGAGTTTCCGCAGTCCATCCGGGTTCACTTCCCAGTTCATCGCAGTCCGCGGAAGGCCGCGGCTGGGAAAGGCGATGTCCTCGGACCCCACCCACGGCGAAGCAGCGACGCGTTCGGCCCCGCCGGAGTGGCCATCGCTTCCCGCATCATCAGCATGCCCGCTGATGAGGTCATCGTGGTAATGGTTGACTCCGAGGAACTCCAGCGGCGCACTAATGGCTTCCAGGTCCCCGGGAAGGATAAGGTCCGGCAGGCCGAACGGCGCCAGGTCATTCAAGGTGTCTTCCGGGTAGCTTCCGCGCAGGATGGGGTCGAGGAAGATCCGGTTCTGCAACGAATCGAAGCGCCGGGCTGCGTCCAAGTCGATGGCGTCCTGCGGGTCCCGCGGAATGGAGTTGCTTAGGTTAAGCGTGATCCCGAGGTTCTGGGCGCCGCGTTGCCGCAGGGCATTGACGGCGAGGCCGTGGGCAAGGTGCTGATGGTGCACGGCCGATATTGCAGCGCGCGGTTCCTGGCGCCCGGGGGCGTGGACCCCCGAAGCGTAGCCCAGCAGCGAGGAGCAGAAGGGCTCGTTGAAAGTGGTCCAGTGCTGGACCCGGTCGCCGAGCGCCGTGTAGACGTCGTTGGCGTAGTCGACGAACCGGTAGGCCGTGTCCCTGTTTGCCCAGCCACCCGTCTCCTCCAGGGCTTGTGGCAGATCCCAGTGGTACAGGGTCAGCCATGGCAGGATCCCGGCCTCCAGCAGTTCGTCCACCAGCCGGGAGTAGAAATCCAGGCCCTCCTGGTTGACGGCCTTGTCTCCCGGCCGCACCCGCGCCCAACTGGTGGAAAAGCGGTAGGAGTCCAACCCCAGTTCCTTCATGAGCTGAACGTCCTGCGGCATCCGGTGGTAGTGGTCAACGGCGTGTTCCAGGGTGTCGCCCTGGGCGATGGCACCGGGGATCCGCGCAAAGTGGTCCCACACGGAGTCCTCCTTGCCGCCTTGGTGGCTGGCCCCCTCAATCTGGGCCGCCGCCGTCGCGGATCCCCAGATGAATCCTTCCGGCCACTGCCGTGAGTACGTCGAATGTGGCATTAGCCCTTCACTGCTCCTTGCATGATTCCTGAAATAAGTTGTTTTCCTGCCAGCACAAACAGCACCAGCAGCGGCAGGGTGGCCAGAACCGCGCCTGCCAGGACCACGGAGTAGTCCACGTAACGGGCAGATTGCAGTTGGCTGAGTGCGGTCTGCAGCGTGGGGTTGCCGGCGTCTAGCACCAGGAGCGGCCAGAGGAAGTCCGTCCAGGCCGTCATAAAGGTGAACAGGCCCAGGATGGCCATGGCCGGGCGGGCCGCCGGGATGGCCACGTGCCAAAACGTGGAGATCATGTTGGCCCCGTCCATGCGGGCCGATTCGATGAGCTCATCCGGGATGACGTCCACCAGGTATTGCCGCATGAAAAAGACACCAAAAGCAGTAACCAGGGTGGGCACAACGACGGCGCCGATCTCGCCGGTCCAGCCAAGGGTCCGCATGACCATAAAGAGCGGGATGATGCCCAGTTGCGTGGGGATGGCCATGGTGGCAACGACCATCAGCATGAGCCCGTTCCGGCCGCGAAACCGCAGCTTGGCGAAGGCGTAGCCGGCGAGGGTGGAAAAGCCGACCACCGAAATGGTGATGATTCCCGAAATCAGGACACTGTTTCCGAGTGCCAGCCAGAAGGGAACGGTGTCGAAGACTTCGCCCACGTTTGTCCAGAAGTTCCCGCCGGGCAGCAGCGGCGGCCAGGCTTCTCCCAGGGCTTCGTTGGACCTGCTGCCGATCACTACGGACCACCACAGCGGGTAGGCGGACGAGAGCAGGAAGGCCAGCAGCAGCCCGTAGCTGAGGAAGCCGGGGCGTTCGCCGGTGCCGAAAATGCGTTTGCGCAGGATGGCCGGCCTCGCCGGCGCGGAGCCCGGCGAAGAGGCGCTGCCGGAAGCGGGCCTCGCAGATCCGGGTTTTGCGTGGTCCATGATGGTCATTGGGTAGTCCTTTCAGCACGCTTCCGGGCGGCAGTTGTCCTCCGGGCGGCTCGGGATGGCCTGGCGGCATCCGCTGTGGCGATCCGGCGTGAGATCAAGTAGTTGACCAGGCCGAACAGGACGATGATCAGGAAGAGCAGCCAGGCGATGGTTGAGGCTTTCCCAAAGTTCTGGCGCTGGAAGGCCATCTCCCACAGGTACAGGACGGTGGTCTGGAACTGGCGCTGTGACCCGCCGGCGGTGGCCGGATCGAACAACCTGGGCTCGGTGAAAATCTGGAGGCCTCCGATGGTTGCCGTAATGACCACGAAGACCATGGTGGGCCTGATGCTGGGCAGTGTGATGCTGAAGAACCGGCGGACGGCACCTGCACCATCGAGGGCGGCAGATTCGTACAGGTCCCGCGGGACGGCCTGCATCGCGGCCAGCAGGATCAGGGCGTTGTAGCCTGTCCAGCGCCAGTTGACCATGGTGGCGATGGCGATGTGGCTGGGGATGGTCTCGTTTTTCCACATCACCGGGTCAAGGCCGAAGTTCCCCAGGATGTTGTTGATCAGGCCGTACTGCTCGCCGAACATGTTGGTGAAGATCATGGCCACCGCTACTGGCGTCACGATGTAGGGCAGCAGGATGCTCATGCGCCAAAAAGTCTTGGCCCGGAGGTTCTGGTCCAGCACCGCAGCCAGGAAAAGGGCCACGGCCAGTTGCGGGACTGAGGAGAGCAGGAAGATGCTCACCGTGTTGAAGAGGGAATTCCAGAAGAAGCGGTCCTGCAGGACCTCAGCGAAGTTCTCCAGCCCCACGAACTGCCCCTGCCCTTTGAGCAGGTGCCAGTCGAAGAGGCTGACAAAAAACGTGTAGACCAGCGGGAAGAGTCCTACGAGGGCGAACAGGATAAAGAACGGCGCAACGTAGAAGTAGGGCGAGGCTTTGACGTCGAAGATACTCAGTCGCTGTTTGAAGGTGGGTTTGGATTTGACTGCGGCCGGCTTGGCGGATCGGTTCAAGGTGGTTGTCATGGGGTCTCGCGCTTCATCGGGGGGCCTCCCAGCCGGGAGGCCCCACAGCGGGTTAGTTGTTGACGACCAGGTCGTTGAGGAGGCGCAGGGCTTCAGTCCAGGCCTTGTCCGCGTCAGCGGTTCCGGCGTCGAGGCTCTTCAGCGCCGGACCGAACACGTTTTCCTGGATGACAGAATCGTCCGGGCCCTTGAACTGGGCTACGACGCCCTTGGCCCGGTTTGCCAGGATGGCGCCCGTGGGGGCGTTGTTGAAGAGCACGTTGGGTGTGGCGTCCTGGACCAGCTTTTCCTGGGCCTTGAGCGTGCTGGGGAAGTTGTTGGCGGCGGCGGACTGCTTGACCTGCTGCTCGGGGGCGGTGAGCCAAGCGGCCAGCTTGGCGGCCTCTGCAGGGTGTTCCGAGGTCTTGGGCACGGAGAGGAAGGCACCGCCCCAGTTGGAGGCACCACCTGGGAAAACATCTGCGAAGTCCCAGCCGCTGTCGGCGCCGCCGCCTGCGGATTCGAGTTGGCCCTTGATGGTACCGAGCATCCAGCCGGGGCAGACGAAGGTGGCGAAGGACCCGTCAACGAAGGCCTTCCCGTTTCCCCAGTCCCACTGGGTTTGGTTGGCCGAGAGTCCTGCCGCAGTTCCGGCCGCCAGCATCTCGAATTTGTCCTTCATTTCCGCGTTGCCGTCGATGTTGAGCTCGCCGTCCTTGGTGTAGTAGCCCTCCTCCATCTGGTTCACCATGGAGTTCCAGACGAAGCCGGACTGGTCATACCAGGCCTTGCCGGTGGCTTCCTTGTACTGCTTCCCGAGTTCGAAGTACTTTTCCCAGGTGGCGTCCTGTCCGCCGAAGAGCTTCGCCACGGATTCGCGGTCGCTGGGCAGGCCTGCTGCTTCAAAGAGCTTGCCGTTGTAGCAGAGTCCCTGCGGTCCGATGTCAGTGCCGTAGCCAATAACGCGGCCCTCGGGGTCA
This sequence comes from Pseudarthrobacter sp. CCNWLW207, assembly GCF_037203945.1. Taxonomy (NCBI): domain Bacteria; kingdom Bacillati; phylum Actinomycetota; class Actinomycetes; order Micrococcales; family Micrococcaceae; genus Pseudarthrobacter; species Pseudarthrobacter sp. CCNWLW207. The sequence continues at coordinate 422,156 of NZ_JBBCBS010000002.1, read as the reverse complement.
GTGCCCTGCTTGTATTTCCAGTCCACCCAGTTGGCCTTGATGTCCGCGGCGCCGTGTTCGTTGAGGTCCACGAATTGGTCGGAGACCTCCATGATGGAGCCCAGCCAGCCCTCCTCGATGGCCACTACGTCGCTGAGCCCGGATCCTGCCGCCAGTTTGGTGAAGGCATCGGTGCGGGCATTTGACCCGCGGTCAATGTTCGTGGCCTTGATCTTTACTCCGGGATTCGCCTGCTCGTACTCGCCATAGAGGTCGTTGTAGCCGAAGGTTCCAAATGTCGTGACCGTCAGTTCAACAGTCTTCTCCGAACTGCCCGCCTGGTCTGCACTGCTTCCGCAGCCTGTGGCGATCATGGCCAGGGCTGCTGCTCCCGCTATCGCGGCAGCGGTATTTCGTCGTGAGAATTTCACGGTCACTCCTTTGTGGGGGAATTGCCTTGGGGCTGAGAGAGCGCTCTCTTGCAAGTTCCATAACTCTAAAGGTGGTGCGGATCACTGTCAAGAGAGCGCTCTCTGAGAGCGTCTGATCCCGTATTTTCGGGAGCGCTCACGTGCCGCTGCCCAGCGATGTCTGCCCCCGCAGTTAGGGTGGAACCCATGGCTACAAAGACTTCCCGGGCATCCAAAGCGCCTGCCTATAAGTGCGCGGAATGCGGCTGGACCACGGTCAAGTGGGTGGGCCGCTGCGGCGAGTGCCAGGCGTGGGGCACCGTTGAGGAAACGGGCGCGGCCGTCGCGCGCACGACGGCGGCAACAACAGTCCTCGAGCCCGCCCGCCGGATTGCCGAGGTAGACGCCACCACCGCAGCGTTCCTGCCCACCGGCGTGGATGAACTGGACCGCGTGCTGGGCGGCGGCCTGGTCCCGGGCGCCGTCATCCTGCTGGCTGGCGAGCCGGGCGTCGGAAAGTCAACCCTGCTGCTGGACGTCGCCGCGAAATTTGCTCGAACCGCCCAGGACGTCCTCTATGTCACCGGTGAAGAATCCGCTGCCCAGGTAAAGCTCCGCGCTGAGCGGATCGACGCCGTCGCGGACTCCCTCTATCTGTCCGCCGAGACAGACTTGGGGCAGGCACTTGGCCAAGTGGAGAAAATCGAGCCACGGCTGCTGATTGTGGACTCGGTGCAGACCCTCAGCAGCGCGGACGTTGATGGCAGCGCCGGCGGAGTTTCCCAGGTGCGGGAGGTCGCCGCCTCCATCATCGCCGCGGCCAAGCGGCGCAACATGACCACGCTGCTCGTAGGCCACGTGACCAAGGACGGTTCCATCGCCGGACCGCGGCTGCTGGAGCACTTGGTGGACGTGGTGTGCCAGTTCGAAGGCGAGCGCCATTCAAGGCTCCGGCTGCTTCGGGCAGTCAAGAACCGGTACGGTCCCACCGACGACGTCGGCTGCTTTGACCTTAACGAGGACGGCATCCAGGGCCTGGCTGATCCCAGCGGACTCTTTGTCAGCCGCACCAAGGAGCCCGTGTCCGGCACCTGCATCACGGTGACCATGGAGGGCAGGCGCCCGTTGCTGGCCGAGGTCCAGTCGCTGCTTGCCGAAAGCCCCAACTCGCAGCCCCGCCGGGCCACCAGCGGCCTGGACAGCTCGCGCGTGTCCATGCTCCTGGCCGTGCTGCAGCAGCGCGCGGGGTGCCTCCTGCACAAGGACGACTCCTACGTAGCCACTGTGGGCGGCGTGAAGCTCAGCGAACCCGCCACAGACCTCGCCGTAGCCTTGGCCGTTGCCTCGGCCAAGGCCAGGAAACCGCTGCCCATCCGGCTGATCGCCTTCGGCGAGGTGGGCCTGGCGGGCGAGGTCCGGCCCGTCCCTGGTATCAACCAGCGCATCCAGGAGGCCCACCGCCTGGGCTTCACGCACGCCGTCGTCCCGGCCAGCCACAACGGCCCGGGACCAGTGCCGGCTGGCTTCTCCGTGCGGGAGGTGGAGCACCTGACCGAGGCTCTGAGCCTGCTGATCGGATAAGAAGCACCGGTAATAACTGCGCCCCGGGCGGGCAAGGCGCTAGGCTGACGAAACGACCTTCAGGCAGCCGGAGGTCTCACCGCTGCGCCTTGGGGGGTCGGAGTGACTAATCGAATACAAAAAAGCATTCCCGCGCCCGAGGAACCCGCGGAAGGCAGCCGTCTCGCTGGGCGGATAGACGAGATCTTCGGAGGTCTTGGCGTCCGGGGCCGGGTGGTGATGAGCCAGCTTCCACTCACTGTCACCGTGGTGCTCGTTGTTGTTGCCGCCGGGTTTTTCAGCCCGCCCACTCTCATGGACGAACGCTTCAGGCTGGCCTTGCTGGCGCATGCGGCAATCTTCGCGGCCTGCGTGGCAATTCCGTGGGGCAGGCTGCCCGCCAGTGCGTCAACGGTCATTCCAGTCCTGGACTGCCTTGCGATCGGCTTTACACGTGAAGCCGGAGGGCCCAGCTTTAGCGTATTAAGCCTGCTGCTGGTCTTCCCCGTGATTTGGCTGTCGGTGAGCCGGCAACGCGGAAGGGTTGTCCTGGCCGTCTTGGGAGCCTCCCTAAGCACTGTCGTCCCTGCCGCAGTCCTGGGCTCAGTGCCCACGCAAGGATCAATGATCCGGACCATTTTCCTGCCACTCGTGATGACCGCAATCGCCGTGTCCGCGCATATCGTCGCCGGGACGCTCCATCGCCAGCGCAAAGCCTTGCTAAAGAAAGACCTCGCCCTGGCGGAGACACTCGCCGAGAGCGTGGACCGACAACGGCTCCTGGACGCCGTCCTTGGCGCTGTGGGAGTGGGGGTCTGGGTGGTTGACCAAGAAGGAAACAATGTGCTGACCAACCGGGCTATCCGCGCTGATCCCGCACTTGCCCGCCTGGCCGAGTCTGATCCGCGGGCCCGTGTGCTGCAAGGCGACCGGGCCACCCCGGTGGCGCCGGGGATGCTTCCGGTCGCCCGGGTTACCCGGGGCGAAATGTTCACAGATGAACTGCTGTGGGCCGGCGACGAAGAGGAACAACGCGCGTATTCCGTGAGCGCACATGCCATCCGGGCCAAGGGCGGCCTCAGCGGCGGGGGCGTCATTACGCTCGTTGACGTGACTGCCCTGATCACCGCCTTGGCAGCCAAGGACGAATTCGTCGGCACCGTTTCCCATGAACTGCGAACGCCACTCACGTCCATCCTCGGCTACCTGGAACTCGTCCTGGATGAGCCCGGCCACGAAGGGATTGAGGCGGAACTTCAGGTGGTCTACCGCAATGCGACCCACCTCCTGGGCCTTGTGAACGATCTGATTGCCGTGGCGTCTGAAAGTGTGGACCTCTCCCTCCAGGAGGCCGATCTCGCCCAACTCCTTGCCGACGTCGTCGAGTACACCGCCCCCCAGGCAGCCAACAGGGGGTTGGAGCTGGTGCTTGACGCCGAGCAACCACTGACGGCCAAGATGGACACCGCCCGCATCCGCCAGGTGGTGGGCAACCTGCTCTCAAACGCGATCAAATACTCCCCTGATGGCGGCCGTATCACCGCCCGCGCTTACAGGGCCGGACCGGAGATCATCTGCTCCATCACGGACCCAGGGATCGGCATGAGCGCCGAAGACCAGGAGCAGGCCTTCACCAAGTTCTTCCGTTCCTCGCGTTCGCGTGAAACGGCCATCCCAGGCGCCGGCTTGGGGCTCCCCATCAGCAAGACCATCATCGAAGGCCACGGCGGTTCCCTGAGCCTCACCAGTGCCCCGGGCGCGGGAACGACGGCGACGTTTGTCCTGCCGTGCAGCCTGACCAGTGCCCCCGGCCCTGAGGCTGAGGTGTTCAGTTCCCCTTAATTACCAGCGCAACACTGTGTCCACCGAAGCCGAAGGCGTTCACCAAACCGGCCGGAGCGGAGCCAGGCTCCAGCGTGTGGGCCTTGCCCGTCACGATATTGAGGTCCACTTCAGGATCCAGTGCCTCTACATTCAGCGTTCCGGGAAGTTGCCCGGTCTGCAGGGCCTGGACCACTACGACGGCGGCCAAGGCCCCGGCCCCGCCCAGGAGGTGGCCGGTGTGGCCCTTGGTGGAGGTCACGGGCACGTCGGCACCAAATATGGCTGTGATCGCCTGCGCTTCCAGCCGGTCTCCCACAGGGGTGGAGGTGGCATGGGCATGGACAAAGCCGATGTCAGCGGCGTCCATCCCGGCCGAGGCCAGGGCTTTCTGCATGACCCTGCGTTGCATCGCCGGGTCGGCGGCCACGATGTCGTTCGCGTCAGAGGTCACCGCTCCGCCGGCGACCTCTGCCAGGACGGCGGCACCACGCGCCCGGGCGTGGGCCTCGCTCTCCAGCACCACGATCCCCGCGCCCTCGGCAAGCACAAAACCGTCACGGCCGCCGTCGAACGGGCGCGACGCCCGCTGGGGTTCGCCGTTGCGCGTGGAGAGCGCGCGGATTTGCGAGAACCCGGTGATAACGAGGTCGTTCACCGAGGCGTCCACGCCCCCGGCAATGACGACGTCGGCCGCTCCCGAACGGATCATTTCGGCACCCTGGACAATAGCTTCGGCGCCGGACGCGCAGGCACTGACAGGTGTGCGGGCTCCGCCGCGTGCACCGAGGTCGATGGACACCCAGGCGGCGGGGCCGTTGACCATCAGCCGGGTCAGGGTGTGCGGCGATACCCGGCGCGGGCCGCCGCTGGCCAGCGCCCTGTCCTGCTCAATCGTGGAACCGAGGCCGCCATAGGCTGAGCCGATCACCACGGCGAACCGCTCTGGGTCGACGTCGGGTGCTCCCGCCTGCTGCCAGGCTTCCCGTGCGGCCACCAAGGCAAACTGTCCGCACCGGTCCATCCGCTTGAGCTCGCGGGTGGTCAGGTGCTCGGACAGGTCGGCGGTGACCTGGCCGGCGATCCGCACGGGCAACTGCCCGGCCCACTCCTGATCCAGCGGGGCGATCCCGGAACGGCCGGCAAGCAACGCTTCCCAGGTCTGCCCAACGTTGGAGCCCAAAGGGTTGATGGTGCCGGCGCCCGTGATGAGCGCGCGTGGTTGGACTGCAGACATCTGGGTACCTGGCTTTCTTAGTTCGGGAGCGGCTGCCGTTGTTCCGGGCAGCCCGGATCTCCCGATGGGTATTCGGCTCCGTTCAGTCGACGGATTGGAGGGAACGGTTACTTGGCGGGGTTGTGCGTTCCGATCGGGATCAGCGTCAGGTCCGGGTGGTTCTTCTCGATCCGGCGCAGGGCCCAGACGTCGTTGAACAAGGCGAGGTATTCGCCGTCGGACCGCAAAAGCACCTCCGCGCCCGGTACGTTGGCCAGCGCCGGCATGGCATCCGCCGTCGAAATTCTGGCTATGGAGTAGGGCAGGCGTTCCAGCCGCATGGGGGCACTGAAGTCGTGCGCCATGCGGTCCTCCACCACTTCGAACTGCATGGGCCCGACGGCGGCAAGCACCGGCGCCTGGTCGCCGCGGAGGTCGGAGCGGAGCAGCTGGATAACGCCCTCGTGCTCAAGCTGCTCGATGCCGCGGCGGAACTGCTTGAACTTGCTGGGGTCCTTGGACCGGGCCACCTGGAAGTGTTCCGGGGCGAACAGCGGGATGGCCGGGTACTCCACCGCGTCCTCCAGGAACAGGCTGTCGCCGACTCGCAGCGAGGATGCGTTGACCAGGCCCACGACGTCGCCGGGGTAAGCCTCGTCGATGACCTCGCGTTCGCGGCCGAATACCTGCTGGGCGTACTTTGTGGCGAACGACTTCCCCGTGCGGGTCTGGGTGACCACCATGCCGCGCTCAAAGACGCCGGAGCACACACGGATAAAAGCGACGTGGTCGCGGTGGGCCTTGTTCATGCCGGCCTGGACCTTGAAGACAAAACCGGAGAACGGGGACTCGACGGCGCGCGGGCTGCCGTCAACGTCCGGCCGGGGCGCCGCGGGCGGGGCGAAATCCACCAGGGCATCCAGGAGTTCCTTGACGCCGAAGTTCAGGGCGGCGGAGCTGAACAGGATGGGTGTGGCGGTGCCTGCGTGGAAGGCGTCGACGTCGAACTCGAGGTTGGAGTCGATCACCAGGCCGGCTTCGTCCACGGCGTCCGTCCAGTTGCTTCCTTGGCTCTCGGCAGCTTCCTCCGGCGTGAAGTATTCCGTCAGGGCGATGTTGGCACCTGCGTTGTTGCGCTGGAAGCGGGCGAACCGGTCATTGCGGAGGTCCCACACGCCGCGGAAGTCTCCGGAGATGCCCACGGCCCAGGTCAGCGGCATGGGCTGGAGGCCGGTCCGCTCGGTGATCTCGTCCATCAGCGCCAGGGCGTCAAGGCCTGGCCGGTCCCATTTGTTAATGACGGTGATGATGGGCAGGTTGCGTGCCTTGCAGACCTCGAACAGCTTCATGGTCTGCGTTTCCAGGCCCTTGGCGGCATCCACCAGCATCACTGCGCAGTCGACGGCGGCCAGCACGCGGTAGGTGTCCTCGGAGAAGTCCGCGTGGCCGGGAGTGTCCAGCAGGTTGATGACGGTGTCGCGGTAGGAGAACTGGAGCGCAGCGGAGCTGATGGAGATGCCGCGGTCCTTTTCCATCTGCATCCAGTCCGAGACCGTTTCCTTGCGGTTGGCCTTGCCGCTGGAGGCACCGGCGGTGCCGATCACCTTCGCATGCAGCGCAAGCGCTTCCGTGAGCGTTGACTTTCCGGCGTCAGGGTGCGAAATGACGGCAAACGTCCGACGCCGGGCCGCCTGTTTGTGAATCTCGTGGACCCGGGCGGGGCTAAGGACATCTTGGGACACGGTGCTACTTTCGCTGCGGTGGGGATAGCCCTTGGCGCTTGACGGGACTTCGCTGGACGGGGAAAGGGGATGGCTGAGCGCCAAGTTCCAAGTTTATCGCAGCAGCAGCCCGGCTCCGAAGGTGGCCGCTTAACGCCCCCGAAACCAGCAGTTCAAGACGGCGAAATCCCGTCAGGCTAGCTTGGCCGCATGAGAACTTGGAGCGCGTCCCTGCCATCCGCCGGCCGGAGCTGAATCGCCGTGACCGTTTCACCATTCCCCGGCAACGGCCTGTTCTTCGATCCGCTGGCCGGTCCGGCTGCTCCGTCGGCACGGATGCAGGCCGCCGGCCCGGAAGTTAACGGCAAACGCGGCGCAGGCGGGAAGTCCCGTCGCCAGGCGCCGCACGTTGACGACGAAAGGGCCCTCCGGGCGGCATCGCTGCGCAAAGTCAGCCGCGACCTTGAGCATCTCCTGCGCCAGCGGGGACACTGAATCACATAGTGGGATCTGGCTCTGGACGAACAATAACGAGCATCCTGCAGCCTCTGCCGCTTGCATACGGTCCGTGGGCCATGCCCGGTGGGCGGCATGCGTACATGCCGGCTGTGAAGGTTTTCCCGAGCGTCAGATCAGTGAGTTCGCCTGAGAGAATCATGACCTCTTCCCAGTAGTCATGGACGATCACGCCGCCGGCCGTTGTATCGGCGCCAGGATCATAGCGTTGGAGCAAAGTTGAATCTCCCCTGAGTGGGTCCGCGGCGAGTATTTGCTCCCAAATTCCGCGTTCGGCGTCACCGTTGACCTTCCGCCAGCCAACCGAGGGTTCGTGGAACTCCAGTTCCGGTTTATTCACTGCAACTCCTTTGGGCCGCTGGTGATAAATGTATACATATAGTATGCGAGGGCTGGAGATGACGTGAATGTGTGCTGCATGGCGCGCGGCTGCACCGCTATTCGCGTTTGCCATACTGGATCTATGCAGGCGACGACGACGGTGTTGGTCGAGGGCGAGAGTGACCGGATGGCGGTCGAGGCGCTGGCCGTTCGCGCTGGCCATGACCTGTCGGCCGAGCGTGTAACCGTTGTGCCCATGGGCGGCGCCACCAGCATCGCCCACTTCCTCGACCGTTACGGCCCGGCTGGTGCAGGCCACCGGCTACTCGGACTGTGTGATGCGGGCGAGTCACGAATTGTCGCCCGCGCGCTCGCCCGGGCGGGTATCGGGTCCGATTCGCTGGCCGAGCTTGGGTTCCATGTCTGCTACGCCGACCTGGAGGACGAACTCATCCGATGCCTTGGGGTCGATGCCGTGCTCGGCGTCATCGCGGACCAGGGCGAGCTCGCATCGTTCCGGATCCTCCAACGCCAGCCAGCACAGCGGGATCGGCCGATATCGGCACAGTTGCGCCGGTTCTTCGGAGGGCGCAGCGGTAACAAGCTCCGCTACGCCGGACTACTCGTCGACGCTTTGCCAGCCGGGCAGGCTCCCCCACCGCTCGCCAACCTCGTGGCATCATTCTGATGTGAACGACGGCCCTGAATCCGCCATGCACCCAAACGGGCCCTAAGTGCACTCCCAGCCAGCCGCCGTCGGACGCCTTTCGGGGCATTTTCCGACACCCCCTAATGGGGCACTTTAGGGCTTGCCCGTGCGGTTGTTACCCGTTCTTACCTCTATCATTGAGCTTGCGGGAAACTGCGTACTTTTTGCTCCGCCGGCGGAGTCCATAACCGGCGTACCTGCGGGCGGCAGCCCGCACCTTTGAAGGGAACACTATGGCTCGGAGCCCCGAAGAATCGCTCAAGGCGACTCTGGGCAGAGTGGCTCCAGGCACGCCACTGCGTGATGGACTCGAACGCATCCTCCGCGGACGCACCGGCGCACTCATTGTTTTAGGCTCGGACCGGACCATCGACTCCATCTGCTCCGGCGGGTTCGACATCGGCATCGACTTCTCCCCCACCCGCCTGCGCGAACTGGCAAAAATGGACGGTGCCATCATCTGCGACAAGGACGCCGGGAACATCCTGCGCGCCGCCGTCCAGCTGGTCCCGGATTCAAGCATTGAAACGCAGGAATCGGGCACCCGGCACCGCACAGCGGAACGTGTGGCCATCCAGACCGGTGTCCCCGTCATCTCCGTCAGCCAATCCATGCAGATCATCGCACTGTACGTGAACGGCCTTCGCCACGTGCTGGAGGGATCCGAGAAAGTCCTGGCCCGCGCCAACCAGGCCCTCGCCACCCTGGAGCGCTACCGTTCGCGGTTGGACCAGGTCACCAGTTCGCTGTCTGCCCTGGAAATCGAAGCCATGGTGACCGTGCGCGATGTCGCCGTTACCCTCCAGCGCCAGGAGATGGTCCGCCGGATCTCCGAGGAAATCTCGCAGTACGTCCTGGAGCTCGGCGAGGACGGCCGGCTGCTGTCCCTCCAGCTCGATGAGCTCACGGTAGGCCGCGGTCCCGGCAGCGATGTCATCATCCGTGATTACGCCAGCCCGGATGCATCAGCCGACGACATTGAAAAAGCTGTCAGCGCCCTGGTGAACCTCGGGCCCACCGAGCTGATCGACCTCGGCAAGATCTCAGGAATCGTCGGTTTCGCCGGCGGCGAGGCCAACCTGGACGCCGTAGTTCAGCCGCGCGGTTACCGGCTGCTTTCCGGCCTCAAGGCAGTCCCCAAGGCTGTTGCCGACCGCCTCGTGGACCACTTCGGAGGCCTGCAATTCCTGATGGCTGCCACGATCGATGACCTGATGACGGTGGACGGCATCGGCGACCAGCGCGCCCGAACCGTTCGCGAAGGCCTGAGCCGGATGGCCGAAGCCAGCCTGTTGGACCGCTTCCTCTAAATCCATCGATTGTCCCCACCGGCACCCTTGCCTCGCAAGCTCGGCCAGGGAACCCTGCCGGCGTGGGCCCATCGGGTGAAGGTCAGCTGAGCTGGAAAACTGCTTTCGGGCTTGCCCTGGAGCCGAGTTTGGCCGTGAAGATGTAGTAGGCCCCGCCGGCTCCCGGCTTGGCCTCGATGGGTTGGCAGCCTTCCAACGTCCGGTTCCGTGCCCACGGAAAGTTCGCCGTTTCGCTGGCACCCGGCGCGATGGTCTTCACCAGGTCCTCGCTCTTGGCCTGGCAGTCCCGGGACGAGAAGATTCTGTCCGCGCCGCTTGTCACCAGGAACTCCATCTGGGACGTGCCGATATTCACTTCGCAGGGCATCGTGCCGCCATTTGTCACCTTGAGGGTGAGCAGCGGGTTCTCGTCCGGGCCGTAGGCTGCCTTGTCGGTGGACGCCGAAACGGTCACCAGGTTCTGGTTGCAGCCGGGAGTTGCGGTAGGCGTGCTGGTGGGGTTTGCCGACGGCACAGCCTCAGTGGGGCTGGCGGTGGGATCGCCAGTGGAGGAAACCTGGCTGGAACTGCTGCTGAATGCCCCAGCCGCCGCGAAGCCTCCAAACACCATGGCAGCTACCATCAGCAGGGCGGCTCCCACGAACAGTCGACGCCGCCGGTACACGGCGGGGCTCGGCTTCCGTCCGGTGCGGGAACCGGATGCGGAAGCCTTGCTACGTGATGTTGAAGTGCCTTGCCTACCCATCCTTCTAGGCTAGAGAACCGGCCGGGCTCCGCCGCCCCACCACGCCGCGCACCCCGCCAACGCTATGGTCACGGATTGGTTCCGGGCTGGGTTTCCGGCCGTTTCGGCGCCCCGCTTGGCATCCCAAACCGGGGATCCACTACAGTGTTGGGATCGACGCCACAACCCTCGCCCCAGCACCTTGGACTGCAACTTCGCCTGCAAACTTGAAGCAGCCGTCCGCCCGCGGCTCCAGCCTCGTCCACCTGCACAGCGGGATCAACAACTGGTTCGCCGAGACTGCCCGCGACCTCCCGTGGCGGGAACCTGCCTGCTCGCCGTGGGGCGTGCTGGTCAGCGAAATCATGCTGCAGCAGACGCCGGTGGTCCGCGTGCTGCCGGTGTGGCGGGAATGGCTGGAACGTTGGCCCACTCCCGGAGACCTGGCCTCCGAACCGGCAGGGGAAGCAGTCCGGCACTGGGGAAGGTTGGGTTATCCCCGCCGGGCCCTTCGACTGCACGCGGCGGCCGTTGCCATCGGACGCGATCACGGCGGCCAGGTCCCGGGCACCTACGCCGAGCTCCTGGATCTCCCCGGCGTGGGCAGTTACACGGCTGCCGCGGTGGCGGCGTTCGCATTCGGCCGCCGGGAAACCGTGGTGGACACCAACATCCGCCGCGTCCATGCCCGGCTTATGTCCGGCGTCGCGCTTCCCTCCCCATCCCTGACGTCCGCGGAGATGCGGCTCGCGGCGGAACTGCTGCCGGACGACGCCGACACGTCCGTGCGCTGGAATGCTGCGGTGATGGAACTCGGCGCGCTGGTGTGCACGGCTCGTGCACCGAAATGCGCCGTGTGTCCCGTGCGGGACTCGTGTGCGTGGCTGGCGGCAGGCGAGCCGCCGCCGTCGTACGTTCCGAAAGGCCAGGCGTGGCACGGCACCGACCGCCAGGTCCGGGGAGCCGTGATGGCCGTGCTGCGCGTCGCTGACCGGCCGGTCCCGCCAGAGATGTTTCAGCAGGAACCGGCGGACCTCGGTTTCGCGCCCGCCGGAATAGGCGTGCCGCTGGCCGCGCTGCACAGGCTCAACTCGGCCCCGGAACAGCTGGAACGCGCGCTGGCGGGGCTCCTCGGCGACGGCCTCGCCGAGCTGCACCAGGGCGGCTACCGGCTGCCTGCCTGAGCCATTCCAGCCATTGACAACGGCCCGTCCCTTCAGGGGTGGCATACTTCTTGGTGACCGGAACCGGGGGAATTCCATGAAGATCGTGCTTTACATCATTTGGGCGCTGTTTGTGGTGGGCGTTGTTTTTGCCTTTGTCCACACGCTGCGCAAGGCCAAGCGCCACGAGAACCTGATCACCAGCTGGCCCAAGGCGCAGGCAACGGTGACCGGCAACGTCGCGGGGTGGACACATGGCGGAGGCGGCTCAACGCGGAACAGGCGCTTCTACCCCACCTACCAGTTCGCTGACCCCAACGGAACCCTGCATGCCGGCGAATCCGAGGTTTCGTACGTAAACCAGCAGGTGCCCGGATCGCTGCTCGAAGTGGCGTACAACCCGGCAAATCCCAACCAGTCGTTCCAGGTGGCGTACGAATCAAAAAAGGTGATGGGCTGCCTGATGCCGTTCTTCGCACTCTTCGCCCTGGGCTCGTTCTGGTTTATCGGCATCTTTCCGGTGGGCTGACCCATGGATTTCCTGAAGCTGCTTTTTGTTGTCCTGCCGGGACTTTTCCTGGTGCTCGGCCTGATCCTGGCGGGCCTGTCCCTCTCAGCATCGTTGCGACGGCGACGCTCCATGACGGGGTGGGTGCACACGTCCGCCACCGTCACGGGCAACCTCCACGGCGCTGACGGCCCGGCCAGCAACGGCCGGGACCGGTTCGCCCCGTCCTACGAATTCGCGGACACACGCGGCCAGCGGTGGCTGGGGCAGTCCGACATCTACAGCCGCGACCAGGCGATCATCGGCACCACGATCCCGGTGGCCTACAACCCGGCAAACCCGGCCGAATCCACGCTGCCGGTCTTCGTTATTGCCAAAGGCCGAATGGCAACAGGTCTCATTCTGGTGACCTTCGGCGTGCTGGCCATAACGATGTTTGCGTCACTTTCCTGGTAGCCGTGCGGGCATCCGCCCGCCGGTTCTACCCTGAAGTATGAGCAAGTCCGGGGTACTTCTGGCACTGATAACGACGACGGCGCTCACCTCTGGCTGCTACTACTTCCCTTACGAAACACCGTGTCCGGCGATCGCACAGGCGTCTGTTGTGTCGGTTACCGTTGCTGCCCCCTACGTGCCCCAGGTGGGCACCCTGCGGCTGAAGGCGTGCCAGGACGGTGTGTGCACCGAGAATACCCTCGAGCTGCACCAGGGCAGCGTTTCCATTGATCAAGGCTGCAGTCCGGACGGCGTCTGCTCTGCAACGGCTTCCCCCGACGGGACCATGATCGGCATGCTGTTCCTGGACTCCCTGACCGAATCGCCCATGGCGGTGACGGCCACCGGAACCTCCCCGGACGGCTCGGCGCTGCCCGTGCGGACACTGGACTTCCGTCCCCGCGGCGAATTCCCCTACGGCGAGCAGTGCGGACGGTTCATAACGGCATCAGTAGTGCTCGACGCCAAGGGGCTGCGGCAGGCACCCTGACGCCAGGTAGGTCCGCTTAAGGCTGGGCGGGGTCGGCTGCCCCCGCGTGCGGAACCTGCGGAGCTGTCCCGAACAGCCATGCCGACACGTCGCTTCGCAGGACAAGATGGGGACCGCCGGTTTCGCTCACGCTGCCGGTGGGAACGTAGTAGCCGCGGCCGGCACCGGCACCACCGGCGGCCCGGTCAAGGGCTTCCACGAGCGGCCTGGTCAGATGGCCCTGGGGCCCAAGCCCGCGCAGCCCGTCCAGTTCTTCAGGGGTTAGCCTGCCAAGAATTTCAGCAATATTGGCCATGATGGATCCCTTCGAGCAGAGAGTGCCTGAAGGGACAATCTAGGGCACCACCGTTAACGGCGCGTGAACGCGAAGTGGCACCTTAGCGCCCGTCAGAACAGGGTGGCCTGGCCCAGCAAGCCGCCCGTGGAGCCGTCAGCGTCCGGGCCGGCCAGGTCCGCCGATGCCCGCCACTCAAAGCCGAGTTCCGCGAAGAGCTCCTCGATGGATGTCTGTCCGTCCAGCACCACCAGCGGGCAATTGTCATCCAAGTCGAGCCGTTCCATGGCATCGAGCATATTCGCAGGCTATGACAGGACGGAGCGAACACACCGGGGACAGCCCAAACAGGACGGCAGGGACTCCTATGGTTCCCCGAATCCAGCCTGGACCAGCCCGCCAACGTAGTTGACTGCCCGCTCGGCGTCAACGCCCCAGGCTTCCACATGCAGCACCGAACCCTTGCCGGCGGCAAGCGTCATCAGAGCAGTCATCGAGGTCCCGTCCAGGCCATTGACGGTCACGCGCGCGTCCAGGGACGAGAGCCCCCCGGCGATCTTGGCCGCCGGGCGCGCATGCATGCCCGCCTGGTTGATGAGCTCAAAGTCGCCAGTAAACTCCGGCCCTGCCCCTGTCACTGAGCCCTCTTCGACAGCACTGAAGGAGGACGACGGCGGAACCCCCTGCGTGGAGCCGTACACCCCTTCCGCCGCACGCTTGACGGCGTGTACGTCCGCCCCGCCCTGCGCTGCCACGGCTGCAGCCACCAGCCCTTCCACCAGAGGGGCGTCGGCCAGCAGTACACCGTCCGGGTGCCCCGCAAACTCCAACGCGGATTCTGCTGTCATGACGGCCGATCCCAGATCGGTCAGGACCACCACACCATCCCCGCCTGAAGCTTGCTCCAAGGCGGCCATGACCCTCTCCAGGCTGGTGCCGATCCGGCCGTCCGGGGTGCCCCCGGCGGACACTATCGAAACATCAGGTGCCATCTGCGCGGCAAGTTCCGCGGCGCCGTCGGCTATTTTTTCACTATGGGAGACCACAACCAGGGCCACGCTCACGCCGCGGCCCCGACTGCCGCGCGCAGGATCAGGGCACTGGAGGCGGCCCCCGGGTCACGGTGGCCGGCGCTCCGCTCCCCCAGGTAACTGGCGCGTCCCTTGCGGGCAACCATGGGATCCGTGGCGACGGCACCCGCTTCAGCAGCCTCGGCGGCAGCCACCAGTACCTCGAGGACCGTGCCGGCACCGCCTGCTGCCGCAAGAAGGGCCGCTTCAGCAGCCGGCGTCCACGCATCAACCATGGTCTTGTCGCCCGGCTCGGCCTTGCCCCTGGCCACAATCCCGTCCCTGGCCGCTACCAGGGCCCCTGCGAAGGCCGCGGGTTCCACCTCTAGCGAATCGCCCAGGGATGCCGCGGCCCGGAGGAAGGCGGTTCCATACAGGGGACCGGCGGCGCCTCCCACCTTGGACATCAACGTCATGGCCGTCAACTTCAGTGCTGCCCCAGGCGTTGCCGGGGGGACCTCGGCGAGTTTGTCCAGCACGGCCTGGAAGCCGCGGTCCATGTTTTCGCCGTGGTCCGAATCCCCGATGGCACGGTCCAGTTCAATGAGCCACGCCCGGTGTTCCGCCATGGCCTGGGCGCAGAGTGTCAGCCACTTCACGGCCCAATTCGCATCGAGAACCATTGCTACACTCCCCAGCGCAAGGCGGCCGTGTGGACCGGGGCGTCCCACAGTCCGGTCAACTCATCGTCGAGCCGTAGGACGGAAATGGAGCAGCCCTGCATGTCCAGGGCGGTGACGTAGTTCCCCACCAGCGAGCGTTCCACGGTGGCGCCTTTGTTCGCGATCACCCGGGCGGCGCGCCGGAACACAATGTAGAGCTCGCTCAGCGGCGTCCCGCCCATTCCGTTGACGAACAAGAGCACTTTGTCGCCAGCGGCGATGCCGAGGTCGCTGAGCACGGGTTCCAGCAGCCTGTCAGTAATGGCGTCCGCGCTTTCCAAAGGGATTTTGTGCCGGCCGGGTTCGCCGTGGATCCCGATGCCGATCTCGATCTGGTTCTCACCGAGATCGAAACTGGGTGAGCCTGCATGCGGCACCGTGCATGCAGCCAGAGCTACGCCCATAGTGCGGACGTTGCTGTTTACGCGGTCACCGATGGCGGCCACGGCGTCCAGGTTGTCGCCCCGCTCAGCAGCGGCACCGGCGATTTTCTCCACGAGCACCGTTCCGCCCACACCCCGCCGCCCAGCCGTATACAGCGAGTCCTCCACGGCAACGTCATCATTGACCAGGACCGTGCGGACCTGCACCCCTTCGGCCTCGGCCAATTCGGCGGCCATTTCGAAGTTCAGCACGTCACCGGTGTAGTTCTTCACGATATGGACGACGCCGGCACCTGAGTCCGCTGCCTGGGTCGCCGGAAGGATCTGGTCCGGCGTCGGAGAGGTGAACACCGCCCCAGGCACGGCGGCGTCGAGCATTCCCCGCCCCACAAAGCCGGCGTGAAGCGGTTCGTGGCCGCTTCCGCCGCCGGACACCAGCCCCACTTTGCCGGCCACCGGCGCGTCCTTGCGGATGATGAACCGGGGCTCTGCACTGACGGTGACAAGGTCCGCATGGGCCATGCCGAAGCCGTCCACTGACTCGTCCACAAAAGCGCGGGGATCGTTGATGAGTTTTTTCACGGGGCTCCCGGGCGGTCAGTCTTCCTGGAGGATGTCACTTTGACCCTACTACCGCCACCCGCACTCCGGTAGTTCCCGCCCTTGCGGCCAGCGTCTGCCTGCTAGCCTCTGCCCGTCAGCCTCTGCCGCTAGCCTTGCCCGCGGGTTGCCCGCGTTGGCCGCGCGTGGCCGGAAACGACGAAAGGGACAGCCCCCAATGACTGTCCCTTTGCGCACGTGCCCCCAAACACAGGCCATCCATAGTTTATCCATCAATTCGACTAAAGCAAGGAAAAGTCCTGGTATGACGCAGCCCCGCCATCCGAACGGACGGCGGGGCTGGCGGCTCAACGAGTCAGGCCACCGCGGTGTGGACTACCCTTGCCGCGGGCAGGATGGCGTGGCCATGACGGAAGAGGTTCTTCGGATCCAGCTCCGCCTTCGCTTCGCCGAGCCGGACCCGGGCAGCCTCCGGCCAAGCGCTGGCCGCCAACTCGGGCGCAGCGAGGTGTCCGTGCAGGTTGACAGCGGTGCCTCCCGTTCCGAACGGCTCAAGCGCCAAACGTGCGGCGGTGATGGCGGCCGGAACCAGGTGGGCAATCTGCGGTGCCATGATCCCCACCGCGAAGAACGAGAGTGCGGCATCGCGCCCGCCCACGCAGTCGCCGTCGGGATCGGCTCCGTTGAGTGGAACGGCCAGCGCGCCGCCCATCAGCCGGATCTCCGCCAGCAGGAGCGGAGCGGTGCTGTCCGGCCCGGCCAGCTGAAGCAATGCTTCCGCCAGACCGTCGCTGAGTTCCCTAAGCAGCATTCCACCTTCGTGGACGGGCACCGGATGCTCCGGATCGGCGTGGATCTCATCCACCCGTAAGTAGGGAAGCGGACCGACGCCGTCTACGAGGACGGGAGCGGCCGCGCGCATCGGAGCGAGCAGCCGCCCTCCTTCCTCCGCAGTGCCCTGCCAGGCAAACCGCAGGTGCATCACAAACTTGCCACGCAGGAAGCCCGGCACTTCCTCCATGTCCGGCAAGCGCAGAAAGGCCAGCGACGCCGAGGCCTCCGCCGGCAGCGACCCGCTCCAGTGACGGAAGGCCGCGAGCACTTCACGGGCGTGCCTACCCTCGTAGAAGATGCCGCCCGCGAACAGCTCGCCGGCCGGGAACAGCGAAAACTCCATCGCCGTGACGATGCCGAAGTTGCCCTTGCCGCCGCGAAGCAGCCCGAACAGCCGCGGATCGCTGTGGGCATCCACCCTGCGCAGCACGCCGTCGGGGGTGACAAGGTCGAACGCAAGCACGTGGTCCGACGCGAAGCCGTACTTCCGTCCCAGTAGTGGAATGCCGCCACCGAGGGTATAGCCAACAACGCCGACGTCGGTGGTGGAGCCGTGCAGGCCCATCAGCCCATACGGGGCCGCAGCCCTGAGGACGTCCCGCCAGCGCACGCCGGCGCCCACCCGGGCGGTCTGCTCTTCGGGATCTATGGATAGTTCCAGCATGAGCCGGGTGCTGATCAGCAGGCCCCCGGTAATGGCATTCGCGGCTCCGTGGCCAGTGGACTGGACCGAGATGGACATGTCGCGGGCGGCGGCCCACCTGACTGCGGCAACGACGTCGTCGGCGTTGACCGCACTCAGCACCAAGTCCGGAGTGTGGCGGGTGGCGAGGTTAAAGGCTGCGACTTCCGCGTCATAGTGGGCGTCGCCGGGGGCATATACGAGCCCGCGGACCAGAAGCTGAAGCTCGGTTTTTTCCGTGTGGGAGGAGAGGATGTGCATGAGGTGCTTTCGATAGTCGGGGTTTGCTCCCCAGCAAGTTCACCTAGTTTATCCATCGAATCGATCAACGAAAAGACTTCAAAAATCATCCATAATTTCCGGCCCTGGCCAGCCGAGTGTCAGAGGAACTTGATCATCCGCGTGTTGCCCAAAGTGTTGGGCTTTACCCGCGCCAGATCAAGGAACTCGGCCACACCTTCGTCATGGGAGCGGAGTAGTTCGGAGTAGACCACTGGGTCCACCGCGGTCTGGTCCTCCATCACTTCGAAACCGTGGCGCTTGAAGAAGTCCACCTCGAAGGTGAGGCAGAAAACGCGGGCAACACCCAGCGCGCGGGCCTCCTCCAGGAGGCTCTCCACCAACACGTGGCCCACACCCTTGCCGCGCCAGGCATCGGACGCGGCAAGAGTGCGCACCTCGGCCAGGTCTTCCCACATAACGTGCAGAGCGCCGCAGCCGATGACGTCGCCGTCGTCCGATTCTGCGATCCGGAACTCCTGCAGGCTCTCGTAGTAGGCCACCGTCTCCTTGGCCATGAGGATCCGCTGCTCCGCCAGCGGCGCCACCAGCCTCTTGATGGCGGCCACATCGCCGGTGCGGGCAGGACGGATATGAAAGGAGTCAGTCACAGGCTCAATCCTACGAGGCGCGTGTACGGTCCGCGGGACAGCGCCGTCCCAAGAACGGCACCACCCCCCAGACACATGCCGGCGCCTGCGCCTTCGTCGCTCTGACGGCGCCTACACAAGTCCCTGGCGGCCTGCGCCTCGTGCGTCAGTCGCCGTGACGTCCGGCATTGAGGTGAAGGAGGCTGGGACATTTCTGTAGCTTGCGTCAGAGCGACGAAGGAGCAGCAAGCGGGAAATGTCCCAGCTTCCGAGCCGGAAGTAACCAGAGCCGGAAGTAACCAGAGCCGGAGGTAACCAGAACCGGAGGCTAGAGACCAAGCTCCGCAGGCACCGGAACGTCCTTGCCCAGCACGTTCTTGGCGAGGAAGCTCTCCACGACGCCGTACCAGACCTTGGCATGCTGCGGCTGCAGGATCCAGTGGTTCTCGTCCGGGAAGTAGAGGAAACGGTGCGGGGTCTGGCCGTCCTCGTCCGCGGCCAGCCTGGACTTGGAGAGGAGTTCGTACCAGAGCCGCAGGCCCTCGCCGATGGGCACACGGTAGTCCTTGTCGCCATGAATCACCAGCATGGGGGTGCTGATTTTTTCGACATGGAGGTGCGGCGAGTTCTCCAGGGCCATCTCCGCGGTCATTTCCTTGAGCCAGTACTGCGAGGCATCCGTGGTGGGGCCGAACTGGTCCAGGGCCCACAGGCTGGCGTGCGTGACGATCGCCTTGAACCGGTCCGTCTGGCCTGCCACCCAGTTGGCCATGTAGCCGCCGAAGGACCCGCCCATGGCCGCGGTGCGGCTTTCATCGATGTCCGGGCGCTGCACGGCAGTGTCGGTGACAGCCATCAGGTCCGTGAACGGGGCCTTGCCCCACTCGCCCCAGCCCCTCTGAATGTGCGCCTGCCCATAGCCCGTGGATAAGGCCGGATCGGGCAGCAGAACCGCGTACCCCTTCGCTGTGAGCAGCCAGGGGTTCCACCGCCACGTCCAGGCGTTCCAGGACCCCAGCGGCCCGCCGTGAATCCACAGCAGCATGGGCGCAGGCGACTCAGCCGACGCGCCGTCGGGCAGCGCCAGGTACGCCGGCACTCGCGTACCGTCCCCGGCTGTGGCAGCCAGCCGCTCCAGCCGGCCGGCGCGCTTTGGCCGTTCTGCCGGGGCCGGCAGCCTGGCAGTCTCCCCCGTTTCCAGGTTGATTCGTACGGCCTCCGGTGGGAACTCATAGGAGCTTCGCAAGGCATATGCAGTGCGCCCGCCGGGAGAAACCACGACGTCGGTGTACGCCGCCGCATCCTGGGTCACCCGGGTGACGCTCACTTCCGCGGCAGACGCCGGAACGCTAATCCGGAAAACGGGCGACGCGCCGTCGTCGTCCGCGGTGACCAGGAGGGCGGACCCGTCGGGGAGCCACGCTGCCGGCTTTGCCCAGCGGTCCCAGTCGGGGACCAGCGGGGTGAGGCCGGCGTTGTTGCCGTTTGACTCGTGGGCGTTGCCTGAAACGTCCAGCAGATGCAACTTGACCTGTGGGGCCTCGTGCGGGGTGGTGTCGCTTTCGCTGACCACCACCAGTGTGTTCCCGTCGGGGCTGACCGGGCCGGGGAAGTAGCTCATGCCCGCCTGGTCCAGGAGTACCTTCTGGCTTGCGGTGGCCACGTCCACGGCGACCAGGACCGAGCGGCTGTCCGCCTTGGCCAGCGGCCGGGTGTAGCTCGTGTAGATGGTCCGGCCATCCGGACTGACCACAGTCTCGGCCTCACGGAGCCGCGGACCGGCGTCCGGGGTCAGGTTTCGGAGCTGCAGCGGCGCCGTCGCATCAACAGTGGACGGCCTGCCAGGTTCCTTGTCCTCGCCCGGTTCCACGGCGAAAATCCGCGGCTGCCCCGGCCCCAGGTCGGCGTCCCAGTATCGGACCGGGTATTCGCTGTGAAGGATGGCCGCGACCTTGTTGTCCTTGCGGGATTTGCGCCGGTCGGCGTCGTTCTCCTCGTCCGTTGACCCGGCCAGGATCTCTGCCGTGACAAAGGTGGCGTCCGCGTTCCGGGCGGCCATGACAGAACCAACCCCGCCGGGGCGCGAGAGAACCACGCGGGCTTCCCCGCCGTCGGCCGGCAAAAGCCACAGTGCGTTGACGGGATCTGCGTCGGGGCTGTCCGGGTCCGGGCGCGCGGAGGTGAAGTAGACGTCGCCGTTGGCCGCGAAGGCGGCCCCGGCCTCGCCCTTGGCGCTGCGGGTGATGCGCCGGGCATGCCTCTCCCCGGAGGGATCCAGCTCCCACAGGGCCGTAGCGAATTCGGTGCCCTTGCCGTTGAGCGTGGAAACGGTGGTGACCAGCCTCCGGCCGTCCGGGCTCAGGGACAAACCGCTGACGCGCGGAATGGCCAGGTAATGGTCGAGGTCGTGGAATGGGGTTTCAGGTTGCTCGCCCGGGATCGCCGGGTTTTCAGTTTCCATGCCCCGATTCAACCCGACTGTGCCCCGCATCACAAACCCCAATGGTCGACACACGACGCCGCAGCTCGATGTCGCTCACTCAAGCCAGCGGTCCCCTGAGTAGATGGAGAGGGGAAAGCGAAAGGCCCCGCCTGCTCCTTTTCGGGAGCGGGCGGGGCCTTGGCTTGTTGCTAGGCGCTCGGAGCGATTTCCGGGATGCGCGGCTTGGCGTTGCCAGCGAAGGTGAACTTGGCGTCGTCTCCTTCGCCGTCCACATCCACTACTACGATGTCGCCGGCGTGGATTTCGCCGAACAGGATCTTCTCGGAGAGCTGGTCCTCGATCTCGCGCTGGATGGTGCGGCGCAGCGGCCGGGCACCCATGGCGGGATCGTAACCACGGGTGGCGAGGAGCACCTTGGCGGCCGGCGTGAGCTCGATGCCCATGTCCTTGTCCTTGAGGCGCTTCTCCAAGCGTGCCACGAACATGTCCACGATCTCGATGATCTCGTCCTGGGTCAGCTGCGGGAAGACCACGACGTCGTCAACACGGTTGAGGAACTCGGGACGGAAGTGCTGCTTGAGCTCCTCCGTGACGCGGGCCCGCATCCGGTTGTAACCGGTCTGCGTATCCGTGCCCGACTGGAAGCCGGTGGCAACGCTCTTCGAAATATCCCGCGTTCCGAGGTTCGTGGTCATGATGATCACGGTGTTCTTGAAGTCCACTACACGGCCCTGGGAGTCGGTCAGGCGGCCGTCTTCCAAGATTTGCAGGAGGGAGTTGAAGAGGTCCGCGTGGGCCTTTTCCACTTCGTCGAACAGGACCACGGAGAATGGACGGCGGCGAACCTTCTCGGTCAGCTGGCCACCTTCCTCGTAGCCCACGTAGCCCGGAGGTGCACCGAAAAGGCGCGAAACCGTGTGCTTCTCGGAGTACTCGGACATGTCCAGCGTGATAAGGGCGTCCTCTTCACCGAACAGGAACTCGGCGAGAGCCTTGGCCAGTTCGGTCTTGCCGACGCCAGTAGGACCGGCGAAGATGAAGGAGCCGCCCGGACGCTTGGGGTCCTTCAGGCCTGCACGTGTGCGGCGGATCGCCTGGGACAGGGACCGGATGGCCTCGTTCTGGCCAACAACGCGCTTGTGCAGTTCCTCTTCCATCTTCAGCAGGCGCGAGGACTCTTCCTCGGTCAGCTTGAAGACCGGAATGCCCGTGGAGTTGGCCAACACCTCGGCAATGAGATCCTCATCCACCTCGGAGATGTCATCCATACCGCCGGACTTCCAGTGGCGTTCCTTCTCAGAGCGCTCCGTAATAAGCTTCTGCTCCTTGTCGCGGAGCGCGGCAGCACCTTCGAAGTCCTGCGCGTCGATCGCGGACTCCTTCTCCATCTTGAGCTTGGCAATCCGCTCGTCCATGGCCTTCAGCTCCGGCGGGGCTGTCATCCGGCGGATGCGCAGCCGGGCGCCGGCCTCGTCGATCAGGTCAATGGCCTTGTCCGGCAGGAAGCGGTCCGAGATGTAGCGTTCAGCGAGGCTGGCAGCGGAGGCCAGGGCGCCGTCGGTGATGGTCACGCGGTGGTGCGCCTCGTAGCGGTCACGCAGGCCCTTGAGGATCTCGATTGCGTGCGCAACTGAGGGCTCCTTGACCTGGATCGGCTGGAAGCGGCGCTCCAGGGCGGCGTCCTTCTCGATGTGCTTGCGGTACTCGTCCAGCGTGGTGGCGCCGATGGTCTGCAGTTCACCGCGGGCCAGCATGGGCTTGAGGATGGACGCAGCATCGATGGCACCCTCGGCGGCACCGGCACCCACGAGGGTGTGGATCTCGTCGATGAAAAGGATGATGTCGCCGCGGGTGCGGATTTCCTTGAGCACCTTCTTCAGGCGCTCTTCGAAGTCGCCGCGGTACCGGGAGCCTGCCACCAGGGACCCGAGGTCCAGGGTGTACAGCTGCTTGTCCTTGATGGTCTCCGGGACGTCGCCGCGGACGATCGCCTGGGCAAGGCCTTCGACGACGGCGGTCTTGCCAACACCGGGCTCGCCGATCAGAACGGGGTTGTTCTTGGTACGGCGCGAAAGGACCTGCATCACGCGTTCCATTTCGGATTCACGTCCGATGACCGGGTCCAGCTTGTTCTCGCGGGCAGCCTGGGTCAGGTTGCGGCCGAACTGGTCCAGGACCACCGAACCGGCCGGCGTGCCTTCGGGCTGGCCCGCGCCAACGCCGGCGCCGGTGGTTTCCTTGCCCTGGTAGCCGGAGAGGAGCTGGATGACCTGCTGGCGGACCCGGTTGAGGTCTGCGCCGAGCTTCACCAGCACCTGGGCTGCCACGCCCTCACCCTCACGGATGAGTCCCAGCAGGATGTGCTCCGTGCCGATGTAATTGTGGCCCAGCTGCAAAGCCTCCCGCAGGGAGAGTTCCAGCACCTTCTTGGCGCGGGGGGTGAAGGGGATGTGGCCGGATGGGGCCTGCTGGCCCTGCCCGATAATCTCCTGCACCTGCTCGCGCACGCCGTCGAGCGAAATGCTCAAGGACTCAAGAGCCTTGGCGGCAACGCCCTCACCTTCATGGATCAGACCCAAGAGGATGTGTTCGGTACCAATGTAATTGTGGTTCAGCATGCGTGCCTCTTCTTGGGCAAGCACAACTACGCGACGGGCACGGTCCGTAAATCGCTCAAACATTTCGCCACACTCCTAGCTACGACGTACTTTGATGCTACGTGGCCGACCCAGACTTGTGGAGCGTGTTCGCCACAGGGGAAACCGGGGCCGGCGCGGGAATATCCCGCAGGTGCTTCCGCCAGGACATGACAGCGCCCGGCCGTCCGGCCCACTGCCACCTCCGAAGGTCCGCTGGGCGCGCCGGATCGTTCGCCGGAAATGCCCTTCGCGATTGACCCGAAGTGAAGTCGGCGTCTTTTCCATCCAACTGTTTCCACTCGACTGAAGCGGGCTTGCTAATAGTCATTTGGCACAAAAAACCCTGCCTCCACCCAAGGGTGAAGACAGGGCCTATTACGCCGCCAGGAGGCAAGGTTCTAGGAATTTGCCTTTTGGTAGGCTTCTTGGATTTCAGCCTGAATTCGACCCCGGCTGTTAACCGTGTAGCCGTTGTCCCGTGCCCACTGCCGGATTTGGGCGGAGTCATTGCTTCGGGCGCCAGAAACTGCCTTCGTGCGGGTGGCACGGCCGGCGGATGTCTTGCGCCCTGCGGCAATAAACCGCTCCAGGGACGAACGGAGCTCGGCCGCGTTGGCCGAGGACAGATCAATTTCGTAGCTGACCCCATCGAGGCCAAAACGGACATTCTCGTCCGCGGATCCCCCATCCAGATCATCTACGAGGATGATGTTTACTTTCTGTGCCATTAATAGTCTTCCTCTTGGAAAGGTTCGGGTTTTCAGAAAAGCAGGATGTTCCTGATAAAAGTATGACCCTCATTATGGCAACGCGTCAAAGCGTGAAATGGTTCCTGGGGATATTCCCAGAAAGTTCTGTCGTTTTATTTATTCGCGTCGGTATCAGGCGCGTCCAATGGCCCCGACGCACGGCTTTCCGCCTCCGCCTGGGCTTTAGCCTCGGCCTGCCGCTCGGCTTTGTCGGCATTGAAAATCGACTTCATGGCAAACCAGAAAAGCAAGCCCACCACAAGCGAGGGCAGAAGCACGGCGACGTATTCCACGGTCAGTGACCCTCGGGCTTCAGGAGCGGGAAAAGAATGGTTTCTCGGATACCGGCACCAGTGAACAGCATGACCAGCCGGTCGATGCCCAGCCCGATGCCGCCCATGGGAGGCGCACCGTATTCGAGCGCCCTGAGGAAGTCCTCGTCCAGCTGCATGGCCTCGACGTCGCCCGCAGCAGCGTGCCGGGACTGCTCGGTGAGCCGTTCGCGCTGGATGACGGGGTCGATCAGCTCAGAGAAGGCCGTGCCGCGTTCCATGCCGCCGATGATGAGGTCCCAAGCCTCGATGAGGCGGCCGTCCTCACGGTGCGGACGGGCCAGCGGCTGCGCGGACGGCGGGTAGTCGTACACAAACGTCGGGTTCAGGAGCGTGGGCTCCACGATCTCACCAAACAGCTCCACGGCCAGTTTCTCGGCGTCCCACTTCGGGTCCACCTTCACCTCATGCTTTTGCGCAATATCGCGCAGCACCTCAAGCGAAGTGTCCGGGGTGACTTCCTGGCCAACGGCGTCGGACAGCCCGGGGTAGACAGAGACCCAGGCCCAGTCGCCGTCGAGGTTGATTTCCCCGGCCTCGGTCTGGAGGGTGCGGCCGGCGCCCACGGCGTCTGCGGCGTCGAGGATGATCTCCTTGATGCGCTGCGCCATGACGAACTGGTCAGCCCAGGCCTCGTAGCACTCGAGCGTGGTGAATTCGGGGCTGTGTGTGGAGTCCACACCCTCGTTGCGGAAGACGCGGCCCATGTCGTACACGCGGTCGATGCCGCCCACCACGGCGCGCTTGAGGTAGAGCTCGGTGGCGATCCGGAGCGTCATCTTCTGGTCGAACGCGTTCATGTGCGTCTCGAATGGACGTGCCAGGGCGCCGCCGTGGACCAGCTGCAGGATGGGGGTTTCCACTTCCACGTAGTTGTGGCGGTGGAGGCTTTCGCGGATGGAGCGGGTGATGGCGGCGCGGGTGTAGACCATTTCCCGGGCTTCGTCGCGGACCATCAGGTCCACGTAGCGCTGGCGGACGCGGGTCTCCTCGTTCAGTTCCGCGTGCAGGACCGGCAGCGGCCGGAGCGCCTTGGACGCCATGGACCAGGACTCGGCCATGACGGACAGCTCGCCGCGGCGTGAGGAAATCACCTCGCCCTTGATGAACACGTGGTCGCCCAGGTCCACCAGGGCTTTCCAGTCAGCGAGCGCTTCCTCGCCCACATTGGCCAGGCTAAGCATGGCCTGGAGGCGGGTGCCCTTGCCGTCAACGCCGCCTTCTTGCAGCGTGGCGAAGCAGAGCTTTCCGGTGTTGCGCACAAAAACCACGCGGCCGGTGACGCCCACAACGTCGCCGGTGGTGTCGTCCGCTTCGAGGTGGGCGTACTTTTCGCGGATCTCGGTGAGGGAATGCGTGCGTTCAACACCCACCGGGTATGCCTCGGTTCCGCGCTCGATCAGCTTGGCGCGCTTTTCCATGCGGATGCGCATCTGTTCGCTGGCGTCGAGCGGCTCTGGGGCATTCTTGGGGGTGTTTTGGGAAGTCACAATCCCCAAGTTTACCGGGAGTTCCGGCCACCGGGTTTTTGTCCAGATAATGCACGTTCAGACCGCCGCCGGCCACGTTCGGTGGACAAAAACTCCAAGGGACGCCGCCCTAGGATGGGGAGGGTGAAAGAACAGGTAGTGCCAACGCACGACGGCGGCCGGCTGGCGTTGTACAGCTACGGCACCGAGGACGCTCCGGGAGAGCGCCGGGTAGTGCTGATCGGCGGAGCCTTCCTCACAGCCCTGATTTATCGCCCTTTTTCGGAAGCGCTGGCTGAGGGCCTTGGCGACGGCTGGGCGGTGGACGTGTACGACCGCCGGGGCCGCGGCAAGTCCAGCGAACAGCCGGCGGACTACTCCATGGCCACCGAAATCGCAGACCTCCGCACAATCCTTGACGCCACCCGCGCGCGCAACATCCTGGGGCACAGCCTGGGCGGCTCCGTCGCGTTGAACGCGGTCCAGGAATTTACCGGCACAGCTTATGTGCCGGACAAGCTGGCCGTGTACGACGCCGCGGTGAACATCGACGGCAGCATCGACACCGACTGGCTGGACGGGTTCGAGGACGCCGTTAACAACGGCCGCGTGGGTCACGCCCTTGCTCACATGAAGAAGGCCACCAATCCCGGCAGTGCGCTGGCCAAGATTCCCGAGCCGGTTCTCGCAGGGTTGATGGCCCTGATGTCCCGGACCAAGGTGAACAGGCTGTTCCGCCAGGTGATGCCCAGCGGCGTCGGTGAGCTGCGGGCCGCGTACAACGAGCCGGACCACGCCAGGGACTTCGGTGTCCTGCCCTCCAACACCCATTTCATGGCTGGCGGAAAAAGCCCCGCCTGTTACAAAGCCACGGCCGAGCTGCTCCATGCCGCAGTGCCCGGAAGCACGTTTGAGCTGTCACCCAAGGGTTTCCATGGCTCCATCCCCGCCGCCGTCGAGGAGCTTGTGACGGACATCTCGGAGTACTTCAAAGGCTGATTTCCCGCCCAAATCTTTACCGGCGCCAAAGGCACTCCTGCTGCCAGCACTCAGGTACCTCGGCTAGGCTCGGAACATGACGCGCGAGAACATCAAGACCCCCGACGGCGGCACACTCGAGCTCTTCTCCACGGGTGCCGAACTGGCGTCCGCCGGCTCCGGCGTGGTGGTGGTGCCGGCCTCCATGGTGACTGCAGCCGACTACACCAAGTTCGCGCAGAAGCTCAGCGCAGCCTTGGGCCGCCCGGTGCATACCTTCAACCGCCGAGGCCGCGGTTCCTCGTCGCCGCAGCCGGATGACTACACGCTTGACGCGGATATCCGGGACCTTGACGCCGTCATGAAGCACACGTCCAGCACCGACGTGTTCGGCCACAGCTTCGGCGGCGCCGTGGCCCTGCACGCGGCCCGGACGCTTCCCGTGGAACGGCTGGCCGTCTACGATCCCGCCGTGTCCGTGAACCACAGCGTCAAAGCCGACTGGACAGCGGAATACGAACGCGCCACGGCCGCCGGGGACGACGACCGCGCCCTTGCCGTGCTGAGCAAGGGCCTGGAAACCGGCGGCGCGTTCTCCCGGATGCCGTTGTCCATGCTCACCATCGCCAACAAGCTCACCGCCGGCACGCATGTAGGCAAGCAGATGCGCGAACTGATGCGCACCGGCGTCCGGGAAATCAAGGCGATCATCGCCGCGGACATGCCGGCCGAACCGTTCCTGGAACTGCCACTGGAAACCCTGATCGTGGTGGGTGAGAAGAGCCCGGCGTACTTTGGCGTGGCGTGCGGCCAGATCCACGACGTCCTGTCCGGTTCGAGCTATACCATCCTCCAAGGTTCCGGCCATGACGGCGTGCTCCGCGCGCCGGACAAGCTCATCACCGAACTCAGCGACTTCTTCGCCGGCTAACCCCTTGGCCGTTTAACCCCATGTAAGTAGCAGCAGATGTCGTTTTGAGGGCTCAAAACGACATCTGCTGCTACTTAGTTGGGTTAGTGGCCGCCGTGGGTGGGACCGGCGCCTTCTGTCTTGCGCATCATCGCTGAAAGTACGACGGCGGCAAGGGCTATCACAGTCGCCGTCAGGAACGCTGCGCTCATCCCGGCAACCAAACCGGAGGCGGCGGAAACCACAGCGAAGATGGACACCAGCAGCGCCGTGCCGGCGGCGCCGGCCACCTGCTGCGTGGTGCTCATGATCGCCGAGCCGTGCGAGTAGAGGTGCGGCGGCAGCGGGTTCAGGCCGGTGGTGAACGCCGGGGTGAACAGCAGTGCCAGGCCAAAGCTCAGCACCACGTGCAGGCTGACGATCCACCACACCGCTGTGCCGGCGTCGAGCATGGAGAACTGCCACAGGGACAGCACCATCAAAACCGAACCGGTCACTGTCAGCGGCAGCGGGCCTACCTTGTCGAAGAGCCGGCCGATGAACGGGCCCAGCAGGCCCATGGCCAGTCCGCCCGGGAGCAGGGCAAGGCCCGTCTCCAACGATCCCAGGCCGCGGATCTCCTGCAGGTAGAGCGGCAACAGGATCACGCCGCCAAACAGCGCCATCATGGCCACCACCATCAGCAGCACCGAGA
Source organism: Pseudarthrobacter sp. CCNWLW207 (assembly GCF_037203945.1). Taxonomy (NCBI): domain Bacteria; kingdom Bacillati; phylum Actinomycetota; class Actinomycetes; order Micrococcales; family Micrococcaceae; genus Pseudarthrobacter; species Pseudarthrobacter sp. CCNWLW207. The sequence continues at coordinate 393,664 of NZ_JBBCBS010000002.1, read as the reverse complement.
CGGTGAACATCCGGAAGTTGAAGGCGCGGAGGTCCAGCAGCGGAGCCTCCGCCTTCTGCAGCCGAAGCTGACGGAGCACAAACACTGCCAGGCTGGCCACGCCCACTACCAAGGCACCAATAGCTACCGGGCTCGGGCCGCCCTGAGCTCCGTGGCCGCCGCCGATCTGGCTGAGGCCGTAGACCAGCCCGCCGAAGGCCGGGACGGTCAGGAGCACGGAGAGGAAGTCGAGCTTGGTCTTCTCTGTTTCGCCGATGTTGGTCAGGTACTTGGCGCCGATCGCCAGCGCCGCGAGCGCCACGGGGAGGACGAACACAAACATAAAGCGCCAGGTGAAGTGCTCCAGGATCAGCCCGGAAACGGTGGGGCCCATGGCCGGGGCCACTGAGATGGCGATGCTGACGTTGCCCATCACGGCACCGCGCTTGGCGAGCGGGACGAGGGTAAGGATGGTGGTCATCAGCAGCGGAAGCATGATTGCCGTGCCACCGGCCTGGACGATGCGTGCCAGGAGCAGTACTTCGAAGCCGGGAGCCGCTGCGGCCAGCGCGGTTCCGCCGGCGAAGAGGCCCATGGCCAGCATAAAGACTGCACGCGTGGACAGGCTCTGCAGGATGAATCCCGTGGTGGGGATGACCACGGCCATGGTGAGCATAAAGCCGGTAGACAGCCACTGTACGGTGGGCGCGTCCACTCCAAGGTCCACCATCAGCCGCTGCAGGGCAACGTTCATGATGGTTTCGTTGAGGATCACCACGAATGTTGCCACCAGCAGTGTGGCGATGATGGTCACCGATTCGCGGGACATCTTCGCCGGTGCGGACGGCTGCGCCTCAGTGGCCTGCACGGGCTCTCCGTGCGCGTCAGAAGAGACTTTTGTAGACATAAGTGTTCCCTCAGGGAGTTTGAGTTTGATGGCAGGCGAGCTTCGTCGCTGCAGATTCCAACACTCTACCCGGTGGACTAATTCCTCCGCCGGGCATTTTTCTTAACCCTGAGGGAACAATTTTATTTAGGCCGTCTGGCCCGCGTGCTGGCCTTCGGAGATTTCCTCCACCAGCTTGCTGTTGAAGGCAGGAAGGTCCTTCGGGCTTCGGCTGGTCACCAGCCCCTGGTCCACCACCACTTCGTCATCGCTCCAGTTGGCACCCGCGTTTTTCAGGTCGGTCTGGAGCGTGTGGTACGAGGTGACATTCCGGCCGCGGACCACGCCGGCGTCGATCAGCAGCCACGGTCCGTGGCAGATCGAGGCCACCGGCTTGTGCTGTTCGAAGAAGGCCCGGGTGAAATTCTGGGCGGCCTTGTCCACCCGGAGGTGGTCGGCGTTCACTACTCCGCCCGGGATCACCAGGGCGTCAAAGTCCGAGGCGTTGGCATCCGCAACCGTCAGGTCCACGTCGAAGGTGTCGCCCTTCTCTGTGCCCGCATAACCCTGCAGCTTGCCGCTCTTGGGAGCCACCAGCGTGGGTTCGCCGCCGGCGTCCTTGACTGCCTGCCACGGGCTGGTGAGTTCAACCTGCTCCACGCCGTCCGTCAGCAGGAATGCGACTTTCTTGCCTGCGATGCTGTGTTCTGACATTTTTCCTCCTCTGGTGAGGCGGAGGGAGCACATGGAAGCACTGCGTCATCCGCCTGGAGTTGTTTGCCTGACATGATCCAGCCTAGGAAAACCCAAACTCATAAGCAAGCTGACTACTTTGGCAGCACCAGCAGGTAGCCCGCAGGCAGGTCGCTGCTCCAGCGTCGCGGCTCCCGGACCACGAACTGCGTGGCCAGCTGCTCGGGGGTAATCAGGGTGTTCGGCGCGGGCGACGGACCCCACTGCCCGCTGCCGTGCGGGAAGAGCGGGTCCAGGACGTGGACGCCAGTAACGGAGAATTCCGGGAACTGGCCGGGATCGCCGAGCGACTCGAAGCCACTCATCACCCACGCGTGGCGGCCACTCCACATGACCAGCCCCACCGGCCGGCCCGTGGCGGCGATGGCGCGTGCCGCGGCCTGCAGCGCGTCCTCGTAGCCGGAGATGCTGACCACCTCGTAGGGCCCCATTCCCACCTCGGTCAGCACCTTCGCCCAACCGAAGGGATTGGCGCCGTTGAACGAGTTGGACGACCGCGCCCGGGCCATCTCCCACAGGTCATTCTGCTGGGCGCGGTCGGTCCACGTGCCGCCACCGGTGTCGTCGATGAGGTTGTGCGCCATCTGGATGCTCGCCGCAACACACCAGTCGAAGGTGTACTGCGGCACGAAGTCCCCCTCCTGGTAGAGGTTGAGGGCAAACACCTGGGGCACCGGGGCCGGCATTGGTACCGACGCCGGACTGGGCACCGATGGTGCGGAGGGAACCGATGATGGGGTGGGAACGGATGTTGCCGTGGGGGCCGCGGCCTGCTGGGGCGAGAGGGTGGCGTCGCTCGCGGCTGGCGGGGCCGTGGTGGCCGGGATCGGTGAATCGGTGAGGGCCTCGTCAATGCCGACCGCGGGCACGCAGGCGGTGAGGAGGGTCGCCAGGACGACGAGCCACGCAAGATAACGGGGCTGGGCACCGGTCATGATCGATCCATTCTAGCGCGGCGCCGCGGGAACACCCCGTCCGGGAACCGCAGCCATCCAGCCGCTGAGGGCCTGCCGCGGTTCCCGGAAATGTCAGGAAACGGCGCGGATACGAACAGCCATGAACTGCCGGCCCGGAAGCTCCACCTGGAACCGTCCTTCCACTGCGTCGGGCCGCGTTTCCACTGTCATGTTCCAGGTGTCGATGACGTCCACCTGGTACTGACGCCCGGCTGGCATGACGAAGTTCCGGTACGTGGGCTGGTTGAACCCGAAGTAGCTGATCTCATACTCGAACCGGATGCCGGCGGTGGGAACGTCCCAGGCGCTGGGCAGCGGATCAAGGAAACCTCCGGGTGTCTCTTCCTGGATGCTGCGCAGGAAAGCAATGCGTTCCGGGCTGCTGCCGTGGAACCCGCCGCCCTTGGCCCACCACAGGATGTCCCGGTCGTGCATATATGTTTCGCCGTGGCCAACGTAGCCGCCGCGGACGGCGCCTTCCCAGAACCGCCGGGTCATTTCCTCACCGGTGATGTTGCCCCAGCCTTGGTCGATGTTGCCTTCGTAAGCGCACTCGTCGATGACCACCGGCTTCTGCCAGCGGTCGCGCCACTCCCCCGTGAACTCCGCGGTCTTGTGTACGTCCTGGCGCTGGATGCTGCTGTGCGTGATCCAGGGCCGGCTGTAGTCGTAGAACGCGTGGCAGTTGTGGATGGACAGCAGGTGGGCGCTGGGGTCATTGGCCTGGACAATCCCGGCGAATCGTTCCCAGTCCTCGGTGGTCTTGCGGAAGAGCAGGTCATATTCGTTGGCCAGGGACCACCAGATGTTCCGGTGCGAGGCAAGCCGGGCCACCACGTACTTCAGGTAGCGGTCGTCCTGGCCCGGGGTCATGGTGGAAAAGCCCCAGCGGTCGTAGGCGTGGAAAAGGATGAGGTCAGCCTCGATGCCAAGTTCGTCCAGTTGGCTGATGCGCTGTTCGAGGTGGCGGTAGAACGCCGGGTTGGGCCGCTCGTAGTCGAAACCACCGGCAAGGGAGCCCTCGAACGGGTAGAGGTCCGGTTCGTTTTCGTTGAACAGGTACGACTTGGGGAAGACGCACATCCGCATCTTGTTGAACGGTCCTGTGGCCAGCGTGTCCAGGGTCTGCTTTTCCAGGGCATCGCCCTGGTGGGTCCAGGCGTAGGCCGTGGTGCCAATCGGCAGGTAGGCGGTACCGTCGTCGTACGCGAAGTGGAACGTGTTGGCCACGCGAACCACGCCCTTGGCACCCGCTGCAGCCTCCGCTGCGCTGAAGGATCCGGTGATGCCGTCGAGCGAGCGGGCGTTGCTGGAGGTGGCGAAGGTCCATTCCCCCGCCTCCGGGACCAGGAGCCTGACCTTGTAGTTGCCGTCCCCGTCATAGAAGCCCGGCACATCCAACCTCTTCCCGGACGGGGCGGTGAAGACTGCACGGAGTTCGACGTCGGTGAACGGGTTGCCGTGCGAGGGCCCGGCGAAGGTGATTTCGAGCCGGTCCTGCGCTGCAGCCGCCGTGGGCAGGGAAACAGCCGCGCTGGCCCGTTCAACGGATTCCGGTTCGAAGTCGGCGGCGGGGGCCGGGACGTCGACGGCGGCTGCCGCTGCCCGCTGCGCCACGGTGTCCTCCGGCTCGAGTTCGCCGATGAGGCGGAGGATCTCTGCAACCTGGGCAGGCTTTCCCTTCAGGGCTTCCTCGGTTCCGAGGATCAGTCCCACCTCGTGGAAGTACAGGGTGTGCAGCAGGGGGTTGTTGGTCAGGGTGGGGACGTGCTCGGTGAGGATGCGGTTACCCTCGGCATGCCGCATCACAAAGTACAGGGGGCTTTCAGCGGTAAAAGTGCTCATCGATGCCTTCTTGGTTCGTGATTCAGGAGTTCAGGAGTCGTGACGGGTGCGTTCGGAGCGGCGTCCGTCCAGGGCTGCGAGGGCGGCGGCGATGTCCTGCTTGACGGCGGGCTGGGTGAAAATCAGGCCCTGGTCCAAGGTGGTCTGCCGGTACCAGACGGTGTCCTTGCGGAAGGCCGCGGCCGCGGCTGGATCATGGGCATCGATGGCCTGCCATACGGCGGCATACGCCTGTGGGTCGTCTATGATGTCCGCGAGCGGGGAGTGCAGCGAGGCCGTACTGCGTTCTGCTGCCGGTCCGGCGTCGGGAACATCCCAGCTGTGCTGGCCCGAGCCCACTACGAAGCCTGCGGAGCCGTCCGGCAGAGAGACCTCCGCGGTGCTTCCAGGAGGCACTTTGGCCTCCACCAGGATCCGGTCGCCCACGCGCTTCCACGCAACCTGGGCCAGGCCGTAAGGAGTTTCGTGCGACGTCGAAGCGTGCGTCAGGCTGTTCAGCGGGCGCGGCGCGATGCGGAGTTTCCGGTATCCGGGCGCTGCCGGGGCCAGGCCAGCCACGGTGCGGTGCATCCAGTCTGCGATCGCGCCCAGCGCGTAGTGGTTGAACGAGGTCATTTCGCCGGGGTTGACGCTGCCGTCCTCCAGGATGGAATCCCAGCGTTCCCAGATGGTGGTGGCACCCTGCGTGACGGGGTAGAGCCAGGACGGGCATTCGGTCTGCGTGAGCAGCCGCTCGGCAGCACCGAGGTGACCCGTCACAGTCAGGGCGTCGGCAACCAGCGGCGTACCCACAAAACCGGTGGCGATCCGGTAGCCGCCCAACCGTGCGAGCTCGGCGAGCCGGTCACCAAGGGCCTGGCGCTGCGCCGGATCGGTGCTGATGCCGAACATCAGGGCCAACGAATAGGCCGTCTGGGCGTCCGAGACCATGCGGCCGGCCGGCGTCACGTATTGGGCCAGGAAGGCCTGCCTGGTCTCCTCGGCGAGCGCAGCGTACTTGCCGTGGTCGGCGTCGTTCCCCAGGACGGCAGCCGCGTGGGCCACCAGGTCCAGGGACCGGAACAGGTAGGCGCTGGCCACAATGTCGCCGTGGGTGCGGGCGGCACCGGGCTTGTCCGGCGGAGCGGCGGGGTCCAGCCAGTCGCCCAGCTGCATCTGGCCCTGCCACAGCCCCGAACTGTCCCGGACCTTCAAGAGGGCGTCGGCCCAGTCCCGCATGCTGGCGTATTGGCGGCGGAGCAGGCCAGTGTCACCGAAGCGCTCGAAAAGCACCCACGGGACCACGGTGGCGGCGTCGCCCCAAGCGGCCACAGGTGATTCGAGCATGCCCAGGACAGACGGCACGATAATGGGGACCACGCCGTCGCGGTGGCCCTGCTCGAGGGCGAGGTCCTGCAGCCAGGAGCCGAGAAAACCCAGCGAGTCATACAGATAGCTGGCGGTGGGGCTGAATACCTGGATGTCGCCGGTCCATCCCAGCCGCTCGTCCCGCTGCGGGCAGTCAGTGGGCAGCGCCAGGAAATTGCCGCGCATCCCCCAGAGGGCGTTTTCGTGCAGCCGGTTCAGCAATGGGTCTGAGCAGTCGAACCAGCCGGTGCGGCGCATGTCGTTATGGATCACGACGGCGGTGATCGCCGCCGGGTCCAGCTCGCCGGGCCAGTTGTCCACCTGCGCATAGCGGAAGCCGTGGAAGGTAAAGCGCGGTTCCCATTCCTCCTCGCCACCTCCCCCGAGGCCGTCTTCCGCAGCACCGGGGCCCGCGAGGGTATACGTGTCGGTGGCCGCCGCCTGGCGCAGTGGGCGCAGTGACAGTTCGCCATCTTCAAGGACCTCGGCGTGCCGAAGGGTGATCGTGTGGCCGGGCTCGCCGGAAACCCGGATCCGCAACCGCCCCACAAGGTTCTGGCCGAAGTCCAGCACGGTGGCGCCGGAGGGAGTGGTCAGGACTTCCCTAACAGGAAGTTCCTCGATGCGGCGCACGGCCGGGGCCGTGGCCGGGGTGGCATCCGCCCAGTTCTGATCGGAGTCGACAGCGGCGGGGAGCCAGTGGGCGTCGTCGAAACCTGGTTCGGACCAGCCGGCCTCCGCGCGCCGGGCGTCGAATGTTTCGCCGGCGTAGATGCCGCTGGATACCAGCGGGCCGCCAGTGCGTGCCCGCCAGTCCCGGCTGCTGGCCACAATGTCCTTCGTGCCATCCGTGTATTCAAGGCGCAGTTCCACCTTGACCGCCGGCTGCTCGCCATAGAACGGTTTGGCGAAGCCGTGGAAGCCGTACTTTTCGGTGAACCAGCCACCCGCGAGCCAGACTCCGATGGCGTTGGCACCCGGAGCCAGGAGCGCCGTGACGTCGGTGGTTTCATGATTAAGCCGGTCCGCATAAGCCGTCCAGCCCGGTTTGAGGACCTGGTCATCCACTTCCGTCCCGTTGATTTCTGCCTGGTAGACGCCGTGCGCGGTAGCGAACAGCGTGGCTTTGGCCAGCCCTTCCCGCACCATGAACTCGTGACGCACTTGGCCGGGCTGGCCCAGCGGATAATTTTCGCCCGCAGGGGCGGGCAGACCGATGGCCACGGCCTGCCAGGGACCGTCCACAAAACCGCCCACCAAGGTCAGCGGCGCGCACCAGTCCGAGGTGCCGCCGTCGTTCCCGGTGACCCGGACGTCCACCTCCACCTGCCCGCCCGCGGTGATGTCCGCGAAAGGCCAATCCACCAGCACGGACTCGGGACCTTCGAGCAGCACGGACTCCGACTTCCCGTCCCGCCTCACCCTGACTTCGGCTGCAACTTGCAGCCAGTCTGTGCTCCCAGTGGCAGTGACCCAGCTGAGCCGGGGCCGCGGCTCGGCCACGAACGGGGTATCTGTCCGGTACTCCGCCGATAACCGGCTCACGACGGTCTGCTCGCGGGTGGCTGACTGCGGTGTCAGGGTCGTGTTTGTCACAGAAGGCCTTTCAGGCGGAGGTGGGAGGTGATCAGAGCTGCGATGCGGGGCCCAGCCGGTTTCTACCGGGGTTCGCGGCCTTCGCTGCGGAACCAGTCGAACGCCACCGTGCCGGCGCTGGCAAAGACGCCCGCCACCCGTCCGGTGAAGGATGCGGCGGTCTCAGCCGAGAGGTACCGGCCGTCGAGTTCAGCCAGGGTAACTGGTTGGCCGTCGACGACTGCCTGGAGCGCGATGGTGTCTGAGCTCAGGCTGCCGATGGCATTGTCCGGGTTTGGTTCGCGGGTCTCGATCCGCAGTTCCACCGGTCCGGCGGGCGCCGGGTGGGTCCACGTCTGTTCAATCGACGAAATCCTGGCCCGGGCCGTAAGAGTGGTTCCGTCCGTTTCAATGGAGTAGTGGTGGGCCTCGTCGTAGCGGACGGCCAGGCCGCCGGAGCCGCTTTCGCTGGCGCTGGCGCCTTCCACGTCCACGAGTGCTGCGATGGTCTCCACCTGGTACTGCTGGCGGCGGCCCAGGAACGCGGGACGGGCATCATCCAGTTTCGTGCCGTCGCTGGTCAGCGTGAGGCGTCCCGGGACTTTCTCGGTGGAGGCAAACGCGCCGGGGAAGCGTCGGACTGCGATCCAGCCGCCGTCGAGCTCCGCGTCCGCGAAGTCATCCTCAAAGGCGCCGCCTTCGCGGGGGTTCAGAATGACCGGCTCCGCGACGGGCCAGTCATCTACCCAGGTGACCGGGGTGATGAACGTTTCCCGGCCCAGCGCGGAGAAGGCGCGGGTCATGCCCTTGGGACGCATGCCCAGGAGGACCATGGCCCAGCCGCCGTCGGGCGTCTCCACCAGGTCGCCGTGGCCGGTGTTCTGGATGGGGCGGTCTGTGCTGCGGGCGCTCAGGATGGGGTTGGCCGGGTTGGACTCGAACGGACCGGCCGGGGAGGTTCCGCGGGCGATGCTGACGCTGTGCCCGCGCTCCGTGCCGCCCTCGGCGATCATGAGGTACCAGTAGTCGCCGCGCTTGTACAGGTGCGGCGCCTCCGGGAACATCAGGCCTGTGCCGGACCAGACACTGCGGGGCTCCTCAAGTGCCTTGCCGGCTTCTAGATCAACGCGGACCTGGAGGATGCCGCCGTGCTCACCCATGTTTCCAGTGACAGTGTCCAGCCCGGAGTAGGTCATGTAGGCCATGCCGTCGTCGTCCCAGGCGAGATCCTGGTCGATGCCGATGGCTCCTTCGATCGCGAGGCCATCGCTCCAGGGCCCCGCCGGATCCTTTGCCGTGAACACCAGGGTGCCGCGGGCCATGGCGTCCGTGACGGCAACGTAGAACAGGCCGTTGTGGAAGCGGATGGTGGGCGCCCAGGCACCGCCGAGGGTGGGCACGTCGCGGGAATCCAGCTGCCCTTCGCGATCCACAACGTGGCCGATCCGTGTCCAACTGACCAGGTCGGTGCTGTGGTAGACGGGGATGCCGGGCAGGTACTCGAACGTGGAAGTGGCCAGGTAATAGTCGCTCCCCACCTTGACGATGCTGGGGTCCGGGTTGAAACCGGGGATCAGCGGGTTGGGCAGGTTCATGCTGCCCCCTCCTCGGAGACGTCGGTCAGGGTGAGCACGGTTTCCAGCGGCAGTTCGGTGACTGACGTGCCAATGCGGAGCGTGTAGTCGCCGGGCTCGTAGGTCCAGCCGTTGTCCCAGTAGGCCAGGAGCCGGGTGGGGACGTTCAGGATGGCGGTGGCGGTTTCGCCGGGTCCGGCCCACACGGGGATGGAGGCAACGAGCCAGCGGATGGGGCGGTCGACGGCGGAGCCTGGCTTTTCGGCGTAGATCTGGACGACGTTTTTGCCTAGCCGGGTGCCGGTGTTTGCCAAGGTGACGGTGAGGGGCACGACAGCGCCGGGGGCCGCTGTAACAGGGGCGTCCACACCGTCGAGGGTCCAGGTGGTGTAACCGAGGCCGTAGCCGAATTCGTAGGCCGGTTCCGTGCCGGCTTTGAGCCAGGCGCGGTAGCCGATGTGGATGCCTTCGTCGTAGGTCAGGGTCCCGTCGGGTGCGGGGGTGACGTTGATGACGGGCACGTCTTCCTGGGTGGCGGGCCAGGTGGTGGGGAGCCGCCCGCCGGGTTCGGTGGCGCCGGTGAGGATGTCGGTGAGGGCGTGGCCGAATTCCTGGCCGCCGAAGTAGCCGATCAGGATCGCGGCCACCTCGTTGCGCCAGGGCAGCAGGACCGGGGAGCCGGAGTTCACGACCACGATGGTGCGGGGGTTTGCCGCAGCGACGGCGTGCACGAGCCGGTCCTGCAGGCCTGGCAGTTCCAGGGAGGTCCGGTCGTAGCCTTCGGATTCGACCCGGGAGTTGGTGCCGACCACCACGACGGCGACATCGGCTGCGCGGGCAGCCTCCACAGCATCCCGGATCAGGGAGTCCGGGTCGGCGTCGTCAGCTTCCACGCCGATGGTGATGGCAAGGGCGTTGGACAGGGCACCCTCCCGGTCATGGGTGTCCAGTTCGATCCGGACCTCCAGCGGGACGCCGGCGGTGGCCTGCACTTCGACGGACGCGGACGGCGGTGCCAGGAACGCGGCGCCGAGATCGGTTCCAGTCGCTTCGATGGTGGCCTCGCGGGCCAGGACTCCGTCGACAAAGATCCGGCCGTGGCCCACGGTGGAGAAGCCGAGCCTGACGGGGCCGGTCTCATCCGGAGTGTAGATGGTGTGGAACTGGACCAGGGAGGACGCCGAGATCGGGGCGTCGCCGCCGAACCAGACCAGGGCGGTGGAGCGGCGGTCCTCGGCGAAGAGTTCGTTCCCGTTGGAGTCCAGGAACCGGACCCGCACGCCGGGGGTTCCGGTGGTGGGGTTGGTGAGCTGTTCCAGGGGGAGTTCGGCGATGCCTTCCTGGACCACGGCGCCCACGCTGTAGCTGACATTGTCCGCGCCGAACGCGTCGCGGATCCCGTCCAGCGGGGTGACGATCTTTTCGGGCACGACCGTGGCGGAGCCGCCGCCCTGGGTTCGGGCGTACCGGGCGTTGTGCCCGATCACAGCGACAGTCCTGGCGGCGGCGGGAGCCAGCGGCAGCACGCCGTCGTTCTTCACCATTACCGTCCCGGCGGCGGAGGCCTCGCGGGCGAACGCAATGGGGTCCTCACGGTCCACCGGTTCGGCCGCCACGGCCTCGAAGCCTTCGAGTGCGCCGACGCGGGCGGCCAACTGCAGGATCCGGAACACCTTGCGGTCGATCGCGGCTTCGGCGACCTGGCCGGATTTTACGGCCACCACCAGGGCTTCACCCCAGGGGCCGTCCGGGCCTGGCATGGCCAGGTCCTGGGACGCGCTGGCGCTCTCCACGCTCCGCACGGCGGTCCAGTCGCTGATCACCACGCCGTCGAAGCCCCATTCACTGTTCAACGGGGTTTCCAGCAGCTCGTTTTCGGTGGCGGTAGTGCCGTTGATCGAGTTGTACGCGCTCATCACCAGCCACGCCTTGGATTCGACAATGGCCTTCTCGAACGCGAGCAGGTAGAGCTCGCGCAGGGGCCGGTCCGCAACCTTGACGTCCACGGTGAAGCGGTCGGTTTCGGAGTCGTTGGCGATGTAGTGCTTCGGAGTGGCGCCCACGCCGTTGCGCTGGACCCCGGTCACGTACGCCGCGGCAAGCTCGGCCGTCAGGACCGGGTCCTCGCTGAAGGCCTCGAAGTGCCGGCCGCCCAACGGGGACCGGTGCAGGTTGATGGTAGGGCCAAGGACGACGTCCACGCCCTTGCGCCGGGCCTCGACGGCGGACGCGGCGCCGAGCCGGTCGGCGATTGCCGGGTCCCAGGAGGAGCTGATCGCCGCGGCGGAGGGGAAGTTCATGGACGGTTCCCGCTCATCCCACACCTCGCCCCGGACACCGGTGGGTCCATCAGAGAAGAGCATCCGGCGCAGGCCAATTTTTTCCAGCGGCCAGGTGGTCCAGAAGTCGCGGCCGGTCAGCAGCCGGACCTTCTCTTCGAGGGTCAGTTCAGCCAGGAGGGACTTCAATCGCGCGTCGGTGCTCTGGTCAGTATTCAGGTCAGTAATGAGGGTTTCCATGGTGGCTTTCTTGGCTGTTCCTGCGGAGGACGTGTGCTTGTGCTGTTAAGGGGCCGGTATGCCTTGGGTCAGGCGACGCCGGCCTGGATGTCCTGCTGGTCCTGGAGTTCCAGGAGGCGGAGCCGGTCAGCACGGTGTTTGGCCTGCCGGTCGGGATCGGGGATCGGCGCGGCCATGAACAGCCGCTGGGTATAGGGGTGTTCGGGCGCTCCGGTAACCTGCTCGCCGTCGCCCCATTCCACGATTTCGCCGTGGTACATCACGGCCACGCGATGGCTGAGGTGCCGGACCACCGCGAGGTCGTGGGAGACAAAGAGGTAGGCGACGCCAGTGCGTTCCTGGATCTCGATAAAGAGTTCCATGACCCGGGCCTGGGTGGAGAGATCCAGGGCGGAGACGGGTTCGTCGCAGACGATCAGCTTCGGGTCCAGGGCAAGGGCCCGGGCGATCGCGACGCGCTGGCGCTGCCCGCCGGAGAATTCCCGCGGGAGCCGGTGCGCGGCGCCGTGCGGCAACCGGACCTGGTCCAGGAGTTCGGCCACGCGCTTGTTGGCTGCCTGGCGCTCAACTTTGCGGACCGTGAGCGGCTCGGTGAGGATCTGCTCGATGGTCATGGACGGGTTAAGTGACGTATAGGGGTCCTGGAAGACCACTTGGATCTCATGGCTGAGTTCCTTGCGCTGGGCCCGGCTGGCCTTGGAGATCTCCTGGCCGCGGTACTTGATGCTGCCCCCGGTGACCGGGGCCAGCCCGAGGACCGCGCGGCCCAGGGTGGTCTTGCCCGAGCCCGACTCCCCTACCAGTCCCACGGTTTCGCCGGGACGGATGTCCAGGGACACGCCTTTGAGGGCCCTGAACGGTTCCTTCCGGAAACCTTTGAGGGGGTATTCGACAACAACGTCCTTGACGTCCAGCAGGGTCTCGGTCATGACGTCACTCCTTTCAGTTCCTTGGGCTCAGCCGCTTTTTCGGCGTGGTTGGGGCCAACCGTGGGGTACTGCCCGCGGGGAGCGGTGTCCTCAAGGATCGCGTCCTGCAGCTGCCGGGTGTAGGGGTGCTGGGCGTTGTTGAAGATGGCCCGGACGGGTCCGGTTTCCACCACACGGCCGGTCTGCATGACCGAAACGCGGTCGCAGAGGTCGGCCACCACGCCGAAGTTGTGCGTCACCAGGATGACGCCCATGTTCAGTTCGTCCTGGAGTTCGCGGAGCAGGTTCAGGACTTCGGCTTGGACGGTGACATCCAGGGCGGTGGTGGGTTCGTCGGCGATCAGCAAATCCGGTTCGCAGGACACCGCGCCGGCGATCAGGACGCGCTGGGCCATGCCGCCTGAGATCTGGTGCGGGTAGGCGTTGAAGGTGCGCTCCGGATGCGGGATTCCCACCTTGGCGAGCAGGGCCAGGGCGCGCTTGCGGGCTTCGGCCTTGGAAAGCCCCAAGCACACCCGCATGGGTTCGGTCAGCTGGCTGCCGATGGTGAAGGCGGCGTCCAGGTTGGACATGGGTTCCTGCGGGATGTACGCGATGCGCTTCCCGCGGACCTTGGTCATCTCCTTCTCGGAGAGGTGCGCCAGGTCCTTGCCCTCGAAGAAGATCGAACCGCCGGTGATGCGTCCGCCCTGCGGCAGGAGCCGGAGGATGGAGAATGCGGTCTGGGTCTTGCCAGACCCTGATTCACCCACCAGGCCGTGCACTTCGCCGCGGCGGACCGTCAGGCCCACATGGTTCACCACGTGCGTGGTGGACCCGTCGGGCTGGTCGTAGCCGACGCCCAGATCGGTGACTTCCAGCAGCAGCTCACCCGCTGTTTCGGTCGGTTCATCGGGATGGACGACGGCGGCAGCACCGCGCTTTTCGGCGGCACCTTCAGCGTCGGCTGCTGCGGCTGCTGCCGCGGCCTTGCGGCTCTTCTTGACCGGCCCGCGGCTGCGTTCGAGTTCATCGCGCATGGCGTTCGCGAGCAGCGTCAGGGCGATGCAAACGAGTCCGATGACCAGTGCCGGCCACAGTACGAGGGTGGGAGATTTGAAGATGTTGATGAAGCCATCGTTGAGCATGCTGCCCCAGGTGGGGATGTTCAGGTCGCCCAGGCCCAGGAACTCAAGGCCGGCCTGGATGGCGATCGCGATGCCCAGGACCATGGCCGACTGGATGATGACCGGGGCCCGGACCACGGTGAGGATGTGGCGGGCGATGATCCGGAAGTCACTGAGGCCGGAAACGCGTGCCGCATCCACGTACAGCTCGTTGCGGACAGCGGTGACGGAGGCGTAGACCAGCCGGAAGAATGCCGGCGAGAGCATCACGCCGAAGATCATCATGGACAGCCACATGGACGGGCCCAGCACGGCCCGGGCTGCCAGCAGCACCACCATGCCCGGCAGGGCCATCATCAGGCCGGTGAGCCAGGAGGAGACGGCGTCGAACCAGCCGCCGTAGTAGCCGGCGATCAGGCCGGCGGTGACGCCGAGGACCATTGCCACAACGAGGGCCACCAGCGCGCCGGCGAGGCTGAACTGGCCGGCGAAGAGCAGGCGGCTGAAAACGTCCCGGCCCGCGCTGTCGGCACCCAGGAGGTGTTCGGACCCCGCTTTGGCCAGCACGTCCTTCAGGTTTGCGGTGTTGGGGTCGTGGGTTGCCAGCAGCGGCGCCAGGGCCGAGGCAAGGGCAACCAGGACCAGGATCAGCAGCGATGCCGCGCCCGTGGGGTGGGTCAGGAGCCTGCGGAAAAGGGAAACCTTGGCTGCCGTGGTGGGCAGTGCGAGGGGTGTTTCGATCATGACAGCCGAACTTTCGGATTGAGCCAGCCCTGGGCGAGGTCGATGATGAGGTTGACGGTGACCACGATGGCGGCCGTAGCGACGACGACCCCCATCACCACCGGAATGTCGCCCTGGCCGGTTGCGGCGACGGTGATCTGCCCGAGGCCGGGCAGCGCGAAGATCTGTTCCACAATGACGGCGCCGCCCAGCAGCCCGATGAACTGCACTGCGAGCACAGCCAGGGCAGGGCCGCCGGCGTTGCGCAGCACATGCTTGTAGACCACGCGGTTGAAGGACAGGCCGCGGGCCCGCAGGGTCCGGACGTAATCCTGGCGGAGGGCGTCGATCAGCGAGCCGCGGACCTGCTGGACCACGGCGGCGATGCAGCCGATGGAAAGGGCGATGATCGGCAAGGTGACGGTGGCCGCCCAGCCGCCGAACGACGTCGTAATAGGGACATAACCGGTGGCCTTGAACCACTTGAGGTTCAGGGCGAACAGGGACACCAGCCCCAGGGCGATGAGGAAGCCGGGGATGGCGAAGCCCAGGACGCCCACAAACTGGACCACCCGGTCAACCCAGCCGCGGCGGACGGCTGCCCAGACGGCCACAACGATCGAGACAACGGCGGCGATGATCGTGGCACCCAGGACCAGGGAGATGGTGACGGAGACCCGGCTGCTGACACCGGCCGTGACGAGTTGGCCGTTGAACCAGGATCGGCCAAGGTCGCCGGTCAGTGCGCTGGTGAGCCAGTCCCAGTACTGGACCAGAAGCGGCCGGTCCAGGCCCAGCTGGCTGGCCTTCAGCGCAACCTGGGCATCGCTGGCCGTGGGACCCACGATGCGGCGGGCGATGTCACCGCCGCCTGCGTAGAGGAGCAGGTAGGCGACAGTGGTGATGACGAACAGCAGGAGGACACCGGAAAACAGGCGCCGCAGCACGAATCGGTACATTCGAAAATCCTTAGGGAAGGTTCCTGAGGCTGCCGGACCGGACCGCACTGTTCAAGTGCGGCCCGGCGCGGCAGCTGTCCGCTAGGAGGCGGGGGTGAAGGACCAGAGGAACGGGTACGCGTTACCCGTCTGGACCTCGACGTTGGTCTTGGCGTCGGTCACGAAGCTGGACTGCGGGCGGTACCACGGGGCAAACCAGGCCTGCTCCACGATGTACTTGTTCAGTTCCTTCGCTGCGGACTTCTGCTCGCCCTCGGAACCCAGGTGGATCTTGTTGACCAGTTCATCCACCTTCGGGTCCTGGTAGTTGTAGGGGTTCCAGGGTGCGTTGGGAGTGAGCTTCATGTTGATCAGCTGCCAGTCGGACTGCTGCTCGAGGATCATGTAGCTCACGCCGAACTTGGGTGCCAGGAGGTCAGCGATGAAGTTGTTGCCCACATCGGTGAACTGGGCCGTGATGCCCACGTCCTTGAGCTGCTGGGTGATCAGCGCCGGGATGGTGTTGCCCAGGAGGGTGGAGGAGGGCAGTTCCAGCGTGAGCCCGCTGGCGTACCCGGCTTCGGCGAGAAGCGCCTTGGCCTTCGCGGGGTCGTAGCTGTAGCGGGAGTCCAGGGACTCGTCATAGGCGTCCGACGACGGCGGGAACACTTGCGTGGTCAGCTCGCCATGGCCCTGGCCGATGGATTCCAGCATCGCCTTGGAGTCGAACGCGTAGTTCAGCGCCTGGCGGACGCGGACGTCTGCCAGGGCCGGGTTGGTGGTGCCGGCGCGGTCGAAGATCAGCAGGCCGGACCAGTTCAACTGGAGCGGGTTGACCTTGTAGCCGGCTGCTTCGATTTCGGTGAGCGTGTTGTTGTCAATGGTGTTGGCGGCGTTGAGCGTGCCGGACTTGATGGCGTTCAGCAGCGAGGTCTGGTCGCCGTAGACGTTCAGGACAAGGTTGTCGTAGTGGACCAGATCCTTGTCCCAGTAGTCCGGGTTGGTTTTGTAGGTGTAGGACGTCCCGGTGACGGTGGCGGCGGTGTCCAGGATGTACGGTCCGGAGCCGACTGGGTTGGTGGCGATGTCGGCGTTGCCGAAGGAAGCCGGGCTCTGCATGAACGACGCGTCCTTGGACAGGTAGTTCAGGAACGCCGGGTCCGGAGCCGACAAAGTCAGTTCCAGGGTGGTGGCATCCACTGCGGTGGCGGTCTGCAGGGCCGCGAGGAACTGCGCGTCCGGTGATGTGCCGGCCTTGAAGCGCTCGAGGTTCTGCTTGGCGGCGTCGGCGTTGAACGGAGTGCCGTCGGTGAACTTCACGTCGTCGCGAAGTTTCAGGGTGAGGACGGTCTTGGCCTCGTTGTACTTCCACTCGGTGGCCAGCATGGGCACCAGCGTGCCGTCCGGCTCCATGCGGATGAGGGTGTCGTAGACGGCCTGGTAGAACGGCGACAGGTTGGCGAACTCGGACTGGTCTGCTGCAAACGTCTTCGGCGCCAGAAGCGTGCCGAGGGTGAGGGTTTCGGAGGACTGTTCTCCGGAGGCGTCTCCACCGGCAGAGCAGCCGGTGAGGCCTAGGGCAACGGCGGCGACAAGAGCGGCCATACGCTTGGATCGGAACATCTTTGGTCCCTTTCACGGTCAGTGGCGTCCACCATGGACGGCCATTGGGAAAGACCGTAACATGAAAACCTAGTGGGTACTAGGTTTTTATTTTGAAAAGCTGAATCGCCCGTAATGTGACGCGACCCACAGCGGTTGACCAATTGGCTTTCCGCCCCTGAAAACTACCTTGTTAGGGTTATGTGATGACTGACACCCCTGCCACCGCGGTCGCCGAGGCACCTCGTCGGGGCCGGCCACGGGGTAGCTATGCCAAGACCGAAGCCCGCCGCCAGGAGATCCTCACGGCCGCCTTCGAGGTGTTTTCGACGTCGGGCTACCGCGCGGGATCGCTGAAGGATGTGGCCGACAAAGTTGGCCTCAGCCAGGCTGGGCTGCTGCACCACTTCCCCAGCAAAGAAGCCCTGCTGGAAGCTGTCCTCACGCTGAGGGACGAGGAATCCATTACCCGGACGGGCGCATTGACTGCCCAGGGGATTGAGATGCTGCGCGGCCTCGTGGAGCTCACACGCTACAACACCACGATTCCCGGCCTGGTCGCCCTGTACTGCGTCCTGTCGGCTGAAGCCACCGATCCCGACCATCCGGCCCACGAGTACTTCCAACGGCGCTACACCTGGGTCCGCGGCACCATGACAGAAGCCTTCGACGAGCTGGCAAGGCAAGGCCAGCTGCGTTCGGGCATCGCTCCCTCCACCGCTGCACGCCAGCTTGTGGCACTCATGGACGGCCTGCAGGTGCAGTGGCTGCTGGACAACGACTCCGTGGACATGCCAGCCGAGGTGGTCGCGTTCCTGGAGGCCGTCACCACGGAGAAGTTTTAGCCGGGCACTACTAGCGGGCAACAGCAGGTCAGCGCAGCCCTACAGCGCAGTGAGGCCTCCGTCCACGGTGAAGATCCCGCCGGTGGCGTAAGCGGAGTCGTCGCTGGCGAGGAAGACCATGATGCCCTCCACGTCCGCTGCCGTCCCGGGACGGCCCAGCATGGTGGAATTCACCAGGCTGGCGCGGCTGACGGGGTCCTCGGCAATGGCCTGGACCAGCGGTGTTTCGGTATAACCGGGGACCACGATGTTGACGCGGATGCCGGCGTGCGCGTAGTCGGCTGCAACTACCCTCGCCAGGCCATGGACCCCGGCCTTAGAGCTCGTGTAGGCGGTGAATGTCTGGCCGCAGGCCACCACGGCGGTGGGGCTGCCCGTGCAGATAATGGAGCCGCCGCGCCCTTCCATGGCCCGGACGGCATGTTTGAGCGTGAGGAACGCGCCCCGCTGATTGATGGTGACAGTCTTCTCCCAGACGGCCAGGTCCAGGTCCCCCACCTTCGCGTCCTGGCCGAACAACTGCACGCCGGCGTTCGCCACCACCACATCAAGCTGCCCGGCCGCTGCAACCTCGGCGTAGGCAGCCGCCACACTCGCTTCGTCCGAGATGTCCATCCGGAGGGCGAGCGCGCCCGAAGCCCCGGTGGCGGCGGCGGCCTTTTCTGCAGCTTCCACGTTGATGTCGGCGAAGTAGACCGTGGCCCCTTCGGCGACAAAGCGCTGGGCAACGGCCAAGCCAATCCCCGAGCCAGCCCCCGTGACAAGGGCAGTTTTTCCTTCAAGTCGCAGACCCATCGGGTCTCCTTTCACATAGGGGGCGCGGCCGTCGGAAGGCGGCAGCAAAACATGGGGTGGTTCAGTTCGGTGCCGGAAACTTGGTACCCGGAAAGCGGACGACGCCGGCAGACCATGGTCCGAGCGTCAGCCGCCCGGCTGCGGGGTCGCCGTCGTTATTGGTACTGAAGCGGATGACAGCGGGGGTCTCCTGCCCGAAAGCGGCGCACACGGCGCCGCTCGCGCTGACACCGTCCGGAAGCCGGACGTCCACGACAACCGGGGAACCGGAGAGGTTGCCGGCAAAAATGACCAGGCCTGCCCGCGACCGCACAGGGTACAGCGTCACCGGCCCCGCATCGGCGTCGACCGACAACACCACGGAGTCCCGGAGCCCGGCGAGCTCCTTCAGTAGTTCACCGGCCGGATTCAGCTGGCCATCGGCGCCGCTGATGCCCGTTGGGCCGGATGCCTCGAAGTAACTGACGGAGGCTACCCCGTCCATGGTCAGCGCATTGATACTCGCCAGCGTCCATGCGGCGGTGAACGGCTCGCCCTGCAGTTCATCGGCTTCCGCCTCCGATTCGATACCGGACGTGGCCACGGCGTTGAACCGCGGCAGCAGCGTCACTGGACCAACGTGGACCGGCCTTCCGCCGCCCAGGCGCAGCGCGTTCTGGGCCACGAGCCGCTGCATGGGCACGCTGTCGATGACGTGTGCGGCCTCGGTACTGTGCATCTGCGGCGTAATGCTGAACGTGAGGGCGTCGGAGTCCGACGGCGTGCGGCTGCTTTCGCGGTTCAGTTCCGTGAAGTGCGCCCGGGTTCCGGCCAGGAGGCTTCCGCCGAACCCTGCGGCGTGTGCCGATTCCTTGAGTGCCGGCCAGCTGTCCGGCTCCGTGATGTGGGTGTCGGGATGGAACACCGCGAGCCGCTTGGCTTGCGGCAGATAGGGTGCGAGGTCTGCGACGGCGCCAACCGGGTCCGCGGTCACTGCCCGGATGTCCAGTCCGGCTCCGTGGATGGAGGCGGCGGCTGCCGCGGCCGCCAACCGGGCTGTCCAGAGTGATCGGTCGGCGTCGTTTTCTTCGTCGACAAGTTCAACCACAAGGGCGTCGAGCCCGGGGATCTCCGGGAGCACCCCGGGCTGGGACCCAGCCCCCACGGCCAAGGCCGGAACCCGGCCGGCTTCAGCGCCAATCCGCGCGGAAACCGCTGTGGGCAAACTGGAAGCAACGCGGGCAGCCACTGCGGCCGCTTCCACGGCCTCCTGCGGCTCCAGCGTGGCCGCCTCGAGGAGGACGGACTGCCGAACAGTGTCCCCGGCTGCGACGGCCACCGGGAAGGGCAGCGACAGCGGCGTGCTGTACGTCTTGAAGGACGCATCCGTCCAGTTCCGCTGGTCCTCGGTCTCAAAGACGTCACCGGTGAACGAAAGACGGAAGGCGGTGCCGGCGTCGGCCCACTCAAGTGCCGCGATGTCCGTAAAGGGCTGGTGCGGGCTGATGTCGTGCGGAAACTGCGCGGCTGTGCTGCCGCCGCCGGGGTGTTCCACCGTGATTTCCCGGCCGGCCTCAGCCGGAGGATGGAGCACCACTAAGCCGATCCGGTTGCTGCGGAAGGCCTGCGCAGCGGCACCTTCAAAGGAAATTTCCACGGTCGCGGGAGTGAATTCGGCCGTCAGTTGGCCGTCATACTCCACGCCGTATCCGGCAAAGGCTACGGCCCAGCGTGCCTGAAGGCCGTCGTCGTCCTGCTTGATCTCGACGTTTCGAACCGAGGGCTTCGGAGTCCGCCAATTGTGGTCCCGGACTACGGCTTTGACGGCCCGCAGAACCTCCCGGCCCGCGTAGCTGACGTGTGCGAGTTCGTCGCCCACAAGCCGGGCAGTCCACGGTCCGGCGGAGAGCAACCGCACGGGGGGTGCCAGCCTGGCCTGGACGGAGGGGGACAGTTTCGGCGGACCGGTCAAGGGCTGGGAAGACACGTCACTGCTCTCTGCCTGGCCCGGGGCTGCTTTGGCCCGGCGGCCCGACGTCGCTAAAGCAAACTTAAGAGGGCCTGTGAGGCAGGCCATATCCGATTATGGAATTATCGCTGCATACAAGTCAACCGGTTGACCAATAGTTGGACGACGCGCAGGGGGCCCGAATGGGGTCAGCCGGAAAGCTACTGCGAGGCGTCAAAACCGGCGAGCAGCCGGCGGGACGCGGTTTGCATGTGCGAGCGCATGGTCTTAGTGACTGCCTCGGAATCGCGGGCTTCAAGGGCGGTGAATATCTCGGTGTGCTCCTTGAGTGCGGCCGCAGCATGGCCTTCGTCCGTCAGCGCGCGGTCCACCCAGATGCGCAGCAGGGAGCGAATGCTTTGGAGCAGCTCCTTGAGAACCTGATTTCCGGAGCTTTCGGCGATTTCGCGGTGGAATGCGGCATCGGCTTCCACAAAGGCCGCCAGGTCATTGAGCGTTTCGGCCATGGTGGCCAGGTTGCCCCGCATGCGCTCAAGGGCCTCATCGGTGATCCGGTCGGCGGCGAGCTGCGCGGCCTGGACCTCCAGGCCACTGCGCAATTCCACCAGTTCGCGGGTCCGGGGCGCGCCGAGCATCAGGCCCCAGCTCAACGTGCGCGGCAGGAGTTCGGAGATGCCGTCACGAAGGTAGGTGCCTGACCCGGGCCGGACAATCACAATCCCCAGGATCTCCAGGGCAGCAAGCGCCTCACGCACCGCGGACCGGCCAACACCCAGGGAGGCGGCCAACTGGCGCTCCGCGGGGAGGCGCGTTCCGACGGCGATATCACCACTGGTGAAATACGCGAGCAGGCGCTCTGCGACTTCAGAGACAACGGAGCCCTGGCCCACGGAACCGAGCGCTGCGCTGATCTTGGCCGTCGATGCGGCGGAGTTTATGGACACATCCCAAGCGTAACAACCGGCCCCTGCCCCGGCCGCCAACCCTGGACTTCCAAAAAAACAACACGTCAACCGGTTGACCAATTTACGTTTCGCTCTTATCGTTGAAGTCACACATGCTTTAGCCGCCGGTCCGGCCCCCCCCTGCCCTCCGGCGATGAAACAGCCCCCCCAAGCCTCCAGAGACGGACGCTGCCGGGAACATCAACATCTAGGAGTCAACGTGGACACCACACAATCGGTGGTCGAAAAATCCGCAATCAGGAAAGTGGCGATCCGGCTCGTGCCGTTCGTCGCCCTGATGTTCTTCATCAACTACCTCGACCGAACGGCCATCTCGTTTGCCGGCCCCAACGGCATGAACACAGACCTGGCCCTGTCTGCAGCACAGTTTGGCTTTGCGTCCGGCGTCTTCTTTATCGGCTACATCCTGCTGGAAGTTCCCAGCAACCTGGCCCTGCACAAGTTCGGCGCCCGCCGCTGGCTGGCCCGCATCATGGTCAGCTGGGGCATCGTTTCCCTGTTGTTCACCTGGGTGGGCAACGTGGAACAGCTCTACGTCCTCCGCTTCATCCTGGGCGTGGCCGAGGCCGGGTTCTTCCCCGGCGCCATCCTCTTTCTGAGCCTCTGGGTCCCGTCACGGCACCGCAGCAAGATCCTTGCCCTGTTCTACTTGGCCCAGCCGCTGACCACAGTGATCGGCGCCCCGCTGGCCGGCCTCCTCATCCAGCAGCACGGCCTCTTCGGACTTGAGGGCTGGCGTGTCATGTTCTTCGGCGTCGCAGTCCCGGCAATCATCGTCGGCATCGTCGCCTGGTTCTACCTGGCTGACTCCCCCGCAAAGGCCAAGTGGCTGACGCAGGAGGAGAAGACCTGGCTGACCGGCGCACTGGAGAAGGAAAAGAAGGAAACCGCGGCCAGCAACAAGCACGTCAGCGTCCGCACCGTCTTCGGCAACGGCCGCGTCTGGATGCTCTCCGCCATCTACTTCGGCTTCATCTACGGCCTCTACGCCCTCGGCTTCTTCCTCCCCACCATCATCGCGGGCTTCGAAGGCATCTACGGCACCAAGTTCGATGTCCTGCAGAAGGGCCTGATCACGGCCATCCCGTACCTGCCGGCAGCGTTCGCCCTGTACTTCTGGTCCAAGGACGCCACCAAGCGCGGCGTCAAGACCTGGCACATTGCACTTCCCGCCCTCATCGGCGGCCTCAGCATCCCGCTGGCCCTGTTCGCAGGTTCCCCGGCGGCCACCATCGCTGTCATCACCATCACGGCCATGTCCATCTTCGCGGCCCTGCCCAACTTCTGGACCGTGCCCACTCAGTTCCTCACCGGCGCAGCAGCCGCCGCAGGGATCGCCCTGATCAACACCATCGGCAACCTGGCGGGCTTCAGCGCGGGCTACGTCACCGGCTGGCTGAAGGACCTAACGGGGGGCTACACGGTGCCGATGTTCGTCGTGGGCGGCTTTATGCTCCTCTCCTCGATCCTCATGGTGGCACTCAGCCGCTCCGGCAAGGTCAGCGAGGGCATCCCCGCCGAGGCACTGGATCCTGCGGGCGCCGGACACCACTCCGAGCCGTAAACCAGACCCGGGGGCGTCCGTTTTACCCGCGGACGCCCCCGCACCAATCCAACTAACCGGTGGTCGAGCCACCGGAGCGAGCAATAACTCCAGGAGCCTTTTCCCATGACCCGCCTGTTCAACGAACCTTCAGCTTTCGCTGACGAAATGATCGAGGGCTTTGTCGCCTCCCACGGACGCTGGGTGAAGCGCGTTTCCGGCGGCGTGGTCCGCAACACCAAGAGCACCCCGGACACGGTGGCGCTGGTCATCGGCGGCGGCTCCGGACACTACCCGGCGTTCGCCGGGCTCGTGGGCCAGGGCCTGGCCCACGGCGCCGCGATGGGCAACCTCTTTGCTTCCCCGTCCGCCCAGCAGGTCTACAACGTGGCCAAGGCCGCCAACAACGGCGGCGGTGTACTGCTGGGTTACGGCAACTACGCCGGCGACGTCCTGCATTTCAACCAGGCCCAGGACCGCCTCCGGGCGGAAGGCATCGACTGCCGCAGCATCGCCGTCACCGACGACGTCTCCTCCGCCCCGCCCGCCGAGCGCACCAAGCGCCGCGGCATCGCCGGGGACCTGACCGTTTTCAAGGTGGCCGCCGCTGCAGCGGAAGCCGGTTACTCCATGGACGCAACAATGGAAATCGCCGAACGCGCCAACGACCGCACGCGCTCCTTCGGCGTCGCGTTCACCGGCTGCACGCTGCCGGGCGCGGACCATCCTTTGTTCTCCGTCCCGGAGGGCCGGATGGCCGTGGGCATGGGCATCCACGGCGAGCCCGGCATTGATGAAACGGACATTCCGACGGCGGATGAGCTTGCCGAACTGCTGGTCGCCAAACTCCTCACCGAAGTGCCGGAGGGGCTCGACGCCAGAGGTGCCCGCGTGGTCCCCATTCTGAACGGCCTGGGCAGCGTCAAGTACGAAGAGCTTTTCGTCGTCTACCGCCGCGTCGCACAACTCCTCGCCGAGGCCGGCCTGGAAGCGGTTGACCCGCAGGTGGGTGAACTCGTCACCAGCTTCGACATGGCCGGCACGTCCCTAACCCTTTTCTGGCTCGACGACGAACTCGAGGCCCTCTGGGACGCCCCCGCCGACGCCCCGGCCTTCCGCCGCGGCGCCGTTACCGCGGAAGCACTGGAAGCCGGCGACGGCGAACTTGCCGAGGCCGAGGCGGTCATCCCGCACGCCACGGAAGAATCCCGCGCCGGCGCCGCGCGTGTCCTCGCCGCCCTCGGCGCCGCGAAGGCCGTCGTGGATGCCAACGCCGATGAACTGGGCCGGATCGATGCGATCGCCGGCGACGGTGACCACGGCATCGGCATGGAACGCGGCGTCCGCGCCGCCGTCGAAGCCGCAACGGACGCCGTCGCCCGCGGCGCCGGTGCCGCCACTACCCTTCACTTTGCCGCGGATGCCTGGGCCGACAAGGCCGGCGGCACTTCCGGCGCCCTCTGGGGCATGGCCCTGCGCGCCGTTGGGGACGCCGTGGGAGACAGCAAAGCGCCCGACGCCGGTGCTGTCGCCGCCGGTGTCGCAGGAGCCGCGGCCGCGATCATGGACTTCGGCAAAGCCAAACCCGGCGACAAAACCCTCGTGGACGTCTTGGTTCCCTTCCGTGACGCGCTGGCATCCGGCGTCGGTGCGGGTAAGTCCCTCACCGAGGCCTGGGCCGCCGCCGCAGTGACCGCGGAGCAGGCCGCCGAGGACACCGCCCAGCTGCTGCCCCTTATGGGCCGCGCCCGCCCGCACGCCGAGAAGAGCCTCGGCACGCCGGACGCGGGTGCCGTATCCATGGCACTGATCATCCGAGCCATCCACAACACGCTCATCGAGCGGACAACCATTAAGGAGAAAGCATGAGCGCCAAACTGCGCCTGATTGTTGGGGCCGACGACGCCGGTTTCGAGTACAAGGAAGCCCTGAAGGCTGATTTGGAGGCCTCCGAGCTGGTCGAATCCGTCACCGATGTTGGGGTGGACGCCACCAGCCACACCCCGTACCCGTCCGTGGCCATCGCCGCCGCCGAGCTCATCGCCGCCGGCAAGGCCGACCGCGCCCTGCTGGTCTGCGGCACCGGCCTTGGTGTGGCTATCGCCGCGAACAAGGTCCCCGGCATCCGCGCTGTTACCGCGCACGACAGCTACTCGGTTGAACGTTCCATCCTGAGCAACAACGTCCAGGTCCTCACCTTCGGCCAGCGCGTTGTTGGCCTGGAGCTCGCCCGCCGGCTCGCCAAGGAATGGCTCACCTACACCTTTGACGAAACCTCGGCCTCGGCCGGGAAAGTCACCCTGATTAAGGACTATGAGGGTGTCACTTCGTGCTAATACCCCGATAAAACCGAAGGCCATCATCGGCGTCAGCCTGAAGATGTACTTCGGCTACCAGCGCTCGGTGGACTACTGCCGCGACGTGGCCGCCATCGCGTTCGCGCACCCGGCGGTCCAGGCCGGCGACATCGAGCTGTTCGTCCTGCCCACGCTCCCGGTTCTGCCCGAGGCTGCCCGCATCCTGGGACCGGCGGGAGCCGCCGCGGGCGCCCAGGACATCTTCTGGGAAGACGAAGGCGCGTTCACCGGTGAAGTCGGCGGCAAGACCGTGGCCGAGCTCGGCGGACGCTACGCCGAAGTGGGCCACGCCGAACGCCGCCGGATCTTCGGCGAGGATGACACAGTCATCGGACTGAAAACGGCCGCCGCCTACCGCAATGGCCTCACCCCGATCCTGTGCGTCGGCGAACTGCAACGGGGATCCGTGGAAGAAGCAGTCACCCGCTGCTCCGCGGAAATCGACGCCGCCCTCCACCGCGCGCAGTCCCTGGGACCGGCCAGCCGGACCATCGTGGCCTACGAGCCGCAGTGGGCCATCGGCGCCCCGGAACCGGCGACACCGGATTACATCAGCGCGGTCATCACCGGGCTGGACGCGCACCTGCGCAGCCTGCCCGGCCAGGCGGACAGCCGCGTCATTTATGGCGGAAGCGCCGGACCAGGCCTGATCACCAAGCTGGCCCCCGCCGTCGCCGGCCTGTTCCTGGGCCGCTTCGCACACGACCCGAAAGCGCTGAAGACCATCCTGGATGAGACGGCTGCAAGGATGACCGCTGCGGAGGTGAGGGTATGACCAGCCTCGGCACCGGCTCACGGATCGGGCAGGGTTCAAGAATTGGATTGAGCAGCTACGCCTTCTTCTGGCAGCTCTCGGACAAGGTCTCCCAACCGCTCAGTATCCATCAGGCGCTGGAACGGACCGCCGCGCTCGGGGTGGAACTGTTCCAAATCTGCGACTACGCCCCACTCGAAGCGATGCCGGATTCCGAGCTGGAGGCCGTCCGGGCCACCGCGGACCGGCTGGGCATTTCCCTTGAGCTCGGCACCAAGGGCATCCGCCCGGAGCACCTGAGGAAGTTCCTGCGCATCGCCGGCATTCTGGGCTCGCCCCTGCTGCGGACCATGTTCAACGTCCCGGGCCACACCCCGACGCCGGAGGAAGCCGTGGCGATCTTCAAGGAGGTCCTGCCCGAGTTCGAGGGCGCCGGGGTGAAGATCGCAGTGGAAACCTACGAGCAGGTCCCCACCAATCGGATCCTGGACGTGATCCGCGGAGTGGGCAGCCCGTACCTTGGCATCTGCGCCGACCCGGCCAACACGGTCGCGGCGCTGGAGATGCCTCGCGAGGTGATTGACGCCGTCGCGCCTTATGTCCTGAACATGCATGTCAAGGACTTCGCGTTCAGCCGCAAAGACGGGTGGGTCGGATTCACCTATGCCGGCGCACCGCTCGGCGAAGGCCTGCTCGACTACGACTACATGGTCAGCAAGTTCATGCCCTACCAAAGAAATATCAACCAGATCGTCGAACACTGGCTGCCGTGGCAGGACTCCGAGGCGGACACTATCCGCCTCGAAAACCAGTGGACCCAACAAAGCATCGAATTCCTAAGGAGCAAGTGAAATGTCAGCAGAAAAATTGACCGTCGCCGTCATCGGAGCCGGTGGCAAAATGGGAATGCGCGTTTCCCGTAACCTCCAAAAGAGCGACCACACCGTCTTCTACAGCGAGAACTCCCCCGCAGGCCAGGAACGCATCCAGGCAGAAGGCCGCGAAGTCACCGCCACTGACGACGCCGTCAAGAACGCCGACGTGGTCATCCTCGCCGTCCCGGACACCGTCCTCGGCGTCGTCTCCCAGGGCGTAGTCCCCCAGATGAAGGCCGGCGCAATCCTGCTCACCCTGGACCCCGCCGCCGCCTACGCCGGCCTGCTGGCAAAGCGCGACGACGTCGTCCAGGCTGTGGCTCACCCGTGCCACCCGTCCGTGTTCCTCGAGCGCACCACCAAGGAAGAATGGGCCGACACCTTCGGCGGCGAGGGCGCCCCGCAGAACGTGGTGGCCGCAATCGACGAGAACGCACCGGAGGGGACCAAGGCAGCAGCCGAGGCCACCATCCGCATCATCTACGCACCCGTCATCGACGTCCACTGGGTCACCGTCAAGCAGCTCGCCATCCTCGAACCCACCCTCGTGGAGACCGTCGCCTGCATGATCGGTACCCTGCTCAACGAGGCACTGCACGAGACCGTGCACACCGCGGGCGTTCCCGAGGAAGCGGCGAAGGCCATGCTGTTCGGTCACGTGCAGATTGCCCTCACCAACGCCCTGCGCGGCTCCAACCCGTTCTCCGAAGCCTGCGAAATCGCCATCCAGTACGGCAAGGACACCATCATCAAGGACGACTGGAAGAAGATCTTCGACGACTCCGAGCTGGACAGCGTCATCGCCAAGATGCTCAAGCTGGACGCCGTCAAGCGCTAGCCCCGAGGGCGGCGCGAGTGCCCCCGCCGTTCGGCGCGTTCTTACAG
The DNA here is from genome assembly GCF_037203945.1 of Pseudarthrobacter sp. CCNWLW207. Lineage (NCBI taxonomy): Bacteria > Bacillati > Actinomycetota > Actinomycetes > Micrococcales > Micrococcaceae > Pseudarthrobacter > Pseudarthrobacter sp. CCNWLW207. The sequence continues at coordinate 365,965 of NZ_JBBCBS010000002.1, read as the reverse complement.
TTGAGGCCCCGGAAACCGGGGCCTCAACTGTAAGTTCCGCGACTGGTTGGCTGCCTAGCTGCGGTGGTGTTCTATCAGCCAGGCAGCCATCTGCTGGGCACGCTTGTTCGCCTGCATGTCACCCTCTGTGGCCGAGATGATGGATCCCTTCATCAGGATGTGCCAGGACCGGGCGAAATCTTCGGTTCGGGCCAGCCCCGCTTCCTCCGCAAGGGCCTGGACGTGGCCGCGGATCCTGGCCAGGTAATCGATGCTTGCCTGGCCGAGGGGGTGCGCCGGCCCCATCTCCAGCAGGATGTTGATGAAGGAGCAGGCCTCGAAGTCCTCGCGCAGGAACCAGTCGCCGAAGACGTCGAAGATGGCCAGCAGCTGTTCAGCGGGCGTGTTCCCGCGGCGCCGGGCTTCGGAGACAATGGCGTCCACGGTCCACTGCCGGTCGCGTTGTTCCAGGAAGGCCAGCACCAGGGCGTCCTTGGAAGGAAAGTGCCGGTAGAAGGTTGCCTTGGCAACGCCGGACCGTTCGATGAGTTCGTTAACGCCGACGTCCCGGACACCACGGCGGGAGAAAAGTTCGTAAGCGACAGCCAGTATCCGGCCCACTGCATCGGCATGGCCAACTGCCGCCCCCACCTGCGTCTGCACGGGGGACGGTCCAGTCTCTGGGGCTGAAGTCATTGTACGAACCAGTTTACGCCAGGTAGAGACAGACCGGTCTTCCTCGCGGTAATGTTTCCCCTACGCGCAGTGCTTTCGACGCCGATTGGACCGTTTTCGGCCCAGCCGGTCTGGTGCAAGGAGGCTCCTATGTCAGCAGAGCGGATGTTCCAAAGCGTGCCCGCTGATCCTGAACCTTGGTTGGATGAGGACTTCAATCCAGCCGAGATCCGGCGGTTTGCGATCGAGTCGCTTCGATGGCAGGCGCAGGAAATTATCGATGAAGTGCTCTGCGGAAAGTCCCCCGGGGAAGAGATGGCGCGGGCACGGCTCCGCCGCTGCGTGGCGCGGCATCCGGGAGAACCCGAGCAGGCCCTGCTGGAACAGCTGATGGTCAACCGGGAACTTCCCGCCTGACACCTGGGCCGCGTATCGGCCGGGTGCCAGTGCGGCTTTAGAGGTTAAGGCTGCGGTCCACGATCCGGCCGGCGGTCACATGGAGGCCTTCATTATGAGCGCGCGCGTGATTGCGCAGCCGGTTGAAGGCTTCGTCCATGTCCACTCCGGCGGTGTGGGCGATGACTCCCTTCGCCTGTTCAATCAGCACGCGGCTGTTCAGCGCACGCTGCAGCTGCTCGTTGACCAGGGATGCTTCCCTGATGGTGCGTTCCTGCATCAGGCTGATTGTGGCTACGTCTGCCAGGGCTTGGCCGATCGCAGCATCCTCCGCGGTCAGGGAACCGGCGTTGGCCCCGAAAAGTCCCATCGCACCGATGGTCCGTGCGTGGAGGCGCATGGGCACCGCGTGTACTGACCGGAAGCCCTGTGAAAGTGCCGCAGCCTTGAAGTCCTCCCAGCGATCCAGTGCGCGGATGTCCTCCACCACCACGGGACGTCCGGTGGAGTAGCATTCGACGCACGGTCCCGAGCCGGCCCGGAGCTGCAGGACTTCCACAAGCTGGCTTTGCTCGCTGGTGGACGCCAAGACCTGGAGTTCTCCGCTGGGGTCGGCCAGCACCAGGCCCGCGGCAGCAACGTCGAGGAGCCCCACGGATTCCTCAACGAGGGTGTGGAGCAGGTCCAGGACGTCGTAGTCCGCAACCAAGGTGTCCGTAAGTTTTACGAACGCCCCGCTGACGCGCTCGGCGCGGGTAGTCGTTGCCATGGCGCTATTTTACGTCAGCGGCGGGCTGCCGGGACCGCTGACACCGCCGTCGGACGTGAAACTCAGGCGGCCTTCGAGGACGGCGTCGGCCGTCTGGCGGAGCGTGAGGTCGTGGGCAAAGGCGTATGCACGCAGCAACAGTAAGGAATCCGCTGCAGTGGCACCGGACTGGGCGAGCACCATTCCAGTGGCTTGGTGGATCTCACGGCGTGACATGAGGGCCGGCTCCAAGGCGGGGTCGGTATCAGGCGAACTGATGGTGAGGATCGTTCGAAGGAGGTACCAGGAGGTCTGCCCTGCAAGAACGGCCGCAGTCGCCTGCTCGGACCTGCTGAGGGCCCCGGGTTCTGAGTGGTAGAGCTCAACCACGCCCAGGTCCACCGCACCAACCGTCAGTGGGAAAACAAACAAGGCGGCGGCCCGGGTCCTGGCAACGGCCTCGTGGAACATTGGCCAGTCAGCGTGCGCTACCGCCTGCACATCCGGGATCAGCACGGGCAGGCGGGTCCGGACAGCCCTCCACCGCGGCCCTTCGCCCAGGCTGAACTGCAGTTCATCCAGCTGGGCGGCGAGGGCGTCACTGGCGCACACGAGGGTTTCGGCTGTGGCGCCGCCAAACAGGGACACTGCAGCTCCCGTGACGGGCAATTTCTGCAGATAGGGGCCGCACAGGTCTTCTCCACCCGCGACCAGCCCGGGTGCAACATCCATGCTGAGCCTCTGATCCCTGGTCCATCCCGCTGGGTTGTTCATCCCACTCTCACGCCGGCTGCTGGCCGAACCGGCATGGCGGAGTCGTCACCTAAGGATACTCACCGCCACCGCGCATGATCATCACGGGCCGAAATCAGGGCGTCTCCTCGCCACCTTCCGCATTCACGCGTTGGGAAGTCTCCATCAGATGGGCGAGCAACGCCCGTTCCGGTGCACCCGGGTAGGCGGCAACACATTTGCGAAGGTGCAGTTTGATCTCTGCCAGCCCGGGCGATTCGTCCTCAAGGATGGAGGCGATGATCTCGAGCGCCTGCACCCCGATCGGCGTGGCCCGGGGCATGCCGGGGAACTGCGCAGGTGCTGTAATTTCCGGGGCAAGTGCCAACATCGCATGACCGTCATACATCAGCGCCTCCCTTAGGGGTCGATCTGCTCGCGGGTCTCGCCAAAAGGCACGGCCTCGCTCACCGCTACCGTGAAGGTGTCGGGCGCGTGACGGGTCACCATGATGCCGCAGATCCCCCTCTTGGCAGCATGTTGGCGTGCCAGGTCCACAGCGGAATTCAAATACTCGTCCAGGACGGACGCGTCAGTCACTTTGACGACATAGGACAGGCCGTCCTCTATTGTGCTAATCATCGGAAACTTGCTCCTGGTCTGGTGTGGCACGTCGGCCACAGGCGTTGGTGGGGGGTACAGGCGTGCACGGCGCACGCCCGTACGCGGCTGCGCCGGGCATACGGCCACCGGGCAGCACAAAGGCCAAGGGTAAGACGGGAAGTGATGTGGGGATTGCCCGCGTTGATGACTGCTCCTCCTGGTGGACGCCGAGTAAGGCCATGCCAGGGTCTGGGGCAACAATTCGAGCATAGCGGACCGGCAGGCCAACCAACAGGGACCGGGGCCCCCTACCGGCTTCGCCCGGACCCCGGAACCAGGCCGGAAGGTTCAGGAAGGTTCAGGAGGCTTCAGGAGCTGAGCGGCAGATTATCGATCAGCCTCACGGGGCCTACCTTGGCCGCGATGATCGCCAGGGCGTCGCCACGGAACGGGGTCTCGCGGCAGTTCTCGGCCAGCGGTTCCAGCGTGCCTTGGTCCACCACCTCGAAATAGTCGAGTTCAACCAGCGGCTGGGACGCTACCAGTGCCTGGGCGGACTCGAGGTCCAATGGCTCGTGGAGGTTGGCCCGCTGCTCGAGGAGCCGCAGCGCCCGGGACAGCACCAGGGCGGCGTCCCGCTGTTCGTCGGACAGGAAGCGGTTGCGGCTGGAGAGGGCCAGGCCGTCGGCAGAACGGACGGTGGGCACTCCCACGATGTCCACGGGGAAATTCAGGTCGGCCACCATGCGCCGGACCAAGGCCAACTGCTGGGCATCCTTCTGGCCGAAGTAGGCGCGGTAGGCAGGCAATCCCGGGATGCCGGCAGAAGGCGCACCTGAGGTTGCAAACGCGCCCGACGGCGGCAGCCCGGTTCCGGGAATGCCGTAATGCAGCAGCTTGGCCACCACGGTGAGGGCGCCGTCGAAATGTCCGGGCCGGGAGGCACCTTCCCACTTCTCCCCAAGCGGGCCGGCGGTCACCCGGACCAATGGCTCGCCGCCGGGGTACACCTCCTGCACGGACGGCGCGAACGCCAGGTCCACGCCTTCGGACTCCAACAGGGCGAGGTCTGCGTCCAGCGTGCGCGGGTACCGGTCCAGGTCAACGGCGTCGCCGAACTGCAGTGGGTTTACAAAGATGGACGCCACCACGACGTCGTTCTCTTCGACGGCGGTGCGCGCCAACTGCGCGTGCCCCTCGTGCAGGGCGCCCATCGTAGGCACCAGCCCCTGCGAGGCGCCGGACTTGTTCACCAGGAGCCGGGCGCTCTCGGACCGCAGATCGGCCGCCGTCGTCACCAGTTTGATGGGCATCTTCAGTCTTCCTTGGGTTCGAGGGCCTGGCGCAGCCCGTCCAGCTGGTCCCCCTTCAGCAGCCCGCGGCTCTCGGCGCGGCGTGCGGTGGAGCGGGCCATGGCCAGGTATGCCTCCAACACATCGCCGTGGGCGCCGGCGTCGTACTCCCGCAGGGCCTCGGCGTGGGCGGCCACTGTTCCGACATCGCCCCGGGCCACCGGCCCGGTCAGCGCCGCCTCACCGGAGGCCAACGCGTTCTCCAGTGTGGCCCGCAGCAGGGGCCCGAGCATCCTTTCGGGCGAATCCACGCCCACGTCACGGAGCAGCTGGGATGCCTGTGCCACCAGAGTGACCATGTGGTTGGATCCGTGGGCGAGGGCTGCGTGGTACAGGGTCCTGTCCCCTTCGGCGATGGCCACGGGCTCGGCACCCATTTCCACCACCAGGGCCTGCGCGATGGGCAGCATCGCCGCGTCCGCGGTGACGCCAAAGGTGCAGTCCAGGAGCCGGGTGAGGTCCAGGCTCATGCCGGTAAAGGTCATGGCCGGGTGCAGGGCCAGCGGGATGGACCCGGCCGCGCGCACCGGATGCAGGACGCCCACGCCAAACCGGCCCGACGTGTGGGCCACCAGCTGCCCGGGCTGCCAGGCGCCCAGCTTGGCCAGTCCGTCCACCAGTCCGGCCAAGGCGTCATCCGGTACGGCGAGGAGTACCAGTTCGGCACGCTCCACGATGTCCTGGATCTCCAGGATGGGCACTCCGGGAAGAAGCGCTTCCGCACGTTCCAGGCTCGCGTCAGACACCGCGGACACCCCCACGACGGCGTGCTCGGCCGCTCGGAGCGCAGCACCGAGCACGGCACCCACCTTGCCTGCGCCAATGATTCCGACGCCGAGGCGCCCCGGCTTAGCCATGTTGCTGGCCTTCCTGTCGTTTGGGGGTGTCAGGGGTCGGCGCGGACTCAACCGGCTGGCTTGGATCGGGCTGAATCGCCGCGGTTTCGGGCTCAGCGGCGGGAGTTGCCGGCGCCACCTGGGCCAGCCACTGTTCACTCGTCTGGCGTTTGCGGGCCAGCCTGGCACGGGTCGACTGTTCGTCGAAGAGGGTCCTGGCTTCCTCGACCCCGGCTTGGATCAGGCGGGGCGAGACCGGACCGGCGGTGGTGTGCAGAACGAGGTCGGCCACAGCGAACCGCCTGGCCAGCGGGCCTTGGTGCAGGGCCATGGATTGGGTGCGCTGGTGCGGCACTACCACTAGCTGCCGCCACCAGCGGCCGGAGCGGATCAGGAGGGCGGTTGCTGTGGCGGTGTAGCCGTTGCGGCGCCACCCCAGCGGGGCCAGGAACCGGGCGCGCCGCGGCGTGGTGACAAAGCCGCCGTCGGAATCCAGTCCCGTGAGCCCGGCGGTGAATACACTCCCCGGTTCCGGGGTTCCGGGGTCCGGGAGCACCAGGGACAGCATGCTCATCACGTCGGCCAGCTTTCCCACGGGCAGCAGGGTGGTGCGCGACGCCGTTTCGCCGTTGCTTCCCGCAGCACCATATCCGGCCACGTTGACTTGTATGCGGTACCAGCCGAAAATACGCCAGAGCGGCGGCTGGGCTACCCTGAGCGCCTGGATTCTCCCGGGCGGGAGCGTCTGGGCCTGGGTGTCCAGTAGTCCATACCGCAGCCGGATGCCGTCCGGGGAAATAGCGGCAGTGAAGTTGTAGCCCTTGTTGAAGGAACTCCAGTAGGTCGCGGCGAGGCCCAGGGCGGCGGGAATCAGGTACAGGTAGAACCCGCGATTGTCGGTCACCGCGGAGAGGACCACTGACGCGACGCCGCCCAGCACCACGAAGAAGCTCTGCTCGCTGAGCAGCAGCGAACCGACCAGGCGCGACGGCGGCACGGACAGCACGGGGAATTCCGGCGCCTCGGGCGCGGCTTCCTCGGGCCGCTCCGGGTCCTGGACCACGCCGGCGGCCCGGGCGAGGATAGTGGCACGGAGCTGGCGGGCGTCGTCCATCCGGAGGTAGGCGAGGCGCACAGCCGACTCACCGGCGTCGGCGACTTCGAACTTGAGTTCAGCCAGGCCAAAGATCCTGGCCAGCAGCGGCTGCACGATGTCAATGGCCTGGACGCGGTCCAGCCGGGCCTGCCGCTGCTGCCGGAAAAGGAAACCGGTATTGACCCGGACGTAGCCGCCGGCAACCTGGTACCTGGTGAAGTACCAGGTCAGGATGAAGCCAAGGACGGCGATCAGCAGTACGGTCCCGCCGCCGGCCAGCAGCCAGGGAATCCGGCCGGCGAACCCCTCTTCCAAGAGGGGCCTGCCTTGCAGCATCCGCTCAAAGAAGTCGCGGCCGAAGAAAAAGCCGATGGCGGCCAAGGCCACCCAGCCGCGCACAAACGGCGACGCCGGATGCACGCGCAGCCACTCGCCGTCGTGCGTTTCCGGTGCGGACGCGGCGGGCGCAGTCATTGCAGCCGTAGGTGCGGCAGGCGTAGGCGCGGCGTCGGCTTTACGCGGAAGTGGCGCGGAACCCGGCTCCGGGACGGGGCCGTCAGCGGTCACAGCCCAGCCAGCCTGGCTTCGCCGCGGGCCGACAGCTGCTCGCGCAGGCGCGCGCCTTCCGCGGCCGGCAGCCCGGGGATCAGTGCGTTGGTTCCCGGCGAGGCCGTATGCAGCTTCAAGGTGCACAATCCAAGCCCACGCTCCACTGGGCCCACCCCGATGTCCACGTACTGCATCCGCCCGTACGGGACCACCATGGTGCGCTGGAAGAAGATGCCGCCCCGGATCAGGAGGTCCTCGTCCCGCTCGGCGTAACCGATGGCACGTACCTGTCGCGGGATCAGCACCAGCCGCCAGACGGCCATGACCACGGCCGCAGCGGGCACGAGGATCGCCAGCCACAACGGGGGCCACACCCACCACCCGAGGGTCACAAAGACCAGCGGCAGGCACAGCACAAGCACCATGATGAGGTTCCCGAGGGCCCACTCCACCAGCCGGACCGTGACGTATTTGGGCGACACCCGCTGCCAGGTGATGCCTGGCGGATCAATCGCCTCGGTACGCATATTCGCCTTCCCCTGCGGCTTCGCCCCGCGGGCTCCGGCCACGGTGGCCCTCGCCCGGCGTTTCAGTGTCCTCCGGCGGAATCTTGCAAAAGCGCTCCACTAAGAGGCCCACCACAATCATCACGAGGCCGCCACCGGCCTGGGCAAGCGCCACCCAGGTAATGCCTTGGTCACTGCGCAGGCTCCAGACCCTCAGCTGGTCCAGGAAAATGCCGACGTGCCAGCCCAGGAGTACCGTGCCGGCATAGGCGCAGGCCTGGGCAAGGACCAGGGTCCGGGCGGCCAGGATGGGGTCAAGAACAGTCTTCTTTTTGGTACTGTCCCGGTTGCTGTTGCGCCACCGCAGGATCCGGATGCCGAGGATCAGGGTGATGGCCACGATCACGCCCATGGTGGCCAGGGCCGTAACGGGCAGGACTGGCGTGGCCATGCTGTACCGGTTGGTCAGGACGGTGGCAGCCCAGCCGGCGACGGCCAGGATCAGGCCGATGAGCAGCAGGCGGAGGGGGTTGATCGGTTTCATGGCCTATTCAACCGCCCCGGCGGTGGGGACGCCGTCGAAGTCGCCGAAGCCGTCAAACGGGGCAAGGTCGTCAAAGTCGGAGGCGCGGACAGCCAGCGCGCTGATGCGTTCACCGTTCAGCATGGCGGCCGGTTCGATCAGGGACCACGGATAAAGCACGAAGGCGCGTTCCGCAGCGCGGGGATGAGGCAGGGTCAAGTCCGGGTCCTCGCTGGTGAAGTCGCCATAGGTGATGATGTCGACGTCGAGCGTTCGCGGCCCCCAGCGCACCTCGCGGACACGGTGGTGCTTGTTCTCCACGGACTGGCAGTGCTCCAGGAGCTTGGCCGGGGACAGGGTGGTTTCCACGGTGATGACCATGTTCAGGAAGTCCGGCTGGCCGGCAGGACCACCTACCGCCTTCGTCTGCACCACCGGAGAGACGGCCAGCAGGCGGACCTCCGGCGGATCCACGAGGTCAGCTACCGCTTCGGAAAGGGTGTCGTTCCGTTCGCCCAGGTTGCTGCCGAGCGCAAGCACCGCCTTGGTATAGCCGGTGGTCATGTCCGCTCCCGGTACACGCTGACGGACACGTCGCCGAAGGGGACTTCGATGGGCGCCTTGGGTTTGTGGACGGTGATCTCCACGGCGTGGAGCCGGTATTCGCTAAGCAGGTCCTCGGCAATCCGCACAGCCAGGGCCTCGATCAGGTTCACGGGTTCGCCCGTGATCCAGCCTGTGATGCGCTCCGCCACCTCGCCGTAGTGCGCGGTGTCCCGGACATCATCCGAGGCGGCCGCCCCGGAAAAGTCCAGGTGCAGCACGGCGTCCACCACAAAGGGCTGGCCGTCGCGGCGTTCGAAATCGAACACGCCATGATGGCCGACGGCGGTGACACCGCTCAGCGTAATCCTGTCCATGGGTCCCCCGGCCCTAGTGTGTTGTGCGGGCGGAAGCCAAGCGTGAGGCAACCTTGACGGCGTCAAGGCTGGGGCCGACGTCGTGCACGCGGACCGCCCAGGCCCCGCGGAACGCGCTGATGGCAGTGATGGCCGCGGTGGCGGCGTCCCGCTCCTCCGGGGCGGCGGACTTTCCTGCCACCGTGAGCAGGGTGCCCAGGAATCGCTTCCGGGAGGCACCTATCAGGATTTTGTGCCCCAAGCTCTCCAGCTGGTCCAGGTTTTGCAGGAGCTCCCAGTTCTGGGCGTCGTTCTTGGCGAAGCCCAGGCCCGGGTCCACAATGATCTGGTCCTGCCCGACCCCGGCTGCGTAGAGCTTGTCCCGTACCCCGGCGAGTTCTGCCACCACTTCCCCGGCAACGTCCTTGTACTCGGCCAGCGAATTCATGGTGCGGGCGTCGCCGCGGCGGTGCGTCAGCACGTAGGGCACCTTGGAGACTGCCACGAGCTCGGCCATTTCCGGTTCCAGGGTGAGGCCGGAAACGTCGTTGATGATGGCTGCGCCGGCTTCCACCGCGGCAGCTGCCGTAGAGGCATGGGTGGTGTCTATGCTGACCAGCGCGCCTGCCTTGACCAGGGCCTCGATCACGGGGATCACCCGCCGCTGTTCCTCTTCCGGGCTGACGTCCTCGGCGCCGGGACGGGTCGACTCACCGCCGACGTCGATGATGTCAGCCCCTGCGTAGAACATCCGGAGGCCGGCGGCGATGGCGGTGTCCGCCGTCGGATGCTTGCCGCCATCGCTGAAGGAGTCCGGGGTGACGTTCAGGATGCCCATGACCAGGGTGCGGTCGGTGGGCAGGTCGGAGAACTTCGCGGCCGGACGCGGTTTGCGCAGGATGGGCAGCGGAGATGTTGCGGGCCCGGTTCCCGGGGCTGCAGCTAGTGAGTCCATGGTCTGATACTTACCTTCCGAGGATGAGGCTCATGGCTTCGGCGCGGGTGGCCGGGTCATGGAGCTGCCCGCGTACCGCACTGGTGACGGTTTTCGCTCCGGGCTTGCGGACACCGCGCATGGACATGCACATGTGCTCGCATTCAACCACGACGATCGCGCCGCGGGGTTTGAGGTGGCTGACCATTGCTTCAACGATCTGGGTGGTGAGTCGCTCCTGCACCTGCGGGCGACGGGCGTACATGTCCACAAGCCGTGCCAGCTTGCTGAGCCCGGTCACTTTGCCATCGTGCGAGGGAATGTAGCCCACGTGCGCCACCCCGTGGAACGGGACCAGGTGGTGCTCGCACGTGGAATAGAACGGGATGTCCTTGACCAGGACCAATTCTTCGTGGTCGAGGTCGAACTTGGTGGACAGGATGTCCGCCGGATCGTGGTGCAGCCCGGCGAACACCTCGGCGTAGGCCTTGGCCACGCGCTTCGGGGTGTCCTGCAGGCCGCCGCGGTCCGGGTCCTCGCCGATGGCCAGCAGGATTTCGCGGACAGCAGCTTCGATCCGCGGCCGGTCCACTTTCTCATGCTTTTTGTGGTGGTGGCCGTCCTCCGCCGGGTGTCCGGCGGAGGAGTGGATGTCGTCGTCGTCGAAGTGGTTCACAGAAGAAAGCTTAGCCGTGGACGCCGTCAGGCCCCGAGTCGGGGACGCCGCCCTGGAACGCTGCGTCCTCCGGGACACCCTGCGGGTGCGGGGGCTGCGCGTCCAGCGGCTCCTCGAGGCGGGCCTGCTTTGCTTCCTCTTGGGCTTCGCGCTCAGCCTTCTCCTGGCGGGATTCCACTGGGCCCGCCTGCTGGACCGGGCGGGTCTCCTTGGACAACCAGACTTCGCGGAAGTCACGCTTGCGGATGTCGGCGAAGATATCGGCGATCTCGGACTGGTTGAGGGTTTCGCGTTCCAGGAGTTCCAGTGCCAACTGGTCCAGGACGTCGCGGTTCTCGGTAAGGATGGCGTAAGCCTCATCGTGCGCCTGGTCGATGAGGCGGCGCACTTCCTCATCCACCACGTAGGCGATCTGGTCGGAATAGTTGCGCTCGTGCCCGGCGTCGCGGCCAAGGAACGGCTCGCCGCCGCCCTGGCCGAGGCGGACGGCACCCACGCGTTCGCTCATGCCGTACTCGGTGACCATCTTGCGGGCCGTCGCCGTGGCCTTCTCGATGTCATTGGAGGCTCCCGTGGAGGGATCGTGGAACACGATCTCCTCAGCCACGCGGCCACCCATGGCGTAGGCCATCTGGTCCAAGAGCTCGTTGCGGGTGACGGAGTATTTGTCGTTATCCGGAACCACCATCGTGTAGCCCAGGGCGCGGCCACGGGGCAGGATGGTGATCTTGGTGACCGGGGCCGAGTTCCGCAGCGCCGCTGCCACCAGGGCGTGTCCGCCCTCGTGGTACGCGGTGATCTTGCGTTCGTGTTCCTTCATAACGCGGCTGCGCTTCTGCGGGCCTGCCATGACGCGGTCGATGGCCTCGTCCAAGGCGCGGTCATCGATGAGGTTGGCGTTGGAACGTGCCGTGAGGAGCGCCGCTTCATTGAGTACGTTGGCGAGGTCTGCACCGGTGTAGCCCGGGGTTTTCTTGGCCACAGCCTTGAGGTCAACGCCCGGGGCCATCGGCTTTCCCTTGGCGTGCACCTGCAGGATTTGGTCGCGGCCGATCAGGTCCGGGGCATCCACAGAAATCTGGCGGTCAAAACGGCCGGGACGCAACAGTGCCGGGTCCAGGACATCGGGACGGTTGGTGGCGGCGATCAGGATGACGTTGGTCTTGACGTCGAAGCCGTCCATTTCAACCAGCAGCTGGTTGAGGGTCTGCTCGCGTTCGTCATTGCCGCCGCCGATGCCGGCGCCACGGTGGCGGCCCACTGCGTCGATTTCGTCAACGAAGATAATGGCGGGAGAGTTGGCCTTGGCCTGCTCGAAGAGGTCGCGGACCCGGGACGCGCCCACACCGACGAACATCTCAACGAAGTCCGAGCCGGAGATGGAGAAGAAAGGCACGCCGGCTTCGCCCGCAACGGCCCGGGCCAGAAGGGTTTTGCCGGTTCCGGGAGCGCCGTAGAGCAGCACGCCCTTGGGGATCTTGGCCCCCACCGCCTGGAACTTTGCCGGCTCCTGCAGGAACTCCTTGATTTCCTGGAGCTCCTCAACAGCCTCGTCCGCACCGGCAACGTCAACAAAAGTCACTTGCGGCATGTCCTTGTTGACCATCTTGGCCTTGGACTTGCCGAACTGCATGATCTTGGAACCGCCGCCCTGCATGCGGGTCATCAGGAACCAGAACAAGGCACCGAGGAGGATGACCGGGATCAGGAGCGAGAGCAGTCCGGAGAACCAGTTGCTCTCGATTGGCTGGTCCGTGTAGCCGCTGGCAGGTTTGGCATCGGTGACGGCCTTGACCACGTCCACCGCACGGGCATCAACGAAGAAGAACTGGACGCTCTTGCCCTTGTCCTGGCCGTTGAGCTGCAGGTTTTCCTTGAGTACCAGGTCCACGCGGTTTTCGCCGTCGAAGATCTTCGCCTGCTCAACCTGGTTTTCAGACAGCAGCTCCAGGCCCTTGTTCGTGTCGATCCGGGCGGCACCGCCGGGAGCCAGCGTTGCAAAGGCCACAAGGAGCATGCCGATAACAACAACGATCCAGATGCCCGGGCCCTTGAAGAAACTCTTAGCTTTCATCTGTTCGGGGATTCGCCCCGTCCCTCCTGGTAGTGCTGCACGGCGAGTGGTCTGCGCGCGTGTGGTGCTGCGTCAGCTTCTAGCTATACACCGTTCGGAGTAAATCACGCACGGTATGGCACAAAAGTTCCCTGTGGGCGTAGCGGTCAGGACCGGGGCGGCGCGACGGATCCGCGGGTGACCAGCGGGCAGTCCAGGACCGTCGGATCCAGTGCCAGCCCGGCGAGGTCGCCTTTGCCCTCAATGGCGTCAATCAGCGTTCCTGTGGCCCAGGCACCCATTTCGTAGTGCGGCAGGGCCAGCGTAGTGAGGCCCGGATGCAGGTTGCCGGCGATGAGTTCCTGGTCATCGAAGCCCACAATGGACAGGTCAGCGGGGATGGCAAGTCCCAGCTCGGCCGCGGCCCGGTAGGCGCCCATGGCCATCCGGTCGTTGTAGCAGAAGATGCCCGTGGGGGGATCGCTGAGCTGCAGCATCCTGCGTGCCGCCTCATAGCCGCCCTGCACTTCGGACGGTCCGGTGTGCACCGGCGCGGCACCGCCGTCGAGCCCTGCCTCGGACAGGGCCTTCCGGAACCCCCGAAGGCGGCCGTGAGTGGACGGAACGTCGTCGGTGTTGTTGAGGAAGCCGATGCGGGTGTGCCCTGCGGCCAGCAGGGTGGTGACCGCCGTCCTGGCTCCGGCTTCTTCGTCGGGGACAACGGCGGCGATGGTTGCCCCGCTGCTGACGGCGTCCACCAGTACCGCCGGGACGTTTGCGAGATTGCCGGGCACATCCAGAATGCGGTGGTACATGGTGGCGTACAAAATGCCGTCCACCCGACGCTCCAGCAGGGCATCAACGTCTGACTTCCTGGATTCATCGCTGGCCGACGCGGAAGTGTTAATGATCATGAGGTTGTAGCCGCGGGCACGTGCGGCGTCATCTGCGCCCAGAATGATCCTGCCCGCATGGGGCGTAGTTGCGATGTCCTCGCTGACCAGCCCCAGCAAGCCGGTGCGCTGCGTGCGCAGCGCCTGGGCCAGGCGGTTGGGGCCGTAGCCGAGCTGCACCGCCGCGGCCTTCACCTTTTCCCGGGTTTCGGTGCTTATCCGCGCGTACGGGACATCGTTGAGGACGTGCGAGACCGTGGTGGCGGACACTCCGGCGGCGACTGCTACGTCCTTGATGCCAATGTTCTTGTTGTTCAACTTCTCTTCCACATGCTGGTTGTCCGGGTGTGCAAAAGGCGGCCTCCCGAAAGAGACCGCCCTTACAACAGGTGCGCGGCAGGGAAGCGCGGGTTACTCGTAGACGTGCGGCGCCAAAGTGCCCACGAAGTCCAGGTTGCGGTACTTTTCTGCGTAGTCCAGGCCGTAGCCCACAACAAACTCGTTGGGGATGTCGTATCCGACGTATTTAACGTCGATCTCCACCTTGGCGGCAGTGGGCTTGCGGAAGGCGGTGCAGATTTCCACCGAAGCAGTGCCGCGGGACTCCAGGTTGGTCTTCAGCCAGGACAGCGTCAGGCCGGAGTCGATGATGTCCTCGACGATCAGGACGTCCTTGCCCATGAGGTCCGTGTCCAGGTCCTTGAGGATGCGGACAACCCCGGAGGACTGGGTGCCGGAGCCGTAGGAGGAAACAGCCATCCAGTCCATGGAGATGTGGCTGTGCAGCGCGCGGGCGAGGTCTGCCATGACCATCACCGCACCCTTGAGCACGCCAACAATGAGGATTTCACGGCCTTCGTAGTCCTTGTCGATCTCGGCAGCGAGTTCGGAGATCCGCTGCTGGATCTGTTCCTTGGTGTAGAGAACGTGCTTGAGGTCTGCCTGGACGTCGTTTGAATCCACCAATGGCTCCTGTGTAGATGCGGGGTGCGACTAATTTTGGGGCGGTTTTTGAGGCCGGAATACTAGCTTCCCACAGCGGGGGGCTTCCCGGGGAACGGGAAAGCTGCCATCGGGCTGGGCGGCGTCCCTGGCGGGCCGGTTTGCTGCCTGCAGCTGGGCCAGCGACAACCGGTAGACACTCACTCCTCCGGGTAGCTCAACCGGGCCGGCCGATCCCTGCCTTCGCAGCAGCGCTTCCGCCGCGAGGAGCCTCTGGTAGCTGGGCTGCTGGCCCCCGACGTCGGCAGCCGCCTTCGCGATGACCCGGAACCTGATGGCCGGCGCAAGTTCCCCCAAGGCCTCCTCCGGAAGGCTCACTTCGGCTCCGGAGCGTTCCGCCAAGGCCGCAAACGTGCGCTCCGCCACGTCCTCGAGGTAGTCGGCGTCCAACTGGAGGATGGACGCCGTCCTGGCCAAAGATTCTGCGACGCCGGGCCCGAGCTTCTCTTCGAGCAGCGGCAGCACTTCTACGCGGGTCCGGGAGCGAGCGAACGCCGGGTCCGCGTTACTGGGGTCATGCCAGGGTTCGAGTTCCTCGGCGTGGCAGATCTCCAGGGTGTCCGCACGGCGAAGTCCCAGGAACGGCCGCAGCAGCATGCCCCTGGCAGGCCTCATCCCGGCCAGGGACCTGGTCCCTGAACCGCGGGCCAACCCCAGGAGAACCTGTTCGGCCTGGTCATCCAGGGTGTGGCCCAGGAGGATTGCCCCGGCTCCCTGTTCCGCGGCTGCAGCCTCAAGGGCGGCATGGCGGGCATCACGGGCGGCAGCCTCCGGTCCCATGCCTGTGGGCGCGACAATGACGGTCCGCACCTCCACCGGGGCCAGGCCCAACTCCTTGAGCGTGTGCGCGGTCCGGACGGCCACGTCAGCCGAGCCTGGCTGCAGCTGGTGATCCACCACCACGGCGCCCACCGTCACCGGGTGCCCGTCCACGTGGCCGCGGCGGGCGAAGTAGGCTGCGACGGCGGCAAGCGCCAGGGAGTCGGGCCCGCCGCTGCAGGCCACCACTACGTGCGCCGGAAAGCCGGCGTCGGCCAGCGCGTTCTGGAGCGCCTTGCGCGCAGTGCCGACGACGGGCGCCAGCCTGCCGGGCCGCCGTCGTCCGCTGTGAAACCCGGAGCGGGCGTGAGGCGCTTCAGGCAATTAGAGGCCCATCCGGTCAAGCCAGATCTTGGCGTCGTGGATTTCAGGTTCAGTGGGAAGGTTCTCTGCCGATTCCCAGACCCGGTTGAAACCCTGCATCCCGGCAACATCCACCACGGCACGGACGAACTTGGCGCCGTCCGAGTACTGGCGCATCTTGGCGTCCAAGCCCAGCAGGCTGCGGATGAACTTTTCGATCACGCCACGGTCCTTGCCGCGGTCGTTGAAGCGCTGCCGGATGGTCTTCACCGACGGCACGATGCTGGCGTCAACAGCGTCCATCACCACGTTGGCGTGGCCTTCCAGCAGGCTCATCACGGCCGTGAGGTGGGAAAGGGAAGCCTTCTCTTCGGGGTTCTGCAGGAGGTCCAGGATGGCACCGCGGCCGGGAGTGTTGCCCGTGGCGGTCCGGTCCTTGAGGGAGCGCGCCGCGGCGGAGGCACGCTCCAAGAGGGAGTCAACGTTGCCCAGCAGGTGCCCGCTGAGGTTGTCGATCTCGGAAAGCATGTGGTGGCGCAGCCAAGGCGCGGCGGCGAACTGCACGCGGTGCGTCTGTTCGTGCAGGCAGACCCAGAGCCGGAAGTCCTCCGGCGTGACGTTGAGTTCACGCTCGACGGAGACGATGTTGGGGGCCACCAGGAGCAGCCTGCCGCCCGCCGGTGCATTGGAGCCTTCGGCCAGGGCCGCGAAGGGATCGTACTGGCCCAGGACCTTGCTGGAGAGGAAAGCCAGGACGGCGCCCAGCTGGCTGCCCGTGATGGCACCGCTGACGCTGGCCGCAGCCGGGCTGACCGTTCCGCGGCGGCTTTCCAGCATTTTCTCCATGGCCGGCTTCAGCATCACCGCGAAGCTTTGGGTGTTGGCCTTGGCCCAGGATGCCCGGTCCACTATGAGCACCGACGAGTCCCGCAGATCCCGCGCCGCTTCCAGCCCGGTGATGTGGTGCACATGGTGCACTGAGGCGTCCGCCAGCCGCCGCAGGCTGTCCACGGCGTCACCGATTTCCGCCGATGACAGTATGGGTCCCGCCGGTGTCAGCCGTGCAGCTGTGGACGCGGCGAGGTCCCAGTTGATCAGGGCCTGGGCCGGGCTGGGCGACGCCGGTGCGGACGAATCACGTGCGGTGGACTCCATAGTTCCCATCAGAACACAGCAGACCGCGGAACGTCCTTAAGTTCGCTGACCGGCGAACCCCCGGCAGGCGCCGCCGGAGCCCGCCAAACCGGTCCCCGCATGAACGGTGCTGGGCCGCACCGCCAATGCGGGCGAGGGCCGCTAAGACTTTCCCGCCGCCGACACGCGGATTCTGTGATCTCCTGGCGAACGCGCCCCTAGCGGCAGCCGCAGGCCGCAAGCGCCGTGGCGGCCCTGTCGAGGGCTTCCTTGTTCCCGCCCGCCCCGGGGGTGAGCCCGTTGCCGATAAACGAGAACACCAGCAGCCGGCCGTCGGCGTCCACCACGTAACCGCTGAGGGCGATCACCGAATTCAGCGTCCCGGTTTTGGCCCGCACCAGCCCGGCACCGCCTGCGGTGGAGCTGTCCCCGTAACGCGTGTCCAGCGTTCCGGTCAGGCCGGCCACCGGGAATCCGGCCAGCGCGGCCCGCAGCCTGAGGTCCGGTCCGGAGGTGATGGCCCGCACCACTTCGGAGAACTGGCGGGCCGAGACCTGGTTGTCCAGCGCCAGCCCGGACACGTCCGCGAGCCGCATGGCATCGGTGGGGATCCCAAGTTCGGTGAGCTGGGCACGGACTGTGGCGGTGGCGGCGTCGTTGCTGGCCGGTTGCCCCTGGGCGGCGGCCGCCATTCTGCCCAGGACCTCCGCGAGGTAGTTGTCCGAGGTCTGCAACATCAGGTCGACCTGCTCCCCCACGGTGGCGGACTGGACCTCGGCCAGGACGGTTGGGTCACTGTCCGCCGGCGCGCTGGAACGCCCGACGCCGGCCGCCACCGTCAGTCCCGCGGCGGCACCTGCCGCCTTGAGCTGCTCGGCGAACGCCTCCCCTGCGGTGATCGCGGAATCCTGCGGGCGCGGTCCGGTGATGACGGCGGGATCGAACCGCGCGGAATTCAATGCCAGGGGGTACAGCGGGGCCACTTCGCCGGCCTCAACGTCACCGGACGCCCAGGCCGGATTCAGGGACGGGCCGCTGAACAGGGAGTCGTCCACCAGGACCGTCAGCTCCCCGGTTGCGCCGTTCTCCTGCAGGGCAGCTACGGTAGCTTCGGCCAGCGTGGCAAGCCCGGCATGGCCCATTACCTGCTCCGGCGCGGACTTCCCCGTTCCCAGGAGGACGTCGCCGCCGCCGGCCAGCACCACTTGGCTGGGCGTGGGACCGGCGACCACTCTGGTGCTGAACCGCTCGTCCGGCCCCAGGACCCGCAGGGCTGCGACCGCGGTCAACAGCTTCATATTGGACGCGGGAATGCGGTTCTCCGAACCGCCGCGGTCAAAGAGGACCTGGCCGGTGAGCGCATCCTGGACCATCCCGGTGAAAGTACCGCCGCCGTCGGGCTTTAACACCGGTTCCAACTGGGCCGTGACGGCTGCTTGTACCGGTACCGGCGCGGAATCCGTCAACGGGGACAGGCCCTGCCGGGTGGAAAGTGACGTGGGAGCCTGCTGCCAGGCTGGCGTTTCGGGCGCCTGGACCGAAGCCGGACCCGTGAAGGCGGGGGCAAGCAGCCAGCCGGCGGGGAGCGCCAGGATAACGATCAAAACCAGGAGCAGCGCCGTGGGCCAGGCCTTCACTCCGCGGTGGAAGGTGCGCCGCAACGCATCCGTGAACGGCGCCCCGAACCCTGCGGGCCCCGATGTTTCCTTCATGTTGGTGCTGGTCCTCAAGTCCTGAAATTTCCCCGCAAGTTCCTGAAACCTGGGCCTCTCGCTATATCCTCAATAGTAGTCGGCGGCACCGACACTCCATTTTGCTGAGCGTCTACTGTGCCGCGAACCCCCTGCAATTGCCGAGGAGCATTCCATGAAGCACGACGTCACCATCGAGATCCCCAAGGGGTCCCGCGTCAAGTACGAAGTTGACCACGAGACCGGCCGCGTCCGCCTGGACCGCGTCCTCTTCACCTCCATGCAGTACCCCACGCACTACGGTTTCTTCGAAAACACCCTGGGCGAAGACGGCGATCCGCTGGATGCACTGGTGCTCCTGCAGGACTTTGACCTGCTCCCCGGCGTCATTGTTGAGTCCCGCCCCATCGGCGTCTTCAACATGACCGACGACGGCGGCGGAGACGCCAAGGTCCTGTGCGTCCCGGTTGACGCCCGCTTTGACCACATCCAGGAAGTCAGCGACGTCAGCGAGTTCCTGATCAAGGAAATCGAGCACTTCTTTACCCGCTACAAGGACCTGGAGCCCGGCAAGTGGGTCAAGGCCGAAGGCTGGGGCGACCGCGCCGCCGCCGAGGCCGAGCTGGAAGCTTCCATCAAGCGTTACGTGCCGGCCGCGCACTAAGCGCCCCGCCGCAAAATCCCCGCCTCCCGGACAAATCCCCGCGTCATGCGAGGGGGAAATGTCCGGGAGGCGGGGATTTTCTGTTGCCCCTCCAAAAGTAAATCTGTGGAATCGTTGCCCTGTGAGTTCCGAGCCTTCGTTTAATCCTCCGTGCGGTCCGGTCAGCGGTTGGCGGGACGGTGACGTGCTGCGCGCTACGGGGATCCCCTACGCCACAGCGGCCCGCTTTCAACCTCCGGTGGCCATACCGGACTGGACCACTGACTTCGCCGCCACTACCCTCGCACCCGCCTGCCCGCAGGGGCCAGTCCCGTTCCTGGATGACGTCCTCGGCACCCGCTACGGCGAGCTTCCCGGCAGCGAGGACTGCCAGCGCCTGTCCATCACCGTGCCTGCCGGCTTGGCCGAGGATGAGCGGGTCCCGGTCATGGTGTGGCTGCACGGCGGTTCCTACACTTCCGGTTCCGGTGACCTGGCAATCTTCGACGCCACATCACTGGTGGCTGAAAACCGGGTGATTGTTGTCTCGGTAACCTACCGCTTGGGCTTGTTCGGCTACTTGGCCACCGGCACCGGACGGCCCGCCAACCTCGGCATGCTCGACCAACTGGAAGCATTCCGCTGGGTGCAGCGCAATATTGCTGCCTTCGGCGGCGATCCCGGACGTGTTACCGCGTTCGGCCAGTCAGCCGGCGGCGACTCCGTGGCCCACCTCATGGCGACGCCCGAAGCGCCGTCGCTGTTCCAGCGGGCCATCATCCAAAGTGCTCCCCTTGGCATCACCCGCGGCCGGCACAAGATGAGCCACGCCATGGGCATCGCTGCGGAGGCTGTCACCGAAGACACTCCTGCCATGGAAGTGGTGGCCGTCGAGGACCGCGTGTCCCAGGTGGCCCGAAAGTACGGGCTCATGGCGGCCATGCCGTTCGGTACGCAGTACGGGCACGCTCCCCTTACGCCGGAGGCCGACATCGAGGCCGCCTGGAATGTGACGGCTCCGGACATCGAGGTGCTGATCGGGCATACAGCCGACGAGGCACGGCTTTTCCTTCCCCGGAGCCCCCTGGTCAGCCGGCTGGGCAAAGTCCCCGGCATCGGAAACGCCGCCGTCAAAGCCATCAACTGGGCCGTGACGGAGGCGGTGTACGGCCGGGCAGCCCGGAAGTTTGCCCGGCGCCATGCACGCGCCGGCGGCAAGGCCCACAGCTACGTCATCTCCTGGGGCGCCCCGGGGAACTACTATCGCGCCGCGCACACGGTTGACCTGCCGCTGTTGTTCGGCAATCAGCAGACCTGGGCCGCCGCCGGACTCCTCGCGGGAGCAACATGGGATGAGATCAATGCCGTGGGCCGGGAGTTGCGGAGCCTGTGGGCCGCTTTTGCCCGGGGTGACAGCCTCGGCGAAACAGGCGGCATCCCCGGGGCCCTTCAGTACCGGTCCGTTTAGCTCCGTGGGGGGTAGGGGACACCTGAATTTCGACGCCCGCCCGGGCCGTCATCCAGAAGCAGACCGTCGTGCCGCCAGGAACCCATGCCGCGGCAGCACTGACCGAAGGCTGGATCCATGTGCCGTCCGGCGAGCTCGCCGGCCTCATCGACATTTAGCTGCTGCCGCCCAGGGTCCAGTTGCGGAGGTCCTCCGGGTCCTCGCCGTGGATGCGGGTGTGTTCGCGCGCTTGCATGCGCCGGTCCTGGAGGCTCTGGCGGACCAGCGAATGCTTCTCCGCCAGGCCCGGTACACGGTCGATGGCGTCGATGGCCAGCTGGAACCGGTCGATGCCGTTGAGCATGGCCATGTCGAACGGCGTGGTGGTAGTCCCCTCTTCCTTGTAGCCGCGCACGTGCAGGCCCTCCTGGTTGGTGCGCCGGTACGTCAGCCGATGAATTAGCGCCGGATAGCCGTGGTAGGCGAAAATGACAGGTTTGTCCGGGGTAAAGATTCCGTCAAAGTCCGACGCCGGGAGGCCGTGCGGGTGCTCACTCGCATCTTGGAGCCGCATCAGGTCCACTACGTTGACCACGCGGACCTTCAGCCCCGGAACGCCGCGCTTCAACAGCTCCGCAGCCGCGACTGTCTCGACAGTGGGCACGTCGCCGGCACAGGCCAGGACGACGTCGGGCTCCTCGCCGGATACCTCGGAACCTGCAAAACCCCAGATGCCCAGCCCCCGCTGGCAGTGGTTCGCAGCGTCAGCCGGCCCCAGCCACGTGGGCGAGGGCTGCTTGCCGCTGACCACGATGTTCACATAATCCGTTGATGCCAGGCAGTGTTCCATGACTGAGAGCAGCGTGTTCACATCCGGCGGCAGGTAGACCCGGATGACCTCGGCCTTCTTGTTCACCGCGTGGTCTATGAAGCCCGGATCCTGGTGCGAGAACCCGTTGTGGTCCTGCTGCCAGACGTGCGAGGACAGCAGGTAATTCAGCGAAGCCACTGGTTGGCGCCACGGGAGCTTGCGGTGCACCTTCAGCCACTTGGCGTGCTGGTTGAACATCGAGTCGACAATGTGGATGAAAGCCTCATAGCAGCTGAACACGCCATGCCGTCCGCTCAGGAGGTAGCCCTCCAGCCAGCCCTGGCACAGGTGCTCGCTGAGCACCTCAAGCACCCGGCCGGAGCGCGCAAGGTGCTCGTCGGATTCGTCAATCCGGTATTGCCACACCTTGTCGGTGACCTCATAGACGTTCTGGAGCCGGTTGGATGCTGTCTCATCCGGGCCAAAAAGGCGGAAATTCTCCATGTTGAGCGAGATCACGTCCCGCATCCACGAACCTAGCGTGATCATGGGGCTGATCCGCTCCGTACCTGGCTCCGGCACCTCTACTGCGTGGGCCCCGTACGAGGGCAGCTCCAACGCACGGCGCAGCAGCCCGCCGTTGGCGTGCGGGGTGGCGCTCATCCTGAAATCGCCGGTGGGAGCAGCCTCGGCGATATCAGGACGGAGCCGGCCATCGCCGTCGAACAATTCGTCCGGGCGGTAGGACTGCAGCCATTCCTCGAGTTGCTGGAGGTGCTCAGGATTCGTGCGGACTTCGGCGAGCGGGACCTGGTGGCTCCGCCACGTGCCCTCCACCTGCTGGCCGTCCACAACCTTCGGCCCGGTCCAGCCCTTCGGCGAGCGCAGCACGATCATGGGCCAGCGCGGCGCTGCCCCGTCCCCATCGGTGGCAGCGTCTTCCGCAGTGCCGCGGCGGGAGTCCTGGATGGCCCCGATTTCGGCCAGGCACTCCTCAAGCGCCGCCGCAAAATCCCGGTGCGCCTGGGCGGTGTTGTCCGCATCGGTGACGGTCACGAAATGCGGCTCATGGCCATAGCCGCGCAGCAGCTGTTCCAACTGGCCCTCCGGCATCCGGGCAAGGATGGTGGGGTTGGCGATCTTGTAGCCGTTCAGGTGCAGGATGGGCAGCACGGCGCCGTCCGTGGCGGGGTCCAGGAAATTGTGCGAATGCCAGCTCGCCGCCAGCGGTCCGGTCTCCGCCTCGCCGTCCCCAATCACGACGGCGGTGACCAGTTGGGGATTGTCGAACACCGACCCGTAGGCGTGCGCCAGCGCGTACCCCAGTTCTCCACCCTCGCTGATGGAGCCGGGGGTCTCCGGTGCCGCATGGCTGGGGATGCCGCCGGGATAGGAAAACTGCCGGAACAGCTCAGCCATGCCGGTTTCGTCGTTGCCCACATGCCCATAGATCTCGGAGTAGGTGCCCTCCAACCAGGCGTTGGCCACCACCGCCGGGCCGCCATGGCCAGGCCCGGCCACAAACAGCATCTCCTGGGCGTCACGTCGGATCAGCCGGTTCAGGTGCGCGTACACGAAGTTCAGCCCCGGGGTGGTGCCCCAGTGGCCCAGCAGCCGGGATTTTGTGTCCTCCGCGGCGAGCGGCTTCCG
Source organism: Pseudarthrobacter sp. CCNWLW207 (assembly GCF_037203945.1). Taxonomy (NCBI): domain Bacteria; kingdom Bacillati; phylum Actinomycetota; class Actinomycetes; order Micrococcales; family Micrococcaceae; genus Pseudarthrobacter; species Pseudarthrobacter sp. CCNWLW207. Next base: position 343,015 of record NZ_JBBCBS010000002.1, on the reverse strand, counting down.
GAGCAGCGGGTTGGAACGCAGATAGATCTGGCCCACCGATAGGTAGTTCGCGGCCCGCCACCAGCGGTCCACGAGTTCGAGTTCGTCCTGCGCCACGTTGCCGGTCATAGCCATCCTTTGCTCGCACCTGCCGCCGCTGCGGCCGTTGGTCCCATCCGAACAGATGACCGCCGCACTCGCAACCGTTGTAGCTGGTTCATGCTCAGCAAACGCGTCCACCACCGTGATGGGCCGTCCTCCCCATCGCGGCTCGGTCCGCGCAGCAGAGGTTCGTAAGCGTTGATTCGACGCAGGCGGGGGGATGACCATGGCGGGAACCCAAGGAGCGGCAGGAACGGAAGCCTGCGGCGATCCTGCGCTCGTCCAGAATGCACGCAAACGGACGAAGACGCTGGGGAACGGCCGCCCGGTGGTCGAGTCCTCCGGTTGGCAGAGCGTGGGTGACACCCAGAGAACCTGGCTGGTACGCCGCGCGGAACGGCTCTATGCGGCCAGGCTGGGGCGGCTGCGGCACAGCGAACTGTCCTGGCATATAGCGTGGAAGTGGCTGCCTGTCCTTGTGGGGGTTGGATTCGTTTACGGCACCATCTTCCAGTTCACCGGGCGGCCGTCATCCCAGCGGAACCCGCCTTTTTCTCCGACATCCCGCTGTTTCTGGCGACGAGCATCCTTACGGGCCTGGTCCTATGGTCCCTGACCCTTTTCTGGAGCTTCCGCCGGGTGTTGGTGTTCGACCGCGGCCTTCTGTACGCGTACGCCCAGAAGCAAACCGCCCGGGCCATCTTCTGGCCGGACCTGGACTCCGCGTCCCTGCGGACAGTCGAGGCCCCGGCCGGCGTCGCGGCGGACAGCCTGCTCACTACGCTGGACAAAACTGGCAAGACCTCCCTGGGCGTCCGCGGGCGGTACGCAGTGGTGTTCCACGGGCTACCCACTCCTTTGGCGGACAGCGCCGGGCATGCTGGCGGACCCGAGGCGCCCTCGCCGGGCTTCTTTACGTTCAGCACGGAACGGACCCCGGACCGGCTGGTTACCGCGATGCAGCAGGCCATGGCCGAATCCGGCCTCCGGCCCCCAGGATCTGCCGGGCTGCAGGCGCTTGCGCCCATTCAGATCAGCTCTGCCACCAGGCTCGACCAGGCCTGAATTAAGGCACTTCCCTGATCCGTACCACCGGGTAGGGTGTACCCAGAATGTTCACGCTGACCATCAATCAAACGGACAGCCGGCGCGATGGTGACCGGGTGCCGCAGTTGCTCAAGGACCTGCGGCATATCCCTGCGCGCCTGGACTTCGACCGCTCGGTCGAAGACGAAGTCCAGGGCATCGTGGACTGTCCACACCAGGCAGTGGAGGCCGCGCTGATCGCCCTGCGCTCCGGTTCCTGGTACGTGGGGCTGGGCGTGGGTCCGGTGAACGAACCGCTGCCAAACCTCATCAAGGACGCGTCCGGCCATGGCCTGGTTTACGCACGCCGTGCCGTGGACCGGCTGCGGAACGGCAAGGACCGGGTCCCCGTGGCCGTGGAGGGACCGCTGGCTGACGTGGCCCACGAGGCCGAAGCCGTGCTGCGCCTCCTGGGGCACATTGTGCGGGACAGGTCAGGGGCTGAGTGGCGCGTTTTGGACCTGATGACTCCCGGCGTCCGCGGGCAGCAGAAGGCGGTTGCCCAGGAACTTGGCATCACCACCCAGGCCGTAAGCAAGGCAGTGGCCCGCTCGCAGTGGGTGGAGGAGCACGCCGCCCGGCCGGCAGCGGCCAGGTTGCTGGCGCTCATCCTCGAGGTGCGCTGAGCGCCGCACCGTCCACGCCCGCCGGCGCTGCTGAGGTTACTGCACTGCGCTGCTGCCGCTACTGCAGGGCGCCGATGATCGCCCCCATCGCCGTGAACGCCACGATGTTGTAGCTCGCATTGATGGCAAACAGCGTCAGGCTGCGGCGTTCGAAGAGGTAGTTGATGCCCAGGGCGGCCGCCACCCAGGCCACCCCTGCAGCGAGCCCGGCCAATGTGCCGAATCCCGCACCGCCGTCGCCAATAAACGCAGCCAGCACCCCTGCCATGACCACAGCGAACAGGAACGAGCCCACAAAAACCCGAATGGTTCCGTGCTTCAGCTGCTCATCCGTCACACCGGCCTCGCGTTGCCACACTTTCGCAAAAAGCACCGAGTACCACAGACCGCCCACAACGAATGTCGCCAGCGCCGCAAGAAGTACACCCACCCAGTTGAGGTCCAGGTCCATCGCCTTCATCCTTCCCCGGGACGCACTTCCGCGGCGTCCCTGGCTGGAGCCTATGCCCGCCAGCCAGCGGCGTATTGTACAAAAGCCGCACCGCACGCAGGCCGAATCCGCACCTGCTCAGCGTGCCGCCGTCGGGCTGTCCCCGACGCTCTGGAGCGGCACGAAAGTGGCGTATTCCGGCCCGTGTTCCCGGATCAGGCGGAGGTATTCCGACGGCGTGAAGCCGCTGAAGCGCCGAAAGGTGCGGATCAGGTGGGGCTGGTCGTAGTAGTCGGCCAGTGCCAGCAGCTCCTTGCCGCTTGAGCCGTCCACGGGCAGCCGGGCGGCAGCGTTGGCGAAGCGGTAGAAACGGCACACATCGGCGTAGCTTTTGGGGGTGATGCCGCAGTCGCGGAGCATGAGCCGCTGCAGGGTGGACGGGTTGACCCCCAGGTTGCGGGCCAGCTCTGCCACGGGAACGTCCTCCTCGGCCAACCGGGCCACGGCGTCCACGGTCCGCGGGTCCGCTCCGCCGCGAAACCGGGATGTGAGGAAGGTTTCCAGGGCGTCGAACGCGGCGGCGGGACCGGCGTCGATCAGCCCGGCGCGAAGGGCAGTGAAGCCGGGCAGGAAACCGTCCGTGTCCTGCACTTTTCCCTGCAGTTCCGACGGCGGCAGGTCGGTGAGTGCCGCGATGCCGTAGGGCTGCAAGGCTGCGCCGATGTTGAACAGGTGCGTCGGGTTCTCGCTGATGAGGTAGCTGGACTGGACGCCTGAATAGAAACCAACGGCCACTTCCCTGGCTCCCTTGTCCGGAGCCACCGCAAACGGATCGATGAGGCGGTACGGCGAGGACAGGTTCAGAATCAGGTGGGCCAAAGGACCCGGCAGGATCTTTTCGTACTTCGCCGCCGGGGTGCCGCGCACAAACCAGAAATGGCTGACGTAGGGCTGCAGCTGGGCGGGCGCGGGACACTCCTCGTAGAGCACACGAGCAGTCTACGGTGAGCCGGATGCCGGGCGGGAAGCACCGCCGAACATGAGGCAGTTTCCAGAGCCCGCACTTCGTCGGGGACAATGGAGGGCATGACCCTTACGACCTTCGCCCTCATCCGCCATGGCCAGACAGACTGGAATGCGCAGCGCAGGCTGCAGGGATCTACCGACATTCCGCTGAACGACGTCGGCCGCGGCCAGGCGCGTGACGCCGTCGCCGTTGTGTCCGGTCATGAATGGGACGCGATTGTGTCCTCGCCGCTGAGCCGCGCCGCAGAGACCGCAGACCTGATCGCCGCCGGACTTGGGCTCACCGTGGCCCGTCGGCTCCCCGAACTCAGCGAGCGCAGCTTTGGGCCCGCGGAGGGCCTGCAGGCGGGCCCGGAACTGGACGCATTGCGCATTGACGGCGGCTTCCGGGGCGCCGAAAGCGAGGACGAGGCAGCGAGCCGTGGACTGGCCGCCCTGGAAGCACTCGCCGAGGAGTTCCGCGGCGGCCTTGTGCTGGTGGTCGCCCACGGCACGCTCCTTCGCGTCAGCCTCAGCCGCGCTATCGGCCGCACCCTTCAAAGCGTGGACAACGCCGTACTCAATCTGGCCCACCACCACGCGGTTGACGGCTGGCAGCTCAAGTACTTCAACGGCGAACCGGTCATGGAAACCGCTGACGCCTGAGCGCGTGACCGGCTGAGGGCCATCGGCAGCAGGACGGCGCGCCGGCCGGGGTGCGGCTATGCTGAGGAAAACCTGGCCGCAGCACGGCCCGGTAGGGGCATGGCGGCAACGGCCATCAGCACTGGTCGCGGAAGGACAACCGAATGGCGCGAGCGACAGTCCAGGACGTCGCTAAGACAGCAGGAGTGTCCGTAGGGACAGTGTCCCGCGTCTTGAACAAGAGTCCGGCCGTCAGCGAGTCCAGCAAGGAAAAGGTCAACGCGGCCATCCGCCGCCTCAATTACCGTCCCCTGGCCTCTGCCCGCGACCTTCGGCGGGACCGGACCATGCGGATCCTGGCCCTAGCCAAGAACCTGAACTCGCCCGTCATCAGCGAGGCCTTCCGCGGCGTCGGCGACGCCGCGGCACTGTCAGGCTATGTCAGCCTCATCGCACCGACCGCCGGGGACCCGGAGCGGGAACAGCAGCTGGTGGATATGCTGCGCAACGGGTCCGTGGACGGGCTGATCATGTTTTCGCCGACGATGCCTGACGACGACGTCCAGGAAATGGCCGAGCAGCTCAGCGTTGTCCAGGTCTGCGAGATCGCCGACTCCGAGGCGGCGTTTGGCGTCTCCATCGATGACCGGCAGGCCGCATTCGACATCACTCGGCACCTCATTGAGACCGGCGGACGGCGGTTGGCGATGATCGGCAACCGGGCGGCCCGCTCTGGCAGGCTGCGCGAAAAAGGCTTTCGCGAGGCGGCCGACGAAGCGGGTTTGGCACCGGAGCAGATGCTGTTCGTTGAAGGTGAATTCGACTTCCACACCGGGCGAAGCCTCACCAGGAAACTGCTGGCGTCCGCCCCCCTCCCCGACGCCGTGTTCTGCGGCAGCGACACCGTCGCCGCCGGGTGTGTCCGCGAAATCACCGACGCCGGGCTGCGTGTGCCGGACGACATCGCCGTGGCAGGCTTTGACGACTCCGTGCAGGCGGAAATGTGCGTTCCGGAACTGACGACGATCAGGCAGCCGGCCTACGAGATGGGACGGTTGGCCTTTGAAGAGCTCCTGGCGCGGATGACAGTGCCGGGGGTACACCGCCGCGGCCGGACGTTCCTTCCCCACGAGCTCGTGGTGCGGGACTCGACGAGGAACTAACGCAGGGGGTTGACAGCTCCGTGTGGCGGCTGACACACTTTTGGAATCGATTCCAAACATTCCATCGCACTCATTTTGGGTCACATTTGGAATCGATTCCATCCGCACTCGAAAAGACGCCGGCAAGGCAAAGGAGCCACTTGTGGACTTAACTCGACGTACTTCACCACGACCCACTGCTATGGCGGCTGCGGCCATGGCCGCCGGCCTGCTCCTGAGTGGATGTGGTGGCGGCGCGGCCACCCAAGGCGCGGACAACGCCGCGGCTGCCGATCCGGCGTCGGCCGCCAACGCTGCCGGCAGCATCAACGTTTGCGGCGGCAAAGACGCCTCCGGCATCTACAAGGGCACGGCAGAGGCCTTCACCACAGCGAACGGCAAGGTCACCGCCAAGTACACCGAGATCGGAGCGACCACCGACGAGGCCCGCACGCAGGCCGTGCAGCGGCTCGAAGGCAAGTCCACTGAATGCGACATCTTCGTCACCGACGTCATCTGGACCTCAGAGTTCGCCTCCCAGGGCTGGCTGCTGGACCAGACCAAACTCGTTGAAGCCAACCGGGACCGTCTCATCCCCTCCACCGTAGAAACGGCAAAGTACGAGGAAAAGTACTGGGCTTCCCCGTTCTTCACCAACGCGGGACTCGTGTACTACCAGAAGGACAAGGTAGCCAGGCCGGAGACCTGGCAACAGCTCTACGCTGAAGCGGCCGAGGCGCCCGGCAACAGCTTCGTCTACCAGGGCAAACAGTACGAGGGCCTCACCGTCAACTTCCTGGAGATGCTCTACAGCGCCGGTGGAGAAGTACTGGACGAAACCGGCGAGATCGCGATCGACTCGCCAGAGACCCGTGAGGTGCTCGACTTCATGAGCAAGGGCCTCAAGGACGGCTCGGCAGACCGTGCGGTCCTGACCTACAACGAGGACCCGGCCCGGTTGGCCTACGAGTCCGGCAACTTTGGCTACCAGCGCAACTGGCCGCATGTCTACCGCCTGCTCAATGCCACCCCGCTTGCCGGCACCTTCGGCGTCGCTCCGCTTCCGGCCTGGGAAGGCGGCAAGGCCTCCGGCGTCCTGGGCGGCTGGAACTTGGCCATCTCTGCCCACTCCACGAACCAGGCCGGGGCTGTAGCCTTCATCGACTTCGCCACCACACCGGACTGGCAGAAGCACGTGGCCATGGACTTCTCGCAGGCCCCCGTCAACGAGGCCGCCTACGCCGACCCCGCTGTCCTGGCGAAGATGCCATTCGCGTCCGAACTGCTCGCTTCGGTCAAGGGCGCCAAGCCCCGCCCGATCTCCCCGGTCTACCCGCAGATCTCCCAGGCGATCTACAAAAACGTCTACGCTGTCCTTTCCGGCACCGCCTCCACCGAGGACGCGGTGAAGACAATGGCCGAAGAGATCGCCGCCGCAAAGGCGAGTTTCTGATGATGGCTATCAAGTCCCTTTCCCCTGGCCGCGGGGTGAAGAGACGCGGGGTGAACACTCGCGACCGGGCCGAGCGACGGCTGGCGTTCAGGATGACCGCCCCGTCCCTGGTCCTCATGGCCCTGGTGGCGGCCGTCCCCATCGGCTACGCGCTCTGGCTGTCGCTGAACCAGTACAGCGTCCGCACCGCAGGCCTGTCCCGCTTCGTCGGCCTGGAAAACTACATCACCGCTCTTAGCGGGCCGCACTGGTGGGCCGCTTTCGGCCAGACCTTCCTTTTCGCGGGGCTCTCGGTCTCACTCGAACTCGTGCTCGGCACCGCTATGGCGCTGTTGCTCAACCTCGCGTTCAAGGGCCGGGCGCTCCTGCGCACCGTGGTCCTGCTGCCCTATGCGGTGGTCACCGTGGTCAGCGCCATCACCTGGGAGACGATGTTCCAGCCCAACCTGGGCCTGGTCACCAATGTCCTCTCGACGCTGGGCCTGCCAGGTGGCGACGTGGTCTGGCTCGGCGAGCATGGCTACGCGATGGCCGTCATCGTCCTCGCCGATGTCTGGAAGACGACGCCGTTCGCAGCCCTGATCATCCTGGCCGGCCTCCAGGTCATCCCGGCCGAGACCTACGAAGCGGCGGAACTCGACGGCGCGAACAAGTGGCAGGCGTTCGTCAACATCACCCTGCCGTTGCTCCGTCCTGCCATTGTGCTCGCGGCGATTTTCCGAACCATGGATGCGCTTCGTGTGTTCGACCTGCCGTTCGTGCTCACCCGCGGGGCCAACGGCACAGAGTCCATGTCGATGCTTGCCTACACCCAGCTCCGCGAAAACCGGCTCGTGGGCGAAGGATCGGCCCTGTCCATCCTGACTTTCCTTACCGTCATGGCAGTTTCGGTGGTCTACATCCGCTTCGCCGGGGGCAACATTCGCGAAGTCGCCAAGGAGGAACAATGAGCACGCTGACTGCACAGCGTACGACGGCGGCACCCGCCGCCAGCGGCAGGGCACCGAAGCGTCGGTCACCCAAGCGCAGGCTCCGGGGGGAGGCCAAGCTGCACCCAGTGGTATGGGTGTTCGTGATTGCCGTCATGGGCTTTTCGCTCATTCCGTTCTACTGGCTGGTCAACACCTCCTTGAAGAAGGGCGTGAGCCTGTCCAAGGGCGAACTCTTCCCGAGCCAGCCCACGTTCGAGAACTACTTGGTGGTGTTCCAGAACCCCGAGTTCCTTCTGGCCCTGCGCAACTCGGTGATCATCGCCGTCGTCACCACGACGGTGGCGCTGGTGTTCGCTTCCTTCGCCGCCTACGCCCTGGCCAGGCTCAAGATGCGCCGCAAAGCCCTGATCCTGACGCTGATCCTCTCGGTCACCACGTTCCCGGCCATCGCCATCGCAGCCCCCATGTTCTCGATCTGGCGCGAAATCGGCCTCTATGACACGCTCCTGGGCCTCATCATCCCCAAACTGACTTTCGCCTTGCCGCTGGCCATCTACACGCTGACGTCCTTCTTCCGGGAGATCCCGCGTGAGCTTGAGGAATCGGCATATATGGACGGGGCCACGCCGTTCACTGCTTTCCGCAAGGTCATCCTGCCCCTGGCGGTCCCGGGCCTTGCCACGACGGCGATTCTCGTGTTCATCTCAGTGTGGAACGAATTTCTGCTTGCCGTCACACTGACCACCTCACCGGAGGCCCGTCCGGTCCCGGTTGCGATTGCGTTCTTCAGCGGAACCAGCGAGTTTGACCAGCCTTTGGGCACCATCAGTGCCGCGTCCGTGATCATCACGGTGCCGCTCGTCATTCTCGTGCTCGTCTGCCAGAAGCGCATCGTTTCCGGCATGACTGCCGGCGCCGTCAAGGGCTAACACTCAACCAAACCAACGAAGTCGCCAACCAAATGAAAAGGAAAAATCAGTGAGTAACGAGCAGTCCCCAGGCCAGCAGGCTTCCGCCTTGGAAAAACCACAAGCCGAGGAACTGAGGGTGGGCGTTGTCGGCATTGGCTGGGCGGGACAGCAGCACCTGAAGGCCTACGATTCCCTGGACGGCGTCCGCATTGTGTCGCTGGCAGGAATGGAACAGGACCTGCGTGACTCGCTGCAGGCCGAATACTCGATTCCGAACGCCTTTGCCGGCTGGGAAGAGATGCTGGAGCACGGCGGCCTGGACGCGATCAGCGTGGCAGTACCCACCTTCCTGCACGCACCCATCGCCATCGCCGCACTGGAGCTTGGGCTGCATGTGCTGAGCGAGAAGCCGATCGCGCGCAACGCCGTCGAAGGCCAGGCCATGGTGGACGCCGCCCGCGCGGCAGGACGGGTCCTGGACATCGCCTTCAACCACCGCCGGCGCGGTGACATCAAAGCGCTCAAGGAAGTAATCGATGCCGGCGGCGTGGGCCGCCCGTACTATGCCAAGGCATCCTGGCTCCGCCGCTCCGGCATCCCCATGCTGGGTAGCTGGTTCACCAACCCCGCCCTCGCCGGCGGGGGCCCGCTTGCCGACATCGGCGTTCACGCCCTCGACTACGCCCTGCACCTGCTCGGCGAACCGAAGGTGGTGGCTGTGTCCGCCACTACCCATTCGGAGCTGGGTCCCCGCGGCCGGGGCGGCAACGACCGCTACACCGCGATGGCCACCAGCCATGCGTTCGAGGTGGAGGACTTCGCCTCCGCCTTCCTGCGCCTGGAGGGCGGCGCCACGCTGCTGATCGAGGCAGGCTGGGCCACGTACCGGGAAACGGATGACTTGCTGGACTTCACGGTCTACGGGACCGACGGCGGCGCCGAGCTCAAGGTCCAGGGGGCACCGTTCGCGCCCGTTGGCCAGCTGAGGGTCTTCACGGAAAAGGACGGAGAAAATGCCGACTATGTGCCGTCGGCGCTGCCCGGCCGCGCGCACGATGGTGTGGTGGAAGACTTCGTGACGGCCGTTCGGGCCGGTGCGAGTGTCTGGGGCGAGCACGACGGATCGCTGGCGCTCTACCGCGCCCAAATTATCGATGCGTGCTACCTCTCGGCACGCGAACAGAGGGAGGTTCGTCTCTAATGAACGACAAGCTGAGAATCCGGGTCTGGAACGAGGGCGTCCATGAGGCACTCAATGAGCCTTCCCACATCGGGGAGATCTACCCTGACGGCATCCACGGTGCCATCGCGGCCGGCCTGCGCTCCTACTACCCGGACGCTGAGATCACGACGGCGGTCCTGGCCACGGACGACGACCACGGCCTTGACGAGGAGATCCTCGCCGACACCGACGTCCTGTTGTGGTGGGGCCACATGGCCCACGGCGAAGTGAGCGAAGCCGTCGTCGAACGCGTCCAGCGGCACGTCCTGGGCGGGATGGGGCTCATCGTGCTCCATTCGGGGCACTTCGCCAAGGTGTTCACCAGGCTGCTGGGCACGAGCTGCTCGCTGGCGTGGCGGAACGACGGCGAGCGCGAGCTCGTGTGGACCGTCAAGCCCTCGCACCCCATCGCCGAGGGTGTGGACAGCCCCATTGTCATTCCCGAGCAGGAAATGTACGGCGAGCTGTTCGACATCCCGGACCCGGACGACCTGATCTTTATCAGCTCCTTCGCCGGCGGTGAGGTGTTCCGGTCCGGTGTGACGTTCACCCGGGGCAAGGGCCGGATCTTCTACTTCAGCCCGGGTGACCAGGAATACCCTGTGTACCACCACCCGCAGATCCAACGGGTCCTCGCAAACGGCGTGCGCTGGGCGGCCCAGCCGGGCTTGCACCGTTCCGTTCCGGAGGTCAGCAATCCTTCACGGGGCTGGTTCGAGGACGCCTAGCCCAGGACCCTCGCGAGGTTTTGTCCGGATAATGCGCGTTTGAGGGCGCTTAGCCCGCATTATCTGGACAAAACTCCTGGCCGGGGAGGGGCGACAGCAGCCCCTACGACAGGAGGCTGCGCAGCACGTGCGCGGCGCCGTCGTCGTACACCGAGTGCGTGACCTCATCGGCTGCGGCGATGACCTCTTCCGGGGCCTGGCCCATGGCCACCCCGCGACCCGCCCAGCCGAGCATCTCGATGTCGTTCCGGCCGTCCCCCACCGCCACGGTGAGGTGCTGCGGCGTACCCAGCCTGCCCCGCAGCGCCTCCAGGGCGCTGGCCTTGGTGACGCCCGCGGCGGCGATATCCAGCCAGGCCGTCCAGCCCACGGAGTAGGTTACGCCGGCCAGGCCGATCTGGCGGATGGTGGTGGAGAATTCCTCCGGCGTGTTCTCGGTGCTGAACACCACCAGGCGGACGGCGGTGGACTCCAGCAGGGTCTGGAAGTCGACGCCAACCGCCTCTACGCCGAAGCTGGCGTCCTGGAAGCGCTCGGTGGACAGGAAGTTCCCTTCCTCGTCCTCGAGTGCGTATTTCGCGGTGGGGAGCTTTTCCCGCAGTGCGCGGAGGGCGGGGGCGGGGTCAAACGTAGCCTTGTGGATAACCTCGTACCCAGCAGAGAGGGCCGGGTCCAGGCGAAGGGTCACACCGCCGTTGCAGCACACGGCGTAACCACGGTCCAGCCCGATCTGCTCAATCACGGGCAGCGTGGCGTTGAGCGAACGCCCGGTGGCAATCAGGACGTCGTGGCCGTCGGAAACCACGGCGCGGGCGGCTTCACGGACTCCGGGGGACATGTGGCCGTCGTGGTCCACGAGCGTGCCGTCGACATCCAGGGCAACCATGAATTTGGTAGTGGCATCCGGGTTGTTGTTTCGCTGGTCATCGTTGCCAGCGACTGTGCGTTCAGTCAGTGTTGTCATTCATCCAGTAGAGCAGATGCCCCCGGACACCTGCTAGGACGCACGCCACAGCACTAGTGAACAAGCGGTAAATACTCACAGCGTTATCCCCGGTGTGAGTGTTAACCTTTCCGGCGGGCTGAGCCGTTCTCCCCGCCTGGTGGTCAATTCCCCTCCGCGTTTCACAGGGAATTGTCCACCCAAAGGGGAAATGCGTGGACTTATCCACACCCGGGCGGCCGCCTCTGGATACGCCCTGGGGAGCAGCCCAGCATGGACCTATGCAATCCGAACCCCTTGTCCTGATCCTTGCCAGCCGCAGACGTGTCCTCACCGGCAGCAGCCGCAGTCTGAGCCGCGCCTACGCCAACGGCGAGCTGGTCCGCGTCCGGGCGGGCGTCTACTGCAGCAAGCCTGCATGGCTGGCCGTCAAGGCCTGGAAACGCTACTCGGCGACAGTTGCAGCAGTTGCTGCGATGGAGCCCGCAGCAGGCTTCTGCTATCTGACCGCTTTGCGTCTATGGCGATTACCCTGCCCGGGCGTGCCGGACCACGTCCACATGATCACGTCGTCCCCGCACAAGGCAGGCAAACTCCCATCGACCACCCGGGCCGCAAAGGACCCCAAGACTGGCTTCACCGGCCTGGAAAACGTGCGCGGCTACGGAGTCGCCCGGCATCACTGGGAAGCCAACTTCGTCCAGGTCCGCGGGTTCGCCGTGACATCGCTCGTTCAGACGGTGATGGATTGTCTTGTCCGTCTGGAACTTCCTGAGGCTGTGGCCATTGCAGACAACGTGCTGGGGCGCCGGCGCATTGAAGGCGAGAGCCTCACCCGAGTTGACCTGGAGCAGGCATCGGCGGGCCTTGCGTCGGCTGCCAAACGCCGCCGGGTTTTGGAAGTATTGTCACTCGCTGACGAAGCAGCGGAGTCGGTTGGGGAATCCCGCAGCAGGGCACTCATCCATGTGTTGGGGTACCCGCCTCCGGTCCTGCAGCACTCCTTCTACGACCACGAAGGATTCATAGCGCGGACCGACTTCTTTTGGCCCGAATACGGCGTCGTTGGGGAGTTCGACGGCGACGCCAAGTATCTCGACGACGAACTTCTGGGCGGTCGCAGCACGCGGGAGGCCATCCTGGCGGAGAAAAAGCGCGAGGACCGGCTACGGGCGCTCGGCTACACGGTTGTCCGCTGGGACTGGAAAGCTGTGACTGACCCGGAGGTGCTGCGGCGAAAGCTCGAAGGTGCCGGACTTAGCAGGAGAAAATCCCCGCCGCGTGGACCACTCCCCCTCGCGTAGACGGGGGAATGGACCACTCGACGGGGAATTCCCGGAAGCTAGAGGACCGGGAGGACTTCCAGGCCGCCGATGTACTTCTGCAGTGCTGCCGGGACGTTGACCGAACCATCCGCATTCTGGTGGTGCTCCAGGATGGCCACGATCCAGCGCGTGGTGGCCAGCGTGCCGTTGAGGGTGGCTACCGCCCGGGTTCCCTTCGGCGCACCATCCTCGTTGAAGACCCGCTCGCGGATGTTGAGGCGGCGGGCCTGGAAGGTGGTGCAGTTGGAGGTGGACGTCAGCTCACGGTAGGCGCCCTGCGTGGGGACCCAGGCTTCGCAGTCGAACTTACGGGCCGCAGACATGCCGAGGTCACCGGCGGCGGTGTCGATCACGCGGTACGGGAGCTCGCATTTGGCCAGCATCTCCTCTTCCCAGGCGAGCAGGCGTGCATGTTCCGCGGCAGCCTCTTCGACAGTGGTGTAGACGAACATCTCCACTTTGTTGAACTGGTGCACACGGATGATGCCGCGGGTGTCCTTGCCGTGCGAGCCGGCCTCGCGACGGTAGCAGGAGCTCTGGCCGGCGAACCGGATGGGCCCTGGCGTGAGGTCCAGGATCTCGTCCGCGTGGTACCCGGCCAGGGGCACCTCGGAGGTTCCCACGAGGTAAAGGTCGTCTTCAGCGAGACGGTAGATCTCGGCGTCGTGCTTGACGTCGAAGCCGGTGCCCTGCATGGTCTCGGGACGCACGAGGGTGGGGGTGATCATGGGGATGAAGCCAGCCTCGATTGCCTGCTCCATGGCCATCTGCAGCAGCGCCATCTCAAGCCGGGCACCCACGCCACGCAGGAAGTAAAAGCGGGAGCCGGACACCTTCGCGCCGCGCTCCATGTCAATCGCGCCGATCAGCTCGCCGATTTCGAGGTGGTCGCGTGGTTCAAAGTCGGGGAACTCGCGGGGAGTGCCAACGGTCTTGACCACAACGTAGTCGTCCTCGCCGCCTTCGGGCACTCCATCCTCAATGAGGTTCGGGATGGCGCGCAGCAGTTCGTCCTGCTTGGCCTGCGCGGCGTCAGCCTCGGCGGAAGCAGCCTTGACCGTGTTGGCGAGCTCCTTGACCTCCGCGAGGAGCGCCTTCTTCTCCTCGCCCTTGGCCTGGGCGACCTTCTTGCCGAAGACGTTCTGTTCGGCGCGGAGGTTTTCGTACCGGATCAGGGCCGCACGCCGGGCGGAGTCTGCGGCGATGATCGCGTCCACCACGGATTCGTCCGCGCCGCGGGCGCGCTGGCTGGCACGGAACTTGTCCGGATTTTCGCTGAGGTCTTTTACGTCGATCACCAGACAAGAGTATCGAATCCCGCGGCGGCAGCGCGGCCAAGGAAAGGGCGGGAACGCGGACCCTCCTGCCGGGATACTGTTGAACCACCATGAGCGACTGGCTGCTTTACCTCCTGAGTGCCGCGGCACTGGCCTTCGCCGTCTCCAGTTGGTGGGGCGTGCGCAAGCTCAAAGCCCTTCACATCCGAAGTGCAGTCGCCGAAGATTCGCACGAGGCGGGCCTTACCCACCAGCGGGTGGCGGTGATCCTCAACCCTGTCAAAGCACGCGCCCCGGAGGCCAAAGCAGCCATCCAGCGGGCCTGCCTTGCCGCGGGCTGGGACGATCCCCTGTTCCTCGAGACGACCGCCGAGGACCCGGGCCACACCCAGGCCCGGGCGGCACTGGACTACAAGCCCGACGTCGTCCTGGTGGGCGGTGGCGACGGCACCGTGCGGGTGGTGGCAGAGTCCCTCGCCCGCACCGATATCGCCATGGGCATCGTCCCGCTTGGCACCGGAAACCTGCTGGCCCGCAACGTGGACCTGGACGTCAACGACCTCCAGTCCAATGTACAGACGGCGCTGTTCGGACAGCAGCGCTATATCGACACAGCGCGAATGGGCATCGAGAACTCCCGCACTGGACACTCCTCCGAACACGCGTTCCTGGTGATCGCGGGCATCGGCCTGGACGCGGAAATCCTTGCAGACACCAATGATGGCCTCAAGAGAGCGGTGGGTTGGCTGGCGTACACCGAGGCCGGCATGCGGCATCTTCCCGGCAGGCGGCGGAAAGTGTCCATCACCTTGGACGACGGCCCTGAACAGGCCCGGAACATCCGCAGCGTCCTGTTTGCCAACTGCGGGCTGGTGCCCGGGGGCATCGATTTCATCCCGCAGGCCATGATCGATGACGGCATGCTGGATGTGGTTGTCATGAGCCCGCGGAGCGCGCTTGGCTGGATCATCATGTACGGCAAGGTCCTGCTGAGGCACAGGGGGAACCTGCCGATCATGACGATGTACCGGTCCGGGAAAATCGTGATCAAGTGCCCCGAGCCGATGCCCACACAGCTCGACGGCGACACCGCCGGGGAAGCCACCAAGGTCACCGTGCGCGTGGAGCCGAGGTCCCTCCTGATCCGGGTGAAGGGCCAGCCGCAGGCCTGAGCGCCGGCGGCCCGTTGGATATTTGGTGGCGCCTTAGGCGGTGGCCTTCTTGGCGGCCTCGGCGGCAGCTTTGGCAGCCCGGGCCTCGGACTGTTCACGGATCATTGCCTGCTCTTCTTCGAAGCGCAGGCGGTCAGCGCGGTCTGCATCGTCGCCGTCCCAGTCCTGGTTATCGGCAGTCGGTTTGGGATTGACAATCATTCCCTGGCCGTCATTGTCAGTAGTGCTGCTCATGACCCGCTCCCTTCGTTAGGGGCCGTCCCCCAATGTGGATCAAGTAAGCATACGCATTGTATTAACTGCGCGGTAGTACTTGGACCTACGCTGTGGGCGAAGCCCCGGAAACGGTTTCGGAGCGGGATGCCTGCCCGCGAACGATGGCCCCCACCCACTCGTGGGCAGCCTGGAATGCTTCGTCGGACGTATGCGGGGCAACGTACGCGGCTTGGGCATCCGCCCGTTCATACGAACCCAGAAAGCGTGTGGCGGGACTGATCCGGTGGAGCCCTGCCAGCGCATCGGCAACTCGAGCGTCGCCAATGTGACCGTCGGCGTCAATGCTGAAGAAGTAGTGGCCCAGGTACTGCCCGGTAGGCCGGGATTCGATCCTGCTGAGGTTGACTCCCCGCGTTGCGAACTGATCCAGGATTTCCATCAGCGCACCCGGGTGGTCCTCCGGGAGGGGCACCACCACAGTGGTCTTGTCCGCGCCGGTGCGCTCCGGCAGCGCTCCCGGCCGGCTGACCAGGACAAACCGCGTCACGGCGCCGGGGTTATCGCCGATGTTCTCAGCCAGCACGGTAAGCCCCGGCTGCTCCTGGGCAACGATGGGCGCGCAGATGGCGGCGTCGTAGTGCGCGCCGCCCTCCAGCAACCCCATGGCGGAAGCCGCGGTGGACGATCCTGGAACATATTCGACGCCGGGAATATTGGCATCAACCCACAGCCGGCACTGTGCCCAGGCATGCCCATGGGTCGAGACCCGACGGATCTGGGAGACGGCAACTCCGGGCCGTGCCACGAGGACAAAGCTGATGGGCACCAGGACTTCCCGGATGATGCGTAGTTCCTGCCCGCTGGCGATGGCATCCAGAGTGGCGGTCACACCGCCCTCTACGGAGTTTTCGATCGGCACCATGGCGGCATCGGCGGAGCCCTCCCGTACCTTGTCCAACGCCGCGTTGACGTTCGAGGCCGGGATGCGGATTGCCGCGTCAGCCCCGGGAACCTGCAGCAGCGCCGCCTCGGTGAAGGTACCTTCGGGCCCGAGGAAGGTGTACGTAACGGGGGACGCGGGCATCGAATATTCCTTAGGGGTTATAAATTGGCGGAACCAGTATCCCGGCCGCTCGATCAACTCAGCACCGGACAGGCGGGCTTGCTAGAGAACCAGGGGCTTCAGTCCGTTGTCCGAAACGAGCGGCCGGCCGGACTCAAGCCACTGGTCCATTCCGCCTGCCACGTTGATTGCCGTGTAGCCCTGTCCGGTCAGCCACTGGGCCGCACGGAAGGAGCGGCCGCCGGTCCGGCAGATCACGAACACGTCCTCATCGGGATCAAGTTCACCAAGCCGCGACGGGAGCTGGTCCAGCGGAATGTGGAGGGCGTCCTCCGCGTGTCCGGCTACCCATTCGTAGTCTTCGCGGACGTCCAGGATCACGGCGTCGGCCGGGATGTCGTTGACTGGCACGGAATCGAAATCGCTCATGGGAGTCCTCTTTCGGAGAATCAGGGTCTCCTTCCAGCCTAGCGCCAGCCGCTCGCCGCGTTCCCGAAGCCAGGGACAAGTTACGCTGTTGCTGACCCGTAGGAGGATCCTTGCCCGCTGAACAGCCCACCATCCTGGCCACCTCTGGAGGCTTCAAACCCGGAGTCCGGACCCGCTTGGAATTTGCCCGCCTGATCCATCACGCCGCCGATCTTTCCGGGGTCAGCGGGCGGCCACCGCGAGTGACGTACCTGGGCACGGCTTCAGGGGACCAACGCTGGTTCAGCGCGGAAATCGACGAGGCCGCGCGGGTTGCGGGCTTCGACTTCAGCCACCTGAATCTCTTCACCATGCCCAACCACCCGGATCCGGAGGCGCACCTCCTCGAGCAGGACGTGGTGTGGGTGGGCGGGGGCTCCGTAGTGAACCTGCTGGCTGTCTGGCGCGCCCACGGGCTGGACAGCGTCCTCCACCGGGTGTGGCAGCACGGCGTGGTGCTGGCGGGGGTTTCGGCCGGATCCATCTGCTGGTACCGGGGCGGCACCACCGACTCCTTTGGACCGGAGCTGCGTGCCGTCACCAACGGACTGGCCTTCCTGCCGTTCGCCAACGGCGTGCATTATGACTCCGAGGAAAGACGACGGCCGCTGGTCCACCGTCTCGTGGCTGATGGGACCTTGGGGGAAACGCACTGCACTGACGACGGCGTGGGTCTGGTCTATCACGGAACGGAACTGGTGGAGGCGGTAACCGAAGTCCGCGGCAAAGGCGCGTACATCGTCACTGCTGAGACTGACGCCTCTGGCGCCAAGGCCGCTTCCGAGAAGCGCCTGGAGCCACGTTTCCTTGGCTGAAATCCACGAGCTGTCCGCCGTCCAGCTGCGGGACTGCCTGCGGTCCGGTGAACTCTCGGCCCGGGAAACAGCTGCCCACTACCTGGCCCGGATCGAATCAGGCAACCGGCTCCTGGGCGCCTTTATCAACGTGACTGCCGAGCAGGCCATGGCCGACGCCGATGCCGCCGATGCAACCTTCGCGCGGCTCCGGCGCGGGCCGTCCGCGTCGGCGTCCGGGGCAGGGGCCGGTGAAGGGTTGCCCCTGCTCCACGGCGTGCCGGTCGCGTTCAAGGACCTGACCGACGTCGCGGGAGTGGTGACCACCCACGGCAGCGCCGCCCTGGACCACAAACCCGCAGTGACTGACGCAGCCCTGGTCACCACACTCAAGGCGGCCGGCGTCGTATCGCTGGGCAAGACCCAGGTTCCCGAGTTCGGCCTGACCGCGTACAGCGAAAACCGCATCGCCCCGCCGTCGCGCAATCCGCACGCCCCCAGCCGGAGTTCCGGCGGTTCCTCCGGAGGCAGCGCCGCCGCGGTTGCCGCGGGGCTGCTTCCGTTTGCCCCCGGGTCCGACGGCGGCGGTTCAGTCCGCATACCAGCCGCGGCTTGCGGACTGGTGGGCCTCAAACCGGGCCGTGGAGTGGTAGCTTCCGGGGAGAGTTCCGGTGATCCGGCGCGGCTGGTGGCGACCGGTCCGCTGGCACGCAGCGCCGCGGACGCAGCGTTGCTGATGGATGCGCTGTCGGCAACGCCCGGAGATACTTACCTCGACTCTGTGGCGCACGAGCCGCGCCCCCTGCGAATTGGCATGACCTTGGACAGCCCCTGGTCCACTACCTTCCCGTTCACCCCCGAACCCGAAGCCCTCGACGCCCTTCGGGTGGGCATGGAACTCCTGGAGCGTGCCGGCCACCGCGTTACCGAAGCTGCCGTCCGGTACGACAACCGCTACCCCGGTGCGTTCACCACTGCCTGGACCGCCGCCGTCGGCACCGCCAAGATCAGCCCGCACCGCGAGGCGCTGCTGGCCCCGCTGACGCGGACGTTCCGGCGGCGGGCGCAGCAGCGCAGTGCGGCCAAGCTCAATGAGGCCCTGGCATTCCTGCGGCAATTCGAACGCGACACCCTCGCCCAGTACGGGCAGTGGGACCTGATGCTGATGCCCACGCTCGCGCAAACTCCCCGTCCCGTGGGCTGGTTCACCGGTGCAGCCCACGGCGACGACCGCTGGCCTGCCGCCGAATGGGCCGGGGACGCCGACGGCGACTACCGGAAACAGTGCGAATACGCGCCATGGTCCTCCATGGTCAACGTCTGCGGATTGCCGGCCATCACCATACCCGTGTACTGGACAGGCGGCGGCCCGGGACAGAGCCTGCCGATGGGCATCCAACTGGTGGGGCCCGCGGGCTCCGAACGGCTGCTCCTCCAGGTGGCGGCACAGCTGGGGTTCTAAGGGCGAAGCACCAGGCTTTGCGATGCCCCACCCTCAACTTCCCAAAAAAACTGGCGCCGACGTAACCCATTGGTAACCGGCCAGGAGCACAATAAAGGGTAGGTCTCACATCAGCGGCAATCGCCGACGGCAAGCACTCAAAGAGGAGCTGCAATGGACATGAACGCTGAGCACCCATTCACCGGCGCTGGGGAAACGGGGGCGCTCAGGTCGGACCTGAGCAATGTCAATGTCCGGGAAGATCTGGCCCGCGCTGGCCGTTGCGCCAACGTCCACTTGGCGACCGGCCGGACCTGCCTGCTGCCGCTCCGGCATCACGGACCCTGCGAGTTCCACAAACCCCAGGAGGCGGACGACATCCTCCGCGGCTGAACCCCACCCACGGAGTGGAATAGCCGTGCATAGGGGGTCGACTGATGGCTGCGACCGGAGGACGATTAAAGGGCAGTCACTATGAGGAGGTCTGTGATGTGCTATTCATCGAGCAAGGACTTCGGGTGGGGCTATAAGAAGGAAGCCGACCGGAAGCCCGAAGCGCGCCAGGAAACACCGCCGGACCGTCCCGAGCCGCACTACACGGCGCAGGACTTCAAGTTCTGGGCCTTCCCGCTCCGCCGGAAGACACCCGCAGCTGAAGAACCGGTTGCTGACCGCACGCACGAGAGAGTCTGACCCCCGCGGGGCCGGAACTCCCAGAAGAAAGGCCTCCCCCGGGGAGGCCTTTCCGCTGGGCGCTCACCTTAGAATCAGGCGGGCATCGTCCATCCGGAAGCTCATCCTGCTGGGATAATGGCTGCATGCTGGGACACTTCGTGCACGCGGCTTCAGTTCGGATGGACCCCGACGCCGACGCTGGAGCGCCGGGCGCCGCCGTCACCCTGGAATTGTGCGGAAGCTGGAGCCACGAACCGCCCTGTCCGCTGGCCCCGCACCACACCAGCCCTGAGCGGAACGGTGCCGCGGTGGACCTGCGGATCGTCTTCGCCGTTGAACCGGCGCGGGAAGCCGAAGTTCGCCGCCGGATAGATAAGGCCCTGGCTTCGGGCTCCCTCACCGGTCCGGACGGGATGAGGACGAACTGGTCCCTGCGGGACAGCCACGCAGGGGTGCTGAGCGCTGCGGAAAGCGAGCAGGCGAAGCGGATCGCCACGTCCTAGGCCGCGCTGGACCGGGTGGTCAGTAAGAATACCCGGACGTGCTGTACATGGCCCCGAACACGGCGACCAGCAACCAGAAGCCGCCGTATCCCAGCAGGCAGAGGTAGCCCAGGACAAGCCCGGTGATGGACAGGCCCTTGCTGGAGGGTTCACGCTTGAGCGCCAGGTGGCCGGTGATGATCGCAGCGACCTGTGGCAGCAGGAACCACCCGAGGATGACCGAGGCGATCCCGCACACCATGCTGGCGATGCTCAGCCCCTTGGGCTCGGCCGGCGCGCCGTAGTAAGCGGGCTGCCCGTACGGATTGGACTGAGCGTAGGGGCTGGAAGGCTGGCCGTAGACACCGGGCGGCTGGCCATACGGGTCGGCAGGCTGCGCGTACGATCCACCGTATTGCCCGCCGGGCTGGCCATATTGGCCGGCGCTGTATTGGTTCTGGCCAAACTGCGGCGGCTCGGACTGTGGCTGGCCGTACTGGCCCGCACCATACTGGGTCTGGCCGAACTGGTTCTGGCCATAAACGGGTGGGGCGGGGATCTCCGTGCCCTGCGGCGGCACAAATTGCGGTGGCTCGTAGCCCGCCGGCGAATCTCCCGAACCGTGGGTGCCGGACCCCTGTGAATCCGGGCGCGGCGTTGGCTGTTCACTCATGATTTTCCCCCTCAAAAGTCTTTGGTCCCAGCCTACCGCCGACACTATGGCGGGACTACCGGCTGACGGGACTACCAGCCCCAAAAAGGCAGGACGTACACGGCAAAGATCACAAAGGCGCCCAGGAGGACGAGCCTGGCCGTGCTGCCGGCAGCGTGATCGTGTGCCCTGGCCTTGCGTCCGCCCGTCCGCGTGGTTCCCCTGCCGCCGTGGCCGGCGGCCACAGGCCGACGAAGCGCGGTCCTGCCTGACTGAACCCGGCCTGAGTGAATCCGGCCCGTCTCTTCCGGTCCCGTCCCGGCGCGCCCATCAGCTGACGCCGCAGTCGCTGCCCTGGTGACAGCCGCGGCACTCATCCCCAGCAGCGCACTTTCGGCCTGCTCCTGAGTCAGCATCTGCCCCAAGTGCGCGTAGAGGCCGACTACGGTCTGCTGGTCCAGGACGGTCGGGAGGGCCCTAACCGCCGCAACAACGCGATCCACCCCGGCCACTGCCACGTCAGAGCTTGTGATGCCGAAGAGACGAGGCTGTGCAGCCATGCAGATCAGTGACCGGACCAGCCGCCTGTGCGGAGGCGCCAGCACGGAGGCTACGGCCGCGCACTGGGCCAGCGCGCCCTCCACGGATTGCGTCCGTGAATAGCGTCCCTGCCAAAGAACGCCCGACGAAACCCGGACCTCGCCGGTCCAGTTCTTGGCATCCACCACCACGATGCCGCCCGGGCCCACGAGCACATGGTCCAGGTTGGCCTTAGGCCGCCCGGGCCAGTGCACGTCATGGAGTACGTACCAGCCGTGCGGGATCAGCTGGCTCAGCCTGTCGGCGATGATCCTTTCGCCCACCGCCCCCGCGTCCCAGGATTTGGTTTGCCGCTCCGCCTGGTCGAGCTGGCGCCTGAGCCGTGCCACCCGTTCCGCAGCCAGCCTGGACTGCTCGGCTGCGCCGTCGCCTGCCGCCATGACCCTTCCCCCACTCTTCCGCCACCCGACGCTGCGGTGAGTCCCGCCGTCGTCCTTGTCCTTACGAGTTTTTTGAAAGTAACAGCGTCGCGGGTGGCCGGTATATAAGTACTTTTAGGCCTGTGTACTCAGGCTGACTACTTGCTTCGCGTCCGTCGCAGCAGATTTTCTTTCGTCATAGGGGCCGGATTTTGGACCCGGCGTTTGGACTCCAGCCCCCGTCTGGCATGCTGGTGCCATGGCTAGCCGCGCGGGCACAGTTGCCCAACCCCAGGACCTTGTTGACATCACTGCGCTCCTTGACGCGTATTACGACATCACACCGGACCTGGGGGACCCCGGCCAGCGCGTGGCGTTCGGCACCTCCGGGCACCGGGGTTCCAGCCTCAAGGCATCGTTCAACGAAAAGCACATCGTCGCCATTACGCAGGCCATCGTGGAGTACCGCGCGGGCCAGGGCATTACCGGCCCCCTCTTCCTGGCCAAGGACACCCACGCCCTGAGCGAGCCGGCGCAGAACTCGGCGCTTGAGGTGCTGGCCGCCAACGGCGTCCACGTCCTGATCGACGCCCGCCACGGCTACACGCCTACACCCGCCCTGAGCCACGCCATCCTGACCTATAACAAGGCTCGGCTGCCCGGGGCGCCCGAGGCCGATGGCATCGTGGTCACGCCCAGCCACAATCCCCCGGCCGACGGCGGCTTCAAGTACAACCCTCCGCACGGCGGACCCGCCGACTCCGACGCCACGGGCTGGATCGCCAACCGGGCCAACGAACTGCTCGAAAATGACCTCCGGGGCGTGAAGCGCATCCCGCTGGCTGACGCCCTCGCCGCAGACAGCACAGGGAAATTCGACTTCCTCAGCAGCTACGTTGACGACCTCCCGTCGGTGCTGAACCTGGACGCCATCCGCGACGCCGGCGTCCGCATCGGCGCGGACCCCATGGGCGGTGCCGCAGTGGACTACTGGGGCGAAATCGGCGAGCGCCACCACCTGAACCTCACCGTAGTGAACCCCACCGTGGATCCGCAGTGGGCCTTTATGACCCTTGACTGGGACGAAAAAATCCGGATGGACTGCTCGTCACCGTCCGCGATGGCCTCGCTGATCAAGCGGATGTCCGACGGCGGTGCTGCCGCCGCCTTTGACGTCGCGACCGGCAATGACGCCGACGCCGACCGCCACGGCATCGTGACCCCCGATGGCGGGCTGATGAACCCGAACCATTACCTCGCCGTCGCCATCGATTACCTCTACCGCAACCGCAGCGGCTGGAACCCGAACTCGGTGGTGGGCAAGACGCTGGTCTCTTCCTCCATCATCGACCGCGTGGCCGAGAGCCTGGGCCGCAAGCTGGTGGAAGTTCCCGTGGGCTTCAAGTGGTTTGTGCCCGGCCTGCTGTCCGGAGAAGGCGCATTCGGCGGCGAGGAATCGGCCGGCGCTTCCTTTAACAAGAAGGACGGCAGTGTCTGGACCACCGATAAGGACGGCATCCTGCTGGCGCTGCTCGCCTCGGAGATCACCGCAGTCACCGGCAAGTCCCCGTCCCAGCTCTACAAAGGGCTAACGGACCAGTTCGGCGCCCCGGTCTACGCGCGCATCGATGCCGCGGCCACACGGGAGCAGAAGGCGGCACTGGGCAAGTTGTCGCCGTCGGACGTCACGGCCACCGAGTTGGCCGGCGAATCCATCATTGCCAAACTGACCGAGGCGCCTGGCAACGGTGCGTCCATCGGCGGGCTGAAAGTGGTCACCGAGAACGCCTGGTTCGCGGCCCGCCCGTCCGGGACCGAGGACGTTTACAAGATCTACGCCGAGTCCTTCAAGGGCGAGGAACACCTCAAGCAGGTCCAGGCAGAGGCCAAGGCCCTGGTGGACGGCGTCATCGCCTAGCGGACAGTCGAGGCTGCGTGCGCTACGTGGCTGCGGCAGTGGGAGCCGGCCGGCGATATGTCGCGGGCCGGGCCCTAGACTGCCACCACCCAGATCGCGTCAGAAGCCGAGGCCCCCAGGTCGATGTCCCGCTCGGGTTCGTGCACCCGGACGGTGGTCACGTCAGCATAGGGGCGGTGCTCCCTGACGGTGAGCCTGGTATCCGGTGCGAGACCCAGCTCGGTGAAATAACGCAGCATCTGCGGATCCGCATCCGAAATGCGCGTGATGGCCACCGTGTCCCCCGCGGCGGTTGCTGTGAGCCGGGTCCCCTCCGGCAGGCTGGGCCGGCCGTCGGCGCCAGGGATGGGGTCGCCGTGCGGATCCCGGGTGGGATGGCCAAGCTTTCGGTCCATCCGCTCGATCAGCGTGTCTGAGACGGCGTGCTCGAGGACCTCTGCTTCATCGTGGACCTCATCCCAGCTGTACCCCAGCACGTCCACCAGGAACGTCTCGAGGAGGCGGTGCCGGCGGACCATCGCGACGGCATGTGCCCGCCCAGCGTCAGTGAGCTCGATACTGCCGTAGGGCGCGTGCGTCACCAACCCCTGTCCGGCCAGCCTCTTGATCCCGTCCGACACGGTGGAGGGCCGCACACCGAGCCGTTCGGCCATCACGCTGACGGTTATCGGGGCCGGGGACCACTCCGTTGCTGACCAAATCAACTTCAGGTAGTCCTGGGCGGCGGAGGATAAATCAGAGACCGGCATGACGCCCATGGTATCAACGCGCAGCCGAATGTTAGGCACACCGAACAAATTTGTTTTGGCAATGAAGCATCCACAACACCACCGAGGGCCTGGCAAACGTCACGCCGGGTTACGGCCTACCAGCCGTCCCTCTCTGCCTCCTGCTTGGCATCGGCGCGCGGCGGTAATGTTCGCCACCGGCCTGCTGGTCCAGGCGTAACCCCACGTCACGGGCCTAGTCGGCGGCGATGTACCCGTCCTGGGGAAACTTGGCGCCCCTATACTTGTCGTAGCAACGGCCGGGGGGCTTCCATGGAAAAACGACGCATCTGTCTTGTCATTGAGGACAATGACGACATCCGCGGATTGATCGGGATGGTGCTGAAACGCGCCGGTTTTGAGATCCGTTCGGTGGCCACCGGCACTGAAGGCATCGCCGGGGCAGCAGATCCGGCCGTCTCCCTCATCACCCTGGACCTGGGGCTGCCGGACATGGACGGCCACGTCGTGGCACGGGCAGTTCGGGCGCTGAGCTCCGCGCCGATGCTGTTCATCACTGCCCGGGCGGAGAACGATGACCTGCTTGCAGGAATGGCCTCGGGCGCCGCCGCCTACCTGACCAAGCCCTTCCGGGCCCAGGAACTTCGGGATGTCGCCAACCAGCTCTGCCCTGACCCCGCAGGCGCCCTGGTAATCACGGGCGACCAGGGGGAACTGGCGAAGCGACGCACCTAAAAGTACCTCTTGCGTCGCTGCCGGACTGCTAGACGGTGCGGACGACGTCGTCGTAGCTGAACTTGGGCTTCGCGGCACCCCAGGCGCCCTCACCGGGCTGCCCGATATTGACCACCAGGAAGCTCTTCTGGTCGCCGGCAGGGAAGAAAGCGGCGTCGATGGCGCCGAAATCCGCTCCGGTCATGGGTCCGGCTGCGAAACCAAGCGAGCGGACGGCCAGGATGAAGTAGCCTGCCTGGAGGTGGGCGTTGTTGTTGCCGGTGGAAGCTGCAAGCTCCGGTGAGGCGTCGTACATGGCCTTGGGCGCGTTGTAGCCGGGGAGGAAGTTATCCCACTGGCCGGCCCAGTCGGTGTCATAGCTGAGGATCGCCACAAGCGGCGCGGAAGCGGTCTTGGCCTTGTTGCCGTTGGACAGCGCATCCACGAGCTTGGCGCGGGCTTCATCGGAGCGGACGTAGGTGACGCGCAGCGGCTGTGAGTTGAAGGCGGTGGGGCCGAACTTGGTGAGCTCATAAATGGCGCGGGCCTGGTCCTCGGTCACCTCACCGGTGAAGGAGTTGGCGGTGCGGGCCTCGGCAAAGATGGCGTCGACGGCGGCCGAATCGATGGCCGCTTCTTCGTGGGCAATAGTCATTGGCTTACCTTTCGCTGCGCAGCCTCGCCGGACGGCGGCTGTCTGTTCCTCTTCCTATGGTTGCAACTTCAAGCGATTGGGTCCTCTTCCCGTGACCCCACGTGACGTTGCACACAGCATGGCACGCGGGCCTGGAACCAAGGGTTGTTCGAAGATCCTGACGTTGACGGCAAGGAACCGCGGACACGCTTAGGAACCGAAGGCAGCGCGGTATTCTTGCAGCGGAAGATCCCTGCCACCTTGCGGCAACCCCCCTTTGAAAGGCCCACGCCATGAGCATGCTTGGAATGAAATGGAAGCTCCACGGCACCGGCAAGTCGATCCGGCCCGGCCACGTAGTTGGCCCCGATGAGCGGCTGGCATGGCCCTTGACCATCGGGGTGGGGATGCAGCATGTGGTGGCCATGTTCGGTGCCACGTTCCTGGTCCCCATCATCACGGGCATGCCGCCGGCCACCACCCTGTTCTTCTCCGGCATCGGCACGCTGCTGTTCCTGGTCATCACCAAGGGCCGTGTGCCCAGCTACCTCGGCTCCAGCTTCGCCTTCATCGCCCCCATCATGGCGTCCCAGCAGCAGTTCGGCGTGCCCGGCGCGCTGGGCGGAGTGGTGCTTGCCGGCGTCGCACTGGCCCTGATCGGTGCGATTGTGCAGAAGTTTGGCGCGGGGTGGATCAACCGGCTGATGCCGCCGATCGTCACCGGTGCCATCGTGGCGCTGATCGGCCTGAACCTCGCCCCCGCCGCCAAAATGAACTTCGACGCCGCCCCCATCACCGCCGTCATCACACTGGCCACTATCATCCTGGTCAGTGTCCTTTTCCGCGGAATTATTGGACGGCTCAGCATCCTGGTGGGCGTTGTTGTGGGCTACCTGGTAGCCATGCTGCGCGGCGAAGTGAACTACGAAAAGATGGACGCCGCCGCCTGGGTTGGCCTGCCGCAGTTCCAGACGCCGGAATTCCACTTCGGCGTCCTGGGCCTCTTTGTTCCTGTGGTGCTGGTACTCGTGGCTGAGAACATCGGCCACGTGAAGTCCGTGGCAGCCATGACGGGCCAGAACCTCGACGGCGTCTCCGGCCGCGCGCTGATGGCCGACGGTGCGGCCACTGTCCTGGCCGGCCTTGGTGGCGGATCCGGCACCACCACCTACGCAGAGAACATCGGCGTTATGGCCGCCACGAAGGTCTATTCGACGGCGGCGTACTGGGTTGCCGGGGCCTTCGCCATCGTCCTCAGCTTCTCGCCAAAGTTCGGCGAACTGATCGCCACGGTGCCGCCCGGGGTACTGGGCGGTGCTGCCACCATGCTGTACGGGATGATCGGTATCCTGGGCGTCAAGATTTGGGTGCAAAACAAGGTCAACTTCTCCAACCCCGTGAACCTGACTACGGCCGCCGTGGCCCTGATCATCGGCATTGCCGATTACACCTGGACCATCGGGGAGCTGAAGTTCACAGGTATTGCGCTGGGCTCGGCAGCAGCCCTGGTCATCTACCACGGCATGAAGGCGATCGCGAAGGCCAGGGGCACGGCAGCGGAACCGGAAACGGAGCAGTCAGGGCTGCCGCCGGCCGTCAAAGCAGCGGTCAATGCGGCGGCCAAGCGGGCACCGAAGAAGCGCTGACCCGGGCAAGGCTCCAGTTAGGCGGCGCTGCTCCCGCCGATGAACGGTCCCGGCGGGCTGCCGATGCCAAAGACCGGGCCGGGTTCGGGCCGTTTGGCGTGCAGCCCTTCGTCTTCAGCCGTGTGCGGCCTGAGCTGCCTGAGCACCCACGGAACCAGGTACTCGCGTGCCCAGATAAGGTCCTCCGCCCTGGCCTGGCGCCAGCTGCGCGGCGGCAACTGCTTGGGCTGCAGCGGCATCAGGGTGTGCGGGACACCCAGGGCATTCAGCACAGCCGCCGCGATGGTGTGGTGCCCGAGCGGAGAAAAGTGCAGACGGTCAGGATCCCACATCCCCGGATTTGAGAGCTCACGGAGGAACCACAGATCCACCATCACGGCATCGTGGCGGGCGGCTACGGCATGGAGATTTTCATTGAAGATCGCCACTTTCCCCCGGATCTGCCCGAAAACCGGAGTGGCTCCCCAGTCCGGTCCGGCGAAGAGGACCACTGTGGCGCCGGATCTGGCCAACTGGCCAACGCCGTCGTCGATTTTTTCCGCCAGCCGGTCAGGGTCACTCCGCCGGAAGACGATGTCGTTGCCGCCGGCGGACAGCGTCACCAGGTCCGGTTTTAGAGCCAGGGCAGGTTCCACCTGCTGGTCGAGGATCTGCTGCACCAACAGGCCCCTGACGGCGAGGTTGGCGTAGGCGAAATCCGGCTGGTTGGTGCTGAGTTCTTCGGCCACGCGGTCTGCCCAGCCGCGCAGCCCTCCTTCACTGAGCGGTTCAGGGTCCCCCACTCCCTCGGTGAACGAGTCCCCGAGCGCGACGAACCGGTGCCAAGGATGCGGTGCAGGGTCCGCAGGGCCATCCCGGGATGGCCGTTCCTGCTTCCAGACGTTCATGCCGAACTCCCTGTCTTGTAGGGCCCCTTTTTGCGGGCCGGTGATTCCACTGCCATGAGTCCGGCGAAGCCTGCATCGTCCAGGCCCGGGGTTACCGGGTCCCGGCGCGAGGCCGCCACAATATTCAAGGCAGCGTCGCGAAGCCCCTGATTGTTGTGCTTCGCGACGGTTCGGAGGTACTGGAGCGCTACTTCACGGCTGAGCCCGTAGTCGGCCATCAGGGCGCTGATGGCGAGGTCCATCAGCACCATGGAGCTTTGGGCTACGGCAAGTTCGGCACTGGCCTCCGCGCGTTCGGCTACCCGCAGCACCACGCGAAGCGCCCTGGCTACTTCCCGTGCGTACGCGCGCGTCAGGACGATGTCCTCGCTGGTGAAGGCATGCGGTGTGGAGGCGTAAAGGTTGATCGCTGCGCTGGATCCCGCCGTGGATACGATCGGCATGCAGAGCAGGGACCTGACGCCGTGGTCAGCAGCGGCGGCGGCGTAGCCTGGCCATCTCCTGTCCCGCGCGGTGTCGGCCAGGTGGACAAATTCGCCTGAACGTATGGCCTCCAGACCCGGTCCGTCCTCGAACGAGCATTGCTCCTGGTCTGCGGCCCTGGCCACGTCGCTGCCTGCAGCGATGGTATGCGCGTCCCCGTGGCGGAAAAACGTGGCGGCCCAACTGATGCCGCGGCGGTGGCCATCGATGCGCCGCATGAACTCATGGGTGACCTCACCAAGGAAGCTCTCCACTTCCTTGCTGTCGAACACCACATCCTGGGAGGCCGGGAGTGACTCCCAACCTGCATCCCCCGGGGTCTCCGCAACCATGGTCCACGCCTCGCTACGATACGAGCCGGCCCACTTCAAAGCCTGTTACTAGGATACGTCCGCGAACGGCCCTACAGGCCGGTTCCAGACTGAAAGTAACTGGTGTGCGGCACGAAAAAGGGTGCCGTCCGGCACGGAGCCGGACGGCACCCAGGCAGACGCCGGGCGGCACCGGCAGGTTAGCCGGCGTCGAAACTCTCGTCGTCGTCGTCCTTTGGCGCCTTGTCCGCGGGCAGATCGTTCCCGCTTCCGTCCGGAAGGCCGGCCGCCTCCTGCCCGGACTCAGACGAGAACGGCTCGGAGCCTTGCTCATCAGCGTTGGATTCGTTGATCTCGGCCTCCGCGGAGGGCACGTCCGCATCGCGGGGTACCGGCGGCTCCCCGGGCTCGAATCCGGGATCGTTGGTGTCGGTTTCGGCGTGGTACTGCTCGTCCGTGCCACCAAAGCGTCCGGCGCCGGGCTCGCCGGCACTGTCCTGGTCCTCTTCGGCCAGGTGACCGAGGTTGGGCGTGCCCGTGGGGAAGGTTTCGCCCGAGGTGCTGTCCTGGTTCAGGCCCGCGGCGTCGAAGTCCTCTTCCTCGCGGGGCTGCGCGAACTGCTTGTTATCGGCACCGCCCATCTCCTGCTCCGCGGTGGGCGTGCCGTAGCCCCCGACTTCCTCTTCTGGCTGGTTGTCCTGACTCATGGTTCCTCCTGTTGTGGATGTGGATGAATCTGACGTGCAAACTTCTTCGCTATAGCCCCTTGCCGCCGGTCACTGGCAGCACGGCACCCGAAATGTAGGACCCCTGGTCGGAGGCGAGCAAGACATAGGCCGCTGCGAGTTCGGCGGGCTGGCCCGCGCGCTGCAGGGGGGTGTCCTGACCAAACTTGGGCAATTTGTCCGGCCACTCGGTGGCCGGGATCAGCGGCGTCCAGATAGGACCCGGGGCCACCGCGTTCACGCGGATCCCCTTTGGTCCCAGTTCCTGGGCGAGCGCCTTGGTAAAGGCCACCTGCGCCGCCTTGGTCATCGCATAGTCGATCAGCCCCGGCGAGGGATTGAAGGCCTGAATGGAGGCGGTGGTGATGATCGAAGCACCGGCTTTCAGGTGCGGAACCGCGGCGCGCGCGGTCCAGAGCAACGAGTACAGGTTGGTCTGGAATACCCGATCGAACTCCTCAGTGGGAAGCGACTCGAAGCTCTCGCGGTTCTTCTGGTATGCCGCGTTGAGCACCACGACGTCCAGGCCACCAAACTCAGCCACCGTATCCTCCACAATCCGGGTGCTGAATTCCTCCTGTCGCCCGTCGCCGGGCAGCAGCAGGGCGCGCTTGCCAGCTTTCCGGATCCAGTCGGCGGTGTCCTGGGCGTCGTCCTCCTCCTCCGGGAGGTAGGAAATCGCGACGTCGGCCCCCTCACGGGCGAAGGCAATGGCCGCCGCTTTGCCGATTCCGGAGTCGCCGCCGGTGATGAGCGCAGCTTTGCCTTCAAGTGCGCCATGGCCTTCGTAGCTGTGCTCGCCGTGGTCCGGCCGCGGGTCCATGGGTGCCGTGAGGCCGGGTTGTTTTTGTTCCTGCTCCGGGAAGGGCCCGGAGTGGTAGCCGCCCCTGGGGTCGGTGGGCGGGTCGGTCTGTTTCTGCGTATCGCTCATAGTCCACCTACTCACGTCAATCGGTTTTCGAAGGGCTCCTGCTTGCGCCGGTTCTTCGAAACTATCCCGCTGGGCGAAGCAAAGTCCACCGTTCAGGCTGAATAATCAGTAAACTTATCAAACGTTGATCTTGGCGCAACTTCAGCCTAGTTTTGGAGCACGCGGCGCCGCAGGAGGATCCCCGCGGCGAGGCAGCAACCAGGCGGAGAGGGAGAAGGCATGTCTGACGTGGAGGACTACACCGGAAGCACAGGCCGCAACGAGACCCGGGAGGAGCAGCTGGACCGCAACTGGGCCGAACTCCTGCAAGAGCTCCGCGTGCTGCAGACCGGTGTCCAGATTCTCGCAGGCTTTCTTTTGACCCTTCCTTTCCAGGAGCGATTCGAACACCTCGACGATTTCCAAGTCACCCTCTATCTTGTCAACGTGGTCATCGCCGCGCTCACCACTGCCTTTATCCTGCTTCCCGTCAGCGTGCATCGCCGGCTGTTCCGGCAGCGCCTCAAGGCGACGCTGGTCTCAAGCGCCGATTCCATCACCAAGATCGCGCTGGCTGGGGTTGCCATGCTCAGCGTTGGAACGGCAGCCCTGGTCTTTGATGTCACTGCGGGCCGCTCAGCGGGCCTGACTGCCGGCGGAATCCTGCTGGCCATCCTGCTGGTGCTGCTGATCTACGTCCCACTGCGGCTGAACCACCGCGCCAAGGGACGCTAGCCAGGCTCCTAACCGCGCTAAGCCAGTCCCGGCAAGACCAGACGATCAGCAAACCTCAGAAGGTGGAGCAACAATGCGCACATGGGCCAAAGAGCACGGGTTGCTGCTCGCCAACGCCGGCTTATTCGTGGTGTTCTTCGGCGGGATGATCCTGTCCGGCGCAGCTGCATACAGCGAGGAACAGGCGGCGCATGGCCAGCAGGCGGTGACCACCCTTGAGTACCTGTCCACTGGAAACTTCGTGGAGGCCACCTTCGAAAACTGGGAATCGGAATTCCTGCAGATGGCCATGTACGTCATCCTGACGGTCTTCCTGTTCCAGAAGGGCTCCTCGGAGTCCAAACCGATGGGCAAGAAGGCGCCGCAGGACCAGGATCCGCGCGATGCGACCATCAAGGACGCCACTCCCTGGCCGGTGAAGCGTGGCGGCCTGGTGCTCAAGATCTATGAGCACTCACTGTCACTGCTCCTCCTGGCCCTCTTTGTCTTCTCCTTCACCATGCACGCGCTGGGCGGCACGTCGGCGTACAACGAGGAACAGCTCAGCCATGGAGAGTCCACCGTTACGGTCTTGGAGTACTTGGGAACCAGCCAGTTCTGGTTCGAGTCCTTCCAGAACTGGCAAAGCGAGTTCCTCGCCGTAGCCGTCCTGGTGGGAACGTCCGTGTACCTCCGCGAGAAGGGCTCCCCGGAGTCCAAGCCGGTGGCCGAGCCGCATTACGAGACCGGGGCGTAAGCCGCGCTTTCGGACCTTTGGAAACACCCATCCCGAACAGGACCTGGACAGGAGAGTTCCATGCGAAGAATGCTGAGGACCATCATCGTGGCGCTGGCAGTGCTGACCGCTGCACCGCTGGCCGCGGCGGCCTATGCCACGCCAATGGCAACCCAAGGGGTTGAGGCCAAAGCCCTGGAGGCGCAGGCAGCAGTACCTGCTTCCACCGCCAGCCCCTCCCCCACCGATCCGGCCTCAACCGGCCCGGCCAACCCGGGCACGGGTGAAACGGGCGACGCCGAAGCGACGCGGGTGGACTACGCACCGTGGGTGATCGGCGCCGTCGCCCTGGTCACCCTGGTGGTGGTCCTGATCTGGCGCCGCCGGAGGAACACCACCATCGTCTAGCGGCGTCTCCGGTCAGAGGCCTTTCGCTTTTCATCCAATAGGCGCCGGACCCAGCTCATCAAGCAGCTTCTGCATGGCCACATAGGCCTTGTTGCGGTAGGCGATCAGCTCTGGTGTGCGCTCCGCGGGGACGTTGAGGAAGCCGGCGCCGGTCTTGGTGCCAAGCTTTCCGGCCTCCACCAGGTCGCTCAGGATCCTCGGGGTGGCGAACCGTTCAGGGAACTCCTTCTGCAGGGATTTGTAGCAGAAGTTGTACACGTCCAGGCCGGCCATGTCGGCGATGGCGAACGGGCCGAAGAATGGCAGCCGGAAGCCGAAGGTGGTGCGGACCAGGGTGTCCACGTCGTCCGCCGTCGCAATGCCCTGCTCCACCAGCTGCGCCGCCTCGTGGAACAGCGCATACTGCAGGCGGTTGAGCACAAACCCGGTGGTGTCCTTGACCACGGCGGTCTGTTTGCCGGCTGCGTGGACCAGCTCACGGACCGCGCCCACGGTGGAGGCGGATGTTCCGGCGTGCGGGATGATCTCCACACCGGGAATGAAGGGCGACGGGTTCGAGAAATGCACACCCAGGAACCGCTCCGGGTTGCTGACCGGCCCGGACAGTTCGGCGATGGAAATGGTGGAGGTGTTGGAGCCGATGATGGCGTCCGGCCGGGCCGCTGCACTGATGCGGGCCAGCGTCTGGTGCTTGATGGCCAGGATTTCGGGGACCGCCTCTTCGATGAAGTCCGCGTCCGCCACCGCTTCCTCGATGTCCTTCGCGGCCCACAGGTTCTGCTTCAGGATCTCGGTGGAACCTTCTGGGAACAATCCATCGGCCACGAACTGGTCGGACTCAACCAGGAGCCGGTCGTAGTTTCCCTGGGCCACCTCGGCGGACACATCGGAGAGAGCCACACGGGCCCCGCCCAGAGCCAGGACCTGCGCGATCCCGCCGCCCATGTAGCCGGAGCCCACGATGGCGATCTTCCGGGCGCCGCCGGTGCTGGTTGGGTGGGATGAATTCTTGGTCATGATCAGACTGCTTTCGTGGATTCGGGTTCGTAGGAGCAGATGGCGTCCACCTTCGCGGCGGAGGCCGAGGTCTCGTCAAACCGGTAGCCGAGCCATTCGCCCACCAGTTTCTTGGCCAGTTCCAGGCCGATGACGCGCTGGCCCATGGTGAGGACCTGCGCGTTGTTGCTCAGCACCGAGCGCTCCACCGAGTACCCGTCATGGGCCGTGACCGCCCGGATTCCCGGGACCTTGTTGGCCGCGATGGCCACGCCCAGTCCGGTGCCGCAGATCAGCAGGGCGCGGTCCGCCTCACCCCTGGCCACCTTGCGGGCTGCGTCGACGGCGACGTGTGGGTACGCGGTATTGTCGCCGGCACCAACGCCCACGTCCAGAACGGACGCAACGCGGCTGTCAGCTTCGAGCAGCGCCTTCAGCGCGTCCTTGTACTCGACGCCGGCCTCGTCGTTCCCGATAACGATCCGCCATCCTGCCGCATCACCGGCGCTCATGCCTGAGCCCCGTTTCCGGCCACCAACGCGGCCGCCCTGGGAGAAGACAGGGGTGGTGGCGACTCGAAGTAATCAGATACCCGGGTGGCGATCAGGGCAAAGGACACCGCTCCGGGATCCGGATGGCCCAGGCTCTTTTCGGCCAGCGGCCGCGCCCTTCCCTTCAGCGGGCGCAGGGATGCGGTGGCGTCGGCCGCCTGCCGGGCGGCGGTCACCGCGGCGGTCAGCGCCCCGGTCACTGGCGTGCCGTCGTCGAACGCGGTCACGAAGGCGTCCCGGAAGGGAAGCAGTGCGTCCACCATGGTCTTGTCGCCCACATCAGCCTTGCCCAGCGTGGTGACGGCGTCTGCGAAGGCGGTCACTGCGGCCGCTGCGTCCCCGCCGCTGTAGGAGTCCTTGTTGCCGAGGGCCCGCCCGGCCGCCGTCAAGGCGGATCCCCAGAGCGCCCCCGAGGTGCCGCCGGCGCGCTCGCTCCACGCTTCGCCCGCCGCGGTGAGGACGCGGTGAACCGACAATCCCGCGCCAACAGCTTCCCCGGCCGCTGCCACCGCGGCGTCCACGCCCCGGCGCATGCCGACGCCATGGTCGCCGTCGCCGGCAATGGCATCCAGCCTGCCCAGTTCGCGTTCATGGACGACGACGGCGTCCCTCGCCTGGGCGAGCACGGCGGCTGCCAGCCGGCCAAGCCCGGCTGCTGCCGCCGTCGTATCTTCCTCCTCGGTGGCCAGGGCACCTTCCGGTGCGGCCAGTTCCCGCCGAGACCGCGGTGCCAGGCTGCCCTTACGGTACCCGGGGGTGTCGGCCGGGGCAGTCCAGAAGCGCTCCAGTTCGTCATCCAGCCACAGCAGTGTGAGGGACAGGCCGGACATGTCCAGGCTGGTGACCAGCTCGCCGCATTCCGGCTCCACGATGGTCAGGCCGGCGGCGGTGAGGAGCTTGTCGATCTTGCCGAACAGCAAGAACAGTTCCTCGTACTTCACCCTGCCGAGGCCGTTGAGGATGGCCACTACGCGGTTCCCGGCATCATCGGGCCTCTCCCGGAGCAGGCCTGAAACGAGCAGTTCGGCCAGTTCGGACGCCGTAGGCATGGGATGGTCGGAGATCCCGGGTTCACCGTGGATGCCCAGCCCGAGCGACATCCCGTCGGCCGGCACGTGAAACAGCGGTTCGGCAGCGCCAGGCAGGGTGCAGCCGTCGAAAGCCACGCCGAGGGACCGCGTGCGGTGGTTGGCCAGCACGGCGAGCCGTTCGACGGCGTCCAGGTCAAGTCCCGCTTCGGCTGCTGCGCCGGCGATCTTGAAGACGGTCAGGTCACCGGCGATCCCCCGGCGCTTGTCGATCTGGTCCAGCGGGGCGCTGGCAATGTCATCCGTGACCAGGACGGTGCGGGTCTCGATGCCTTCGGCGTTGAGCCGCTGCTGCGCCTCGCCGAAATGGATCACGTCCCCGGCGTAGTTGCCGTAGCTGAACAGCACGCCGCCGCCTGCGTTGGCCGCCTTGGCCACCCGATACGCCTGCCCGGCGGATGGCGACGTGAAGATGTTGCCGCACACGGCGCCTGCGGCGAGGCCTGGCCCCACCAGGCCGGCGAAGGCCGGGTAGTGGCCGGAGCCGCCGCCCACCACCACGGCCACCTGGCCGGCGGGCACCTCGGTGGAGCGGACCACGCCGCCGTCCACCCTGGCCACGTAGCCGCGGTTGGCTGCCACGAGGCCGTCCAGTGCCTCCTCCGCAAAGTCGGCGGGGTTGTCAAAGATCTGGGTCATGGTTTCCTCATCGAATCCTTGGGTTGAAAACGCCGTGATGCCGCGCCTACACGCGGGCGGGCTGCGCCGGCTGCTGCCGCCCCTGGGCCACCTGGCTGCTGCCCAGGGCGTATCCGCCGGTCTTGGGGAGGACGTGCCGGCGAAGGTAGTCCTGGTTGGTGGCCGAAACACTCAGTCCGTCCCCGCCGTAGTGTTCGGTGCACAGGATCCCCTGGAAGCCGGCGGACAGTGCCATCTTGAAGGCCTCCCGGTAGTTGATGAGGCCGCTTTCCATGGGGGCCGGCATGGCCACATACATGTCGCGGGCCACGTCTTCGTCGCGGAGGTAGTTCTTCATGTGCCAGAAGTTGGCGTACGGCAGGGTTTTGGCCACCAGTTCCCGCCAGTCCTCCACCGGCCGGTGCAGCCGGATCAGGTTGCCAAGGTCCGGGTTGAGGCCCACATTGGGGAGCCCAATGTCCTGGACAAGGCGCACGGAAGAATCTGCGGTGCCCAGGTACGTGTCCTCGTACATTTCGAGTGAGAGCAGGAGGCCCACCTCAGCGGCGTGCCGGCCGAGTTCCCGGAGGCGTGAAACGGCGTTGCCCCAAGTTTCCCGGTCTCCCTCCGGGTCCTTGTGGCCTTCAACCGTCCAGAACCAGAGCTGTTTCTGCTGCTCCGGCGTGATGGCCTGGTGGAGGCCAAAGGAGACAACCTCGCAGCCCAGCTCCGCGGCCGCGTCAATGGTCCGGTGGCTGTACGCCAGGTTGGCTTCCCAGTTCCGCCCGTCAATGACGCTGCGGCGGATGGCGGAGATGGCAGGGGTGCCGATGCCCACGTCCTGTGCCGTCTGCCTGAAGTCAGCCAGCCGGTCCGGGCTGAGGTCGCCGGGCCGGACCCAACTGTCGGTCAGGTCCGCGTTGGCGAACCCGGCGTCCTTGACCTCGGTCAGCACCTCTGCCCAGGCGGAGGGATCAGCATCGTTGATGTGGGTTCCCTGCGCGCTGGTGCCCGGGAAGGGCAGCAGGGCCGCTGTGATGGGCCAGTTTTCGGCGGTGTAGGCCATCCCTAGACCGCTTCCTGCGTCTGGAGCCTGTCCAGATCCTCGGCAAGGACGGTCAGCTCGACGCCCGCAGGCCGTTCCACGGTGCTGCGGATGGCTACCGCCGCGCCGCAGTGGGCTGATTCGAGGACGGATTCCATGACCTCAAGGGCGTGGTAGGCCATGGCGCCGCCCGCGCGGGGTTCGGCACCCGCCGGGGTGGACGCCAGGTCCGCGATGCCGAAGCCGCGCCCGGAGTCAACGTACCCGGCGGACACCGGAAGGGTTTCCCAGTCCTCGGCCCCGAGGGAAAACAGCTGGACGTCGCCGTCGAAGTAGTTGGGATCGGGGACCACCAGGGATCCGCGCTCCCCGTGGATTTCGATGTTCGGCGACTTGGATTTCACGGCGTCGAAGCTCATGAAAAGGGTGGAGAGCGCGCCTGAGGCGTGCACCAGGACGCCCGTGACGTGGGAATCGATGGCAACAGGGACCTTCTCGCCCAAGCGCGGGCCGGAACCGATGGTGCGTTCGTTGCGGGTATGGCTGGCGGCGCCGATGACCGAGACGACGGGACCCAGCAGGGTGACCAGAGCGGTCACGTAGTACGGGCCCATGTCAAGGAGCGGGCCGCCGCCGGGCTGGTAGTAGAAGTCCGGGTTCGGGTGCCACCGCTCGTGGCCCGGGGTCACCATCGTGGCGGAGGCCGAGATAGGTGCGCCGATCAGACCGTCATCGATCGCCTTGCGCGCGGTCTGGATGCCGGTCCCCAGTACCGTGTCAGGAGCGCAGCCGACGGCGACGCCCGCCTCGCGCGCCGCATCCAGCACCTGGCGTGCCTCGGCCGTGGTGGCGGCGAGGGGCTTCTCCCCGTACACGCTCTTGCCGGCGGCGATGGCCTTCAGCGCCACCTCGGCGTGGGCAGCGGGGATGGTCAGGTTCAGGACCAGTTCGACGTCGTCCGCGGCAAGGAGTTCCTCGACGGAAATGGCGCGGACACCTTCGTAGGCATCCGCCACGGCCTGGGCACGTGCGGGGTCCAGGTCCGCTACGGCCACGAGGTCGATCTGTCCGAGTTTGCGGAAGTTCGCCAGGTACTGCGCGATGATGGCTCCGCAGCCAATGATTCCGACTTTCAACGGCTTGCCCACAGCAGGCCCCTTTCGATGATGGTGCGGACATTGGTGTCCTGGAGGATTTCGACCCGGTGGCCGGGGGTGGCAACGAAGATGCGGCCTTTGCCCCACTGGCGGGTCCAGATGGCCGGTGAGGTGACTTCGCGGTTCCACGGGTCCCACTCGCGGACCTTCTGGGTGGTGGTGGCCAGGACGTCGATGTAGTCGTCGGAGAGCACCCAGTACTGCTCGGTGACAAGGTCGAAGTCGGAGATGCCCTGGGTGATGGGGTGCTCCGCGGCCGCCGGAAGCATGTTGACTGTGTAGGGAACGTAGTTGTCCGACTGCTCGCCGACGCACTCGTCCGGGTGCTTGCCGGGGTGGCAGGCGAACTGGCCGCCGATCAGGTGCAGGTAGTCCGAGTTGTTGCGGTACGAATCGGCGATGCCGCCGTGCCAGCCGGCCAGGCCGGTGCCGTTTTCGACGGCGGTCCGCAGCCCGGCGAACTCGTCCTTTTCGATGGTGGTCATGGTCATGCACTGCATGACCAGGTCTACGCCGGCCATGTACTCGGCGTCGGCATAGACCTTGGGGGATTCCTCGACGCGGACGTCGTAGCCGTTGTCCTTGAGGTAGGGGATGAAGAGTTCCGTGGCCTCGTACGGCTGGTGGCCGTCCCAGCCGCCGCGGACCACCAGGGCGTTCTTGCGTTCTGTCATGTCGGGGTTTCCTTTTGTTTGGCTGCCGGCCGGGGCCGGAAAGTATGGGTCAGCGGCTGGAGAAGGCGGCGTCGAAAGCGGCTGCCGGCGGGGCGATGCGGGCGAGGTCCTTGACCAGGGCCAGCGCCTGCGGTGCGCCGACGAGCCGGTCCATGCCGGCGTCCTCCCACTCGATGCTGGTGGGCCCGGTGTAGCCGATGGCGTTCAGGGTGCGGAAAATCCGGTTCCACTGGACGTCCCCGTGCCCGGCGGTGACGAAGTCCCAGCCGCGCCGGGGGTCCGCCCAGGCCAGATGGGAGCCCAGGCGGCCGTTGCGGCCATCGAGCTGGCGGACTGATTCCTTGACGTGCACGTGGAGGATGTGGTCCGCGAAGTCCTGGAGGAACATCACCGGATCCAGGTCCTGCCAGATGAAGTGGGACGGGTCGAAGTTCAGGCCGAAGCTCTTGCGGTGCCCGATCGCCTCCAGGGTGCGCTTGGCGGTCCAGTAGTCGTAGGCGATTTCGGACGGGTGGACCTCAAGGGCGAAACGGACGCCCACCTCGTCGAAGACCTCCAGGATAGGGTTCCAGCGGTCCGCGAAGTCCTGGTAGCCGGCGTCGATCATTGCCTCGGAGGCGGGCGGGAACATCGCCACCGCCTTCCAGATGGACGAGCCGGTGAAGCCTGTCACTGTCTTGACTCCCAGGCGCGCGGCGGCCCGTGCTGTGTCCTTCATGGACTCCGCGGCCCGGCGGCGCACACCCTCTGGGTCGCCGTCGCCCCAGATCTCCGAGGACAGGATGCCCTGGTGGCGTTCGTCGATGGGGTCATCACACACGGCCTGGCCGGTGAGGTGGTTGGCGATGGCGAAGACCTTCAGGTGGTTCTTCTCCAGGATGTCCAGCCGGCCCTGGAGGTAGTTGTCGTCCTCCGCCGCCCGGCGGGGGTCCAAATGGTCGCCCCAGCAGGCGATCTCGAGCCCGTCGAAGCCCCACTCGCCGGCGAGCCGGGCCACCTCCTCGAACGGCAGGTCGGCCCACTGGCCGGTAAAAAGCGTGATTGGTCGTGTCATGGCGTTCCTTCTCCTGTGTTCACGTTCCTAGACCTTCTGCCATTGGCTGGAGTTGGCGGCGCTGGCCTCCACGGCCGCCAGGACCCGCTGGACCTGCAGGGCGTCGGCGAAGGACGGTTCCGGCTGGCGGCCCTCACCGATTGCGGTGACCAGGTCCACCACCTGGTGGGTGAAGCCGTGCTCGTAGCCCAGGCCGTGGCCGGTGGGCCACCAGTTGCCGACGTACGGGTGCTCCGGTTCGGTGACGAAGATTTTCCGGAAGCCGGCGTCCGGGGACTCTGCCGCGTCATAGAAGGACAGGACGTTCATGTCCTCGAAATCGAAGGCGAGGGAGCCTTTGGTGCCGTTCAGTTCCAAACGCATGGCGTTCTTCCGGCCCAGCGCGTACCGCGTGGCTTCAAAGACGCCGATCGCACCCGCGGAAGCGCCGCCGTCGAACTTTGCACTGAAGATGGCGGCGTCATCCACGGTGACCTTCCCGCGGGGCGCATCGCCGCTGAGGTCGCCGTGGCCGCCCAGGCCCACGAGGTCGCCGGCCAGCGGGCGTTCCGGGACAAACGTTTCGAGCAGCGCCGAAACGCCTGTGATGCTCTGCCCGGCCACCCACTGGGCGGCGTCGATGCTGTGCGCACCGATGTCGCCGAGGGACCCGGACCCTGACTTGCTCTTGTCCAGCCGCCAGGTCATGGGGGCGTTGGCATCAGAGAGCCAGTCCTGCAGATACTGCGCCCGGATGTGGCGGATCTCGCCCAGCCGGCCCTGCTCCACGAACCGTTTAGCCAGCGCCAGCGCCGGGGTGCGGCGGTAGCTGAAGCCGCACATGGACATGACTCCCTGCTTGGCGGCGGTCTCTGCAGCGAGGGTCATCCGCTCGGCTTCCTCCACGGAGTTCGCCAGCGGCTTCTCGCACAGCACGTGCTTCCCGGCTTCGAGGGCTGCGATGGCGATCTCGGCGTGGGTGTCGCCGGGTGTGCAGATGTCGATCAGGTCGATGTCGTCGCGCTCGATCAGGCGGCGCCAGTCCGTCTCCACCGAGTCCCAGCCCAGCTTGTCCGCGGCTGCCCTGGCGGCATCGGCGTTCCGGCCGGCGACGGCGGTGAGCTGGGGCTGCAGCGGCAGGTCGAAAAACCGTGGTGCGGTGCGCCAGGCGTGGGAGTGTGCTGCGCCCATGAAGGCGTAACCCACCATGCCGACGCGAAGGGGCCGTGCGGAGGTCATGTGTCTGTCCTTTCGTGAAGTTCCTGGTTGTTACTTGCTGAATCCGGCGGTCAGGCCGCTGAGCAACTGACGGCGGCCCACCACGTACAGCACGAGGATTGGGAGGGTGCTGAGCACCACCGAGGCAAGCACGGCCGGAATGTTGACGCTGTATTCCCCTTGGAAGGTCCACAGACCCAGGGGAAGGACGCGCAAGCCGGGGCTCTGGGTAAGGATCAGCGGCAGCAGGAATCCGTTCCATACGTGCAGGCCGTTGTAGATGGCGACAGTCACGATCGCAGGGCGGGTCAGCGGCAAGGCCAGGCGCCACATGGTCTGCCACTCACTGCAGCCGTCCAGCCGCATGGACTCGAACAGTTCGTTCGGCACATCACGGATGAAGTTGGACAGGATCAGGACCGTCAACGGGATAGCGAAGGCGATGGAAGGGAGCATGAGCGCCAGCAGGCTGTCGTACAGGTTGAGCCGGATGATCATCAGGTAGATCGGGATGATCGTTGCCTGCAGGGGTATGGCCAGTCCCATCAGGAACATGCCGTTGACCATCTTCAGGAACCTGCCCTTGCCCCGGACAATGGCAAATGCGGCCATGAAGGAGACAAGCACCGTGGGGATGACGGCACCGAGTGTGACGATGGTGCTGTTCATGAAGTACTTGGCGAAGTCTTTCTCAAGGACCAGTTGGTAGTTCTCCAGGGTTGGCTCTGTGGGTAGGGCCAACGGATTCTGGCCGAAGTAGCCTGCCTGCGTCTTCAGGCTGGTGATCACTACGTAGTAAACCGGAATGATGATGATGGCCAGCCAGAACCAGCCGCCCAGGCCAGCAGGGACGTTGAGCCGCCTCATCCGGGAACCGAACCCCCGCTTGACGGCGGACGGGTTGGCCCGGGAACCGGCGGGAGTTTCCTCCGCGCTGCTTTTCAGTACAGTGCTCACCCTACATACCTTCCAATTGGCTGCCCTGCTTGTCCTTGCCTCCAAGGCGCTGGAGGAACAGGGCGAGTGCAAGGCCGATGAGTACGAGAATGACGGCGATGACGCTGGCAGGACCCATAAGGTTGGCCCGGAACCCCCGCAGGTACATGTCCAGGGCCAGGATCCGGGTGGAGTTGCCCGGGCCGCCGCCAGTCAGGACGAAGATCAGGTCGAAATACGTCAGGGATCCCACCACCATCAGGGTGGACGAGGTGATGATGGTGTACTTCAACTGCGGGAGGGTGATGTGGAAGAACTGCTTGATAATCCCCGCCCCGTCGATCTCCGCTGCTTCGTACAGTGACTTGGGAATCTGCCGCACTCCACCCTGGTAGATGAGCGTATGGAACGGCACGAACTGCCACGCAATCACAAAGATCACCAGACCCAATGCCAGATGCGGGACTCCCAGCCAGTCCTGGGCCAGGAACGGCAGTCCCAGGCCTGT
Organism: Pseudarthrobacter sp. CCNWLW207; assembly: GCF_037203945.1. Taxonomy (NCBI): domain Bacteria; kingdom Bacillati; phylum Actinomycetota; class Actinomycetes; order Micrococcales; family Micrococcaceae; genus Pseudarthrobacter; species Pseudarthrobacter sp. CCNWLW207. The sequence continues at coordinate 300,649 of NZ_JBBCBS010000002.1, read as the reverse complement.
GGCCAGGCCGAAATTCGGGTCCAGCAGGGCCTTGAAGGCGATCGCGACGGCGGCCGACGAGAGCAGCAGCGGCAAAAAATACAGCACCGCCAGGGCGGCCCGGTAGCGCTGGCTTCCCGCGGTGAAGACCCCCAAAAGGAGGCTGATGGGCGTCTGGACCAACCACGAGGCGATCATGATCAGGAAAGTCAGTCCGAGGGAGCTGTACAGCCCCGGGTCCGCAAGCACCGAGAACCAATTGCCCAGCCCCGCTGAACCGATGGCACCGATGCCGTCCCAACTGGCGAAACTCAGGATAAGGACACCGGCCAGCGGGACGACGGCGAAGACCAGGAAGAAGACCAGGGCAGGAATTGCCAGCCACGCTAGGGCCGTATTTCGCTGTCCGCTTTGCCCAGCTTCAGTTCTGGCGTTGGCCCCGGTCCCACGGGCGGTGGAGACGGCGTTACTCATTTCCCGAGGGTGGCATTCATGTTCTCAGCGAACTGCTGGGGCGTGATCGACTTGAGGAACAGCTGGTCGATGTTGTTCAGCAGGGCTTCGGCGGCGGTGGGGCTCAGTGCCTGGTCCCACGACTGCTGGAAGTTCGGCGCGTTCTTGGCCAGATCGTAGACGAAATTCAGGAAATCCTTGTCTGCCGACGTGTTGAGCTTGTCTTCGATGCCGTTGACAATCGGAACGGATCCGGAATTGATGTAGGTATCGATGACCGTCTCGGTCAGGATGCCGTCCTTGAAGAACTTCTTCGCCGATTCCTTTTCCTTGTCTGTGGCCTTGGAGGAGATCGACATGTACTGCGCTGGGTTCCCCACACCGTTCTTAGGGTCGCCCTTGCCGCCGGCAACGGTCGGGAACTGGACAAAGCCCAGCTTCCCGTCCTGGACGAAGTTCTGGCCGCCCTTCTTCATGGCGCCATAGGTCCACGAACCATGCAGCATCATGGCTGCCTTGCCCGTGAACAGAAGCGCCTGGTCAGCATTGGAGTCAGCGGCGATGGAGGAGAAGCCCTTGATGAAGCCGTCTGCCGAGACGAGCTCCTGGATCTTTGTGCCCGTCTCGATCACGGCCGGATCCTTCCAGGCATTGGGCTTGCCTTCGAAGATCGCCTTGAATACCTCGGCGCCGCCGATTCGGTCGAGCAGGTATTCAAGCCACATCATGGAGGTCCAGCGCGACTGCCCACCAAGGGAGAACGGCGCCACCCCCATGCCATTGAAGGTCTTCACCAGGGACATGACGTCATCCCAGGTCTTTGGCGGCTGGACGCCGGCCTTCGCGAACAGTTCCTTGTTGTAGAACAGGACGATCGGCGCGACGTACTGGTTGGGCAGCGCATAGATTTTCCCGTTGACGGTGGCTGCACCGAAGGAGGCCGGGAAGAACTTCTTCTTCAGGTCCGGATTCTCTTCAAACCAGCCGGTCAGATCGTCTACCTGGTTGGCCTCGGCATAGGTCTTCAGCGTCCCGCCGCCCCAGCCGTAGATGATAGTGGGCGCCTGGCCGGCGCCGATCGCGGTTTTGATCTTGGTTTTGTAGGCATCGTTTTGGAAGTAGGTCACCGCGATCTTGTCGTTGGCGTTGGCCGAACTAAAGGCGTCCACCGCCTTCTGCATCGTGGTCTGGTTCGGTTCGCCGGACAGGTACCACATGGTGGCACCGCCTCCGCCGCTGTTGGAGGTCCCCGGTCCTGACGTTCCACAGGCAGTCGCCGCCATGGCAGCAAAGGGAGTAAGGGCAGCAAGGGCGAGGAAAGAGCGCCGGGAGGACTGGGGTTGCTTCATTGCTTCTCCATCTGAAAGTGCTTCTTTGAGCCATCCGACGGGCGTGGGCCGCCTGATGTGTTTCGAAATGTTTCGGACCCGTGATTTAGGTCACGGTCTAAACTAAGTCCATAAAAGCTGCGCCGTCAAGAGGTTTCGGAAAGTTTCGTACGATCTGTGCAAGTACGCTTGACCCTGACAGCGACGTTCTGAAGAATGCAATTACCGAAACTATCGAAAGGTTGCGAACCTCATGGCACAGAAGACGCGCCAGGCTAAACCGACGCTGGCCACCGTGGCGCGGCAAGCCGGGGTCTCAACACCTACAGTCTCGAAAGTCGTGAACGGCCGTGAGGACGTTGCGCCGGCCACACGCGCCCGCATCTTGGCCGCGCTGGAACAGGCAGGGTACCAGTCGCCACTGCAGCGACGTGCAGCCGGAGAGACAGGCACGGTCGTTGAGGTGGTCATCGACGTGCTCGATTCCGCCTACATGGTTGAGGTTCTCAATGGCGTACTGCAGTTTGCTGCGGGTGCCGACGTCGAGATTTTGGTAAGCGTCACAGGCGCGGCGCCGATGGGCCAGCGCAGCCCCGAACGTCGCGCACAGCGCATGCTGGACGAGGGCAGGGCGGGAATGATCGTGGTGACGTCCGCTTTCAGCGAGGCCCAGCTGCATGCGTTCCGGCGCCGGCATATTCCCGTCGTCGTGATTGATCCGCTCAATGCGCCCTCGGCCGACGTGGTCAGCGTAGGAGCGACCAATTGGGCCGGTGGCAAAGCAGCGACAGAACATTTGCTGGAGCTGGGGCATCGCCGCATCGCCTACATAGGCGGCATCGAGGGGGCGGAATGCAACCAGGCACGGCTCCACGGCTACATGGCCGCGCTAATGGCCCGGGGCGTGCCCATTGATCCCCAGTACATTATTTCCGGGGGTAGGTTCCGAAGGGAGAGCGGCATAACGGGGCTCAGGGCGCTGCTCAAGCTGGACCATCGCCCCACGGCAATCTTTGCCGGAAGCGACAGCATTGCGCTGGGTGTTATCAGCGAAGCAGGCCACCACGCCATAAATATTCCTGAGGACCTCAGCCTTGTGGGCTTCGACGGAACAAAGCAAGGCGAGGAATCCACACCGGCGCTGACATCAGTTGCCCAGCCACTGGAGGAAATGGGGCGCGCAGCGCTGCGTGCCCTGCTCCGCCAGGCCCGCGGGGAAGTCCCGGATTCCCACCGCGTCGAACTGGCTACCCATGTAATCGTCCGCGATTCAACGGCACCACCCCCGGCGTAAGCGCCGCACCAAGCCACAGGGGGGCCTCAGCGCATCAGGGGTCGGGGTCACTAACGGTCTGTTGATCCGTCAGTGCTGAAGCTGGGGCGGGCAACCGGCTCATCAAACACGGGCTCTCCGCTGGTGAGGTCTACGTCGGACTCCCGAATCGCATATTTCATGGCCGCTTCTGCCGCTTGGGGGTCGCCCGCTTCGACCGCATCGAGCACCCGACGATGGTCCGGGACCGGATCGAGCCAGGCCGCGCCGGGATGGTGCTGGATCCTGTTTCGGGCATTAAGGGCGTGCACAATGACCACGTCAAGACGCATCATCAGTTCGTTATGCGTCGCCCGCAGCAGGTGCAGGTGGAAGTCCTGGTCCGCCGCAGCGAGCCGTTCGACGTCATGCCCCGCCATCTCGAACTCGGCGAACGATCGCCTCAGCGCCTCAATATCTTCCGGCTTCCGATACTGTGCAGCCAGCTTCGCTGCGGCCGGTTCAATGACGTCCCGCAACTGCGAAAGCTCCGCCAGGAGACGGTCATCGTCCCGCCGTGCGGAGCGCCGCCACATAATGACGTCGCTGTCCAGCAGCTTCCAAGCCTTACGGTCGTTCACGATCGTTCCGCGCTTTGGCCAGGAGTCGATAAGCCCCTTCTCGCGGATAACGCGCAAGGCCTCCCGGATAGCGGTTTTGCTGACCCCGAACTCGGGCTCGAGGGAGTCGACGTCGATCCGGGTTCCCGGAGGGTAGTCGCCCCGGACGATGCGGAGCCCAAGCATGTCAACGAGGCCCGAGTGCAGATTGGTCATGCAGACAACTTTACCCCGCTTCGCGTCCACTATTGCCTTTATACCTATTATTAGTAATATAAGTATTGATGTGGCGAAGGTCACCACACGATTGCTTACGAAGGAGTAGCTATGTCATCACGCCTATCCCGCCCCTCGAGAACGATTTCGATCCTTGCCGTCCTGGCAGCGGGCGCCACGGCACTCGCTGGATGTTCGCCGGCATCCAACGGCTCGTCGGCCAGCCCGGAGCCTGCAACCATTACCTTTGCGGCTTCGACGCTCGGTGACCCGGGCCGTGGGCCCGGCCTGCAGAAGCTGATTGATGAGTACAACGCCAGCCAGGACACCGTCACGGTAGAACCGGCATCAGTGCCATACCCCAGTTTCGGCCAGACCGTACTGACACAGATGGGCGGCGGTGAAGGTCCGGACCTGGTCCGCTTCGACATGCCGGAATTCTCGACGGCAGCGTCCTCCGGCCTGCTCGAGTCCCTCGACGACAAGATCGACGCGGAAAAGTTGAAGCTCATTCCCGGCCCGGACAAGTACCTGACCGTCGATGATCACCGATACGGCGTGGTCTTCGAGAACTCGAACTACGGCATGTTCTACAACAAGGACCTCATCCCCGAAGCCCCAAAGACATTCGAGGAGTTTGTCCAGACGGCCAAGGACACCACCAAGGGCGATGTCTACGGTCTCGCCTTCCGGCAAACTCAGGCGGAAGAGGCCGGCGTCTGGCAGGACATCTTCAACTACGTCCTTGGCTTTGGGGGTGACTGGTCAGACGGCGAAAAGCTCACCCTCGACTCGCCGAAGGTGATTGATGGCCTGGAAGCGTACAAGCAGCTCTACGACGCGAACGTCATTCCGAAGGGCGCCGACGCCGCTACGTTCCGCAAAATGTTTGCCAACGGCAAGGTCGGGATGGAACTCAACAACGGCGGCTACGTGACGGCCACCAAGTCTGCCAACGCGAACCTCAACTTCAGTGTGGCCCGCATTCCGTTCCCGGAAAAGAAGCAGGGGGCATTGCTGGCTCCAATCACCGTCAATGCCAACAGCAAGCACAAGGATGCGGCGCTTGACTTCATCAACTGGATGCTCCAGCCCGCACAGCAGGTCAAGCTCCAGGAAGTGCTCGGCGCCAGCAGCGTGGCAACGCCGACAGAGCGCAGCGCCGAAAGCCTCCAGAAGTTCCCGTTCCTTCCGACGCTTGATGAGCTGACCGACTCGGGAGTCCCTCAGATCGTGAACGGTTTCGGTCCGCAGACTGCAGACATCCGCCACATCGTGGTAACCGAAGTGCTGACCGCACTCCAGGGCCAGCAGGATATGGCGACTGCGATGGAGAAGGCACAGAAGCAGGCGGAGGAGCTGGTCGGGCGATGACAGACCAAAGCAAGGGTCCGCGCCTTCTGGCGCGGCCCCCTGGGCCGGCTGGGACGCCGGCCCCCGACACCCGTCGCACAGGAAGCAAGCGACGCCGCAGGAGCCCGGCCGGGAGCCCTTGGACCCCGTACCTCTTTCTTGCCCCCGCAGCCCTTTACATCATCGTCTTCCAACTGGTCCCGCTCCTGCAGGAGGTTTGGCTCAGCTTTACGAGGACCACCCTGCTCAACCCAAACAACAACATCTGGGTCGGGCTGGCGAACTACCAGTCCGTCCTGGCAGACCCCGGGTTCCGCCAGACCCTGCTCACCACGCTCATCTACGTCACGGCATGCGTCATCGGCGCAGTGGGCCTTGGCCTGCTCGTAGCCCTCCTGCTGAACGGCCGGTTCCCTGGCCGGGCGGTCGCCCGCTCGCTGGTCACCGTGCCCTGGGCGGCACCTGGAATTGCCGTCGCACTCATTGCGACATGGATGTTCAACCCGCAGTTCGGCATCCTCACACGCCTACTTCGGGGACTAGGAATCGACCCGGGTCCCAACGGTATCCTCGACAACCCCAGGCTGGCACTCGCGGCAATCCTTGTCACCACAATCTGGCAGCTGGTGCCGTTCGTGGCGGTCGTGCTCCTCTCGGCCCTGCAAGGCGTTCCGCAGGAGCTGGTGGAAGCCGCCCAGGTCGACGGAGCAGGACGCTGGATGATCTTCCGGGTGGTGACCTGGCAGGTTCTGAAGCCGACGATCGGTTTGGTCGCGGTACTGATGACCATCTGGTCACTGCGCCGCTTCGAGCTGATCTGGCTGATGACCCGCGGCGGACCCCTGGGCTCTACGCGCACCCTCGTGATCGACCTCTACGCCCAGGCGTTTGAATCAAAGCAGCTGGGGACGGCCGCGGCCATCGGCATGGTGGGCATTGTCATCTCCCTGATCGTCATCGCCGGCAGTCGATTCGTCGCCCGCGCGGCCGCCAAGGAGGCATAATGCGCCGCATACGTTTGGGAGTGACGGCCCGTACCCTCGCCGTTCTCTTCGTCCTCGGGATTTCAATTTTCCCCATCTACTGGATGTTTGTGACCGCTCTGGCCCCTGACGAGGCCCTTTTCGGGTCATCATCAATAAACCTGCTTCCCGACTTCTCCCGCTTCGGCGTCTTCGCAGATGCACTGGCGGACGGCCAGGTGGTCGGCTGGCTGCTCAACAGCTTCATCGTTGCAGCCGGGACAACTGTCCTGTCTATCGGACTGGGTATCCCCCTCGGCTATGCCCTGTCGAGGTTCACTTTCCGCGGCAAGGCCGTAGTTGGGCTGGCGCTGCTGTTCACGCAGATGCTCCCCGAGGCGCTGCTGGTTGTTCCGTTGTTTGCTATCTTCCGGCGATTCGACCTGCTGAACTCGCTGCACGGGCTGATCCTGGCCGACACCGCATTCACACTGCCCGTGGTGGCACTGATTCTCAAGGGGGCCATAGATGGCGTTCCCCGCGAGCTGGACGAGGCCGCGAGGGTCGACGGCAGCCGTCCGCCCACCGTCCTCGCCCGCATCATCCTGCCACTGATAGCCCCGGCGATAGCCGCCGCCGCAGTGATCGCCTTCTTCAGCGCCTGGAACGAGTACGTCTTCGCGGTCACCTTCGTGTTCGACAAGTCCCTGCAGCCGGCCTCAGTCGGTGTCGCCGGGTTCATCGGTGAGCAGGACACCTCTATCCAGACCATCATGGCCGTCGGCCTCCTGTTCACGCTGCCGGCCGTCGCCTTCTATCTGTTCGCACAACGATATGTCGTCAGCGGGATGACCGCGGGCGCTGTTAAAGGATGATCCACGAATGAAAATCACCAACCTCGACACCGTCGTTGTCGACTTTTACCGGACGAACCTCATCTTCGTCCGGCTCAGCACCGACGAGGGACTCACCGGCATCGCCGAGGCAACCCTCGAAGGCCAGGAACACGCGGTCCGCGGCGCCGTCGCCGTGCTCGCCGACGCGGTCCGCGGCAAGGACCCCACCCGGATCTCCCAAACCATTTACGAGCTCAACCGCGATGCCTACTGGCGTGGAGGGCCCGTCTCGATGACAGCGCTCAGCGCCCTCGAAATGGCGATGTGGGACGTCTCTGCCCGCGCGCTTGGCGTCCCTGTCCACCGCATGCTGGGTGGACAGGTCCGCGACAGAGTTCGGGCCTATGCCAACGGCTGGTTCTCCGGAGCCAAAACGGCTGAGGACTTCGCCGAGGCCGCCGTCCAGACGGTCGCCCAAGGCTTCCGCGGACTCAAGTGGGATCCATTCGAAGCCGCTGACCTCACCCTCGAACCGCGGGATCTGCGGCGCATGCTCGAGCCCGTCGCCGCTGTCCGCGAGGCAGTGGGGGACGACGTGGAGCTGTTCATTGAAGGACACGGCCGGTTCGATGTCCCGACAGCCATTCGGGTCGCACGCGAAATCGAGCAGTTCCAGCCGGTGTTTTTCGAAGAACCATGCCCGCCGGACGGGATCGATGCGCTCCTGGAGATACGCTCCAAATCGCCGGTACCGATCGCTGCCGGGGAACGCTGGTTCGGACGCAACACCTTTGTCCCCGCCCTCTCACGGAACGCGGTGGACTACATCCAGCCCGATGTCACGCACGCCGGCGGGCTCCTGGAGCTGTCGTTCATCTCTACGCTCGCGGCGGCCCATTACATTCCGTTCGCACCGCACAACCCGAGCGGACCACTCAGTACCGCGGCCACCCTGCAGTTGGGCGCGATGCTGCCCAATTTCCGCTACCTGGAAATCATGGCCTCGGACGTGCCGTGGCGCAGCGAGATCTCCAACGAGCGCCTCCAGCTGACCGGGGAGGGTGACATCCTCATCCCCGAAGGCATCGGCCTGGGCATCGAACTCGACTTCGAAGCGATCGCCGAACACCCGTACACGCCGCACCCGATGCGAATCTTCCATGATGCCGTCGCGGACATCCGCCCTCCGGATGCCCGCTCCTACTTCAACCTTGAGCGCACACCGGCCATCTGAGCAACGGGAGAACCCCCGGAAGGAACAAGCGATGACCACATCACGCGATGAGACACAGAACCGTATCGTTACCGCCCACAGCGCCTATGAGCAGGCCAGAGACCTCGCGCCGCAAGTACGCGCCCGCTGGCTGGAAGAGGTCGCCTCCGCGTTGGAAGCCCACGCTGACGAGCTGGTCACCTTGGGACGCCAGGAAACGCACCTGGAAGAAGGACGGCTCCGCTCGGAGCTCAGGAGGTCCGTGTTTCAACTTCGGCTGTTCATGGCCGAAATCACCCAAGGTGAACACCTTGAAGCAACCATTGATCACGCCGACCCATCGTGGGGTATGGGCCCGCGACCGGACATCCGGCGACTTTCCGTGCCGCTGGGTGTGGTTGGTGTTTTTGGGGCCTCAAACTTCCCGTTTGCCTTCAGCGTCATGGGCGGCGACAGCGCATCTGCCCTGGCAGCGGGCTGCGCCGTCGTACACAAGATCCATGAAGGACATCTGCACTTAGCCGTGCGGACCGGTGCCGTAGTTCAGGAAGCGCTCGAACGGGCCGGCGCGCCCGTTGGCCTTTTTTCCACGGTCGTAGGCCGCGAGGCAGCGGAACTGCTCGTTGACCATCCACTGGTGAAGGCCATCGGATTCACCGGATCGACGGCCGGCGGGAGGGCCCTCTTCGACCGGGCCTCCAGGCGCCCTGCTCCCATCCCGTTCTACGGCGAACTGGGCAGCATCAACCCGGTCTTTGTCACCGAACGGGCATGGAGCGCCAGGCGCGAGGAGATCCTTGCCGGCTACGCCACGTCCTTCACCATGGGCATGGGCCAGTTCTGCACGAAACCAGGGCTGCTGTTCGCACCGTTCACCGACGGCGACGAAGTCGCCGGGATTCTTCGCCGGGAACTGGCCTCGAAATCCGCACACCCCCTCCTCAGCCCGAAGTTGCGGGAGGGGTACGACAAAGCACTGAACACGGTCCGGGCTACTCCCGGCGTTGAAGTCCTGGTGCCCGGGGACGAATCGGAGGCACCCCGGCCCACGATCCTGCTCACGACCGCTGATGAAGTCCGCCGGCGCCCGGAAATCCTGGAACGCGAGATGTTCGGCCCCGCCACATTGGTGATCGCGTACAGGCCAGGGACAGACCTGGTCTCGCTTGCCCGCCTCCTGGAGGGGCAGCTGACGGCCACGGTCCACGCGGATCCCGACGAAGATGCCACTGAGTTGGTTACGGAACTGAGGGAGCGGGCTGGTCGCCTGGTCTGGAACGCCTGGCCAACGGGGGTGACGGTAACCTATGCGCAGCACCACGGAGGCCCCTACCCCGCCACCACAGCGACCACCACGTCCGTCGGAACCGCAGCGATCGGCCGCTTTATGCGCCCTGTTGCATACGACTCCTTCCCGCCCGCGCAATTGCCCGAGCCACTGCGGGACGACAACCCTTGGGGCATCCGGCGGCGGGTCGACGGACTCTACGAATCAGCCACTGCAGGTGAAAAAGCCAAATGATCAACATGACCTCACAGCAAATGGTTCCGACTGACTCCCAAGAAGCAGTCCTCATCGGCCGCGTCTGGGACCCCGCCTCCGGCGGTCCAAGAGTGGTCTGTGTCCGGAGCGAAGATGTTTTCGATCTGACCCCCGAAGTCCGCACGGTCGCTGAGCTCATGGACCACGAGAACCCACTGGAGCTTGTTCTCAATACGGCCGCCACCCGCCGTTGGAGCCTCGCGGAATTAACAGAGGCTTCGCTGGACCGGGACCGCAGCCGGCCCCACCTGCTTGCCCCCATTGATCTTCAGGTGATCAAAGCCTGCGGCGTGACGTTCGTTGAGAGCATGATCGAGCGTGTCATCGAGGAGCGCTGCGGCGGCGATTTCAACCGCGCCGCGGAAGTCCGCCAGGCTGTCGCCCAAGCCCTCGGCAGCAGCCTGGAGTCCGTACGTCCAGGATCAGAGCAGGCCCGGGAGGCCAAGCGGTTGTTGGGTGCCCAAGGCATGTGGTCACAGTATTTGGAAGTCGGGCTAGGCCCCGATCCGGAGGTATTCACCAAAGCACCCGTCCTTTCCTCCGTGGGTTTCGGTGCCGACGTAGGGATCCCCAGCTTCTCCTCGTGGAACAACCCCGAACCTGAGCTCGTCCTCATCATCGACTCCGCCGGCCAAGTCCGGGGCGCAACGCTTGGTAACGACGTCAACCTGCGGGATGTGGAAGGCCGCAGCGCACTCCTGCTCGGAATGGCGAAGGACAACAACGCATCCTGCGCCATCGGCCCACTGATCCGGCTCTTCCACCAGGACTTCACACTCGAGTCCCTACGGACCGAAGAAATCACCCTCACTGTAGAAGGCCGGGACGGCTACCAAATGGCGGGGCGCAACAGCCTGGCCCGCATCAGCCGCCCCTTCGAAGAACTCATCAGGGCAGCCCGCGGAAACCATCACCAATACCCCGATGGCTTCGCCCTCTTCACGGGAACACTCTTCGCCCCCACCCAGGACCGCGACACCGAAGGCCTCGGCTTCACACACAAGAACGGCGACATCGTCACCATCAGCAGCCCGCGGCTCGGGACGCTCGTCAACCAAACGCAGCGGACCGAGGACATAGAGCCGTGGACCTTCGGGATTGGGGCGTTGTTCAGCTATCTCTCTCAGCTGGCGACGGGCACCCCCGCAGGCGTTGCCGGCGCAGCTCCAGAGCAGGTGGATAACGCGGCCCGGTGAACGACTCGACCCGGCACGAGGGCAGCCATCCAGTCCTGGCGTTGGACTGTTAGGCCCCTTCGAGCACCTGTGTGGTGGCCCAGGTGAGGTACTTGGCGGCATTGGCGAAGGCGTCTTCCGGGCTCGCCGCGACATCGAGGAGCTGGGCAGCGGCCACCACGCCGTGCTTGGCGAGGTCCTCCTGCGTCACCAGGATGCGTCCGGCCACCACAATGACCGGGATGCCAAGTTCACGGGCGGCGTCGGCAAGCGCGATGGGCGCCTTCCCGGTCAGGGACTGGGAATCCATGGAACCCTCACCGGTGATCACCAGGTCCGAGACCCCCAGCTGCTCGGCGAGACCGGTGAGCCCGGCCACCAGCGCGAAGCCGCCTTCCAGCTTGGCGTCGGTGAAGGCCAGGAACGACGCCGGAAACCCGCCTGCCGCGCCCGCGCCCGGAATGTTGACGTCCCGGCCGGTCGATTCCCGCAGCACTGATGCCCAGTTCCGCAGGCCGGCGTCGAGCAGTTCAACGGCGCCTGCGTCGGCGCCCTTCTGCGGGCCGAAAACGTGGGCGGCACCCTCGGGCCCGTACAGCGGGTTCCGGACGTCCACGGCGATCCGAAACTGCACTGCGGACAAACGGGGATCCAGCTCTGAGGTATCCAGAGCGACCACGTCGGCGAGCGACCCGCCACCGAGCGGCACTACGTTTCCGGCGGAGTCCAGCGGCTTGAGGCCGAGCGCGCGCAGGGCGCCGCTGCCGCCGTCGGTCATGGCCGAACCGCCAAGGCCCAGCACGATTTCCGTGGCCCCGGCATCCAGCGCCGCAGCCACCAACTGCCCGCAGCCGTAGCTGTGGGCCCGCAGCGAGTTCTCGGGGGTGGGCTCCATTTCGGCCAGCCCGGACGCTTGCGCCGTCTCGATCACGGCGGTGGCGCCGCCGAAGGCGGTTTTGCGGACGGCCCACGCTGCCCCGACGGGAGCCAGGATGGGGCCAACCACTGCGTTAAGCCGCTCTTCGTAGCCCGCCGAGACGGCCGCCTCCAAGGTTCCCTCGCCGCCGTCGGCCACGGGGAACTGGGTGGCCACTGCGTCCGGGTAGACGCGCAGCGCCCCTTCGGCGATGGCGGCGGCCGCCTCGGCGGCCGTCAGCGAGCCCTTGAACTTGTCCGGAGCAATGAGAATGCGCATGCGGTCCATCATGCCAGCCACGCTCCGGAACGCGCTTGCCAGATCCGTAATACGGACGCGTACTCGGCCGGCTCCCCAACTAGGTAGCAGCAGATGTCGTTTTCAGGGCTCAAAACGACATCTGCTGCTACCTAGTTGGGTGGGGGGGAACAGTCAGGCCGTGGAGCCGCGCACCACGAGGGAGCTCGCCAAGGTCAGCTGGGCCTGTTCCAGCGGCCGGCCCTCCATGAGGGCCCGCAGCTGCTCCCCTGCCTTCTGGCCCAGCGGCGTCGCAGGCAGGTGCACGCTGGTAAGGCCGGGATTGCTCGTGGCGGAATACGGGAGGTCGTCAAAGCCGGCAACGGCAAGCTGGTGGGGAATGCGGACGCCTGCCACCCGGGCCTCCTGCAGCACACCGTAGGCGTGGGTATCGGTACCGCAGACGACGGCGGTCACCCCGGCCCGCTGCCAAAGCGGCCACGCCTGCGTGAAGGCGGCCGCTGCCGCACCGACGTCGATCGTGGTGCTGATTATGCAGCCGGAAGGCACCGAGATCCCCCGCAGTGCGGCTTCTTCCAGGAAGGCAGTGCGCCGGACATCGAAGGTGGCGGTGCCGGTCACGCTGTCCACGTAGGCCACCGTCCGGTGCCCGGCCTCGGCCAAATGGGCTGCCAACTGGCGTGCCCCGGAGGCCACGTCAAGGTTCACTGAGGGCGCGTACGACTCCAGCCCGGGGGCGTCGAGCAGCACCAGCGGCCCGGCAGCCGAGAGGTCCTCAAGGAAGTCGGAGTTCGGGGCGTCCACGAGAAGGCCGGCCGGGCGCAGTGCCATCAGCTTGCGGACGTCGTGGGCCTGGGGAAACTCGCCTGCATCCGTCACGGACAAAAGGAGCTGGTAGTCCGCGCCCAGGGATTCCCTGACTCCGGCGATGACCTTGGCGAAGAACGGGTTGGAGATATCCGGCGCCACCAGGATGACAATGGAGCTCACGCCCTTGGCGAGCGAGCTGCCCACACTGTCCACCACATAGCCAAGCTCAGCGATCGCGTCCCGCACGCGCGTGATGTTGTCCTCGGATACGCGGCCCCGGGTTTTGCCATTGGCCACCAGGGAAACAGTCGCCGTCGAGACGCCGGCCCGGGCGGCAACCATGGCTGCCGTGACCCGCGCTCCCCGGCCCGGCTGCTGCTGGGTGTGCTCCGCGGTTTCCATACCTCGATGGTAGTCGGCGCTGGCGGCCCACTCGGCGTCACCAGACACCCCAAGGCATCAAGCGCTTGACTCAATCTACGTTAAGCGCTTGACGCACTGGCGTCGCGGATGCCATGATCTCTCTTGATTGCTTTAGCGCCCTGCCGGTGCCCCGCCCTGGCAGGCCCCAATGACGTGGAGACAAACGTGGACCCCAACCCCGCCACCCCCGGCCGCAAAAAGATCATCCTGGATTGCGACCCGGGCCATGACGACGCCGTGGCGATGCTGCTCGCGCACGGCAACCCGGATATCGAGCTCCTGGCTGTTACCACCGTGGTGGGCAACCAAACCCTCGAAAAAGTCACCCGCAACGCCCTGTCCGTAGGGACTATCGCCGGCATCACGGGTGTTCCGTTCGCCGCCGGCTGCGACCGGCCGCTGGTGCGCACCATCGAAACAGCGCCGGACATCCACGGCGAAAGCGGCATGGATGGCCCCGCCCAGCCCGAGTCCGCCATCGAGCTGGACCCCCGCCACGCCGTCGACCTCATCATCGATACCGTCATGGCCCACGAACCGGGCACCGTGACCCTGGTCCCCACCGCCGGACTGACCAACATCGCCATGGCTGCCCGCAAGGAACCGCGCATCGTGGAGCGTGTCAAGGAAGTGGTCCTCATGGGCGGCGGCTACCACGTAGGCAACTGGAGCGCCGTGGCTGAGTTCAACATCATCATCGACCCCGAGGCAGCGCACATCGTGTTCAACGAAAAGTGGCCCGTGGTGATGGTGGGCCTTGACCTCACCCACCAGGCACTCGCCACCCCGGAAGTCGTGGCGAAGATCGACGCAGTGGGCACCAAACCGGCGAAGTTCGTGATGGAACTGATGGAGTTCTTCACCCGGACCTACAAAGATGCCCAGGGCTTCGACTACCCGCCAGTGCACGACCCCTGCGCCGTGGCCTACGTGATCGACCCCAGCATTGTCACCACGCGCAGGGTGCCCGTTGACATCGAGCTCCAGGGCAGGCTGACCCTTGGAATGACGGTGGCTGACTTCCGCGCACCTGCTCCCGCGGACTGCAACACTTCGGTCGCCGTCGACCTGGACCACGGACGGTTCTGGGACCTCGTCACCGACGCGCTCATCCGGATCGGCGAACCGCTCACCGGCGAGAAGGGAACCAACGCCAACGCGGCCGACGTCGAACGCCAGGAACGTGCCCAGGTCACCATCGGAGGGATCAAGTAAATGACCGCCACACTCACCGAAACCAAGACTTCCCGCGGCAACGTCACCGCCCTCATGGTCGCCCTGCTGGCAGCCTGCGTGGCATTCCAGCTCAACGCCTCCATGCTCAGCCCCGCCTTGGTCACCATGGGCAACGAACTGAACACCGACCAGGCCGTCATCGGACTGTCCCAGACCTGGTTCTTTACTGCGGCCGCACTGTTCTCACTCTTCCTGCCGCGCCTGAGCGACATCATCGGCCGCAAGAAGATCCTGATCGGCATGATGCTGCTGATGGCGGTCGGTTCCGTCATCGCGGCACTGGCCCCGGACGTCACGTGGCTGTTTGTGGGCCGCATCATCCAAGGCGTCAGCGGCCCCACCGTGCCGCTATGCCTCATCATGCTGCGCTCCGCCGTCGCCAACCCGCGCAAGTACGGCACGCTTATGGGCCTCATCACTGCAGTCAACGGCGGAGTGGCGGGCGTTGACTCCTTCGTGGGCGGTTACTTCGCCGAGCACTACGGCTTCCGCAGCATCTTCTGGCTGATGGTGGTCCTTGCAGTCGTAGCCACTGCCCTGATCGCCTTCCTTGCCGGCGAAAGCAAACCGGCTGCCGGAACCAGCATGGACTGGCTGGGTGTGTTCTTCATCGTGGTGGCCGTCGGCGCACTGCTCACGGCCCTGAACGAAGGCTCCAAGCTGGTGGGCGCGTTCTCGGCGGGCACCCTCATCCTGGCCATCGGCCTGGTGGCCGTTGCCGCCGTCGCGTTTTATGCGTTCTGGACGGTGGAAAAGCGGGCGAAGGAGCCCATGGTGGAAACCGTTCACCTGCGCCAGCGCTCCACGTGGGCGCCGCTGCTGACCACTACCCTGACCATGACCGGCATCTTCGCCGTCATTAATGGCATCATTCCCGCCTACGTGCAGGCCGCGGCTCCCGGGTTCGGCGTGGGCCCCACCGAAATGTCGCTCATCATCCTTACGCCGTACGCCCTTCTCGGCTGGGTGGTGGGACCCCTCAGCGGCAAGCTGGCACCCGTGTTTGGTTACACCAAGGTGCTGCGCATCGGCATGCTGGGCAGCGTCGCGGCCCTGGCCATCATCGCGTTCTTCGGGCTCAGCAGCCTGCCGCTGATGATCGCCGGAACGGTCTTGCTGGGCATCATGTACGCCGGTACGGTCAACATCATGCTCAACGGCCTCGGTGTGGTGCTCTCCCCTGCCGGCAACCCCGGCTTCCTGCCCGGCATGAACGCAGGGGCCTTCAACCTCGGTGCCGGCCTCAGCTTCCTGGTGCTCCCTGCCGTGCTGGTGGCGACGTCGGCGCTCGGGGACGCAAAGGCTTCCTACCTGACCGTCGTGGTCACCGGGCTGGTCATCACGGTTGCGGCGTTTGCGGCCTCGCTCCTGATCCCGAAGCCGGTTGAGGCTGAGGTGGCCGAATGAGCACCGGAACCGCAGGCACCGCCGTCGAAAAGACCGGCCGGATCGTCGTCGTCGGGTCCCTGAACGCGGACCTGACCATCTACTGCGAGCGGCTCCCGCGGCCGGGCGAAACGGTGCACGGCACCGGCTTTGCCGTCAATCCCGGCGGCAAGAGCGCCAACCAGGCCGTTGCGGCGAGCCTGCTGGGCGGCTCCGTGAGCCTCGTCGGCGCCGTGGGGAATGACGCCAACGGCGAGATGCTTCTGACGTCCGCGGCCAGCGCCGGCGTGGACATTTCGCGGGTTCGCTCGTCCGCGTCCGAGGCTACGGGTGTGGCTGTCATCGCCGTCGACGAAAACGGCGAGAACAACATCATCATCTCCGCCGGCGCCAACGGCACGCTGTCCCCCACGGACGTCGCGGCGTCAGCGGAGGAGTTCGACGGCGCCGCGGTGGTCTGCCTCTGCCTGGAAGTCAGCCCAGAAACAGTGGAAGCCGCAGCGCGGGCCGGGCGCGACGCCGGCGCCACCGTGCTGCTGAACCTCTCGCCGTACGCGACGATCAACCGCGAACTGACGGAACTGACGGACGTCCTGTTGGTCAACGCCCACGAGGCGTCGCTTTTCCTTGGCTCAGGAGGGATGCCGGATGCCGCAGCGGACGACGCCGACTGGGACCGGATCCGGGTCCGGTTCGCCGAGCGCGGGCTGCTCAAGGTCCTTCTCACCCTCGGCGCGGAAGGTTCCGTGGTCCTGGACTCAGAGACGGCCGGTCCGAAAGTCACGAAGATTGCGCCAACAGCGGTCAAAGCTGTGGACACCACCGGCGCCGGGGACGCGTTCACGGGGGCCGTGGCCGCACGCCTGGCCGCAGGCCAGCCGCTGGCGGCTGCTGCCCGGTTCGCCTCGGTGGCGGCTGCCCTGGCCACCACGCGCAAGGGCACGCAGGCTGCCTACGCGGACATCGGAGACGTGGAGCGACTGCTGGATCCCCGGAACTAGGGCCGCGGCTTACCCCGGGGGTTGCAGGGACTGGTTTCGGGGCTTCAACACCGCGAAGTAGCCGGGGACGAGGCTGGCGGCCGCGTCCCCGGTCATCGGGTTTATTTCGATGGTTGTGGGTCCGTCCTCCAGCAATTCCCAGGTCTCCGGCGGCAAGGCCCTGCTGCGCTCTGCCGGGCCAAAGTGGCCGGGCATTGGCAGTTCGCGGATGGCCCGTTCCAGTGGCGCGGGGATAGATTCCCTCGTGGCGCCAAGATGTGTCACATACTCAACAGCGTTGCCCTGGAAGTTGGTTTCGGCCAGGAAGACCGCGCCGCGCGTACCCACCACTTGCCGGAGATTCTCCACCAGGGCCCTCCGCTCGGCCGGTTCCAGCACGTGCAGGACGCCACGGATGAAGACGTTGGCGTCGGTTCCGCCGGCTAGCCCGGCACCGGCATCCGGTTGGGTCATGTCGCGCACCAGGAAGGTGACATTGTCGATTCCCGCGGACTCTTCCCGGGCCCGTTCCACGGCGTGCGAGGACACGTCCACGCCGATGGCCCTCGGGAAAGACGGTGCCAGGGCACGGGTGAAGCTGCCGTGGCCGCATCCCACGTCCACCACCGGCAAAGCCGGATCCAAGTGCCGCTGGAGCACGGCAGCGTAGCCAAGCAACTCGTGATCGCTTCCGGAGTCCCACAGCACTTCGCTCTGCGCACCGGTTTGGGCTATTCCGGCCCAGTACCGGTCCCAGGCAACAGTCCTGTCCTTCGGCGCGGAGCGGGACAGCCTGATGAGTTTGGGGACCATGAGGTACTTCCGCAGGGCGGAGCGCATGGTTTTCGCTGGGGAAGACACGGTCCAAATATATGTCGGGCAGGCAACAATTCTTCAGTTAACGTCGGTTACTGCCGGGTATCTGTCCTCAGCCAGGCCAACGTGCAAGCCCGGGCAGCTTCAACCCCGGCGCATCGGTACACGCGACGATTCGGAAGCAGCTGTGCCGCATCCCCCTAGAATGTACTCAATTAGGAGCGAAGGGAGCATAGTGGCAGCGGACACACCCTTTGTCACAGCTATGCAACGCACAGCTGTGGTGGCCGACCCCGACGGCGGGCGGCTGGCGTCCAGCGCCGCAGCCCTCCGCGACGCCGGCTATTTGGTCCACACGGCAGAGGACGCCGTGACCCTGTTCCCGCTGCTCGAGGGCGGCCGCCCATCGGTCCTTGTGGTTGACAGTTCCCTCTCTCCGCGGGAGTCCCGCGTGCCGGTGCTGGTGCTGGTGGACCTGGACGATGCCAACGAGATCGCCGCCATCGAAGGTTCGGGGGTCCGTGACTGCATCGCCAAGCCTCCGGCTGCCAAAGAGCTTGTGCACCGCGCAACTGCCCTGATCAACCTCGTGGAGCGGCGCACCCGGGCACGGCAGGAGGCCGAGGCCTTGCGCGAGCAGCTCAGGCTGGTTTCGGCTGCTGTGCGGGGAACCAATGATCCGCAGGAAATCGCCGACTACGTCGTGACCGGGTTTGGCGAAACGTTTGGCGCCGACCACGTGTGGCTGACCACGTTCGAAGATGAGCGTGTTCCCCCAATCACCGCCCAGTGGAGCCGGCCCGGCCTGGATCCGCTGCGGGCGGGCCCGCTGGAGGATGAAGCCACAGCCCGCTCCACGGCCGACCAGCTGTGGGCCAGGGCTGAAGTGCTGACCTCTGACGGCTCAGACGGTTCCATCAGGCTCCCCAAGTCGCTGGAGGACCTGCACGCGAAGGCATCTGTGGTGGTGCCCATGGGAGAAGGAAACTCTTCCCTGGGTATTTTGTGGATCGCCCTGCTGGACAGCCCGCGGGCGTGGTCACGCGCCGAACTGGGGCTCATCCAGCATGTGGCAGGCAATGCAGCCCATGGACTGATCCAAAGCCACCTGATCAGCAGCCAGCTCCAGGTGGTCAAGCAACTGCAGGAGCTGGACAAGGCCAAGACCGATTTCCTCGCTACGGTCAACCATGAACTGCGAACGCCATTGACGTCGATCATGGCGTACCTGGACATGATCCAGGAGAGCACGGCGGATCCCGTGTCGCCGGAGGTCCACCAGATGCTGGACATCGTGGTCCGGAACACGGAACGGCTGCGGATGCTCATCGAGGACATGCTGAGCGTTTCCCGCAGCGGTGGCGGGGATGGCCAGCTTCACCTGACGCCGGTCCGGCTGGGCCGTACGCTGGAAATCGTGGCCGGTGCCCTCCGCCCGCTGGCCACGCTGCAGGATGTCACCATAGCGCTGGAACCCGCACAGGAGGATCCTGAACTCATGGGGGATGAGGTTCAACTGCAGCAGGTCTTCACCAACTTGGTCTCCAATGCCATCAAGTTCACTCCCAGCGGAGGAAAGATCCACGTGGGAAGTGCTGCCCATGCCGACTCTGACGGCACGCGATGGGCAACCGTCCGCGTGACGGACACCGGGATAGGCATTTCCAGTGAGGAAATCTCCCATGTGTTCACGCGCTTCTACCGCGCTTCCAATGCAATGGCCGGGGCGGTCCCGGGCACCGGCCTGGGCCTGGCCATCACGAAGGACATCGTGAGCCGGCACGGGGGCCACATTGATGTTGCCTCGGAGCTGGGAGCAGGCACCACGGTCACCGTGACCCTGCCGCTTGCCCATGAGGCCCGGGCGAGCTGACCGCCGGAAGGAGCAATCCAGGTGTTTGCTGACAATGACCCCAGGGTCTCGCAGCTGCTGGAGGGCATCGTCCGGCTGGCCTCCGGCGACCTCAACTCGAGGATTGAAGTGTCCCCCGCCAGGGACGAGCTCGATGCCATCATCATGGGCACGAACCTCCTAGCCGAAGACCTGCAGATTATCTACGAGGAACTCGAACAGCGGGTGGAGGTCAGGACCAAGCTGCTCCACGAGGCCCACTTGGAGATGCAAAAAATGGCCATGCAGGACCCGCTCACCGGGCTGGCCAACCGTTCAGCGCTCCTGACTGCGCTGAAGTCGGCGCAGTCCGACGGGACGGCAGACTCACCCGTCATCCTGCTGCTGGACCTGGACGCCTTCAAATCGATCAACGACACCCAGGGCCACACCGCCGGGGACAAGGTGCTGATCACCGTGGCCGAACGCATCCGGAATGCGGTCCGCAGCACCGACGTCGTGGCCCGGTTGGGCGGAGACGAGTTTGCCATCGTGATGCCGGCGACGGGAGCCGACCAGGCCGCCGTCGTTGGACAACGGATCCTGGCAGCGCTGAAAGAACCGATCGAGCTTCCCGACCGGAGCATCCGCTGCGCCGCAAGCCTGGGCCTGAGCGTCGGGGATGCCGGCCAGGGCCCCGAAGAAATGCTGATGCAGGCCGATGTGGCCATGTACGCCTCAAAAGCCGAGGGCCTGAACCGGCTCCACTTCTTCGAGCCCGGGCTCCTGCTGGTGCGCCGGCTCCGCAGCCAGCTGGTGGATGACCTGAGGTCCGCGCTGAAGGGCGAAGGCCTGGTGCTCCATTACCAGCCTGTGGTGGAGCTGGCCACAGGCCGCGTGGAGGGTGTGGAGGCACTGATCCGCTGGAACCACCCCACCCGGGGACGGATCATGCCCGATGAATTCATCCCCCTGGCGGAAGAGGCCGGCCTGATCTCGGAGCTTGGCCGCTGGGTCCTCACTACCGCCGTGGAGCAGCTACGCCAGTGGGTCGACGAAGATGCGGTGGACAGCAGGTTCTCGGTACGGATCAATATTTCGGCCACCGACCTGCAGAGCCTCCAGTTCATCGAGGATGTCCGGGGAGTCCTGAAGGAGACGGGTGTCCGTCCCGAGCAGGTTGTCCTGGAGCTCACCGAGATGGCCATCGTGAAGGGCAATGATCTGGACCGCTATTCGCTGGGCGGCCTGCGCGGGCTGGGCGTTGGGATCGAAATCGACGATTTCGGGACGGGCTACTCATCCATCAGCTACCTTCGGCGGCTCCCGGTGGATCGGGTCAAGGTGGACCGTTCCCTGATCGTTGGACTGGGAACGGACCCCACCCAGCCCGCCCTGGTGGCCGCAGTCCTGCAACTGGTGCGGGCCTGCGGGCTCGAGGCTGTATGGGAAGGTGTGGAAACGGCTGAGCAGGCTGAGCACTTGCGCAACCTGGGCTGCCTCAGTGCGCAGGGCTACTTCTTCAGCAGGCCCTTGCCCGCCGAGGATATCCCCGCCCTTGTGGCGGCGGCGTTCCCGGCCGGGAATGTGGGCCTATAGTTCGGGAAAAGGCTGTACTTTTGCCCTGCCCGATATACGATCATGTTGCGGTGTCAGAATTACACTGCATGGGAGATCGGACATAATCAGAAGTGGCTGATTCCGAAGGTATCTGGAAATTGAACAATTACGGGGCCAACGGGTCATTACTTCGTCAACTGGGGGCGTAGTTAATGTCGGTTCGAGTACAGGCTTGGGGAGTAATTGCTGCTGTGCTGGCAGGTTCGGATCCTGCCCAGGCAGCCACGCGTCAGCGTCTTAGCGACCGTCTTGATGAGAATCCGGGAGTACCCGAAAGGGCCCTCCTGGAGCATCTGCTGGAAAGCCGGCAACAGGACAGCATAGGCAGCGGAACCCCGGACACCGCCCGAGTGCCGTTCCCCCGCGACGCCATGCCCCCGCAGCTGCTCGAACGCCTGGATGCCATCCGCAGTCTCTCAAGGATCAGCGCCTTGCTGGAGAACCAGATGTTGATGACCGCTTTCCAGCCAATCTACGGCCTGGCGAGCAAGGGCGTTGTTGGCGTGGAGGCACTCTCGCGGTTCGTCAGCGACGACGGCGCAGGCGCCGAGCTGTGGTTTGCCGAGGCCGCGTCCGTGGGGCTGGGGGCGAACCTGGAATTCTCCGCGTTGGGCTCCGCTGCGGCCGCCGCCGCAAATCTCCCCCCACACCTCTACGTTTCCCTAAATGTCTCACCGACGTCCTGCATTGACCCGCGGCTGCCCGAATTGTTCGACCACATCGAACTGCCAGTGAGTCGGATTGTGCTCGAATTGACCGAGGGAATTCCGGATGACGAATACCCGCATTTCGTTTCCGCAATTACCCCGCTGCGTGAGCGCGGCCTCCGCATTGCCATCGACGATTCGCACTCCGGAGCCGGCGCACTGAGCCGGATGGTTCACCTGCGCCCCGATTTCATCAAACTGGGACGCGACATCATCAGCGGTGTGGACAGCGATTCAACCCAGCAGGCGCTGGCGGCCTGCATGGTGGACTTCGCCGAGCAGATCGGCACAGTGCTGGTAGCCGAAGGCGTGGAAACCCGCGAGGAACTGCAGGTGCTGACGGATCTTGGCGTCAGCGCCGGCCAGGGCTACCTGCTGGGCCGGCCGTCGGTCCGGCCCCAGGACTGGGCGGCCTGGAACACCGCCAAGGACCCGGACGGCCTGATCAGGCAGCTCTCCGAGGCGGAGAACGTTGGCCACGGCTCACCAGGGGCAGCCGACAAGCACTGAGTGCGAGCCGCATTGCCCTGAAGCCTTGGGCAACAGCGGCCACCTACTCGCTGTGCCCCTGGTCCCCGCTCATCTGGTCCTCGGCCGGAGGGGTCTCCCCCGGCGGGACGCCGCCGCCCGGTTCGAGGCCGGTGATGTTTCCCTCCTGCGGATCGGGATTGGCCGTTCCTGCAGAGTCCTTTGCTGGGCGCGCCTGATCCGTGCCGGCGTCGGCCGTTTCCGCGCCTGGCCTGTCCGGGTTGGCGGGATCGTTTTCCGGATGGTAGCTGCTCATGGTGCTGGTTCCTTCCTGGATGGCTGCGGACTCTTCCTCAGCTCTGGACTAATTGTAAGCATGCTGATAATTCTGGAAGGGTTCCGGGATGGCAGGACAGGCCGTCCCCCCGAGCAGAAGGAGCACTGAGATGGGCATCGGCGACAGCATCGGCAAGGCAGCAGAAAACGCCATGGAAGACCTGGCGGGGACCTCATCGCCCACGGAGAACACCCGGGTTCCGGAACCCACGGATCCCAACAGCGACGTCGAGGTCCATTCGTCCATCAGTGAAGGATCCAACGCGATGGAGGCGGAGAAGGAAAAGGCGCCCGGACTCAAACCCGGCACTGCGACAGGACCGGTTTCTTCCCATCCGGCGGAGCCGGACACTGCTCCTGGCCCCTCAGGCGATGGCGCAGCGGAAGGCGCTGGCCAGTCCGCTGACGACGCCGGGGGTGTCCCCCGCGATGTTCCGGGTCCGGCGGGCCTGCCGGACGGCGACCCTGACTCCTTGCGCGCCGATCCGGGCGAGGGCGACCAGGACCCCTCCAGGGATTTGGGCCGCAGCTGACTGTCTGACAAGCGACTGGGACGTTTCGGGTTCCCGGGCTCAGGTTTCCGGCCACTCCCCGCGTTCCAGCAGCACCTGCTTGAGGAGGTCCGCCCGGTCGGTCACGAGGCCGTCCACGCCAAGGTCCAGCAACCTTCGCATTTCGGCGGGGTCATTGATGGTCCACACATGCACCATCAGGCCCAGGGCGTGTGCGCGCCGGACGTAACCGCGAGTGACCACCCTGAACCCGCCATAGCTGACCGGGACCTGCAGCGCCTGGACGTCCTTCAGTGGGGCCCGGAGCAGCAGCCGGAGCCAAGCAGCGGGCAGAGGCCGCAACAGGAAAAAGAGCGTGTTCGTGGCAATCCCGGCCGACGACGCAACGGGGCGGCTGAGCAGCTTCAGCACCGCCCGGCGTCGTCGGTCCGAGAAGCTGGCCACCAGCACACGGTCATGGAGGCTGTGCCGCTCGATGCCGGCGGCGAGGCTTCGCACCGAATTCCAGTCCTTGACGTCCAGGTTCAGCCTTACCCCGGGAAGGGCAGCCACCAGTTCGTCGAACAGCGGCACTGGTTCGTGGCCACCGATCCGGGCCCCAGCCACCTCGGCAGCGGTGAGCTCACAGATCCGGCCGACGGCGTCCGTCACCCGGTCCAGTGTCTCGTCGTGGAACAGCACCAGCACGCCGTCGGACGTTGTGTGCACATCCGTTTCCAGGTAGGTAAAGCCGAGGTCGACGGCGGCGCGGAACGCGGCCATGGAGTTCTCCAGGCCCTCGCGCGAGTAGCCGCGGTGGGCCATGGCCACCGGACGTCCGGCGTTGTGCAGGAACGGCGAGGATGCAGTCACAATGCGAGCGTACCGGCTACTCCTGCGGGACAACCTCCACGCCATCGCTGCAGTGCAGCAGCATGCGGCCGCGGCCGCCATCGAGGTCCACCCAAATGGCGGTGTGGTCCCACGTGATGGCATCCACGAGGCCGCCGCTTTCGAAGCCGGGTGCGAGGCGGACCAGGACGCGGTCGCCCTGCTTGAGCTTTTTCCAATGGGCCGCCGGTACCGCCGGACGCAGCGGCGCTTCGGCCGCATCGTGCTTGACGTTCCTTGCCATGATGTCCCCTTGAGCCGCGGATCGGTTGTCCACTTCCTAAGCTAGGGCGGCAAGGTAAACGGCAGGTGAGCGCCAGCTGTGAAAAAGGGCGTCAAGCTAGGGAAGTTTTACCCCCAGCGAGGTGAGCCGGGCCTCAAGAATCTGGGCCACGCCGTCGTCGTCGAAATGGGGCGCCTGCTGGCCGGCGGCAAGGATGGCCTCCGGGTGGCCGCTGGCCATCCCGTAGCCGTGGCCGGCCCAGCGGAGCATCTCGATGTCGTTCGGCATGTCGCCGAAGGCCACCACGTCGGCGGCGTCGATGCCCAGGGATTTGGCGTATTCGGCCAGGGTGACGGCCTTGTTGACGCCGGGCAGGGACAGCTCGAGCATGGAGACCCCTGGTGAGGAGTGTGTGGCGGCGGCCAAGTGCTGGACGGCGGGTTTCACCTCGGCGAGGAAGCTGTCCGGAGTGCCTTCCCGGACGATTGCCAGGAATTTGATGACGCGGTCGTCCGGGGTGAGCGTGTCAGCCAGCGGTGCCGGCGTGAACTCGGCGAGCAGTTCGCTGGATCCGTTCTCGATGAACCCGGGCTCGAGGTGGAAGCCGGTCAGGGTTTCCGCTGCGAAGAGTGCGGTGGGCCGCAATTCCTTGATGATCCGGCGGATCTCCAGGACCGATTCGATGCTGAGGGCCCGGGCGGAGACCAGCCGGTTATCCTCCAGGTCCCACACCACGGCGCCGTTGGAGCAGATCACGGTGCCGGTGTGGCCCAGCTGTTCTTCGAGGGGGTGCAGCCACCGCGGCGGACGGCCGGTGACAAAGACGAGTTCGACGCCGGCTTTCCGGCAGGCGTGGAAGGCACGGACGGTGCGGTCGCTGATCTTTCCGTCGTGTCCAAGAATGGTTCCGTCAATGTCACTTGCTACCAGCCGCATCCTGCCAGTCTACGTGGGTTGCTTGGACCGCTCGCCCTCATCGTTGAAGCCGGTTACCGGAAGGGTATCCCTTCACCGTGGAGCTTGGCGAAGGGATACCCTTCCATGGCTGCCGGCTCTTCCCGGCGTCCTGCTCAGTCAGGAACGGACACCAGTTCGGTGGCCGTCGGAGGCTCTGTTTGGGCCGGACCCTCCGACGAACGTTCTGCGGCGGGCGCCGCATGCGCGGCAAGCACACCGGTCTGATGCCTGATCTTGAGCCGATAGAGCAGGGCGCCGCCGCCGGCGACGGCACCGACAAACAGGACGCCGCCCCACTGCAGGTACCACTCAAACGGGGGCACTGAGTTGTAGATTTCCGGGCGGGGCCAGATCAGGTTCACGGTCATGGCGCCGCCCCAAAGCACCGCCACAATGTTCACCGGCAGCCCCCACTTGCCCAGGCTGAAGCCCGGTTCGGTGTCGTCGTCCGCAAGCGGCCACTTCTTCTGGAACCGCTTGCGTAGCATCGGGACGGTGACCAGCAGGTAGGAGAGGTAGATCAGGACGATGCTGATGCTCGAAAGGATGGTGAAGATCGCGGGCTGGGAGACGTTGACGATCAGGGGAATGATGGCGATGAGTCCGATGACGATGGCCGCCACCGTGGGCGTCTTCCGCTCTGGATGCACCTTGCTGAGCTGGCCGCTAAAGGGCAGGTTGTTGTCCCTGGCCATAGCGAACATCATGCGGATGGCGGCGGCGTGAACGGCCAGGGTACAGACGATCACTGCCACGACGATGCACACCAGGAAAGCCTTACCGAAGGGGCCGCCCAACACGGAGAGCACGATGTACTGCAGGCCGCCGTCGGCAGCGCCCAGCTTGGGGTCGTTGAGGTCGGGGGCGGCCAGGAGTCCGCCAAGGAGAATTAGGCCGCCCAGGACGAAGGACGCCGTGATTGCACGCAGGATGGCCTTGGGGGCTGTCTTTTTCGGGTCCTTCGTCTCCTCGCCGAGGGAACTGGCGGTGTCAAAGCCGTACATGACGTAACCAGAGGCCATGGCGCCGATGAGGAACACCCCGAAGAAGCCAAGGTCGTGGTCCATGCCGTAGCCTGCGGTGCTGAAAAGGACTTCCGGCCCCCGCACCACATGCCAGGCAAGGGCCAGGATGAGGAGCACGGCAGCAGCGAGCTCCACGAAGACGCCTATGCTGTTAATTTTGGTCATCAGCTTCACGCCGAAGGCGTTAATGATGGTGGAGATGGAGATCATGATGCTGGCGAGCAGCACCCCGTTGAGGGCGAAATCGTAGGTGCCCGTGCCGTCGCCGATGATCTGGAAACCGGACCAGATCTGGGGCAGGGTGAGCTGCAGTGCAAGGGCCACGGCCCCGAGCGCCACGATCGAGGAGATGAGCAGCAGCCAGCCCGCCAGCCAGGCGAACGTCCCTGACGAGAGCCGCTTGGCCCAGTTGTACACCGAGCCGGCCACCGGGTAGCGGCCTGCCAGCTCAGCAAAGCAGAGGGCTACCATCAGCTGGCCGGCGAAAACGAGGGGCCAGGACCACGCGTAGGCGGGGCCGGCCATGGAAAAGCCAAAGTAAAAAAGTTGGAATACGCCGGTGAGGATGGAGATGTAGCTGACTCCTGCCGCGAAGCTGGCGAACTTGCCGATGCTGCGGTCCAGGGTCTGGGCATAGCCGAATTCGTCCATGCCACTTGCGTCTGCACGCTTTGTGGGTTCTAACATCCGAGCTCCTAAGTGAGAAAAGCACGATGGTGATGACCCGCGGCCGCCATTGGACGCGGGTTTATATCAGGGCCGGGCACTGCGCTCGGCAGCGCCCGGCCGTTCCCCCATTGCCGTTGCCTATTCGGCCGGAACCGCCCCCGTTCCGTCCGAAGATGAACCGAACCAGCCGCTGGGTGCGGGCTGGATGTTCTGCCAGATATGTTTTGCCTCGCGGTATTCGTTGAGGCCCGCGCTGCCAAGTTCACGGCCTATGCCGGACTTGCCGAATCCGCCCCACTCCGCCTGCGGGACATACGGGTGGTAGTCATTGATCCATACTGTTCCGTGCCGGAGGGCGCCCGCAACGCGCTGCGCTTTCGATGCGTCCGATGTCCAGACCGCTCCCGCCAGGCCGTACTCCGTGTCGTTGGCTATGGCAACGGCCTCGGCTTCGGTCCGGAACGTCTCGACTGTCAGCACCGGGCCGAATGACTCCTCCCGCAGCACGCTCATACCCGAGCGGCAGTTGCCGAGCACGGTGGGCGGGTAGAAGAATCCGTCCGCAAGAGTCCCCTCGTTGGGGATGTAGCCGCCGCACAACAGCTCGGCGCCCTCCGCGATGCCGGCCTGGACGTAGGCGTGGACCTGTTCGCGGTGCTTGGCGGAAATCAGCGGGCCCGTTTCTGCGTCGGGATCAAACGGCCCGCCCATCCGGATCTTTTTCGCCCGTTCAACCACCTCGGCAACGAAGCGCTCCGCAATGGTCTCCTCGACGACAAGCCGCGCCCCGGCCGAGCAGACCTGGCCGGAGTGCAGGAAAACAGCTGTCAGGGCGTTGTCGACGGCGGCGTCCCAGTCCGCGTCCGCGAAGACGACGTTCGGGTTCTTCCCGCCGAGCTCGAAGGCGACGCGCTTCACGGTCTCCGCGGCGGCCGCCATGATGGTCTGGCCCGTAGCCAGGCTTCCGGTCAGGGAGACGAGGTCCACGCGCGGGTCCGAACTCAGCGCGGGACCCACCCTCGACCCGGATCCCGTGACCAGGTTCGCCACTCCGGCGGGAACCCCGGCCTCTGCCAGTGTTTCCATGAGCAGGATGGAGGTGGACGGCGTGAGCTCGCTGGGCTTGAGCACAAAGGAGTTTCCCGCGACAAGTGCCGGTGCCACTTTCCAGGCGGCCTGGAGGAGCGGGTAGTTCCATGGTGCGATGAGGGAACAGACGCCAAGCGGTTCGTAGACTACGCGGCTGATGGCATTCGGCCGGCCCGTATCGATAACCCTGCCGGCATCGAGGCCCGCTATCTTTCCGTAGTAGCGGAAGCATGCGGCTATGTCGTCAATGTCGTATTCGGCCTCGACGAGGCGCTTGCCCGTGTCCAGCGCCTCGGCCCGGGCGTAAGCCGCCTTGTCCCGCTCAAGCAGCCCGGCGATGCGAAGCAGTACCTCGCCGCGTTCGATATCCGTCAACCGGCGCCACGCACCGCCGTCGAACGCTGCCCGTGCACTCTCGATCGCCCGCTCAGCGTCCTCGACGGTCGACGACGCGACAACCGTCACCTCATGTCCGTCCGCCGGACAGCGCACAACTGTTGTCCCGCCGTCGGATGCCTGGTGCCATGAGCCGTCAATGTACAGGCCCTTAATGGGGTCCTGCCCTTTCCCGGCGTGGTGGATTTGTTCAACGGTGGCGGTCATGGTTTCTCCTTCTCCAGTCCATCAATCATGCCTAGGCCCCAGCCGCCGGGGCAGCTGCAGTATCAGCGGCGTTACGCTCCAGCGGGCTGATCCCGTGGCGGTAGAACTCCGTGTGCTGCGCGGCCAGCGGCGCCTTGCCGAGGATGAGGTCGGAGGCCCTTTCGGCCAGCATCATCACCGGGGCGTAGATGTTGCCGTTCGTCACATAGGGCATGGCGGAGGCGTCGACGACGCGCAGGCCCTTGGTGCCGTGGACGGACATGTCCAGCGGGTTGACCACTGCCATCGGGTCGGATTCCGGGCCCATCTTGGCGGTGCAGGAGGGGTGCAGGGCGGTTTCTGCGTCCCTGGCCACCCAGTCCAGGATTTCAGCATCCGTCTGCACGCTGCGGCCGGGAGACAGCTCGCCGCCGTTGAACGGGCCCATGGCCTGCTGGCCTAGGATGTCGCGGGAGATCCTGACGGCTTCCACCCATTCGCGGCGGTCCTGCTCGGTGGAGAGGTAGTTGAAGACCATCGACGGGTGGACTGTCGGGTCCGTGGACTTGATCTTGAGGCTGCCGCGGGCGTCCGAGTACATCGGGCCGATGTGCACCTGGTAGCCGTGCTTCGCGTCTGCCTTCTGGCCGTCATAACGGACGGCGACAGGCAGGAAGTGGAACATGAGGTTGGGGTAGGCCACGTCCTCGTTGGAGCGGACGAATCCCCCGCCTTCGAAGTGGTTGGTGGCTGCCGGGCCCTTGCGGCCGAAGAGCCACTGCAGGCCGATCCACGGCATGCGCCAAACATCCAGGGCCGGCTGCATGGACACAGGCTGCGTGCAGGCGTGCTGGATGTAGACCTCCAGGTGGTCCTGCAGGTTCTCGCCGACGCCGGGCAGGTTCACCACGGATTTGATGCCCAGCGATTTGAGGTGCTCGGCATCGCCCACACCGGAGAGCTGGAGCAGCTGGGGAGTGTTGATGGCGCCGCCGGACAGAATCACTTCACCGGCGTTGACCGTGTGCAGCTTGCCGTTGCGGCGGTAGGTGACGCCCGTGGCAGTGGTGCCCTTGAAGTTGACCTTGGTGACCATCGCCCTGGTCAGCACTGTGAGGTTTTGCCGGTTGGAGTTGGGACGGATGTGCGCCCTTGAAGCTGACAGGCGCTGGCCCTTGTGGACGTTGCGGTCAAAGGCCGCGAAGCCTTCCTGACGGTATCCGTTGACGTCGTCGGTGAGGGGGTAGCCGGCCTCCTGGGCGGCTTTGAAGAACGCCTGGAAGAGCGGGTTGGTGGCCGGGCCGCGTTCCAGGACCAGCGGGCCGTCGTGTCCGCGGAGTTCGTCGTCCGGATCCGCGGCCAGGGCATTTTCCATCTTGTTGAAGTAGGGAAGGCAGTGGGCGAAGTCCCAGGTTTCCATGCCGGCGTCGGCACCCCAGCGCTCATAGTCGAGGGGATTGCCGCGCTGGAAGATCATGCCGTTGATGGAGCTGGAGCCGCCCAGGACCTTGCCACGGGCATGGGCCACACGGCGGCCGCCCATGTACGGCTCAGGATCCGACTGGTAGCGCCAGTCGTACAGCGGGTTGCCGCTGGGGAAAGTCAGTGCGGCGGGCATCTGGATGAAAAGGTCCCAGGGGTAGTCGCTCCGTCCGGCCTCAAGAACCAGGACGCTGTTGTGGCCGCCCTCGCTGAGCCGGTTGGCGAGCACGGAACCTGCGCTTCCGCCTCCGACGATGACGTAGTCGTAGTGGGTTTTGGTCATGCTGCAAACTCTCCTTCTACCTGGTGCCGACCAGCCGCTGAGGGCGGTCGTCCTTCTTCCGGAAGCGGGCAATGCCTCTTGGTGCCCGGGAAAACTCTTTGTTGGATCTTTGGAATTGCTGGCGAACGGCGCCGGCAGGGTATCTACCTAGCCGGATGCGGAGGTTTCCGACGTGCCCTTGGAACTGCAGCCGCGCCGGATTTTCCTTGGGCCGCGAAGGGAGGTCGGCGTTGACGCCCCCTCATGTCCGCTTGGTGTGGTGTAGGTCATACTCATGCAGAATAGTGCACCTTGAACAAGTGTTCAATAGCCCGACTGGACAAGTGTTCAAAATTTACGTGGGCGTAACATGGCTCACTCATCCTGCCGTTTGGTTTCTAATCCGACGCCCCCGGGGCGCCTTGGGATGCCAACTCAGGCGCACCCCACCCTGGCGAAACGGGTGCCATGTATTGGCTTCTCTGCGGCGAACCGCGAACTCAACCTGACAGAATGAGGGTTGGAGGCGCACAATCCACTTAGCGAGGCAACCACAGTGACTCGACAGATCTTCGACAGCCATTTCCACATCATCGATTCCCGCTTTCCGCTCGTGCGAAACAACGGATACCTGCCGCCCGAGTTCACCGCGACCGATTATCTGCGGGCCGTTTCAGATCTGGGAGTTACGGGCGGCGCAGTGGTTTCGGGTTCATTCCAGGCCTTCGACCAGACCTATCTGACCGAGGCACTTGCAACACTTGGCCCGATGTTCGTGGGCGTTGCCAATATTGCCGAGACGACAAGCGATGAGGAACTTCTTCGTCTTGCTGAAGCGGGAGTCCGCGGCGTTCGGTTCAATCTCTACCGGGGCGGCTCCGCAGAAATTGAAAGTGTTTCCTCACTTGGGCGACGAGCATGGGATGTTGCAGGGATGCACGTCGAGTTCTATCTCGACGCGAATGACCTCGTTGAGTTGGAACCGGTCATTACAGCACTTCCGAAGGTGAGCATCGACCACTTAGGAATGACTTCGGTGCATCGCGATATCCTGCTCCGGCTCGTGTCCCGCGGCGTACGCGTGAAGGCCACAGGCTTCGGCCGGGTCCAACTGGACGTGACTTCAACTATTCGGGAGATCCACCAAGAGAACCCCGAGGCGTTGATGTTCGGAACCGATCTCCCCAGCACCAGGGCTCCAGTGCCCTTCCATCGGGACGACCTGGAACTCGTTGCGGACATTCTTGCCGACGACACGAGCCTCGCCCTTTACGACAACGCGGCACGCTTTTACGGTTTGACTGCGTAGCCCCCAACATTGCGGTTGGTTTGCCCGTCGTTGAGCTCAACAGCCGGCCTCCGCCCGGGCGCCAACAGCGTCCCCCTGTCCTTGGAGGAGTAACCCTGGTCCGACCGCGGCCAAGGTAGCTTTTCTGATGGGTGGCAGCTCAGTGCTTCCTTGGCCATCTTATGGATGCAACGCAGAGAACTGCTGACGACATCCATAAGGCTCCCCCCGGTCCGGCTGGAGCTGCCAGTAACCCTGCCCCGATCGGCAAGGCAACCTGTCCGAGGCGGTTTGCGAGGAGCCTCAGCGCCAGTGCGGCGCCGCGTGCGTCAGGAGGAACCGCCTGGGTAATGAGCGTCATCGTGATCGGTTGTCCGAGACCGAGGAAAAATCCAATGATGGCTAAGAGGATCGCCGCCAGGACAGGATTCCCGAACAGCCACGGCAGGGTCGCCAAGGTGGTACCTGCCCCAACGAGGCTGGCAGTAATGAGCCCGGTTCTGCTCCACCGGAACAGCATCATGGGCAGGAGCAGTCGGGACGTAATCGAGGCGGCTGCCCGGATGGCCAGAAGGACGCCGATTCCGATGGGGGCGATCCCGTTTTCCTCTCCAACGAGGGGGAGGAACGCAACGATGATGTCGGTTGTCGCCAACAATGCCAGGCTGGCGAGCATATTGGTCTTCACGGTTGGGATACCCAGAAGGTGGGCCACAGACTTCGAGGCCGGGGCCTTCACTGGCGCTGCTTCTGTTTTTGGAGCGTTGGCACGTTGCTTCGTTGATGCCCCGAAAGCGACCGGGATGGCCAGGACCGCTATTGCCCCGGCGAGTATCAATGCGGCGTTGGCGTCCATGAGCCGGGTATCGGCTGGTGCGTTTCCTGCAGCTCCCATGGCCAGACCTGCAACCAGCGGACCGACGAGCTGGCCTAGGGAGAATGCCGCGGTGAACCAGCCGAAGGCTGCGTCCATCCTGCTGAGCGGAACAAATCGTGCGATGGCGGACTGCCCGGCAATCGTGAAGCACAGGTGCCCTACGCCCAGCACCGCGCTGGCCACACCAACGAGCAAAAGAGATGGGGCGGCCGAGAGCAGGAACGGACTGGCCGCGAGCAAGAGCGTCCCGGCCACGGTGATGCTCTTCATGGACGTGCGGCGGTCGGACATTCGACCCAGCCAAAGGGCGATCACCACCGGAAGGAGGGCGAAGGAGGCAGAGGTCAGGCCGACTGCAACCGAGTCTCCGCCCAGGGCCAACACCTTGTAAGAGATGAGCGGCCTTGCCAGATTGAGAGCGATCTGGCAAAGCACCGCGGTTCCAATCAGCATCCATAACCAACGGATCGACTTGCTTTCGTTCACCCCTCCCCCTTTGGTGCGGCCAAGTCAGCCGATGCCAACAGAAGCGATACCGACACGAAGTGCCTCACTGCCGGCGCTGGGCTTCTCGAAGGCAGTCCATCACCGGAAGTCCGCTGTCGTGTCTTTGGCTACCTGCAGGAGCGTCGCTTGGAAGGCCATTTCCGCGGCAGCACGTACCCTGTCGTGGCGGTGAGCGAGGAGCACCCTTCGCGACGGTGCACTCGAACCCAGTGAAACGATGCTGACACCGGGATGCTTATTCACCACTGCGGTTCGCGGAGCAAGCGCGATGCCCAGGCCAACACTGACCATGGCCTGGGCCTCCTGGTAGTCGTTGGCTTGGAAAGCGATCCGTGGAGTGAACCCTGCCGCGCTTGCGCTTCGTTGCAGTACTTCAACCACAGGATGCGCATCACCACGAACGATCCATTCTTCTGCGGCCAAATCTGCCATGTCCACCTGCTTACGGCGCGCCAGCCGGTGATCCTTTCCGACTATGAGTGCGGTTGCGTCTTCGAAGACAGTCGTGAGCGCAAAGTCGCCAGGGTCAATCCGGTTCCATTCGTAGTCCCAGAGAAGAGACATTCCAACTTGGCCGTTTTCCAGCATTTCAACTAAGTCCTCGAAGCGGCTGCTTCGGACGTGCAGTTCGATGGCCGGGTATTCCTTCTTGAACCTGCTGATCACGAGCGGGAGAAAGGATCCGCCCAGGGTGGGGAAGGTCCCCATGGTGAGGCTGCCCCGGTGGAGTCCGGCGATTTCTGCCAGATCCGCCTCTGCGGCGGCCATCTGGCGCAGGATACGGCGGGTGTGCGCAGCCAGAACGTGCCCGGCATCGGTGGGGACCATGCCACGGGTCTGCCGTTGAAGAAGCGGCTGCCCGATTTCAGTTTCCAGACGCCGTAGCTGCTGCGAGACTCCCGACGGTGAGTACACATGCTTTTCTGCAGCAGCGGTGATCGATCCAAGCTCGACCACATCCAATAGCAATTCCAGCCTTCGAATGTTCAACACAGCCGCGCCTCCTTTGAAGTGTTACTTAAGCCCCCTAAACAATCTTAGGCTCATGCTTCATCGAAAGCGGAATTTCGGGCGTCAGTCAGGTCCAGACGTCATGAATCCTAACGAAGAGTCCTTGCTAACCCTATTTCTAAAACCCTTGATTGAAGTACAAGTGCATACAGCTGCATTATTTGGCGTTTGTAATTCATTTGAGGTTCGGATCACACTTAGATCAGCCGGCAAGGCTTGCAAGGCCCAAAGAAGGGCCCAGGAAGGTGTGAAAGCAATCATGTTTAAGATCCCAGCAGCGTGGATGCGGGGCGGCACTAGCAAGTGTTGGGTGTTCGAGTGGGACAACCTCCAAGTCCCGGGCAAGAGCGTGGACGAAGTTCTTCTGCGTCTCTTCGGCAGCCCCGACAACCGTCAGATCGACGGCGTGGGCGGCGGAACGTCCACGACGAGCAAAGCAGTCATCCTGTCCCGCTCCCTTAGCGACGCGGCCGATGTCGACTACACGTTCGCACAGGTGGCCATCGACGAGCAGAAGGTGGACTGGGGCAGCAACTGCGGGAACTGCTCCGCCGTCGTCGCCCCGTATGCCATCCAACGGGGATGGGTGACTCCCGGCCAGGAGACCACAACGGTCCGGACCCTGAATACCAACACAGACCAGCTCATTCTGCAGAAGGTTCCAACGCCGGACGGCGAACTTCAGGACCCGGGCACCCAGATGATTCCCGGCGTTCCGTTCCCCGGAATGGCAGTCGGCCTGGGATTCCTTGACCCCGCCGGGAGAACCACCGGAAAACTGTTCCCTACCGGCGAACCGCTGGACAAGGTGACCTTCGACGGACGGGAAGTGCCAGCCACTCTCATCGATGCCGGCGCTCCTCTGATCATTCTGGACGCTGAGTCCATCGGCCTCACCGGCAAAGAGACGGCCGCGGACATCGACAGCCAGGCTGCACTCCTTGTGCATCTGGACGACGTCCGCAGAGATGCCGCCGTGCGCATGGGTCTTGCAGCCACGCGCGCTGAGGCCGCTCGAGCGATACCGAAGCTGGCCCTGGTCGGCAAAGCGTCCCAGGACGATGAAGCCGACCTCAACGTCAGAATGCTGTCCATGGGAAGGCTCCACCCTGCCCTGGCCATCACGGGAAGCGTGGCGCTCACCATGGCCGCCCAGCACGAAGGCACCGTGGTCCGGGACCTTCTCACAACTGATCCGTCCTCAGGGCTGGTCATGCGCACCCCGGCCGGCATCGTCCAGACATGGGCGGAATATCGCGACGGCGTGCCCGTCGTCGGAACCATTCGAAGCGCCCGCCGCATCGCGGACGCCGAACTGCTGCTTCCAGAGTCCTGGTAAGCGGAACACAAACAAACAGCCTGTCCTCCTATCGACGCCGGAGTGGTGTTGCATTGAGGTAGGCCCTACCTAAGGATTCCTCAATGACGAGTAACAAGTCATCCTTGGAGCCGCCCGGACTCTTCCCGGAAGGCACCGACGGGCAGACCGAGCTAAGCGAACAGCCCGATCCGCCCAAGCACTCCCGGCGCACCATCCTCACGGCCGTCGGAGCCTTCGCACTGCTGGGAACGGCAACCACGATCCTGGGTGGGAGCCTGCTTAACCCACCCTCCAGCACCGAAGACGGCGATTTCAGCGGCGAAACCCTCGAATTCCTGATTCCTCTGGCTTCAGGCGGTGGAACCGATACCTGGGCCCGGTTCATCGGCACCGAACTTACTAACTACGTCCCCGGCCGCCCCGGTTTTGCACCCGTAAACGAGGCTGGCGGCGAAGGTATCTTGGGCACCAACAGGTTCGCGCGCTCAGCCAAGACCGACGGCACCGAGATCCTGGTCGGCACGGCATCCACCGTCGTGCCCTGGGTCCTGGGACGCTCGGCCGTGAAGTACTCCTTCGAAGACCTCAAACCTGTAGTTGTGAACGGCACCGGTGGAGTCATTTATGCCCGGGCCGAAGCCGGGGTTGCAGGTATTCAGGACCTGACCAACAGAGACCAGCCGCTTGAGTTCGGCGGGATCAGCGCCACAGGCCTGGACATCACTACCCTGGTAGCCTTCGACCTACTCGAAGCAGACGTGACGAGCACTTTCGGTTTCGAAGGCCGAGGCCCGGTCAACCTGGCCCTGCAGCGCGGGGAAATCGACCTGGACTACCAGACGACCTCAGCCTACGGCTCAGCCGTAGCCGGCATCGTGAAGGAAGGCAAAGCCGTCGTCCTCATGTCCTTCGGCCAGCTGAACGAGGCCGGGGACGTCATCCGTGACCCGAACTTTCCCGACGTGCCCACGGTCGCAGAAGCCTACGAAACGCTCCACGGAAAGAAACCGTCAGGGGAAAAGTACGAGGCCTACAAGACCCTGCTCGGTCTCACCTACACCTATCAAAAAGGACTCTGGGTTCCGCAGGAGACCCCGGAGAACGCCTACACATTGCTGCGCCAGTCCAGCGAAAAACTCGGCATGGACGCAGGATTCCAAGAGAAGGCCGCCAAAGTGCTCGGCGGCTACCCCCTTGTTGCGGACCCCGGAGTGGCCGATCGCGTCCGGGACGCCTACAAAGTCAGCGGCTCCGTCCGGTCCTATGTCACAGGGCTGCTCGCGAGCAAATACAACATCCACGTTGAGTAAGGACCATCATGCTTGACTCCGCAATGGCAGCGCTGGCATCCCTCGCTGACCCCTCCCTCCTCATCATGCTCCTGATCGGCACTGTCGCCGGTCTGATCATGGGCCTCATCCCCGGCCTGGGCGGCACAGGCGCCGTCGCGATCCTGCTGCCCATCACTTTCGGCATGGAACCGCCCCAGGCCCTGGCGCTCCTTATCGGTGCCCTCGCAGTCGTTCACACCTCCGACACCGTCTCTGCGGTACTGCTCGGCGCCCCAGGTTCAGCATCAGCCAGCGTCACCATGCTCGACGGCTACTCCATGGCCAAGAAGGGGCAGGCAGCCCGCGCGCTGACCCTGGCGTTCCTCTCCTCCATGGCCGGAGGCATCATCGGCGCGGTCGGCCTGACCCTGGCGATCCCACTGGCCCGGCCCTTGGTCCTTTCCTTCGCGAGTCCCGAACTGTTCATGCTGACCGTCCTCGGTGTTTCATTGGCCGCAGTCCTATCGCGGGGAAACATCATCAAGGGAGTTTCGGCAGGCCTCCTTGGCCTGATCCTCGGGATGGTCGGGACGTCACCGACTACGGCGGAGGAGCGCTTTACGTTCGGCAGCCTGTTCCTCGGCGACGGCCTGTCGCTCGTAGCTGTAGCCCTTGGCGTCTTCGGACTCGCCGAAATTGCGTCCCGCGCCAGCCAACGCCGAGGACAGAAGGAAAACATCACCCTCGGCGGAGGCTGGGGACAAGGCATCCGGGAATGGCTCACCCACTGGACCCAGGTCATCCGTGGAGCACTCATCGGAATCTGGGCAGGCGTCCTGCCCGGCGTCGGTGCCACCGCTGGAACCTGGATGGCCTACGGCCAGGCCGTCGCCACCGCCAAAGACAAGCGCCAGTTCGGCAAGGGAGACCCCCGCGGCATTGTCGGCCCCGAAAGCGCCAACAACTCCGTGGAAGCCGGCGACCTGATCCCCACCCTCCTCTTCGGCATCCCTGGCGGCGTGCCCTCAGCGATGCTCCTGGGAATGCTCCTCACATACGGCATCCAGCCAGGCCCCTCCATCATCACCGAACACCTCGACCTGATGTACCTGATCGTCTGGTCCTTCGCGATCGCCTCGATCCTTGGCGCACTGCTCTGCTTCCTCAGCGTCAAACAGCTCGCAAAACTGACCAAGGTCCCCTTCGCCGTCCTGGCAGCAGGCCTCGTAGCCATCATGCTCCTGGGCTCATTCCAGGAAGGCGGCCAGCTCGGCGACCTCTGGATCATGATCATCCTCGGCGCCTTCGGCTGGCTGCTGAAATCAACCGGATTCCCCCGGGCACCGTTCCTCATCGGCTTCGTCCTGGCCATCCCGCTGGAACGCTACTACTTCCTCACCGACAGCCTCTACGAAGGATTCGACTGGATGGCACGCCCCGGCGTCATGGTCTTCCTGGCAATCCTGATCCTGCCGATGATATGGGCATTCATCAAGTTCATCCGCGCCCGCCGACACACCAACCTTGACGATGGTCACCGGGATGAACAGCCTGAGGACGACGAAGCTCCGCTGAAGAATTCAACCTGGTCCCTCACCGCATCAGGCATCTTCTTCGTCGCCTTCGCGGCCGCCTTCATCTCGTCCGCTTCGTTCTCGCCGGAAGCCAGGCTGGTCCCCCAGTTGGTGAGCACCGGAGGCCTGATCTTCTCCGGCATCCTGCTCTTCATTGAGATCCGGAGAAGGCTTCGCGCCAGAACCCCGAATGCAGATCAAACCATCTCTGACGAGGCAGAGGGGATTCTTGGCACACAGCCCGCGAAAGCAGGTTGGACCCTTGACGCAAAGTTCGCCTTGAAGACCTTCCTATGGATGACAGGATTCCTGGCCCTCACGGCCGCCTTCGGATACCTGATTGCAGTCACAATCTTCATCCCGGCCTTCCTCCTAATAGTCGCAAGAGCACGGCTCAAGGTCGCTATCATCTACACCGGCGTCCTGTACATCGTGCTCCTGGCACTGCCCTCGCTGCTGCCGATCGATCTGCCGCAGGGCTGGCTCAACACCCTCGTCTAGCACCGGACACCCCGCAAATAGAACGCCATTGGAGAATCAAAGAAAATGACGATACTCGTAGCCTACGCATCCGCCCCCGAAGGCAGGGAGGCGCTGACCGAGGGGATCAAGGAAGCCCACCGGCGGAAGTCAGACCTGCTCATCGTCAATATCGGCCGCGGCCACCACGACCTGGACGCACAGGAACTGCAGGAGCTGGAGAGCCAACTGACCAAGGCCGGCCTGGCCTTGACCCTCGAATCCTCTATCCTGGCCGATCCGGGGGACGCGGTCATCCAGATCGCACAGGACCGCAACGTCGAAGTGATTGTCATTGGGCTGAGGCACCGGTCGATGGTGGGCAAGCTCATCCTGGGAAGCACCGTCCAGCGCATCCTGCTGGATGCGACGTGTCCGGTACTCGCAGTCCGGGCCGACAAACTCTGACCCGGCGCTACTGACTGCCGGACACATTGTCCGGCGCGTGTGCTGCCGTTCACGCACTCCATCGCAACAGGTAAGCCCGACGGACGGGCGCGAGGACAGCAGCACGCAAACGGAGGCAGGGTGACCAAACGGTCACCCTGCCTCCTCCCATAACTACCAGAAGAACTATTCGCCCGAACCGACCCAGATCAAGGACAACCGAAATGAACAGCCGCTCTCGCATAATCACGCCCCACACCGGATCCCCGAGGCCCGAACCCATTCCCAACTGGTCCACACTTTCCCGGGCCGACCAAGTAGAGATCCACAATCACGGACAAGTCATAACCTCAGGCTGCATCGATATGCTCGCCATGGACGGCAGCGTCCTCTGGCTTCAGCAGGACGACGGAAAGGGCCGGGCACTGTTCCTGCACAGCGACGGACTGCGCGTGTACCGGCGACCAGTCAAGCAAAGCTGAGCGGACACTCCGAACACCGGTTGGCGCGACGCCCCCGGCACCCCCCCGGGCCCCAGGCCGAGGGCACAAGCCCCAGCCCAAGCCCCAAGCCCACGCCGGTCTACGCGGCGAAAGCGATCTCCTCAGTGCGGGCGATGCTTCTCCGGATGGACGCCTTGTCTACGCCAAGGAGCGCCGTCAACCACATCCCGTTCTGGACGACGACGATGTCAGCTGCCCGCTCCCTGCATTCGTCGCCGGAAAGCCCAGGCTTGGCATTTCCTATGAGCGCCGCGAGTCCGTCGAGATACCGCTCAAAAGCTGCCGCATTGATCAACGCAAAGTCTTCATGGGCTTGCGCAAGCGCCCAAAGGTGCAGACGCAGGGACAGATACTGTGTGGTCAGGAATTCCGGGTCCGCAACGCGCCGGAGGGCCTTTTGGAGCTGTTCGTCCGGGGGCGACCCCGGGTCGGGGGCGACCAGCCTGAGGTCGCTTTCGTCAATTCGATTCAAGGCCGCTCGGATCAAGCTCGATTTGTCTTCGTAGTAGTAATTCACGAGCCCCAGTGCGACGCCGGCTTCGCGAGCCACCGCGCGCATGTTGACCCCCGAGATGCCATGGCGGGACAGCAGGGCCAGCGCCGCTTCGAGGATGCGCGACTGCCTGTCAACCTGTTCGCCTGAATTCACGATGCTTGTATCCACTTGGCCAGACTATGGCGAAAGCCGCGATGGTGCATCTCCGCCAAAGAAGACGCCCCGCGACGTTATTTGACGCCGCGCTACGTTCTGTTGAGCGTCCGCGACGTCCGGTGAACGTCCATGTCCTGCCCCGTTGTGGCGCTGTTGGGCCGTCCGTAATCTCAACTCCAGTACCCGCCCCAACAAAGGAATTTCCATGGCAACACCGCAGGACAACGGTCCGCAGAACCCGCAAGGCTCTACCCGCATCGTGGCTGGCCAGTCCCCCACGCCCAAGCGTCCGCTCGGCCTGAAGATCGGCATCGTGGCCGGCATCCTCGCCTTGGTGGGCGGCGGCGTGGCCGTCGCCTCCGCCGTCTCCAGCAACTCGTCCAGCACCGGCACCTCGACCGAGGCTGCAGCGCCTGCCGGCAACCCCGCCGCGGAGCTGAAGCTCGGCTACTTCGGCAACGTGACCCACGCCCCGGCACTGGTTGGCGTCAGCCAGGGCTACATCGCCAAGGAACTGGGCGACACCAAGCTCACCACGCAGGTCTTCAACGCCGGACCCGCCGCAATCGAAGCCCTGAACGCCGGAGCCATCGAGGCCACGTACATCGGCCCGAACCCGGCCATCAACTCCTTCGTCAAGAGCGGCGGGGAGTCCGTGAACATCATCGCCGGTGCCGCCGCCGGCGGTGCGCAGCTGGTGGTCCGGCCGGAAATCACTTCCGCCGCGGGCCTCTTGGGCAAGACCCTCGCCTCGCCGCAGCTCGGCGGAACGCAGGACGTCGCGCTCCGCGCCTGGCTCGCCACGCAGGGCTACAAGACGAACGTTGACGGCAGCGGCGATGTAGCCATCAACCCCACCGAAAACGCGCAGACGCTCAAACTGTTCCAGGACGGAAAGCTCGACGGCGCGTGGTTGCCTGAGCCGTGGGCCTCGCGCCTGGTGCTCCAGGCCGGAGCCAAGGTCCTGGTGGACGAAAAGGACCTCTGGGACGGTTCGCTCTCCGGCAAGGCCGGCGAATTCCCCACCACCATCCTGATCGTGAGCAAGACGTTTGCGGCAGAGCACCCGGACACCGTGAAGGCCCTGTTGAAGGGACACGTGAAGTCCGTGGAGTGGCTGAACAGCGCCGCCGCCGATGAAAAAGCCAAGGTCATCAACGCCGCCCTGAAGGAAGCCGCCGGCGCTGAGCTGAAGGCCGATGTGATCGACAGGTCCCTGAAGAACATCGTGTTCACCGTGGATCCGCTGGCCGGAACCTACCCCAAGCTGCTCAAGGATGGCGTTGAAGCCGGCACCACCAAGCAGGCGGACATCAACGGCATCTTCGACCTCACCGCCCTCAACGAAGTCACCGGGGAGAAGACCTCGGCCGCAGGGCTGGGTAAGGAGTAGCACCGCGCTGCTGAGGCCTTTTCTTACGCAACGCGTTCATCCGCCCGGAACTGCAAATCAGTTCCGGGCGGATGAACGGGTTAACGGCCGTGTTGAGTTTTGCCTAAATCGCTCACCGGCCTCCCGCCAAAGTTCCCGTACGGGGAGACAATGGCGGTATGAGCACAGAAGAACCGTTGCCACCCGCCGCCGTACCGCCCACGCCGGATTCCCGCCCAACGGTCCAGCGCGCCGAGCCTGCCCCTCCACCGGCTAGTAAACCGACTTCCACGCGCGTCACCCGTGCAGCGGTGATTTGGAGTGCCGTT
Organism: Pseudarthrobacter sp. CCNWLW207; assembly: GCF_037203945.1. Taxonomy (NCBI): domain Bacteria; kingdom Bacillati; phylum Actinomycetota; class Actinomycetes; order Micrococcales; family Micrococcaceae; genus Pseudarthrobacter; species Pseudarthrobacter sp. CCNWLW207. The sequence goes on along the minus strand of NZ_JBBCBS010000002.1, from coordinate 258,650 downwards.
GCGGTCAGCCTCGTGGTGCTGGTGCTGCTGATCATCTTCTTCATCCAGAACCAGGACATGGTTGCGGTGAAGTTCCTCGGCTGGGAAGGCAGGCTTGCCCAGGGCGTGGCCTTCTTCATCGCAGCGGTCGGCGGCGGCATACTCGTGGCAATCGCTGGCGGTGCGCGCATCCTCCAGTTGCGCCGTAACGAAAAACGGCGGCGCCGGGTCACCAACCTGTAGGGCAGCCGCCCACGGCTGCCCTCAGGCTTTCCCCTGGACCAACTCCTCCGCGGCTTTCCGTGCGCCGCGGACGGCGATGGCGACGCTCATCAGCGTGGGATTCATGGCCGTAGCGGTGGGGATGAGCGCATTGCCGCCCACCACAAGGTTGCTGTAGCCCCACACCCGCGACCATGGATCGGCCACCGAGGTGCCGTCGTCGGACTCCCCCATGCGCATGGTGCCCTGGTAGTGCAGGCTGGAACCGTTCGGCATCAGGCGTGGCTCGGCAACGAAAGCTCCGAGGGCCTTGCCTGCCCGGCGCAGCCGCTCGGTGGCGTCAGCGATCTCCGCGTTCTCCCGCTCGGTGAGTGCGTATTCGATCGTCATGTTCGGGAAGCCCCGGTAGTCCGGTTCGCTGTCGTCAAAGGTCACGGCGTCCTCGTAGCGGGGGTGCTTGCGCATGCCATAACCCATGTTGACGTAGCCCCAGCGGTTCTCCGCGTAGGGCGCTCCGGGCTCCATCGGAAACGGAGTCGATTCGGAGTACATGACCTGGACGGAGAAGGGGTGCTCCGGCTCCGAGAACGGGATCCGGTTCACGGCCGCCACAGGGTCAGCGGGATTCAGGGCGCGTCGGGACAGCTCGGCATCGAGGTCCTCTTCGGTGGCGAAGCGCTCCATCTTTCCGGCATCCAACGCAACCGTGGAGATGACCACGGGGTGCTCAGTCAGGTAGTGGCCCAGGGCCTGGGGCCGGACGCCCGAAGCCCACAGAAGTTGCGGTGAGCGGAAGGCATCCGCAGCAACCACCACGATGTCCGCGGCAACAAAAGACGTTTCGTGGGTGCGGAGATCCTCGACAGTGACCCCCGTGACCTGGTTGCCGTCCAGTTCCACCCGGCGGACCAGAGTCAGGTCACGGAGTTCGAACTGCTGCGAGAGGGGGCTCTCCGGATCGAGAAGCGGGCCGAGGACAACGTCGGCGCCTGCCCAGCGGATCGAGCCGTCCGGCTGCGGGTCGCCGGCAACGGGCAGGGTGTCCACGCCGTAGCCCTCCGGGAGCTCAGCGCCGAACTCCTCATCGAGGAGCGCCCTGATGGCTGCCCCCACCGCGGAATCGGCGAACGCGGCCCCCTGCACGTGCAGCAGTTCCTTGGCGGAACCAATCAGTTCATCCCACTCGTCGTCCGCGATGAACGGGATCTTTTCGCTGAAGGCCGGCGACGGCGTCGCACACGTCCAGTGGGCACCCTGGCCACCAACGTTGGTAGCCGCAGCCGCGGCGGGGAAGCTGGTGGCGTGGGCGGAGCCGGCACCGCCGTAATCGAGCAGGTGTGTGCCCTGGCGGGCGGTGAACATGCCCTCGGTGACGGTTCCGGCCGGAATGCCTAGCGACTCACGGTACGCGCCGGCCTGCGGCCCCTGTGACATCTCCCGCGCACGGGCTTTCTGGCCGGGATCGGCGATGTTGCGGACGCTCTCGCCGGGACGGTCCGTCAGCTGCGGTCCTGCTTCGAACATCACCACCCGCGCGCCGGGGACTCGTTCCAGGAGCACCCGGGCGTAGGTGGAGCCAATCGGCCCGCTGCCGACGACGGCGATGGTGGGGTTGGTGGACATGGTGTCTCCTTCGACAAAGGGTCAGACCGGTTGGGTCTCGGACGTTGTTTGGGCGGCGGGAACGGGCTCATCCGAAAGCCGGCCGTGGGGAAGCAGCACGGCTGCGACAATGCCGACGGCGTAGGTGGCCGCCAAGGCGATGAAAATGGGGACGAACACTGTGCTGTAAATCCGGGCGATGTCCGCCTGCACGGCGGGCGCTGCCCCATGGACAAACTGGGGGGTCAGGGTGGCAGGGTCTAGGCCCGCCGGAAGGAGGGCGGCCACACCGAAGCCGATCACCCCGCCGATGATCGCCGTCGCCACCGTTGACCCCACCTGCCGCACCAGGTTGACGGTCGCCGTGATGGTGCCTGTCTGGCTGGCCGGGGCAGCGCCTTGGACAACGGCGATAATCAGGCTCATAAAAGCACCTGTACCAATTCCCACCACACCCATCACGATCATCGGGACCCAGAGCGGAAGCCCGGCAGGCAGCATGGCCATAACAAAAAGACCGGCGGCTCCCAGCGACGTCCCAATGATCGGGAACACCCGGTAACGGCCCGTCCTGCTTGCCAGATAGCCAGAGAGGAGGTTGCTGACCAGCATGCCGAACACGGTGGCGATCGGAACAAGCCCGGACACCGTTGCCGTGGTCTGGTAAGCCATCTGAAAATACGTGGGCAGGTAGGCGGTGATGGAGAAGAGCCCGACGCCGATAATCGCCGACAGTGCGGTGCCGGCCGCAATAGTGCGGTTGGCAAAGTGCTTCAGGGGCACGATGGGTTCCGGTGCACGGCGCTCCACGATGAAGAAGGCAACGAAACCTGCGACACTCACGGCGAGCGCAGCGATCGTGGCAGTGCCCGCGGTTCGCTCGGCCGCCCAGGACACAGCCAACACCAAGGACACCAGGGAGGCCGTGAAGATGGCGGCTCCGGCGACGTCGAAATGCCGTGGAACGGTTCCCGGTTCCAGGTGAGGTATCGCGATGAGTGCCAGGCCCAAGGCAACTGCTCCCACCGGAATGTTGATCCAGAAGACCCACGACCAGCCCCAGTAGTCGGTGATGGCCCCGCCGAGCACCGGACCCACCAGGATCGCGATGGGAAAGGCCGCCCCAATAATGGCCATGTAACGGGGCCGTTCCCGCTGGGTGGTCACGCGGGCAATGATGGTCTGGGACATCAACTGCAGTCCGGCGGAGCTCATCCCTTGCAAGACACGCGCGGCAATGAGCCAAGAGATGTCCTGGGCAAAGCCGCAGGCCAGGGAAGCGGCAAGGAACGTCACCAGCGACACCAGGAAGACCCGCCGGGCTCCCAGGACGTCGCCGAGCTTGCCAAGCACCGGCAACAGCACCGTGCTTGCGAGGGTATACCCCACCACAACCCAGCTCATGAGTTTCAGGGCGCCCAGTTCTCCGGCAATCGTGGCCAGCGACGTGGACACCACGGTGTGGTCGAGGGCCCCGAGGAAGGAGACCGTGAGCAGGGAAATAACAAGGAGACGGAATCTCAAAGGCGAAAGTGGCATAGTCATCTACCCGAACGATCGGGCCATCGACGCGACGTGTTGTGCCTCCGCCGCACCATCACGACAGAGAACGGATCCGGAGGGGACCCCGACGCCACCATCATCATAGCGCACTTTAGTCTGAAAGCAACAAAAGAATGACTGGATCAAACACTGACATTCCCAGCCGCTCCGAGTGCAGCCAGGTCCCACCCGAGTGCGCAGTCGTCCAGGAAATCCCCGACGTCGTTCACGGCCCTGCCTGTGGAGCAAGCCTCGAAAGCCCGCCGGAGCGCCAGCCGCGCCGAGGCCTCAAACCGACGTGGAGCAGCCAACGCGCCTTCCTCCGTGCAGGTCTCAACCCGAGCCAGGCCTGCCGGCTGGTCCACCGTCACCTCAGACCTCACCTCCCTCAGCGCCAGGATCCGCACCAGGCCTCCCGAGCCGTGCCCCGCTTCAACGTTGCCTGCCACGGTGACGGCCGGACCGCCCTGCCCTTTCCGGAGTTCCAGGAGCGCAACCCGGGCCTGGGCCGTGGCAGAACCTGCAAGAAGGCCCAGCGGCCCACCCGCGAAGACCCTTGCCCACCCAAATCCATCACGGATCACCGAGATAAGTTCCGATGCGGGCGCGGCGCACTCGACGGCGATAATGCTGGCTGGAGTACCTGCCCGCCCCTGGATTGCATCGTCAACCAGATCGGTCCTTAGGCGGGGACGCTCAACAATGACAGGGATGTCTGTCAGCGCCAGCAGGACCTCCCGGGCCTCCCGGGGCAGGTCCTGCGGGTTCGCGACGACGATGGCTGCCGCACCCGCGGCCTGGGCTGCGAGCGCACGGTCCCACCACACGCCAACTCCGGGCACCACCACCACAGAACCGCGAGGGCTTTCCGACAATGCTGCACTGACAGGGAGTTCGGCGACGGCGGCCCGATAGTCGGACAGGACGGCGCAGACACCCCTCCGCAGGGTCGCCCCGCTCATGCGTGCACACCCTCGAGCAGTTTTGCGGAAGCGCCGTCAGCCAGGGCAGTGACGTAGTGGGAGTCCGCAAGCAGTTCGTCGTATTCCACGGGCACCCTTTCCTCAAGGAGCGCAGCCAGCAGGCGCCACTCCGCCACATAGCCGTCTTCCGGATCACGGCTGTAGGCCGTCCAACGCCCGCCTGGGGTGCGGACGCGCGTGGCGGCGCTTCCCGCATGGACAAACGCCGGCGGGAAGTCCACCTCGATGCGGTCATGCGACGTGGAGATGCTCATCCGCCACAGGGCATCGGGCCCTGCCGGAAGCATGGTGAGGGCAAGCTGTACCAGGACTCCGCTCGCAAGGTAGCCCACCACATAGCCGATCGGCGGAACCAGCCGCGCATACACCACTTCTTCAATGTCGGGCGCAAGGTCCCGCAGCGCCGGGAGATCATGGATGGCCAGCCCCGTCAGCAGTTGCCTCAGGACATCCGCTGCCACGGCGGGGTCAGTCAGGTCCGGCCTGCCCCGGCGCGCAGGCAGGAAGGGCCCTCCCTCAGCCACGAGCCGGTGGTAGCGCTCGTTCGGCGGCAGCGCCAACGTGACAGACACCGCCTGCACCCGGCCTTCAAGTGCCACGCGGTGATGCCTGGCATGGCCCCACGCCGCATCAAACAGGTGGTTCGTGCCGACGAGGAGGATCGTCCCCGCCGCACGGCAGGCGGCCACCACCTCTTCAGCTTCTTCCGGACTGGTGGCCAGCGGCTTCTCGCAGAAGATGGCCCGCTTTCCGGCGGCCACGGCGGCGAGGACCTGGCGTCCATGCTCTGCGGGCGGACTGCACACCGCCACAAGGTCCACGTCCGGGTCGGCAAGAAGATCCGAATCACCCTGCGACCAGCGTGCGCCAAGCCCCTCCGCGAGGCCACGGGCGCGCCCGCTGCCGGCATCAGCGATGTGCACCACGTTGAACAACTCCCCCAGCCGGCCCAGGGTTGCAAGATGAAGCGCAGCAACCCCCGGCCCGGCGCCCAGCACACCTACATTCCAAGGCATCGTCGCCCCCCCTTCTTATGTCTCTATTATTCATAAGTTAGGTCCGTTCTGGCTATAGTCGCGCCCCACGACACCTTAGTGGGTGTCAATGTGTGAGAATTGTGACCATGACGACAGACTCCACACTCCGCTTTGGAGCCCAAACGGATGAAGTGACGAGCCTCTTACGGATCGTCAACCTGGTGCGCACGGGCGAAGCAACCACCCGGCCGGAAATCGGCAAGGTCACCGGCCTAGGCAGGGGCGTAGTCAGTCAACGCGTGGACCAGGCCATTCATATTGGCTTCCTGGGCGATGGCGAGTTCGGAGCCTCCTCCGGCGGTCGCGCGCCACGGACCCTGCGTTTCCGGGCGGAACAGGGACGGATCATCATCTGCGCCCTTGGAGCGGCTCATATGAGGGTTGGCATTACTGCCCTCGACGGCGACATCCTGGAACACACGCACCGCACCTGGGATATCGCACAGGGTCCGGAGAAGACCATCGATGCCGTCATGTCCCTGGTCGAGAACTTACTGAAGAAGGACCCCAAGGTGCCCGTGTGGGGTGTGGTGGTAGGGCTTCCGGGACCGGTGGACTTTGCTTCGGGGCAGCCTGTGGCGCCCCCGATCATGCCGGGGTGGAACGGTTACGATGTTCGCACTCCCTTTGAAGAACGCTTCAATGCACCGGTTTGGGTGGACAACGATTCCAACCTGCTTGCCCTCGGGGAGCGCGCCCGGCGGCGCGATTCCCTGGCGGACCTGATCTACTGCAAGATCGGTTCGGGGATTGGGGCGGGCCTGCTCTCCAAGGGCAGGATCCACCGTGGCGCGAACGGGGCCGCCGGCGACATCGGCCATGTCCGGGTATCCGACTCAGATGCACAATGCCGCTGCGGCAAAATCGGCTGTCTGGAAGCCGTGGCCGGCGGCTGGGCGCTCGTCCGGGATGCCGAACTCGCCATCAAGGAAGGTGCCACAAGCTCCTTGGCAGTGAGTGCGAAGAAGGGAGCGCTGACGCTTGAACAGATCACCCTGGCAGCCCAGGCCGGGGATTCGCTCGCCATAACCCTCGTCCAGAAGTCGGCGAGGGTGGCAGGCGAGACCATTTCAGCCCTGGTGAACATGTTCAATCCGGGGATCATTGTGATCGGCGGTGCGATGGGCTCCGCCGGCGAGGTATTCCTGGCAGAGGTGCGCCAACGGGTCTACGAACTCTCACTGCCGCTCGCCACACGGGACCTCACCATTACCCTCTCGGTCAACGATGAGCGCGAGCCCCTGCGTGGCGGAGCGGAACTGGCCCGCGAGCAGCTCTTCGACGTCACCTTCCCGCGCTGGTTCGCGGAAGGCCGGCCCTCGCCGGAACGGGCAACTGTTCTGGCTTAGGGTTTCCGTCCACACTTCTTCCTGATTTCGACTTAAGCATGTATCTTCGGATCATAAGTCTCGCCACGAAGGAGTGCCAGCACCATGTCCACACCCATCAAAACGCTGATCATCACCGGCATGACCGATGTCCACCACGACTGGCGAAAGACAACGCCGGCGCTGAAGGAACTGCTCGAAGGGACAGGCCGGTTCCAGGTGCGCGTCACCGAGGAGTTCCGCGGAGCCACCGCAGCGACCCTTGAGCCCTACGACCTGGTCATCCTCAACTACTATGGCCGTACCGACCCGTGGCGCAATGTCCCGGAGGAGCGTTTCGGCCCCGTCGCAGAGCAGGCGCTTTTCGACTTTGTGGCGCGCGGCAAGGGCCTGATCGCCTACCACCCCACGCTTGCCGGCGGCGTGGGCTGGGAGCCGGAATACGAGCGCCTGCTCGGCGGCGTGATGCGCGAAGACACCTCCCGACGGGCTCCGAACAACGACTTCCTCCTGCACACTGCGGAGCCCCACCCCATCACAGCCGGCTGGCCGGCCGAGTTTCCGCACTACAACGACGACCTCTACGTCGGCCTCAAATGGCCCGAGGGCGTCAAGAAAACCGTCCTCCTGCAAGGCTGGGATAACCCCCTGCGCTACACGCAGGTTCCCTCGCAGTGGCGGAGCCTGCCGGGCATGGGCGAGGAGCATCCGGTGGCCTGGGCGGTCGAGTACGGCGAGGGCCGCTCAGTCTCCATCGGGATCGGCCACAACGTGCAGGCGATCGGCCACCCCGCCTTCCGCGCGCTCTTCCCACGGAGCGCGGAGTGGGCTGCCACCGGCAGCGTGACCATTGCGACGCCGGCAGACCTCGGCGAAGCGGTGGACGGTGGAGACTGGTGGCCCACCACCCTCGAACCGATGGTCCGGGAGCTGTTCAACGATTGGGTTGCCGCGGGCGAACCCGCCTCCCAGAAGTAGTATCGCCGTCGAAATCCGGGACGTGGCCACAAGCGTCAGGCCACGTCCCTAGCCACGTCCGAGGCGGCATGCCGCCCGGATTCCAGTTCCGCTTCGAGGTGGAACGGCAGAATGAGCGGCGAGCCCGGCCGCGCCTGGAGATAGGGCACCAAAAGCTGAAAGTCCACCGAGACGGCATGCGCGCCAACGGCGAGCCGGCCACTGCCAGCCACAACGAGGCGGTCCTGGACGAACCACCAGCCGTGCTCTTCCGGCAATGAGCCCGCCAGCACGTCCCGCACCCCAAGATGCACCGCAAGATCCTCCGGACCGAACCGCACGCCGTCGACCTCGACGGCAAGGCCGTACACGCTGGACAGCGGCATGGAGCGGATCCAGGGCAGTCCAATCCGTAGTTCAAAGCCGTCCGCAGTGGTGGTGAGCGCATCATCGCGCAGAGCTGTTTGCAGCATGACTTCCATCCTTTATCCTAAAAGTGACATAAGTTTGTCATTAACACGCATATTTGAAAAGGTGCCCATTGACCACTGGAATTCCTCAAACCTGGACCCTCTGCGCAAGTGCCTTCAATTGGACTCCTGACATCACGGCGGCACGCCGACCGGCCCTGGACATAGTCACCGGCATCGTCGCCGACGGCGTGGCCGATACGGTCGAACTGGAGCCCGGACTGCTGTGGCGGTCCTTTCCGGAGCCCCGGGATGCCGAGGTGGACGAGTTTCGCGATGCCCTGGACCAGGTGGGTGGAAGGGTCAGCATTGTGGGCGCGAGCCTGGATGACTTCCTCTCAGCTACCCAGCGGCGGTCCACCCAGGAGCGGCTGGACTTCCTGGTTCCTCAGCTCCAAGCGGCCCGGCGGGTGGGGGCTGCCGGTGTCCGGTTGCCGATCGGCCAGGCCGGCGCCGAGCTGCTGGCCCTGGTGCAGCCGCTGCTGCACGAGCTGGACCTGGTGCTGTACGAGGAGGTTCAAGGGCAGCAGGCTCCTGACAGCCCTGCCATAGCCCCGGCCTTGGAAACGATCGCAGGGCTGGCGGACGATCATGTGCGGGTCCTCGTGGACATCAGCATGCTCATGCCGGCCCTGCCCGCCAGCTACCTTGAGGAACTCCGCCGCGGCGGCGTACCCGGTGAGCTGGTAACCCGGCTGGCGGACGAATGGCGGAACCCTGCCACGCTCGGCGCCGTGAAGGCCCTGCTCCAGTCCGGAAACGTGCCGCCACGCGTCCACACGCTCTTCATGAACCTGGTCATCCGCTTCGGCCGCAGCGACGCCTCAGACCTCCGGAGCATCCTTCCGCTGGTTGGCGGCTTCCACCTGAAGTTCTGGGATCTGGAAGACGCTGACGGACGCGTATCGCAGCCGCTCCGCGACCTGGGCGGACTCCTTGGCGGCAACGGCTTTGCCGGTACTCTGACCAGTGAATGGGGCGGCCACGAGTGGCTCCAGGATGACCCCACCGACATCACCCGACGGCACCTTGCCCTCGCCACCACCGCGCTGGCTGCCGGCGCGTCGGGTGCCGGTGCGCTGGGCAAGGGAGCCGCCGCCTGACCGAAGCCGTGCCCGCGCGCAAACACAGCAAAGCGGCCGGCCCCGGCTTACCGGGACCGGCCGCTGACCTGTTTTTGATTACTTCGTGCTGAATGCCGCGTCGAAAGCGGCGGCCGAGGGCTCGTAGCTGGAGAGCCTGCGGATGAACCCCAGGGCCTCCGGCGCTCCAACGAGCCGGTCCATGCCCGCATCCTCCCACTCGACGGACAACGGGCCGACGTACTCGATGGAGTTGAGCATCCGGAAGGCATCCTCCCACGGCACGTCGCCGTGCCCCGTGGAGATGAAATCCCAGCCCCGGCGCGGATCGGCCCACGGCAAGTGGGATGACAGGCGACCATTGCGGCCGTTGGACAGGCGCTTCTTCGTGTCCTTGCAGTGCACGTGGTAGACACGGTCCCGGAAATCCCAGAGGAAGCCTACCGGGTCGATGTCCTGCCAAACCATGTGGCTCGGGTCCCAGTTCAGGCCGAAAGCCTTGCGGTGCCCGACGGCTTCGAGGGTACGGACCGTCGTCCAGTAGTCGTAGGCGATTTCCGACGGATGCACCTCATGGGCGAAGCGCACGCCGCACTCGTCGAAGACGTCCAGGATCGGGTTCCACCGGTCCGCGAAGTCCTGGTAGCCTGCCTCCACCATCGCCTCTGTGGCGGGCGGGAACATGGCAACGTACTTCCAGATCGATGAGCCGGTAAACCCGGTCACAGTCTTCACGCCCAGCTTGGCGGCCAGCCTCGCGGTGTTCTTCATTTCCTCGGCGGCCCGGCGTCGGACACCTTCAGGGTCGCCGTCGCCCCAAACGATGTCCGGCAGGATGCCACGGTGCCGTTCGTCAATGGGGTCATCGCACACGGCCTGGCCCTTGAGGTGGTTGGCAATTGTCCATACTTTCAAGCCGTTGCATTCCAACACGTCCAGCTTGCCCTGCACATACGCGTCGTCGTTCCAGCGCCAGGGATCAAGGTGGTCACCCCAGCAGGCGATTTCCAGTCCGTCGTAGCCCCACTCGCCGGCGAGCCGGGCCACTTCCTCGAACGGCAGGTCGGCCCACTGGCCGGTAAACAAGGTAATCGGTCGAGCCATGTTCTTTCCCTCCTTAGCGAGCCGGCACTGCAGCGTCGGCGCCGACACTGGTCCAGGCAGAGTCATTCTCGGAGCTGCGCTCGACGGCGTCGAGCACGCGCTGCACCCGCAGTCCCTCAGCGAACGTTGAATGCGGGTCAGTGCCGGCCACGATCCCTTCAACCAGGTCCTTGACCTGGTGCGAGAACCCGTGCTCGTAGCCGAGCATGTGGCCTGCGGGCCACCAGGCGGAGACATAGGGATGCCCGGCTTCAGTGACCAGGATCTTCCGGAAACCCTGCCGGTCCGCTGGGACTGTGCGGTCGTAGAACTGGATGCTGTTGAGGTCTTCAAGGTCGAAGGCCAGGGCTCCCTTGTCACCTGAGACCTCAATTGCCAGTGCATTCTTGCGTCCGGTCGCAAACCGTGATGCCTCGAACGACGCCAGCGCTCCGGATTCGAACCGGCCGGTGAAGATGGCGATGTCGTCCACAGTGACTGGCCCGTACCCTGCGCCGGCTATGCCCGACAGGCCTGAACCGGAATCCAGCACAGGCCGCTCCTTAATGATCGTATCGACGACCCCTGAGACCTTCTGGAGGTTCTGCCCGGTGACGAACTGGGCCAGGTCGATCGCGTGGGCGCCTATATCCCCCAGCGCGCCGGACCCGGCGTGCTCCTTCTGCAGGCGCCAGGCCAGCGGCATCTCCGGGTCCACGAGCCAATCCTGCCTGTACGAAGCCCGCACATGGCTGATCCTGCCCACCACGCCCTCGGCGATGAGGTCGCGAAGGAACGTCACCGCCGGAACGCGCCGGTAGGTAAACCCCACCATGGCCCGTATGCCCCGGGCAGCGGCGGTGGCGGCGGCGTGGGCCATCGCCTCGGCCTCCGCCACCGTGTTGGCCAGCGGCTTCTCGCACAGCACGTGCTTTCCGGCCTCGAGCGCCGCGATGGCTATCTCGGCGTGGGAGTCACCGGGGGTGACGATATCGACAATGTCGATGTCTTCCCGGGCGATGACTTGCCGCCAGTCGGTTGCGGATTCGGCCCAGCCCCATTTTCGGGCTGCCTCACCGACAGCCTGGGCGTTGCGGCCCACGATAACCGCCATCTCCGTCTCGGCAGGCAGGCCGAATACGCGCGGGGCGGTGCGCCAGCCCTGGGAATGGGCGGCGCCCATAAAGCCGTAGCCAATCATGGCCACGCGCAGGGTGGTCATGCGAGCACGACTTTCCGTTCCACGGCGACGCGGTTGCCCACGTAACGCATGGGAGCGATCTGCATGTAGAGCAGGCGGAGGGTGAGGATGACTTCGACGTCGATCTCCTCGCCGGCCTCAGGGACGCGGTCCAGGGGAATGATCACATCGGGCCGGTCCGCGACGAACCACAAGGTCTCCCACTGCTCCGGGAGTTCGGCGATGGAATAGGACTGGCCCTGGAGCTCGAAGCGAAGGGATTCCTTGGGGATCTCCACGCCGTTGACTGTCGCGGCGACGTCGTCAACGGCGGACAGCCAAAGGCTGCGGTACCAGGGCAGTTGCACCGACACCGCAATGCCCTCGGGGTGCCTGCGGACATCGGTGTCCTTGAACAGGGAGTTGTGAGTTGCCATGGCTTTCCTTACTTGAACGTGTCGACGAAGGTGTCGTGGGGAACAGGAGGCGCGGGATCCAGCGTCTGCCGTGTTGATGGGCTGTAGGGGTGGTACTCCGTGGGCACGGGTTCATCGGCGGGAGGCATAAAGACCGGCTTGCCGTCGTCGCCGAAGTACATCAGGTCCAGGGCAAAGGCATGCTGGTTCTTTTCCGCGAAGCTGATCCAGTTTTCCTCGAACGGCGCCCGGAGGAGCTCGTAGCAGCGGAATTTCCAGATCTTCCACTCACCGTCCTGCCGTAGGAAGTCCACCGCGTACTTGCACCAGACCCAGTGGGCCCAGACCTTCTTGCCCTGTACCTCACCGGGCGAGTACATGTAGTCGGGGCTTTGCTTGGCCACTTCAGGGTCCGTGAGTCCTGACTCGTTGCCTGTGACGATCCAGACGCCCTTGGCCGTCTTGCCGTCGGCGGCTACCTCGATGACCGGAGTCGTGGTGTAGTGCAGGATCAGCTTGCCCACAGGGGACGGACGCCCCTTGTGGTAGCGGACCACACTCTCGTAATCCGTGTACTGACCCGCGTTGGTGTACCTCGCCCGCACGCCCGGCGTTCCTGGCTTCACCCACAGCGGGATGATCTGTTCGTCCTCGAAGGCATTGTGCAGGTACATGTAGCGATTGAACAGATTCTCAAGGTCGCCCCTGTCGTTGGCCCGCCGGGCCAGGCGGAGTGCCTCGTCGAGTTCACGGCGCAGCTGCTCGACCTCAGTGGTGACTTCGCCATTGGTGGCAGTCATGGGCGTTCTCCTTAGGCTGGGACGACGGATTCCTCGACGGCACGGCGCATCAGCGTGTGCTGCTTCTTGACCAGGTCGATCGGATCGGATTCGCCGAGGTCAGCGAACGCATGCCCCTCCCACTCGCTGGACAGGTAGCCCTTGTAGCCGCCCTTGACGAATTGCCGCACGATCCGCGGAATGTCCATGGCGGGCTCGTTGCCTTGCTCGTCGATGTCGTAGAACTTGGCATGAACGTGGAAGATCTGCGGCATGATGTCCAGCCACTCTTCCGGGGGAACCAGGCCGTGCATGTTGAACGCCAGGCGGGTGAACGGGCCCAGGCGTGCAGGATCAAAGTTGTTGGCGTTCAGGTAGTCCTCGAACTCCTGGTTGCGCTCCTGCATGGGTAGGGGCTTGCGCCAGATTTCCTGCATGACAGCGAAGTGCTCTTTGGGCAGTCCCATCTGGGTCAGGGTACGGAACAGGGTGGGCGACAGGCTGTGCATGGTGGAGCTGAAGTCGGCGGTGAAGCCGAGCCGGTCGCTTCCAAGTTCCTCGTACATTTCCCGGATCTGCAGGATCTTGGGGTCGTTCGGGCCTTGCGGTGCGTGAATTTCGTAGCCGAGCTTCTGGTCGTACTTCTCAGCCAAGGGAAGCAGTTTCCGGAGCAGTTCCTTGCCGGCGGAGCGGATTACTACCCTGTGGAAACCGAGCCGGTTGGCCGTGTGCAGTTGCCTGGCGAAGAAGTCGTACTCCTCCTCGGGGGTCATGTCGCGTTCCTTGCGGCGGCCCATGTCCAGGTTGGTGCCCACTGCACTGGGGGTCAGGCCATAGCGGTCCATGCTGTCGCGCCACAGGCGCACAAAGTCGTCGTCGACGTCGGGGTAGGTGCGCAGCATCTGCGCAATGTTGAACTCAACCCCGGGGCCGAGACCCTCGTCTGCAACTGCCTTGATCAACGTCTCCGGGGTGTAGAGCCCGGCGGCGAACTCAGAGGTGAGCGAATACAGGGTAATGCCAAGCTCGATTCCCGAGCCTGCGATGCCTTCTGACATGTCTTGTTCCTTCAGTTTCAGCCGCGGACGGGCTGGGCGAGGTGGCTGTTGAGGATGCGGCGGGCCTCGGCGGGATCGGTGATCATGGCAGAGCCGGCGTCGGCAGCTGCTGAACGCTGCACGGCCTGCTCGCCGCGGATGATCTCGAACGGATCCTGCCAGTTGTTCCAGTGCCAGCCTTCGTATTCACTGGAGATCGCACCGGAATAGCCGTTTTCGACGAGCTGGCGGACCAGGCCACGCACGGGAACCGAGGGCTCCTCGCCGTGCTCGTCAATGCCGAAGAACTTGCCATGCACGTGGCGGACCCACGGCATGATTTCCAGCCAGGTATCGATGGGGGCCGGACCAAAAAGTCCGGTTCCATTAATGGCGAAGTCAATGCCGAGGTCCGGCCGGCCGCTGCGTGCGGCCAGGCCAATGAAGGCACCGAAGCGCTCACCATGGACCTTCTGGGTGTTGGGAGGCCCTTCGGCGTAGAAACCGTTCCAGAGTTCAACCACCTGGCGGAGCAGTTCCTCAGAAGCGCCGCGCCGGCGGTAGGCCTCCAGCAGCGAGGGGGCGAAGCCGGTGACGGTGGCGCCCCAGTCGGCAGTGAAACCAAGCAGTGGGGAGTCGAGCTTTTCGTAGCGGTCGCGGAGGGCCAGGACACGCTCGTGGGCGCCGTGCTGGTCCGCGTGGACCTCGAGAGCCAGGGTAACCCCGTACTTCTCGGCTACGGGCAGCAGGCTTTCCATGGCGTCGGGAGTCAGCGAGATTTGCACCCGGGCGATCGGGAAGCCGAGCCGGGCGGCTACTTCGATCTGCTTGCGCATGTACTCGACGAGCTCGTCGTGGTTCATGAGCCGGTCGCGGCGGATGCCGGTATCGACGTTAACGGCAAGGGAGGTGGGGACCAGGTCCACTTCGGCGACCAGGTCGCGGAACTTCCCAACGAAGGCGTCGTCGATGTGGTCCGGGAAGCCCCGGAGGCTGGAGAATCCGATGACCTCAAGCCCCGGGCCGAAGCCCTCGGCCGCCACCTTGCGGATGAGGCCGTCGAGGTCGTACTGCCGGGCGTGGAAGGCCCGGGTAAAGCTGTAAAGGGTGACGCCCTGGATCGGCGTGCCGAGGCTGGTCATCGCTGTGCCACCTTCATGGTCTTGGTGTCGTGTTCTTCGATGTGGAGCACCCCGTGGTCGGTGATGATGTACGGGATATAGAGCTTCAGGTCCACCCGGACCTCGTGCTCGTCCTGGTCATCTGCCACAGGAAGGTCGCCCGACAGGACGGCCGAGTCCAGGGGAAACCACCACTCGCCGGTCTCATCCACGAGCTCCTCGAAGCTGAAGGTCCGGTTGTTCATGGTCCAGCGGAGTGAATCCTCCGGGGCGCTCACTCCGTCGATTGTCAGCGCGGCACCTGCAATGCACGACCCCGGCAGGGCGCGGTACCACGGGATACGGACCTCTACGGCGGTGCGTCCGCCCTCGGTAGTGAGTGTTCCTTGCTCGATTATGCGGTCGGCGATCATCGAGACCTCCTTGTCTTTGCCTGGCGCTGAAGTGCAACCATCGGCCACTTCTTCATTATTTAATCATTCTATTGTCTAATTCAGACATAAGTAAAGGACTGTTGAGGTCTTTGGCGACTTTTCGTGCGCCTTTGACCGCAAGGGCCACAGCCGTCAGCGTGGGATTGCACGCCGTGGACGTAGGGATGACACCATTGCCGGCCACAAAGAGGCCGGGGACGTCCCAGACCTGGCTGTCGGGCGAACACACGCTCCCGCCGTCGTCCGCTGCGCCCATCCGGGTGGTTCCCTGATAGTGCAGCGACGCTCCCGGCGGGAGGACGAACGGACGTTCGTCGAGGGGTTCGCCCACCGCCTTGCCCAGTCGGACAATCTCCTGCTTGGCGCGCTCCAGCACGTCCCGGTCCCGCTCCGTCAGGCGGTAGTGGAGGCGCATGGCGGGCATCCCATAGGCGTCCAGGGACGCGTCGTCGAAGGCCACGCGGTCTTCCCTTTGGAGGTCCTTGGCGCAGAACAGCCCCAGTCCCACAATCGAGCCCGGGACAATGGGGTCGTCCTCGGCCACCGGAACAGGTGAGGCGTCCAGCTGCATGATCTGGCCATGGAAGGGCATCTCGTCGGTGTAGGGTACCCAGGCCACGCCGCTTTGCCCTTGGAGCGCACCGGCGGCGCCCGCCAACCCGTTGCCAGCCGTAACATCGCGCAGCCTGCTGGCGAACACCACCTGCGACTGGTCATTGAGGTACCGGCCCAACGCGTCGGGCCGAATTCCCGAAGCCCACAGCAGCTGCGGCGTACGCAGCGCATCCGCGCCCACTACCACCACGCGGGCGGCCACGTGGTGGGTTTCGCCCGTGCGCCGGCTCTTGACTTCGATGCCGGCAGCCCTGCCGTCCTCAAGCAGCACGCGCGTCACCAGCGACTCGTCGAAGAGCTCAAAGTTGGGGTTTTCGCGGGTTACGTCGCCAAGGACGACGTCGGCGCCCGACCACACGAGGCGGCCGTCCTGGCGCCGGTGGACGGCGAGGGGCATTGGCTGGACACGAAAGTCCGGCTCCCGCCCCTCGTCCACCGCGGCGGAGAGTCGCTCCAGGACGATCTCCGAGAACGGCGCGCCGTCGAAGGCGTGGGTGGTCACGCCAAGCAGCCGGCCGGCGTCGTCCAGGAGGCTGTCCAGATCCGGGAGGAAATCGATGCGTTCCCTCCCGCCCGGGCGGGGGCATGCCGCGGTCCAGTGTGCGGCCATGCCGCCCACGTTGCTGGACATGGCCGCAACGGGAAGTCCATCTTCGCCCGGAAAGGCGAAGCCTTCCTGCAGGAGGAAAGTTCCCGGCCGGGCGAGCCGGTCACCGCTTTTCACGGCGCCGGGCGAGTTCACCGTCTTCGCACCGGCCCCGGGTCCTTCGGAGGCACGCTGGGCGAAGCTGAGTCGCTCCGCATCCTCGATGTTTTTGACGTGGGCGCCCGGCGGATTGCTGACGGTTGGACCCACTTCGAACATGGCGATGCTGGCGCCCGGCGCTTCCTCACTGAGGATCCTCGCGTAGGCTGACGCCGTCGGGCCGCTGCCCACAATGGCTACGTCGACGGAGCCGGGGTACCTCCTGTGGCTCACGATCCGGCCACCAGTTCCTGGATGTAGCGGACCGACTTTGCCGAGTCGATGGTGGGGTAGTACTCCAGCCCAATGGGGCCGGCGTAGCCACTGGTCCGCAGGTCAGCGAGCCGGGCAGGCCAGTCGATGGATCCGGAACCCGGCTCCCCGCGCCCCGGAGTGTCGGCGATCTGCACGTAGCGGATGAGGCCACCTGCGTTGGCGAGCTCGACGGCGACATCCTCGCCTTCGACGGTGGAGTGGTAGAGGTCGTAGAGTACGCCGAAGTTCGGCGAGTCAACTCCCCGGGCGATGTAGACCGCCTCGGAGGTCCGGTCAAGCAGGGCGCCGGGATGGTCTACCCGGACATTGACGGGTTCGAGAACCAGCGTGATGCCGGACCCTTCGATGTGGGCCACCCCGCGGGAGAAAATCTCGATCAGTTCGTCGAGCTGGTCCTGCCGCTTCCGTCCGCCAAAGCCCGTACCGCTGCCCACCACAATGCGGGGGCAACCGAGCTGCTGGGCGACGGCGACGCCCGCGTCCAGCCCCTCGTAGAACGGCTCGTGGTTGCGTGGCGGGATCATGAACTGCATGCGGGGCTCGGCGAGCTGGGCTGTGAGCTGGACGCCGGTCTCCTCCAGGGCGGCCTTGAGGGCCGGAATGTCCTTGCCCGTGGGGCCCCACATCTCGACGGCGTCAAAGCCTGCGGCCGCTGCGGCACGGACCCGATCCGCGGCACTTTCGCCCGCTTCGGCGAACAAAAGGTCGATATTCGGCGAAAGTTGGAACATGGGTATCTCCTGGAATCTAGGGGTTTTAGGGTGTAGAAAATCGTCACGAAACGCGTCAAACGATTCGCGGTTACCAGCCGTTGCGTCAGCCCTTCAGGCCGCCGGAGAAGCCTTGGATGAACCTTTTCTGCGCGAAAAGGAACAGCACCAGGATGGGGATCATGGACACGATCACAATCGCGAAGATCGAGTTCCACTCCGAGACCAGGGACCCGATGTAGTAGTACATCGCCACCGGCAGCGTCTGGTTGGCGGAGCCGCCCAGGAAGATCAGCGAAGTGAAGAAGTCATTCCACACGATGAGGCCCGCGAAGATGACCACTGTCCCCGTGGCGGGAGCCATCATGGGAAGCACCACCTTCGAGAAGATCTGCGACCTGCTGGCGCCGTCAATGGTTGCCGCTTCCTCATAGTCGGTGCCCAATCCGCGGAAGAAGTTTGAATACAGGAAGATGGACAACGGCAGGAGCATGCCGGTGTACAGGATAATCAGGCCCCACGCAGAGCCGGTGAGGCCCAGGGACCGTGCACCCATGTAGAGCGGCACCGCACCGAGCTGGCCGGGCAGGATGATCGCGATCAGGAAGAGGTAGTACATGCCTTTGCTCCAGCGGCGGGTGCTGCGGGAGATGACGTAGCCGGTGATCGAACCCAGGGCGATCAGCCCGACGATGCTTCCGGCGGTGATGATGATGCTGTTCACGAGGCCCATCACCACGTTGGAGTTGCCCTGGGCCGTCAGGACGGCCACGAAGTTGCTGAAGTCCGGGTTCTTCGGGAGCGCAAGGGGCGAGGTGGTGTACATCTCGCTGTCCGGCTTCAGGGCGGTGGTCACCAGGAAGTAAAACGGGGCGAGGAAGGTCAGCGCCAGGGCCCAGAGGCCAATCTCGCGGAGCAGTGTGAGTTTGGTGTAGCGGAACATTCTTAGTCCTCCGGGTTCGATCGCGTCAGCCGTTGCTGGATGACGGCGAAGAACAGGATGATGGCGGCCAGCACGAGGGCAAGGGCGGCACCGCCGCCGAAGTTGCCGAGCGCAAACGCCTGTTTGTAGACCTGGGTGGCCAGGGTTTCGGTTGCGCCGGCAGGTCCTCCGTTGGTCAGGGCCATGATGGGATCGAAGACCCGGAGCCCCTGGACGATTCCCAATGTTGTGGCAATGGCGATAGCGGGGCGGATGGCCGGCAGCGTGACGTTGGTAAAGCGCTGCCACAGGTTGGCGCCGTCGATGGCGGCTGCCTCCTCGACTTCCACCGGGACGCTGGCAAGTCCGGCCATAAAGATCACCATGGCAAAGCCGGTGGACCCCCAGACGAGCACTACCAGGACTGTCCAGATGGCCCACTCCGGGTCAGCGAGCCATGGCTTGGCGAGGTCGCCGGCGCCGATCGAGGTGAGGAAGACGTTGATGGGGCCGTCGAAGTCGAAGATGTACTTCCAGACGTAGGCAGTGGCCAGCGGGCTGAGCACCACGGGCATAAAGAAGAGGGTGCGGAGGATATACCGTGTCTTCAGCATTCGGTTGAGGCCGAGGGCGATAACGAGACCGCCGACGTTGCCGAGGAAGACCGACCCAAAGGCCAGAAACAGCGTGTTCGTCAGGGCGCCGAGTTTAGTGGGGTCCTTGAAGATGGCCTCGAAGTTCTGCCAGCCCACAATTTTGAACGAGCCGATGCCCGTCCAGTTGGTAAATGCGAAGAAGCCGCCGATACCCGTTGCCACGTAGTGGATGGCGATAACCAGGACAATCCCGGGCAACGCCCACCACCAATGCCCCAACTGCAGGCCCGCGCCCCGGGGACGGGTCTTCCCGCCCGTCCCCGGAACGCGCCTGCCTCGCAGGGGTGCTTTAGCTGCTTCGCTTTTCGGTTGCATCGTCGCAGTCATGGTAGTCCTTGCTTGTCCCTTTGAGTGGTCGGAACTTTGGTGATCTGAAACTGTCACTGTCCCCAGGCTGCGTCCATGGCCTGAAGTACCTGGTCAGCGTTCTTCTGTCCGGTGATCAGACCCTGGACGCCGGTTGCGAGGGCGTCATAGACGGCGGAGTTGGGCCACTGGCTGTTCGGCAGCGGGCCGTATTTTCCGTCCTTGATGAGATCGCCGACGTTCTCGTAGGCACCTGCGCTGAAATCGTAGTTGTCCAGGCCGGTGACAGGCAGGGCACCGTCGATTTCCGCGAAGGCCTTGGTCTGCTCAGGCTCGGCAGCCCAGTCGAGGAACGCCTGGGCGGCATCCTTGTTCTTGGACGCTGCGTTGATGGAGAACGCGTAGTTCGCGCTGGCGTAAACGAAGCCCTTGTCCGAGCCGTTCTCCGCCGGGAGCGCGCGCACAGCGAAATCCGAGTCGGCGGCCGCGGTCTTCAACTGCTTCCAGCTGGGGCCCGGGATAAAGCCGGCAACCGATGTTCCACTGGCAAGGCCCTTGGTGATCGCGTCGAACCCGGCACCTGCAGCGCCCTTCTGGAAGCAGCCCGCATCATTGAGCTTGGTGACCGCCTCAAGGGAGGCTTTCCAGCCATCAGACCCAGCGAAGGTGGTTTCCTTGGCGGCACGCTTTTCGTTCCACTTCGGGTCCTCGGCGTAGACGCGGGACGCGGCCAGGGACATTGCCATCAGGCCGGTGTTTGGAGCAGCGGAGCCAGCGAGTGCGATGAACGACTTGCCGGCGGATGCGAGCGACCTGCATTCGTCCTCGAGGGCCGCGAAGTCTGACGGGAAGTCAGAAATGCCAGCTGCTTTGGCGGCTGTTTCGTTGGCCACCAAACCAACCACCGTGATTTCCGGTGCTTGGCCGTAGACTTTTCCATCCGCGCCGAAGAGGGCTTCGCTGCCCTCGGGCACGAGTGCCTTTGCTGCATCATCCAGTGGCTCCAGGAATCCGGCCTGAACCAGCGGCAGGATGCTGCGGCCGGTGCCCGAACCGGGAGAAGTCACTACAACGTCGGATGCATTGCCGGCTTGGAGCTGGGTCCGCAGGGTCTGGTCGTAGGAATCGTTCGGCTGCGGGTTGAAGGTGATCTTCACGTCCGGGTGGGTTTCCATGTACTTCTCGCCCAGCGTCTGGAACGGGCTCTCGATGGTGTTAGAGGTGGCAAAGGAGAGGGAAAACTCCTGGGCTCCCGCCGTGGCAGTGTTGCCTCCGGTGGAACCGGAACATCCGGTAAGGATGAGGGCTGCGGCTGTGGGGACGGCGAGGGCGCCGACCTTCAGGCCCGAAAAGCGACTGTGCTGTGTCATGTCCAGCCTTTCTGACTTCGTTGTCGAAAATCCGGGAGCCGTGACCCCGGTCACTCATCAGTATGCAGGAGATGTGCCGAAAAAGCACATAAGTCTTTGCTATACGAGACATAAGTTCCGCCGAGGCGCGCATATCGGCAGGGAAGGAGCGGGGGCGCGCCAAGTCGTGCCGCGGGCTTCCCCCAGGCGCATCAAGAACAATGATGGAATTTCCTATGGATATCGACCGCACTGATAGACTGGCCTGACTGAATTCCTCTTCGAAGGATCGCCGCGCCGTGACAAATTCCGCCCTTCTTTCCCGGCTGGACCTCAACCTGCTCATTTCGCTTGATGCCCTGATTACTGAGCGCAGCGTCACGAGGGCGGCCGAACGGCTTCACCTCAGCCAGCCGGCCCTCAGCGCCTCGCTCGCACGGCTCCGTTCCCACTTCGGCGACCCCATCCTGGCCCGCCGCGGCAATGCCTACGAACTCACACCCTTTGCGCTACGCCTGGCCGAACACACCACAACCGCGCTTGAGGCCGCCCGCCGCGTGTTCGAGAGCCAGGCCACGTGGGAGCCCACCGAGTCCGAACGCGAGTTCTCCATCTACGGCTCGGACTACGGCTTCACCACCATCGGCCGCGTCGCATCCGAACTCGCTGCCGAGCGGGCCCCCGGCGTCCGGTTCAGGTACATGCTCCACAACCCAATGGTGGTCGAAGACGCCGCCAACCGCCTGCGCTCAGTGGACGGTATGGTGCTGCCCCACGGGTTCCTCACCGGACTCCCCTACCTGGACCTTTGGCGGGACGGCTGGGTGGCTGTCGTTTCCACGTCCAACGAGGCCGTCGGCGATCAGGTCACCATGGAAAACGTGGCAGAACTTCCCTGGGTCATGTCCTACCAGTCACGCTCGGCATTCACCTCGGCCGAACGCCAGATCCAGCAGCTGGGCATAGAACCCCGGGTTGAAGTGGTGGTGGAGAGCTTCCTCTCATTGCCCCACTTCGTCGTCGGAACACAGCGGATCGGACTCATCCAGGCGGCACTTGCTCCCTTCGCCCTTCAACTGGGCGGAATAAGGGTACTGCCGCTGCCCTTTGATGCGACCCCCCTGGTCAACGCCCTGTGGTGGCACCCCGTGCACAACCGGGATTCGGAACATGAGTGGATGCGTAGCCTCTTTGAAGAGGCGGCCGGCATCGTGGCTGCCGCAGCAGCAAAAAACGTGCCTTAAAACACTGATGCCCGGCTGGATTTCACCAGCCGGGCATCAGCCTTCCACCGGGCTATTACCGGCCAGGCGGGGCACTTAGGCACTCATGAGCGCAGCCCGCATGCTGCTGCGGATGAGGTCGTGCTGCTTCCGCACCAGCAGCAGCGGATCCACTTCACCAAGCTCGGCGAAGGCATGCCCTTCCCACTCGCTGGACCAGAAGCCCCGGTAGCCCCCTTCGACAAATACGCGGACCAGTTCCGGGTAGTCGATCGCGGGCTCATTGCCCTGCTCGTCAATGTCGTAGAACTTCGCGTGGACATGCATGATCTGGGGCATGATGTCCGCCCACTCCTTCGGGCTGACATGGCCATGCATATTGAAGGCCAAATGGGCGAAGGAACCAAGGCGGGCAGGATCAAAGTCCCGTCCGCGGAGATAACCGATGAAATCCTCCTGCCGCGCGCGCATCGGCGCGTCGGTGGCCCAGATCGCCTGTAGCGTTTGGACGGCTTCGTGGTCCAGGCCGGCCCGGCGGACAGCACGCAGGAGCGTGGGGGACATGCTGTGCATGGTGGAGGAGAAGTCAGCCACGAAGCCCAGGAGCGGGGAGTCGAGGTCGGCGTAGACATCGCGGACTTTCATGATCTCCGGCGAGTTGGGCCCCAGCGGCGCATGGATCTCATAGGCAAGCTTGAGCTCAAGGTCCTCGGCGAGCGGCAGGAGCCGTCGGAGCAGCTCAGGCTTGGCGCTCTGGATGCGAACAAGGGGGAAGCCCAACCTCTTGGCGCCGTGGAACAGCGTTTGGGTGAACTCGTATTCCTCATCCGGGGTCATGTCACGGTCGCGACGGCGGCCCATGTCCAGGTTGGCTCCGAAAGAACTGGCCACGAAGCCATGCTTGTCGAAGGCCGCCTGCCACGAGCGGACAAAGTCATCTGTCACCTTGGGATACGTGGGCAGGACCTGGGAGGCCACGATTTCGATCCCGGGACCGATGCCCAGCTCAGCCACACGGTTAAGCAGGCCGTCGAAGTCATACCAGCCGGCCCGGAATTCCGCGCTTGCCGAGTAGAGCGTGAGTCCCAGCGAGAAGGGATCATCCTCGGCTTTTGGTGGAGCCGGCGTGAGGGATGTCGTGAGTTCGGGCGCAGGCGCTGGGCTGTCCGCCACAGTGAGCTCCAGGGTCTGGTTGACGAAGTTCGGGACGTATATGCCGGGACCACCGTCCTGTCCCGGGGCAATCTGCATGTAGGGCAGCCGCAGTTCCCCCATGAGTTGAATCTGGTGCCGCTCACCGAGGGACAGCGGGGTGTCCCTCGGCACGATGAGCAGCGGATGCTCCTGGAGGTACCAGAGCGTGTCGCTTTGGGCCGGCAGGTCCGCCAGCGCATAGCGGACGCCTCCAAGTTCCAGGGAAAGCTCCTCGGAAGGAACTTCCTGGCCATCGACCATGAGCCGGAGCGAGGACACCGAGGAGAGCCAGAGGCTGCGGTACCACGGGATGGTCAGTGCCAGGGCGAAGCCTTCGGGGTGCGTACGCAGGCTGGAATCGTCAAGAAGTCCGTTTGGCATGGTTTCTCTCTTTGCTGGTGGAGAGGTCGGGTGAGGTGGGTCAGGCAAGTTCGCCGGCGATGCGCCGGATCAGGGCATGTTGGCGGCGAACCTGCTCGATGGAGCGCCAAGGTGTGCGTTCGCCTTCGTATTCGCTGGAGAGGTAGCCGGTGTAGCCGGCGTCCTTGAGGCTTTGGAGGACGGGCCGCCAGGGGATCTGCTGGTCTTCGAGCTGGTCGTTAATGTCGTGGAACTTGGCTTGGATGAACACAACGTAGGGGGCGATGCCGGCGAAGTCGGCCGGATCAACACCGATACCGTCCAGGAAGGGCGGCCGAGTTTCGCGGGTCTCGCCCTCCCGCAGCGGAATCGGGCGGTCCTGGAAGATACCGGTGTCGATGAGCAGGCCAAAGTTCTTGGTGCCGGTCCGCTCGATGAGGCCGATGTAGTCCTCCACCACGGGGTGCCTGATGGGCGTCGGTGAGTGGATCTCGGGGCAAATGATGACTCCCAGCTCATGCGCCAGGTCAAGGGAGCGTTCCACGGATTCAGTCCAGATCGGGTCGGGCACCAAATCGCTGGAGACGACGCCGATCTTGGGACGCACGAAGCCGAAACCCAGCCGGTGGGCGAGCCGCAGGTCCCGCTGCAGTGCCTCGGCGCCCTCGGCAACAGTCATGGCCCTCCCCGGGTGCAGCCGGGTGTCAATCCAGGAACCGTAGTTCGTGGGCTCCAGGGAGTACTTTTCCAGGAGGCTGAACCAGTTGTCGATCCAGGCCGCAGAAGGCTCCGGGTACTGGGGAACGTGCCCCTCACCGAGGATTTCGACGCCGGTGGCGCCCACGTCCGCGACTGCTGCGAGCGCCGTTTCCAGGTCCATGACCGTTCCGTAATCGCCCATGAAGCTGTAGAGCGAGACGCCGTAGCGGAAAGTGCCGTCGCCGATTTCAGGCGAGAGCGTCACCTTTCGGCTGGTGCGGTGCACTGTGGGCTGGTGCTCGAGGGGAATGTAGGACATGCGCAGGCGCAGTTCGATCGATAGCTCATGGATGCCCTGCGGCAGGCCGCCCTCCAGGGGGACAGTGACCACTGCGGCCTCCTCCAGCGGCCAGCGGACGCCGTCGCTTCCCCAGAGTTGGTGCAGAGTGTAGGTCCGCTCCCCGAAGGTCCAGAGCGGAACGTCCGGTCCGACGTCGATGATGTCGCCCACACGAACCGCAACCCCGTCAATAAGGGAGGCGGCCATGCCCCGGTAGGACGGCATGCGGAGCCGGAACTGAAAGCCGGTTACACGTCCGTCCTCGGTGACATTGCGGAATCCGACGGACTGGATGAGGTCTCTCTCGAGAAGCATCATTGCTCACTCTCTGTAGGGGCAAAATCCAGCGTAACAGCATTCTGTCACTTTCACACCTAAGTTTGTTGCGATTCTACTAAACTGCTAACCCGGAAGGACCGCCGACCAGCCGCCGTCCACCATCAGGTTGGCGCCCGTCACGTACGACGCTTCGTCGGAGGCAAGGAACAGTGCGCATCTGGCGACCTCCTCCGGCGAACCGATCCGGCCCAACGGGATGCTGCCGGCGATAGTGCGCATGGGGTGGTCCGGGGCGAGGAGGTTGCCTTCGGTGGCCGCAGTGCGGATCATTCCGGGACTGACGGCATTTACCCGCAGCCCATGCGGAGCCCCTTCGGCCGCCAGTTGCTTTGTCATCGCCACCACGGCTCCCTTGGTGGCCGTGTGGGCAAGCCGGCCATTGGTCATGGACCCGGTGACACCTGCTGTGGATCCCACCAGCACGATGGCGGCATCAGGCGTCTGGATCAGTTGGGGCCAGAAGTATTTGACCGGCAGGAACACCACATCCATCTCATGCTCCACATTCCACTTCCAGTCGGCGAAGGTGAGCTGCTCCAGTGGGGCGAAGCGGGTGACTGCAGCGTTGGCATACAGGATATGGACCTGTCCGTGGGTTGCTGCCACCTCCTGCGCCCAGGAAGCGACGGCGGCCTCGTCCGTGAGGTCCACGCGGCTGCTGCTCATCCGGCCACCCGATGCGGTGACCGCCGCAACCGTGGAAGCGGCGCCGTCGTCGTCCATGTCGCAGCCGACCACGTAAGCTCCCGCGTCGGCAAAGGCCAGTGCCGCGGCCCTGCCCTGGCCGCTGGCCGTTCCGGTGATGACGGCGGTCTTGCCAGCGAGGCGGAGTTGGAGAACAGGCACGGAGGTCCTTCCGGAAGGGCGTTTCGGTCGAGTTTCGCAGGGACGCTCCTTCCGAGGAACGGCAGATCGGTTCTACGTGGTATTTGCCCCGCGGATAGTCAGAAACAGCTGCGGTGTATCTGCCAGACAAATGCCAGATATCAGTAAACGCCTCTTCACCAAATACATGAGCTGGTTCACAGTGGTTACAGGACCTGCACCAAACCGACCGCAGCCAGCAACCCAGAAGGACTTCAACGTGGAAACTCCCCTCTCCCATCTTGCCCACCTCGAGATCACCAGCCCCGACGTCGAAGCGTCAGCCCGGTTCTACGAGGAAAAGTTCGGCATGCGCATCATTGACCGCGTGGACGGCAACGTCTACCTGCGCTGCTGGGGCGACTACTACCGCTACAGCCTTGTCATTACCGAAGGCCCTGAAGCATCCCTGGGCCGGATGGCCTGGCGGACAAACTCCCAGGCGGCCCTCGAGGCTGCGGCCCAGCGCGTCGAAGCGACAGGCGTGCAGGGCACCTGGACCGCCGGCGGCCACGGCTACGGCAAGGCCTACGAATTCACCGGCCCCTACGGCCACCGGATGCGCCTCTTCTATGACGTGGAGAAGTTCGTCGCCGAGCCCGGCTTCGAATCCACTTACCCCGACCGCCCCGAGCGCCGCAGCAGCCACGCCGCAGCACCCCGCTTCCTGGACCACGTGACCGTGGCTAGCTCCGATGTGCGGGGCTTCGCCAAGTGGTACAACGAGGCCCTGGGCTTCCGCGTCATGGCGTTCGTTGACTTGGACGAAGCACCAATCACTGTGTTCTCGGTACTGACCACGAACGAAAAGTCCCATGACCTCGGCGTAGTCCTGGACACCTCCAGCCGCGCCGGCCGCGTCAACCACATCGCCTTCTGGGTAGATGCCACCGAGGACCTGCTCCGGACCGCGGACGTCATGATGGAAAACGGCACCCCGATGGAATACGGCCCCTCCATCCACGGCGTGGGCGAGCAAAACTTCCTTTACTTCCGCGATCCCTCGGGCCTCCGGGTGGAGCTCAACTCCGGCGGCTACCGCAACTACGTCCCGGACTGGGAAGCCAACACCTGGAAGCCGTCCCTGGGCTCCAACAACTTCTACAAGAACGGCGCCATGCCGCACTCCATGACCGAGTCCTTCCCTCCGGCCGAAGGCTTCACCGCCACCGAAGAAGGGGCATCCCCGGAGATGAAGGAAGCGCTCCTGAACCCGTATGCCAAGCAGGGACGGGGCTAAAGGAATATGCCTGAAGCGACATATTCCCTCATCCGGTTCCAGGAATCCGGTGACAGCAAGGCCCGCGTCGGCCTGCTGGTTGCGGGCCGGGTCCTGCCGCTTGACGGCGACATCAACTCCCTGATCGAGCACTGGGACACCACCGAAGAGCACTTGGACACCCTCGCCGCATCGGCAGGCGGGGACACCGGCCTGGCAGCCGCCGACGTCGAAATCCTTGCCCCGGTGGAACCCGTTCAGGTGCTTCAGACCGGAGCCAACTACCGCAAGCACGTGATCGACCTGGCAGCCGCGCACCGCGAACCGGGCCAGGACGAGGAGGAAGTGCGCGCCAAAACCGCCGCCATGATGGACAAGCGCGCGGGCCAGGGCACGCCGTACTTCTTCATCGGACTGCCGACGGCGATCGCGTCCGCCACTGACGACCTCACCCTTCCCTCCTACTCCACGTCCCACGACTGGGAGCTGGAACTGGCAGCGGTCATCGGCAAGAGGGCGTTCCGGGTCACCCCGGAGGAGGCACTGGACTACGTCTTCGGCTACACCATGGTCAACGACATCACCACCCGCGAGTACGTCTTCCGCAAAGACATGCCCGCGATCGGCTCAGACTGGTACCGATCCAAGAACGCCCCCGGTTTCCTTCCCACCGGACCCCTGCTGGTGCCCGCCAAGTTCTTCGGCGACCCACAGGACGTCCAGGTCACGCTGAAGCTCAACGGCAAGCCGATGCAGGACGAATCCACCTCAGACATGATCTTTGGGGTGGCCAAGCTGGTCAGCGAGGCCTCCCAGATCATGCCGCTTCGCCCGGGCGACCTGGTCCTCACCGGAAGCCCCGCCGGCAACGGCCAGCACTGGGGCCGGCTGCTCCAGGACGGCGACGTCATGGAAGGCACCATCACCGGCCTGGGCACCCAGCTGATCCACTGCAAGGACGAGGTCCAGTGACTTCGCAGCAGCACACCGCTCAGGCGGACCAAACCGGTACCGGGGAATCAAACGATTCTCCGGTGATCCGGCGTGAAGACCCGCTGGGCAGCATCCGCGCTATGGCCGCAGCCCACAACAACTGGGGCCGCTGGGGTGCCGACGACGTGCTGGGAACGCTGAACTTCATAGACGCGGCCAAGCGGATCGAAGCTGCGGCCCTCGTCACAAGCGGTGAAGCGTTCTCGCTGTCCCAGCCGTTCGACACCAACGGCCCGCAGAAGGGCTGGCGGCGCCGCACCAACCCCGTCCACACCATGACGGACACTGGAGTGGACGCTGAACGCGGCAACCAGGGATTCCCGCACGGTTTCGGCGGCGCGGACGACGTCATCGCCATGCCGTTGCAGTGCTCCACGCAGTGGGACGGGCTGGGCCACATCTTCGACCAGGGCAAGGCCTGGAACGGCCGGGCCGCCGGCGACGTGGTCACCTCTGAGGGCGACCTGGTGACCGGCATCGAAACCGCGGCGGCCAAAATCGTCACGCGCGGCGTCCTGCTCGACGTCGGTCGGGCCCTCGGGCCGGAGCTCGGAAGGAACGACGGCGAACTGCCGGACGGTTTCGCCATCACCCCGGAACACCTCGAGCGGACCATTGAACTGCAGGGACCCAGCTCGAAGGTGGGCCGCGGCGACATCGTGGTGATCCGCACCGGGCAGCACACCAGGGTGCGCCGCGACGGCTGGGGCGACTACGCCGGCGGGTCTGCCCCGGGCCTGTCCTTCAGCACCGCGCCGTGGCTGCACCGCAGCGAAATCGCCGGAATCGCCACCGACACCTGGGGCTTCGAAGTCCGTCCGAACGAGTTTGATGGTGCTTTCCAGCCACTCCACCAGATCGCCATCCCCAACCTGGGGCTGTTCCTGGGTGAAATGTGGGACCCGGACGGCCTGGCGGAAGCATGCGCATCGGATGGCAGGTACGACTTCCTGCTCACCGCCGCGCCGCTCCCCATCACTGGCGCCGTGGGCTCCCCAGTCAACCCGATCGCCGTCCGGTAAACACAGTCCGGTAGCTTTCAGTTAACAGCAGCAAACAGACACCAGCAGTAACGCCGTCAACACAAAGGAGTCAGCGATGGCAGCAGTACAGAACGTCGGAATCGTCGGAGCGGGAGCCGCGGGACTGACCGCCGCCATCCTGCTGGCCGACGCCGGAGTCCACGTCGAAATCCTCGAGAAGGCCGAAACCCCGCAGACCGTCGGCTCGGGAATCACGCTGCAGGGGAACGCCCTACGAATCTTCCGCCAGCTCGGTGTTTGGGAGCAGATCGAGGTAAAGGGCTACCCGTTCAGCACCCTCGGCCTGCGCGCCCCGGACCCCGCCGGCACCGTCATCGCCGTACTGGAGGACATCCGTACTGGCGGCGACGACCTTCCGGCCACCCTGGGGATGTACCGCCCCGACCTCACAGCCATCCTCCGCGAACGGGCCGAGCAGGCCAGTGCCCGCATCAGCTACGGCAAAACCGTCACAGGGATAGCGGACGACGGCCGTTCCGTCACCGTAAGCACCGCCGACGGCGACACCGCCACTTACGACCTCCTGATTGGTGCCGACGGCCTGCACTCTGCCGTCCGCAAAGCCATTGGCATCGACGTCGAGCCCCAGCCCACCGGCATGGGCATCTGGCGCGCCTTCGTTGAGCGGCCCGCGGACGTGGTCCGCACCGACCTGACCTACGGCGGCCCCTGCTTCATCGCCGGTTATTGCCCTACAGGTCCGGACACCATCTACGCCTACCTGGTGGAGAAGGCCCAGGAGCGCAAGCACGAGGACGGCCCTCGCATCATGACCGAACTCGCCGCAGCGTACGGCGGCCCCTGGAACGAGATCCGCGCCAATCTGGACCACAGCGCCCGCATCAACTACACGTGGTTCACCACCCATCTGGTGGACGGCCGTTGGAACCGTGGCCGCACCGTCATCATCGGCGATGCCGCGCACAGCTGCCCACCGACGGTGGCGCAGGGCGCAGCCATGGCCTTGGAGGACGCGGCCGTCCTGGCCGAACTGCTCATCAATGCCGAGGACGTCACCGAAACTCTCTGGAAGGAGTTCACAGACCGCCGTCTGGAACGTGCCAAAGCAGTGGTCAACGCCTCCGTCCAGCTGGGCCAGTGGATGCTCGACGGCGTCCGCGACGCCGATGTGCCCGGCCTCATGCACTCCTTGTCCACCATGCTGAAGGAACCCGCATGAGCGCGCATCCCGTTAGTGATCCGGCCCGCACCGTTGACGTCCACGCCCACATCCTCCTCCCGGCCCTGCAACAGCTGGTTGCCGAAGCCGACCCCGGCGGCTTCGGCGCCCAACAGGCCCTGGAAGTGCGGCGCAACGGACCCGAATCCCTGGCCGCTTCGGGCCGGATGATCAAGGAACGCTGGCCGCAGCTGACCGATCTGGACCGTCGGTTGGCGGACATGGACAGTCAGGGTGTGGACGTACAGCTCGTCTCACCGTCGCCGTCGCACTTCTACTACTTCGCCGGCGTCGAACTGTCCCTGCAGGTGGCCAGGCAAGCCAACCAAGCCGTCCGTGAGTTCGTGGACCGCGCCCCGGAACGGCTCAACGGCCTGGGTCTGGTCCCGCTGCAGCATCCTGCACTGATGGTCGAAGCGCTGGAGCACGCAGTCCTGGAATGCGGGCTGCTCGGCGTCGAGATCGGCTCGTTCGCCGCCACCCCGCACGATCCGGACCGCAGCACCGTTGAACTGTCCGATCCACGGCTGGAACCGTTCTGGAGCCGGGCCGAAGAGCTCGGCGCCCTTGTCTTCCTGCATCCTTTCGGTTGCTCGCTGGATGAACGGCTGGACCGCTACTACCTCGCCAACACCGTCTCGCAGCCAGCCGAAAATGCGGTGGCGCTCTCCCACCTGATCTTCAGCGGCGTCCTGGACCGCCACCCGGACCTGAAAGTGCTGGCCGCGCACGGCGGCGGCTACCTTCCCACCAGCCTTGGCCGGTCCGACCACGCCTGGAAGGTCCGGCCGGAAGCGCACGGCTGCGCCCACCCGCCGTCGTGGTACCTGAAGAAGTTGTACTTCGACTCCCTGGTCCACAGCGCGGCCGAACTCCGGGCACTGGTTGCGGCCGCCGGGCCGGAGCAGGTGCTGCTGGGCTCGGACTATCCGTTCGATATGGGCTCCGACAGCCCGGCGGCCGAAGTGCGTGCGGCAAGCCTGTCCGCGGCCGACGCAGCCAAGGTCCTGGCACGTAACGCCGCCGCGCTGGGCATCACGCCCGCCTCAGTCTTCACCGCCCATCCCACAGCCTAAGGAACACGCGAATGGTCAAGATCGCACGCTGGAACCACGACGGCGCGACGCAGTCCGGCTTCGTCGATGACGGACACTGCTACGCACTGCCCGCAGGCCAGGGCGTCAACACCCTGCTCGAAGCCGGGCTTGCCGAAACCCTGGCCCGTGCCAGGGAAACCATCGCTTCCGCCGCACCTCTCCCACTGGCCGACGTGCAACTGGTCGCCCCGTTGGTCCCCGCCACCATCCGGGACTTTGTGGCGTTCGAGGAACACGTCGAAGGCGTTCGGAAGAGCATCGACGGCGTGGCCGGCGTTCTGCCCGAATGGTACGAGGCACCCACGTTCTACTTCACGAATCCGCACACGGTGACGGGCCCCGGCGAGGTGATCGGTATTCCGGCGGGCTGTGATGAGCTGGACTTTGAAACGGAGGTGGCCGCCGTCGTCGGACGTGTTCCCGGCAGCGACGGCCGGAACCTGACGGCGGAAGGGGCACACGAGCACATCTTCGGGTACACCATCCTCAACGACTGGTCCGCACGCGACCTGCAGCGCCGCGAGATGAAAGTCAGCCTCGGCCCGTGCAAGGGCAAGGACTTCGCCAACACGCTGGGGCCCTGGATTGTCACCGCGGACGAGTTTGAGGACCGGCACGACGCCGAGGGATTCCTGCCTATCTCCATGGCCGTGGAAGTAAACGGCGAAACCATCGGGCAGGACCTGCTCTCCAACATGGGTTGGCCGTTCGCCGAACTCGTTGCCTACGCCTCCCAGGATTCCGTGGTGCGGCCAGGGGATGTCCTGGGATCCGGAACGTGCGGCAGCGGCTGCCTCGCCGAGCTCTGGGGGCGGAACGGCGCGAAGACTCCCCCGCCGCTGAAGACCGGCGACGTTGTCCGCATGACGATCGAAGGAATCGGCAGCATCGAGAACACCGTAGGCCCACGGCGTGAAGCTGTGACCCGCATTCCGGCCCGTCCCCGCCCACGCAACCGGGTTGCCTCTGCGGCTACGTCCGGGATTTAGCGTGCTATCCCTTCAGCTTGAGGGGCGGACGGTGGTTGTCACCGGCGCCGGGCAGGGCCAGGGCGCTGCCGAGACCCGTTTGCTGGCGGAAGCCGGAGCGCTGGTCATCGCCACCGACCTCGCGGCGGAGATGCCGGCTGACCTGGCCTTGCCTCCAGCCTCGGCGGGCGCGTTGCTGTACCGGCAACTTGACGTGTCCAATGCCTCGCATTGGGCCGGCCTCGCTGACTGGATCCGGTCCGAGGGGCGGCAGGTGGACGGACTGGTCAACAACGCCGGGATCACCCAGCGGAGCAGGCTGCTCGATGTCTTGGTGGCTGACCTGCAGCGGGTCTATGAAGTGAACGTCGCCGGAGCCCTACTCGGAATCCAGGCCCTCACGCCTCTGATGGCCAGCGGCTCTGCGATTGTGAACGTGGGCTCCGTTGCAGGCCTGACGGCGCATTATCCGGTGGCGTACACCGCCAGCAAGTGGGCCCTGCGGGGACTGTCCCAAGTGGCGGCCATGGAACTTGGCCCGCGCGGCATCCGGGTAAACACCGTCCACCCGGGTTTCATCGAAACGCCCATGACGGCGAGCGCCAAGCCGGAATTCAAGCATGCCACGCTGGCCGAGACCCCGCTGGGACGGACTGGAAGCGTGGAGGAGGTAGCCGGCGTCGTGCTGTTTCTCCTGAGCCCGTTGTCGTCCTACGTGACGGGCGCAGAGATTCCGGTGGACGGCGGCCAGTCTGGCCACGGTGGCGCCAAGTCAGTCTCGGACGCGATGCGCTGACCCGTCCTCCCCCAATCCCAACTAGGTAGCAGCAGATGTCGTTATGAGCGCCCAAAACGACATCAACTGCTACCTAGTTGGGAGGGTGATGGGCACCGGGTGGGCCGTGACCGGGAAGAGTTCGTGCAGCCTGGAGCACGCGCGCTGGACCACGGAGCGCAGCCAGACGCTGGCCGGATCCTCCGTTTGGGACGGATGCCAGTACATGGCTTCCACCAGGGAAGCTTCGGCCCCCTCGGAGAACTCCAGCACCACGATCTCGGCCCCGCGCTGCGCCCTGGCTGCCAGCATGCGTGGCACCATCGCCACCAAATCAGTTCCCTCGACCAGCAACGGCAGGGACAGGAAACCTGCCACTACTGCGGCTACCCGGCGCTGCATTCCGCTTGATTCGAACAGCTTGTCGGCAGGAGTGCTGATTCCCTCCCCAAAATAGCCGACGGCGTGGGGAACCGTAACCAGGTCCGCCAGGGTCAGCCGGGGCTGCCGGAGCAGCGGGTTACCGGTATCAGCCACGGCAACGAAGCTGTCGCGGAACAACTGCTTGCTGGTGCCCTGCATGTGGTACCCCGTCGGCCCCACGAGCAAGTCGATTTTCGAATAGTCAGCCATCTGGCCCTGGAACCTGGAACCGGCAGTAGGGACGAAATCCACTGACACGGAGGGGGCCTCCTCCCGCAGGATGCCCCGCAGCGGCCCAACGATCAGCGCCGCCGCGTAGTCCGAGGCGGCAATGATGAACTCCCGCTCGCTGGTGGCGGGATCGAAACCGGACCGGACGCGCGTGGCCCGCTGGATGTGGAGCATGGCTTCATCAACCAGCGGGACCAGGGAATGCGCGAAGGGCGTGAGATCGTACGTGCGGCCGTTCCGGACCAGGAGTTCGTCGTCGAAATGCCGCCGGAGCCTGGCCATGGCCGCGCTGGTGGCCGGCTGGCTCAGCTGGAGCCGCTCTGCGGCGCGGGAAACGTTCTTCAGCTCCAGCAGGACCTGCAGCTGGGGCAACAGGTTCAGGTCCAGGTTCTTCATACCCATAGGTTATCCACACATGGACCTGAGTCCTTTAGAGGTTGACGGGCACCGTCCGCGGACCCCGGATTAGGACCGCCAGCAGCGCCACCGCACACGCGATTCCCAGTGCCCCCAACGCGAAGCCCAGACTGCCCAGTGCTGCGGCGGCTGCTCCGAGGACGATAGGCGTCAGGAACTGGCCGATGAACAGCGTCCCCGTCCAGATACCCGTCCCCCGGCCACGCTGCTGGAATTCGAGGCCATTCACGGCCCACGTGAGCAGGGTTGGCAACAGCACACCCGTTCCGGCGCTGGCGATGACTGCCCCCGCGATCGCCAGCGGCACGTTGCCCGCCACCGAGACCAGGGAGAGCCCGACGGCGGCCAGCCCGAACGCGAGTGCCAGCAGGTTCCGCGTGCCCAGCTTTGCCAGGTAGCGGAAGGAGATGGCTCCTGCGGCGGTAGCGAGGGACGCGATGGCTGCCGCCAGTCCGATAAGGGCGGCATCGCCCACACCCAGCCCGGTGATGACGTACGGCAAGTGCACGATGAGTGCGTAGAAAACGACTCCGCCGAAGAGTGTCACCGCGGCCGGGGCACCGATGTGCCGCCATGGCACCGGCGTTTTGGCCGCCGTCGTGCGCTGGCTCTTGGCCGGCTCCCAGAGCTTGAAGACCATGGGGATGACGATGACTGCGCTGACAGCGTAGAGCCAGAACGGCGTCCGCCAGCCGATGCTGCCCAAGGCGCCGCCGAGAGCGAAGAAGGCGGTGGCCGCGAGCGCGCTGACCATGGTCTGAAGCCCAAGGTATTTGTTCCGCTGCTCGCCTGAGTAGTAGTCCGTGATGAGGGTGGTGCAGCAGGTCATGATGGCGGCTTCAGCGATGCCGACGCCGACCCGCGACACGGCAATGGATTCCAGGGTGGTCAGCCAAAGCGGTGCTGTGCCGAAGGCGGCATAGGCGAGCATGGCGAAGACCAGCAGTTGCTTCCGCCCCACGCGATCGGCCACATAGCCGGCCAGGGGCGAGAAGAGCGCCACGAACAGTGCTGGCAGGGTCAGGGTGAGCGGCACCAATACGGCAACGCCAGGGGTGTCCGCGAACGCCTGGTTCAGGTGGGGAGGATGGGTGCAAGCAGTACGGCCCCCAGCACCGGCATGCAACTGCCGGCAACCAGGAGGGTCGCCTGGAGTCGTCCGGCCGTCCGCGACGGCGCGGGACCGGACGTTTCGTTCCTGGTTTCGGTGCCCTTGAGCTGAGTATTCTCCATTGAATTTTCCTTAGCCTCTTGGTGGTCACTAAGGGACGGCGCTGATATAGGCGCCAAGTGACTTCCCTCACTCTGGCAAGGCTTGGGCTATCGGGGAATCAAGCATTTGAGATAGCTGGTATCCATGGGACGGATGTCTGCCTCGGCTGCCCCGCGCCCCTCGGGCACCGGGGCTACTCCCCCGGGACGGCGTTCAGTTCCGCACGTGTCGGCGGGTTGGCGCCGGGCCGCGACACGGTGACCGCGGCCGCGCGGGAGGCGTGGGCCAGGAGGTCGGCCAACCCCTCGGCCGGAAGCTCACGCAGGTCCTTCCGGTTCTGCGCACCGTCCAGGCCACGGTCCACGATCCCGGACAGCAGCGCCGCCATAAAGGAGTCGCCGGCGCCAACGGTATCTGCCACCACTACTTCCGGCGCGGGATACACCGCTTCGCCAGCCGCCGTGATGCCCCAGGGGCCCGCAGCGCCGCGAGTGACCACCACCATCGCCGGCCCCTCCGTACCGCCGAGGGTCAGCCAGCGGCGGGCTGAGTCCAGCGGGTCAACCCCGGGATAGAGCCACTCCAGGTCCTCGTCAGAGGCCTTGACCACATCCGCCAGACCGGCGAACTTCTCCGCTTGGTTCCGTGCGTAATCCACGTCGGTGATGATGCTGGGCCGGCAGTTGGGATCGAAACTGATGGTGGCGCGCGGGTGTGCGTATTCGACGGCGGCGAGCACCGCGCTCGCGCCCGGCGCCAGCATCGTGGCGATGGATCCAGTGTGCAGCAGGGTGGTGCCCTGCAGCATAAAGGCGAGGCGGTCCGCCAGCCCGGGGAGTTCCCAGGTGAGGTCGAAAGTGTAGGTGGCGGCGCCGTCGTCGTCTATCAGGGCGGTGGCCACACTGGTGGGGAGGTCGTCCGGTCCCTGCGGCAGCATCACTGAACTGGCGCGAAGGTGCGCAGCGACGGAATCACCGTACGCGTCGCGGCCATAGCGGCCGATGAACTGGACCGGGTGGTCCAGGCGGGCGAGCCCTACCGCGACATTGAGGGGGCTGCCGCCCACGTGGGCTTCGATTCCGGAGGCGCGCTGGACAACGTCAACAAGGCCCTCGCCGATTACAGTGAGCATGGGTCATACTCTGCCAGAGAAGCTGGCCCCGGACACCCGCCATCATCCATCCCGGCCACCATTACGGGCTGCTTTGCGGCGGCGCCGGAGTGCTGAGGCGGGGGTCCAGAGCTTCTGAGGTTTGTTCTGTGAAACCAACCGTGGGCGTGGTCCTCAAGGCGTTCACAGCCCTATCGGCGATAACTTGGGCTTCAGTTCCGGAATCCAGGATCGTATTCCGAACTGATTCGGAATCGACCATCACGGCGGTAACGGGAAGCCCCTCCGAAGCCTGGGTGGTCAACAGAGCGTCCACTTGAGCCTCGAAGCAGGAGTCGCTTGACGTGGAGTGAACGTCCATCGCCACTACGTGGTTGTTGGAGACGAAGTTGCCCGACCCGGCCAGCAGCCGGATGATGACAGGCATCGCTCCTACTGGCCGGATGCTCTCTGAGTCGATGATCTGGGAGAAGTGGTTGCCGATCACGGAGTTGTTGCTGCCGCTGACACAGAGAAGTCCGTTGAGGTCGTTCAGTCCGTTGTCCACTCCCAGGAAGGGCGTCCAGGGCTCATGGTCACGCAAGAAGTGATTCGTGGCCACGAGGTTTTCCGAACTGTCGGCTTCGAGAATCACCATCCCTGGGTAGAACGAGTGCAAACGGTTGTTGGAGACGCTTGAACGCGTGACGCCGCTGAGATGGACGCTGCTCGCACCACGGGGGAAGACGTTGTTCGCGGTTATCAGGAGCCCGCCATGGTTCTCTGCGTAGATCGAATAGCCTTTAGGGCCCGCTCCCACCAGGTTGTCGGTGATCTTTGATGCCTGTCCCCACCCCCGCAGTTCGATGCAGCTTCCGCACTCAGCGATGAAGTTGTCGTGAATGGATAGGGCGTCCGCCTTGTAGATGGTGAGGGCGTTCTCAAGATAGACGAACCCCATGCCATTGACGCGGAATGAGTCATTGGCGCTCGCCACATAGATACCGGTCTTGCCGTTGACGTAGGTGTTCTCCGAAGGCATTCCCGAGCCATCCGAGTTGAAGTGCAAACCGTCGATGCAGAAGTTGGAGAACTCGACCGAACTGATTCGCGGGCTCCCGCTTCGCTCAACGTAGAAGGCGGCTCCTTTGGATTCCTCCCGGCCTTCGCCGACGGGAATGTCGACGATAACGCGACTGCCTCCTGGCCACAGCTCATGCAAGTTGGGCCATTCGTCTTCGGGAACGTTGAACCGGATGCTTGAGGACGTAAAGCCGTGTCCCGAGCCCTGGATTCGAAGGAAGCTGACGTCGATCACCACCTGCGTACGGAGGTGGTAGTCCCCCGGCGGAATGTAGATGACCGCGCCCGGCTTTCCTCCGTTGTTCGCATCGGTGACGTTCTGCCGGTCCTTGATGTCGGCGATGATGCTGTTGATTACTTCACCGACGTCCTTGGACGGATTGCCGACCGGCCACGTCGTCACGTCGTAGTAGTTGTTGCTTGACATAGGTTCTTCCCCTAGGTGAGTGTCGAGACCGCGAGTTTCAGTATTGTTGCTGAGCCGCCCTCAGCCGATATCCAGTTCTCCGAGTTTTCGGTTTCGGGGAAGATGAGGTCGGTCAGGACCACCCTGCCGCCCTGTGCGAAGACTTCCACCGAGCAATGGTCGACGACGATCTGCAGCTTAAGCACGCCGTCATCAAGTACCAGCGGGGCTGATGCCACGGATGGAAACTTTTCGTGGAATCCTGTGTTGCCTGACTGCCTGCGGTCAAGGATGAGCTGGGCGCTGGTCGTGTCGTAGCTGAGGAGGGTGCCCTTGCTCCCGTTACGGCTTCCGAAGAGTCGGAAAGCAAAACGTTCGGCGCTTCCGGGCTGTATCTCCGCCTCGATGATTTGGGCGCTACCAGGCACCGCATCCGGCAACCGGAGGGCCGAATTCCGCAGCTCAAAGGCGTCTGCGGTCATTTGGTCCTTGGCAGCAGGCCGCTCGTCTCCTGCACCCGGGCCGGCCAGGACCGGGCGCTGGGTCAGGCAGGCAGAGCCGTTGACTGCTGTGAGGCGCACTTCGCGGGCAAGGGTCATCGAGGACCGCCAGGGGGCAGTGGGCAGCTCGTTGGCGTAGTCCCAGTTGTTCATCCAGCCGATGATGATGCGCCGGCCATCCGGGGCGTTGCTGAAGGATACGGAGGCGTAGCAGTCGCGCCCCCAGTCCAGCCATTGGCATTGCCGCAGGGCGGCAGCGGCCGCCTCAGGCTCGGCGATGGCGGACACACCGGCCGGCGCCGCAAGTGAACCGGCGTCCGGAACGAAGCGGACGCCGTCGAAATGGCCGACGAAGTACTGGCCGCCGGAACCTCCTGCTACTCCACCGGGGTTGATGTTTACAATCAGGACCCATTTGATGTTCTCCGGGTCCCCGTCCACCGCCAGGGGAAAAAGATCGGGGCACTCCCATTCCCCGGCGTCGGCGTTGGCCGGCCCGAAATCGCTCAGGAAGTCCCAGGACTTGAGGTCTTCCGAACGGTAGAAGACCACCTTTTGGTGCTGCGCTTCGACGGCGACCATGATCCAGCAGGCACCTTCGTCCCCGTCATAGCGGAAGACTTTGGGATCGCGGAAGTGCGCGGAGTCTCTGGTGAGGACTGGGTTGCCGTCGTATTTTCGCCACGTCATTCCTGCGTCTGTGCTGTAAGCCAGGGACTGCGCCTGCGTGCCGCTGTGTTCAGATGCGGCTTTGTAGGCACTGGTGTAAATGGCTACGAGGGCAGGTTCGTCGGCCGTGCTAAAACCAGACGTGTTGCCGTAGTCGACTACGACACTGCCAGAGTAGATGTCCTCTGTCTCGTCGCAGGCAATGGCAACAGGGTGTTCGGTCCAGTGCAGCAAATCACGGGAGGTGGCGTGGCCCCAGGACATGTTTCCCCAGACGTTGCCGTACGGGTTGTTCTGGAAGAAGAGGTGGTACAGGCCCTCGTAGAAAACCAGGCCATTGGGGTCGTTCAGCCAGGTATCCCTTGCCGTGAAGTGGATGGCAGGCCGGAACCTCGAGGTTCCGGCAGGGGTTGTTTCCGGGCGTGCGGCATCAAGGGCACTGGTCATGTCTGGCGTTCCTCTGGGGAAGTGGAAGGGGATGGCTGCCTATTGCCGGGGAGCCGCGATGGAATCACGGCGCACCAGGGGGCAGCTCAGAATGGTCGGGTGGAGTGCCATGAGGGTGAGGTCGGTCTTCCCCTCGACAGCGTCAATCAGGTGCTCGGTGGCCCACGCACCCATCTCGTAGTGGGGCAGGGCCACGGTGGTGAGGCCGGGGTGGAGGTTGGCGGCGATCAAAACCTGGTCATCGAAGCCGACGACTGAAAGGTCAGTAGGGATGGTGAGTCCCAACTCCGCAGCGGCGCGGTAGGCTCCCATCGCCATCCGGTCGTTGTAGCAAAACAAGCCGGTTGGCCGGTCCTCGCGTGCCAGGATCCGCCGGGCCGCTTCATAGCCGCCTTGCACCTCGGAGATCTCGGACTCGACAGGTGCCGCGTCGCCGTCGAGCCCTGCTCCGGTGAGCGTGGCCCGGAAAGCCTGGAGCCGCTGACGGGTTGCCGGGACATCGTCGGTGTTGTTGATGAAGCCCACCCGCGTGTGCCCTGCTTCCAGGAGCGCGCCAACGGCGGCACGTGCACCACCGTCTTCGTCCGGGACCACCGCTGTGATATTTCCGCCAATGGCCACCGAGTCGACCAGGACGGAGGGCACGCTGCCGAGGTTGGCCGGCAGTTCCACATTGCGGTGGTACATCGTGGCGTAGAGGATTCCGTCCACCCGGCGATCCAACAGTGCCTCGACGTCGGCCTGCCTGGATTCCAAACTGGCCGAACCGGAGGTGTTGATGATCATGAGGTTATAACCCCGGGCCTTGGCGGCCTCGTCAGCGCCGAGGATGATCCGGCCGGCGTGGGGCGTGGTGGCGATATCCTCGCTGACCAGGCCCAGCATGCCGGTCCTCTGGGTGCGAAGAGCCTGGGCAAGGCGGTTGGGGCCATAGCCCAGTTGCTCCGCAATGCTCCTGACCTTGTCCTTGGTCTCCGGGCTGATTCGAGCGTAGGAAACGTCGTTGAGGACGTGGGAGACAGTTGTCACGGACACACCGGCGGCGACGGCCACGTCCTTGATACCGATGTTCTTGTTGCTCATCTGTTTCCCACGTCCTTATGGTCTGCGATGCCCCTGAGGGTTACCAGTAGGCTACTCGTTGCCATCTCTAGCCCTTGACCGCGCCGAGCGTCATGCCTGCGACGATCTTGCGCTGCAAGAGAAGGGTGAGGAGGATGACCGGGATGGAGTAGACGGCGGCCAGCGCGGTCATGGAGCCCCAGTCCAGGCCGAACTGGGTCTGGAAGTTCGCGATCACCACCGGCGTTGTCTGGGAGCGGATCGCTGTCATCAGGAGTGCGAAGAGGAACTCGTTCCAGGAGGCCAGGAAGGCGAAGATCGCGGTGACGGCGATACCGCCGGAGACGACCGGGATCACCACCCGCCACAGGGCTCCGAGCCGGCTGCAACCATCCACAGTCGCGGCTTCCTCCAAGTCTTGCGGCACCGCTTCGAAGAAGCTGGACATCAGCCAGATCGAGAGCGGCAGCGAGATGGTGGTGTGGGCTATGGAAAGGGCAATGGGGGTATCTGACAGGCCAACGGCTGCCATCATCGAGGCCAGCGGAATACCGATCGCCACCGGCGGCACCATGCGGGTCACCAGGGCGGCCATGATGAAGATCCTGCCGCTGAGGGTTTTGTAGCGGGTGATGCCGTAGGCCGCCGGGACCGCCAGCACGAGCGAAAGCACGGTGCTGATGATGGCCGTCTGGGTGCTGTTGATGAAGGAGGCGAGGACTCCGTTGCGTCCAAGCGCGTTAGTGTAGTTCTCCAACGTCCATTCCCGGGGAAGGATGGTGGGCGGCACCGCGATGGTATCAATCGGCGTCTTGAAGGACGTGAAGAGCAGGTACAGGAACGGGAATCCGTAGAGCACCATAGCTACCGCGAGGAGGATCCACAGCAGTGCCCTGGTGCTTCGGCGGCCAGCCTCCAGGCCTTCGCGATTGACGCCCCGGCGCTTGCGGCCACCGGCATGCGTGGTTGGCACAGAATTCTCGGCAGTCACCGCGCGCGACTTCCCGCCGTCGGGCCTGATTCGTTCAGCGACGCGCATCAGTTGTCCTTTCCTGGCCGCCAGATGGTGGACACCGCGACGAATGCAACGGCGAGCATGGCCAGCAGATAGAGGGTGCCCATGGCGCTTGCCAGCCCGGGATCACCGAAGCGGATCATGGTCCGGTAGATCAGCAGGCTCATGGTTTCCGAGGCGGACTGCGGTCCGCCGTTGGTTTGGATAAGGATGGTGTCAAAGGCCCGGGCCGCGTCGATTCCGCGGACTACCAGGGCCACGGCGATGACCGGCCGCAGCAGGGGCAGGATAATGCGGAACAGCAGAGCCGGTGCGCGTGCACCGTCAAGGCGCGCTGCTTCGATCAGGTCACCGGGAATGTTCTGCAGGCCGGCAAAGAGGACCAGGCACATGAAGGACGTGGTCAACCAGATGTCCGGAATGGCCACCGAGAACAGCACAATGTTGGGATCGGACAGCCAGCCGATCTGATTGGGGTTGGACAGGATGCCGGCCTGGTGCAGGAGGGTTCCGATAAGCCCGAAGTTATCGATCATCAGGAACTTCCACAGGAGGCCTGCCACGATCGGGGCGATCATCAGCGGGTACATGAACACGGTCCGCCAGATTTGGGAGCTGCGCCCGAGGGTGGTGAACAGCAGCGCCATGCCCAGCCCGAGGGCGAATTCGAGGGTGACCACCACCAGGGTGTAGGCCAGGGTCCGCCAACCTGCGCCCATGAAGGCTTCCGAGGCGAAGGCCCGGAAGTAGTTATCCAGGCCCACGAAGTCGCGGGGGCCGCCGGCGATCGGCGAGATCTTGAAGAAGCTGTCCGCTACGAGGCGAAACAGCGGGAAGGCGACAAAAACTGCCAGGAACAGCGCCGCTGGTGTCATCAGGAACAATGCGAAGCGGCGATCGGAGATACGCACGGTTTTCTCTTCCGCTGGTTGGGACCGTGGCCGGCACCGGACTACGAGTGCCGTATCGGCAGGTGCCGGCCACGGGGGTCTTACTTAAGGAGGTCCTCGATCTGCTTCTTGGCGTCTGCGAGGAGGGTGGCGGAGTCCCCGCCGGCCACGGCCTTCTGGAGCATGGGAACCAGTACCGTGTCTACGATCTGCTGCCACTTTTCAGTCGCGGGGCGGGTGGCCGTCGCTTTACCGTTCAGGGTCTCGATCAACGGCCCGAAGCTCTCGTAGCCCTCTTTGTCCTGGTACTTCTCGAACGCGGAGATACGGGAAGCCAGGCCGAGGCTGGATTCGATACCCATGCTGTTGTTGTCGTAGGCGCACTTGATGAACTTCTTGGCCGCTTCAGTGTTCTTGGTGGCCTTCGGGACTGTGAGGTACCACGGTCCCGGGACACCGCCAATACCGGCGGATCCGGCGATCATGGGCGCGGTGCCCACCTTGCCGGCAACTGGCGAATCCTTGGGGATCTGCCTGTACGCGTGTGCCCAGAAGCGGGTCATTGCCGTTTTGCCCTGGTTGAACAGGTTCTGGGCGGCAGCCCAATCCACCTGGGCGGCGCCGGACGGGGCGGACTTGGAGAGGCTGACGTAGAAGTCGAGTGCTTCCTTGTGGGCGTCGTTGTCGATGACCACCTTGTTGTCCTCATCCAGGACCATGGGTGAGCCCGCCTGCAGGACGTGGGCGAGCCATTCGGTTTCCACCGCGCCCTTGACGTCGGTGCCGTACATGCCGTCCTTGGTGAAGAATTCCGCGATGTCCTGGTACTGCTTCCAGGTGGTGGGGGCGGTCAGCTCGTAACCGTACTTGGCCTGGAAGTCTGCTTTGTTCTTGGTGTCCTCAAAGAGGTCTTTGCGGTAGAGGATGATCTCTGCGTTAGTCCAGGCGGGCAGGCCGATGAAATGTCCGTCCACGTTCGCTTCCTTGACGAGGGCGGGGAAGATGTCCTTTTTGGCCTCGTCGGTGAAGATCTCGTCGATAGGCTGGACAGCGTCCTTGAAGCTGGGCAGCCAGACGGAGTCCAGGGCTGCAACGTCGAAGGAGACGTTGCCGGAGGAGAATTCGCTGGAGAGG
Organism: Pseudarthrobacter sp. CCNWLW207; assembly: GCF_037203945.1. Lineage (NCBI taxonomy): Bacteria > Bacillati > Actinomycetota > Actinomycetes > Micrococcales > Micrococcaceae > Pseudarthrobacter > Pseudarthrobacter sp. CCNWLW207. The sequence continues at coordinate 214,945 of NZ_JBBCBS010000002.1, read as the reverse complement.
CGGTTGAACATGCCGTCGTAGGGCAGTTCGACGAAGTTCACGTCGACTCCCGCGTCCTTTTTGCACTGCTCTGCGACGCCGGTCAGTTCGGCGTGGCCGCCAGCCTCCACCAGGACGTTGACGGTGCTGGTGCCGGCGCTACCCGTGGATGTCGGGCCCCCTGCGCCGCAGCCGGTGGCTACCAGTGCGACGGCGGTGCAGATGCCGCCGATGGTGGCGAACCTGTTGATGGTCTTTCGAGTGGACATCGCTGTCGACTCACTTTCTCTCGAACGGAAATGGCGAGATGCTGGGGTGAAAAATCGTTTTGCTAAAACGACTTGGCAACAATATAGAACCATCTCTTGAGAGGTGTCAAGCGTCACATCCGGACTCGGGCTGGCCGGTTAGTGCTGGGGCCAGCCGCACAATGCAGGATTTAGAAAAATCCTTTTGGCATAGCGGCAGATTCCTGCCGCGAACGTCCACAAAAACTGGCCGGATCAGCCCAGCAAATTCCGCGCCATTTCCCTGCATTCCCTGTACGCGGTGGACTTGGGATCGATCAGGTCGTAGTGGTCTCCCGGCACCTTGGTGAGCCGTACGGACATGCCGGCCGCACTGGCGGCAGCAGCATAGGACTCAGACTGGCTCAGCGGTACGTCCCCGTCCCCTACGGCGTGGACCACGTGGACAGGGATATCCAGCGGGATCGCGGTCATCGGGTCGGCGTAGCGGAGCCGCAGCGGATACTTCGACGGCGACCCGCCCAGCAGGTTGCACACGGCACCGTTGCTGAGGTCCAGCTTCTCCGCCTCAGCCAGGTTGAGCAGCCCGGACTGGCTGACCACGCCGGTCAGGCGCACCGCACCGGCGCCGTCGTGCCGCGGGACCTGGCGGTCGGCGTCGGGCAGTCCCAGCTGGGCCAGTCGGTCGCGCCCCGCAGCCCACACTGCCAGGTGTCCGCCTGCCGAATGGCCCAGTGCCACCACGCGGTCCAGGTTCAGGGAATGGCCGGCGGCGAGGTCCGCGAGCTTGTCGATCCCGGCCAGTACGTCAGCAAAGGTGTTGGGCCAGCCGCCGCCGTTACCGGCCCGTCGGTACTCCAGGTTCCACGCGGCAATTCCGTGAGCAGCCAGGTCCCTGGCCAGTGGCTCACCCAACTCCGCACCGTACTGCGAGCGCCAGTAGCCGCCGTGGATGACCACCACCACGCCGCGGTGCGCACCGCCGTCGGGCATTTCCGGGAGATACAGCTCCCCCCACTGGCTGGGATCCTCACCGTAATGGTACTTATACCGCTGCACTGCGCCCTCCCCCGCGGGGGACGGTCCCCTGCGTACCTGGCAAACATGCGGCGGTCAGGGCCCCGACGCCGCAGCCCAGCCATGTGCCCGAGCCTACCGTGAGCGCCGGGACGCCGCTGTCGGAACCCCGCCGTAAGCTGGAGCCATGCCGAGTAACTGGGACAGCCTGGATGTCAGCCTCCGCGAATCCGTGCAGGAGAACGTGGAGATCTACGAGCGCGTCCGGCCTGCGCTCAAGCTGGTCACCAAGGACGTTCTCTACATCCTCCGCGACATGCTGAAGGACACTGAAGTCACCCCGCTCTTTGTCACGGGCCGCACCAAGAGCGTTGAGTCGTTCCGGGAGAAGATTTCCCGCATCGAGGAACCCCTGGAACCTGGCGGCCCGCCGGTCCTGAAGTTCCCGGACCCGTTCCGGACCCTGAACGACATGGTGGGTGTCCGCGTCATCACCAAACTGCCGGCCGAAAACGCTTTGGTGGCCAATCTGATCAAGCGCCAGCGCAGCGTGTTCGACTGCCGAGGCGACCGCGAGAAGGACATCGGCTCCATCGAGTCGGGCACGTACGGATACTCCAGCCGCCACCTCATCCTGCGGACCATCCAGAACGAGGCAGTCAAGGAGTACCAACAGGTCTTCAACCCGGACATCCAGCCCAACGGCAGCTACTTCTTCGAGTGCCAGATCCGGACCGTCTTTGCGCACGCCTGGAGCGAGATCGAGCACGACATCCGCTTCAAGGCCGAGGACCCCCGCGCCTGGACACCGCACTTCGACCGCCAGTTCACGGCCACGGCCGCCATGCTGGAGACGGTGGAGAGCGCGTTCGCGGACCTGCACGAACGCTATGAGGAAGTCCGCAGCTACTGGGACGTCGAAGGCGAAGGCGCGGCCCAGCTCACTCCCAACCGCATCCGGGATGTCTGGCGTACGCTGCTGCCCCATGTGGACCGTAAAGTTGATGATGACTGGGGCTGGGCCGCCGAACTCATGGCGGCCCACGGCCTCAACCAGACCGTGCAGCTCGCCGGCCTGCTCAGCGCCAACCGGATCACCGAGGTCCGCAAAGCACTGGACCACCGGTACTCCCCCGGACCGGACCGCCTGCTGGATGACCTCCTGCTGTGGCAGTACGGAACCAAGCACATAGACCTCACCGCCGAGGCGCCCGACGCCGTTCCGCACCCCCGGCGCGACAGCCTCCTGCGGCGGCTGAAACAGATCGAGCGCTACCGCCAGACCAAGAAATAGGGATCCATGCAGCCCCTGCAGCTCCAGTCCGTCAGGGCCACCCTCCGCTCCCCCCGCCGGCTCAAGACCGAGGCACTGGCAGGACTGGTGGTGGCCCTTGCCCTCATCCCTGAAGCCATCGCGTTCTCGGTGATCGCCGGCGTCGATCCGCGGATCGGGCTGTTTGCCTCCTTCACCATGGCCGTCACCATCTCCTTTGTGGGCGGCCGGCCCGCCATGATTTCGGCGGCCACCGGAGCCGTGGCACTGGTGATCGCACCGCTGATGCGCAGCCACGGCCTGGACCACCTCATAGCGGCAGTCATCCTGGCCGGGGTCTTCCAGATCCTGCTGGCGGTCCTTGGGGTGACGAGGCTGATGCGCTTCATCCCGCGGTCGGTGATGGTGGGGTTCGTGAACGCCCTCGCCATCCTGGTGTTCATGGCCCAGGTCCCCGAGCTGATCGGCGTGCCGTGGATGGTTTATCCGCTCGTGGCAGTGGGCCTGGTCATCGTGGTGCTCCTGCCGAGAATAACGACGGCGGTACCCTCACCGCTCGTGGCCATCGTCCTGCTCACCGCGTTTGTGGTTGTAGCCGGGGTGGATGTGCCGGCCGTCCAGGACAAGGGCCAGTTGCCTGAGAGCCTGCCCTCGCTGTTCCTCCCCAACGTGCCGCTGACCTGGGAGACGTTCCAGGTGATCGCCCCGTTCTCGCTGTCCATGGCCCTCGTGGGACTTTTGGAATCGCTGATGACCGCAAAACTCGTGGACGACATCACTGACACACGCTCCAACAAAACCCGGGAATCCTGGGGCCAGGGCGTCGCAAACATCGTCACCGGCTTCCTGGGCGGCATGGGCGGCTGTGCCGTCATCGGCCAGACCATGATCAACGTCAAGGGCTCAGGAGCACGGAGCCGGGTGTCCACATTCCTTGCCGGCGTCTTCCTGCTGGTGCTGGTTGTAGCGCTGGGCGACGTAGTGGGGCTCATTCCCATGGCCGCGCTGGTGGCCGTGATGATCTTTGTTTCTGCCATCACCTTCGACTGGCACTCCGTTGCTCCGCGGACCCTTCGCCGGATGCCCAAGTCCGAAACGGCCGTCATGGTGATCACCGTGGCCGTCGTCTCAGCCACGCACAACCTGGCCATCGGAGTCGGCGCAGGCGTGCTGGCCGCGATGGCCATGTTCGCCCGCCGCGTGGCGCACTTCGTGACGGTCGAGCGCACCATCGTGGAGCTGAACGGCGAGTCAGTGGCAACCTACACCGTGGACGGCGAACTCTTCTTCGCTTCCTCCAACGACCTCTACACCCAGTTCGAGTACGCGATGGACGCGGAGCCGGAGATCAGCCGGGTAGTGATTGACCTGCACGCTTCACATCTCTGGGACGCTTCCACCATTGCAGTGCTGGACGCCGTGACAGAAAAGTACCGCCGGCACGGCCGGGATGTGGACCTGATCGGACTGAACTCGGCCAGCATCCAGATGCGTGAACGGCTGGCGGGCAAGCTCAACGCTGGCCACTGAACCGGCGCCCGTCAGTGCGCTGTGTCGCTGCGGGCGGTGCGGTTCCGGCCCTGCGACTTGGCCTCGTAAAGTGCCGCGTCAGCGGCGGCGATCAGGGCTTCCAAACCTGGCGTCCCGGCGTCGTACGTGGCGATGCCGTAACTGGCCGTGGGCATCCTTGGCCCCTCCCGGTGGGCGGAATCCGCGAGCCGCTGGCTGATCGCGTCGGCAATCCGTTCGGCACGGTCGGCTGTGGCTCCGGGGATGAGGAGAATGAACTCTTCCCCGCCGTACCGGCCAGCCAGGTCGGTCGAGCGCACGGTTTCCCGGCAGGCTGCGGCGAAAGCCTGAAGGGCCACATCGCCTGCGGCGTGGCCATAGGTGTCGTTGACGGCCTTGAAGTGGTCCAGGTCGGCGAGAATGAGGGCCCCCGTTGCCCGGGTGACGGCAGGGTCGGCAAGGTGTTCGTCAGCTATTTCAATGAAGGCCTTGCGGTTAAGGAGTCCGGTGAGGTCGTCCCGGGTGGCTACCATTCGGAGTGCACGGGTCTGCTGTTCGCTGCTGAGCGCGGACATGCTGAAGGACACCACTACCAGCAGCACCATGGTGACCAGCGTGGTCACTTCGGACCCAAAGTAGGTGTCGAAGGTGGGGCCGCCCGGGCCCTCCAGCAGGAAGAAGACGAGCCGGCCGAAGTAGAACGCAGACAGCCCTCCCGCGGCGGCCGCCATCGGGACCCTGACCCGGGAGTATCCGGGTTCAAGCCGCCAAAGCTCCCTTGACGCGAGCCCGATCGTCAGGCACATCGCGCCGAGGAAAACGGGACCACCTGACCAAGTGTTTGTCGCAGGATTGTCGAGTGCTGATGCCACGAGGGTAACCAGTGGTACCGCCGTGAAAAGCAAGCGCCGCGGGCGGACCTCCCGGAGCGATCTGGCGCCCGCCCAGACCGCCACCCCGCCGTGGACCAGCAACACGTTTCCCAGCGGATTGGCCCACCACTGATGCGCCGTTCCGTCCAGGAGGAAAGCCGCGGATCCGGCGAGGAAAAAAACCAGCGCCAGGCACCACCAGCCGCTGTAGGGCGAGCGCGTGATGCGGTATGCCGAAAAATAGAACAGGAGTCCCAGCACCAAAGCCATAAGGCCGAAGGCCACTCTGAGGGTTGCCGTATCCAGAACCATGTTTCGAGTTCCCCCAGACGCCGATGTGATGCAAAACTCAGTATCGCACTGCTCCGCGCCGTACCGGGCAGAAACCCACAAAGAGACGACCTGGGTTGTTACCGTGCCGGGTCACCGACTGGCACCGGACGCCCGGCAGTGCCAGCATGATTGGATGCTTGAGGCAACAAAATCCCAGAATCCCCCTGTCGAGCCGCCCGTCAATGCTGCGTTGGCCGCGGAAGCGAAGATCGCCCGGATAGCGGTCACCGTCTTCCCGCTCCTGGTAGTAGCGGCAGGTGTGCTGGGATTCTTCATTCCGGGAGCCTTCCAACCCCTGGGTCCCGGCGTGCCTTACTTGCTCGGCATCATCATGTTCTGCATGGGCCTGACACTCACTCCGCCGGACTTCGCCGCGGTGGCCAAACGCCCCTGGGCCGTAGTGCTGGGGATCGTGGCGCACTATGTGATCATGCCCGGCGCGGGCTGGCTGATCGCCGTGGCACTGCACCTCGAACCTGAACTGGCGGTGGGGCTCATCCTGGTCGGTTGCGCGCCGTCCGGGACCGCGTCCAATGTGATGGCGTTTCTGGCTAAGGGCGATGTGGCCCTCTCTGTGGCGGTGGCCTCGGTTTCCACCCTCATTGCACCCATCGTCACGCCGCTGCTGGTGCTGTTCCTCGCTGGCTCCTACCTACAGATCGACGCCGGGGCCATGGTGGGCGACATCGTCAAGACCGTGCTGCTCCCCGTGGTCGCAGGCCTCCTCGCCCGGCTCTTCCTCAAGAAGCTCGTGGCGAAGGTTCTCCCCGCGCTTCCTTGGGCGTCCGCCGTCGTGATTTCCCTGATCGTTGCCGTAGTGGTGGCCGGCAGCTCAAGCAAAATCGTCGCTGCAGGCGGCATCGTGTTCCTGGCCGTGGTGCTGCACAACGGCTTCGGCCTGGGCCTGGGCTACCTGGCCGGGAAGGTGGGCCGGCTGGATGACAAGGCACGGCGCGCCCTCGCGTTCGAGGTGGGCATGCAGAACTCCGGGCTGGCGGCCACGCTGGCCACCGCCCATTTCTCGCCCCTGGCTGCCCTGCCGTCCGCCGTTTTCTCGCTCTGGCACAACATCTCCGGCGCCATCGTCGCGGCGTGGTTGGCCCGGCGCCCGCTGCAGGACGCGTAGGCCGCCTGAAGCGGGACCGCCAGGCCGGCGCTGCTCAGCAGAACGCGAGGGAGCCGTCGGGCCTGGTGGGCAGCTGGCGTTCCCAGTGGATGTAGTCGTGCTCGCTCAGGGCCGCCTCATCGATGTCGATTCCCCAGCCGGCTCGGTCAGGCCGAAGTTCGAGATGTCCGTCGACGGGAAGGTAGGGGTCCGGGCACCAGGTGGTCTCCTCCAGCTTGTACTCGAGGATGGAGAAGTTGCTGCATGCTGCCGCGAAGTGGAGGTTGTGCGCAACCGCCAGGGGACCCATCGGGTTATGCGGTGCCACCGTGACGAAGTGCGCCTCGGCGATGGTTGCGATTCTGCGCATTTGGGAAATTCCGCCCACCACGCAAATGTCCGGCTGGACGATATCTGCCCCGCCTCCGGACAGCAGGCTCAGGAACTCGTTGGTCGAGTACAGGCTTTCGCCGGTGGCAAGTGGCACTTGGAGTTCGGCGCGCAACCGGTGCCAGGCAGGGAAAAACTCAGGCCGGATAGGTTCCTCGAAGAACAGCGGCTGGTACGGCGCGAGCGCGTTGCCCAGCTGGATGGCCTGGAAAGGCTCGAAGATCTTCGCGTGGGCGTCGAACGCGAAGTCCCAGGCATCGGGGCAGGCCTCCCTGACGGCGGCGAAATAATCCGCCGTCTCGGACACGACGAGGCCCCACCTCCGGTTGTGGATGTCCCCCCGGAACGGGCTGAGTTTGAAGGCCGTGAAGCCGTACCGTTCGTTCAGCTCCTCGCTCACGGCGCGGCACTCAGCTGGGTCCGGCGCCGAGTAGACGCCGGCGTAGACGGAAACCCTGTCGCGCACTGTCCCGCCTAGAAGGCTATACACAGGCACGTCCAGTGCCTTGGCCGCAATGTCCCAGAGCGCATGATCGACGGCGGAGATCGCGGCGAGGCCAATCGCCCCCTGGGGGAAGCGCGCCTTGCGGATAAGCTTTTGGGTCACATACTCCACGCGGCGGGGGTCGTCGCCCTTGACCTGTTCAAACAAGTAGTCCAGCACTGGCACGAGGGCCCAGTCCGGGCCGTGGTTGTATGCCTCGCCCCAGCCGGAAATGCCTTCGTCCGTGTCCACGCGCAAGAGCAGCCTTGGCCGGTTGCCCACACGCTGCATGAAGGTCTTGAACCCGGTGATCTTCATGCGTTCACTGCCGTGTCCGTGTGGGCGCCCGCAGGAAAGAGGTCGTTAACAGTGCTCCAGTCCGCCAGGATGCCCGCGATCTCTTCGCGGGCGCCTTCACTGAGCTCATGGCTGGGCGGCCTGATGGTCCGCTCGCAAAGGCCCAGCTGGGACAGCGCTTCCTTGACCACGCTCACGTTGTTGGCCGATCTGTCCTCAGCGCGCAATTCCTCAAACCTGGATATCCGGGACAACAGCACTCCCGCCAGCCGGTAGTCCCCTACGCGCAGGGCATCCCGCAAGGAGAGGGACAGCTGCGGGTTCACGTTGACAAGGCCGGAAGTAAAACCAGTGGCACCGTGGGCCGCGTAGGACAGGGCATATGGTTCCGCCAGTCCGGCGATCCAGACGAACCGGTCGGCGCCGGCCAGATCCCGGATCCGGGCAAACTGTGCGGGGTCAGGCACCGCATACTTGATGCCGATGACGTTCGGGCAGCGGCCGGCGAGCTCAACCAGCATTGCTGCTGTCACCCACTCATTGCGGATGTACAGCACGAAGGCGACGTCCGGCGCGGCTGAGGCGATCCGGGCGTGATACTCCACCCAGCCTGCAGCAGAGACATGGGGATGGGTCGGCTGGTGGATCATCGCCATGCGGATTCCAGCTGCCACGCCGGCCCGAACGTCGGAGATGGCAGAGTCCACGTCGTGGCCGACACCCAAAAGCAGGTAGGCTTCCGGGCCAACCGCCTCAGCCGAAGCCTCGATGAGCTGATGGCGTTCCCTGGCAGTCAGCGCATAGAACTCGCTGGTGTTGCCGTTGGGCGTGATGGTGGTGACGCCGTTGTCCACCAGCCGCCTCAGCAGCTTCTTGAACGCAGCGACATCCACGGCGCCGTGCCGGTAGGGGGTCACGGGAATCGCAACCACGTCTGCAAGAGCTGTCCGGAGCTCGGGGAATGTCATCGTTTTCTGCCAGCGATCTGTCCGACTGCGCGGACCTCGAAACTGTTGATGTGGTTGAGGACCAGCTCCGCTGCCCGGCCGGCATCGCCGTTGCGCGCCGCAGCGAGAATCTCGGCATGCTCGGCCGCCTCCTCATCCCACGACGGCTGCTGGATCCAGGCATTGACTGAAATCAGCGCGGTCTGCTCGCGCAGGCCGTCCAGCATGTCCACGAGGACAGGGTTGCCGCAGTTGGAATACAGCAACTGATGGAAGTCGCGGTTGGCCAGGCTTCGTTCAGCTTCATCGACTGACGACGAGGCACGGTCCAGCGCTTCCTGTGCAAGCTCCACGTCGAAGCCGCGTTCAATAGTCCGTGCGACGGCCACCGGTTCCAGAAGGGAGCGGACATCAAAGACGCTGCGGGCCATCTCCTCATCCACTACCCGCACGGTGGCGCCCTTGTATTCGCTCATGGTGACCAGGCCTGCGCCGACGAGCGTCTTCAGGGCCTCCCGCACGGGAGTTTTGGAAATGCCGAATCGGCGGGCCAGCTCGGTCTCAACCAGGGGCTGCCCGGCAGGTAGTTCGCCAGTGAGGATGGACCTCCGAAGCGCCTCCACCACAAGGCCGGTCCGGGACGAGGCTGGCAGCAGACCGCTGGGCGTGGATTCAGTGATCACAATAATTCCTTTCCATACTGCCCATCATATCAGGTGTATCGTATGTAGTATATGATGTATGACAGCGGCGATTCACCGGTTTTTCCGGCCGGCGCCTAACGAGAGGAACGCAATGAAGCGTATGAACCAGGGCCCATCGGCAATCAGGACTGGTAAGAAGAGGGCAGCACTGGCCTTGGCCGCAGTCCTCGCCAGCTCCATGGCTCTTGGGGCGTGCGGGTCCGGCGGCAGCAGCAGCGCCGAGGGTGGCGAGGTGGTGCTCGAACTTTGGGACACCGACACACGCCCGGAACGTACTGAGAACCTCAAGAAGCTCATCAGCATGTTTGAGGCAAAGAATCCCACTATCAAAGTCAATTACCTTGGGCTTCCCACGGATTCCTACATGCAGAAGATCAGCACGGCGATTGCCACGAAGGCGACTCCGGACATCGTTACGCCCAAGGCGTCCGACGTTTCAGCACTCGTGGCCCAAGGTGCCTTGGCCCCGCTCGATGAGAAATTCGAGAGCGGCGGCTGGGATGACAAGGTCTCGCAGGCAATGACCAAATCCTCTAAGGCCGCGTCGCCGGATGGGAAGCTCTACCTAACTCCCGCCACGAGCCTTGCGGACGTCATCTACTACCGGGCGGACTTCTTCAAGGACGCCGGGCTGGCCACGCCCACCACCTGGGACGACTTCTATGCCGCAGCCGACAAACTCACAGACAAGTCCGCCGGGAAATTCGGCTACACGCTGAGGGGAGGGAATGGATTCTTTTCACAGTTCGTCCAGATGGTCTACCCGCAAGCCGGCGTGGACAGGTTTTTCCGCGAAGACGGGACATCCACTCTTGACGATCCGGCTGTTATCGCCGCGGCACAAGATTACGTTGACCTGTACGGCAAAGACACCGCCGAAAGCGACCTGACCGCCGACTTCAAGACCATGGTTGCCCAGTTTGGCTCAGGAGGCGCTGCCATGCTCAGCCACAGCATCGGGTCCTACCCCACGCACGTCGCAGCCCTCGGCGCGGACAAGGTCGCAGCCGTGGCTCCCTTCCCGTCCGAATCGGGCAAGTCAGTCCTCTCCGGCCGGATGACTACGGGTTTTGCCATGTTCAAGGCAAGCGAGCACCAGGAAGCCGCGTGGAAGTTCCTCGAATACACCATGAGTGCTGAAGGAAACAGCTTCTGGGCACAAAAATCGGGCTATCTCCCCGGCAACCTCGAAGTCGCCAAGGAACCCTGGGTCACTGAGAACCCCGCCATGCAGACCTCCATCAAGGCAGTCGAGAACAAGGACGCCGTGGTGCTTGAGCAGCCCTTCTACCTGCCGGAATTCAACTCGATCACCACCACTGAAATGCTTCCGGAGTGGCAGCGGGTTCTCCAGGGCGAGCTCTCAGTGAAAGAGTTCCTGACCCAGGCAGCGGAGAAACTCACCAAAGCCCAGCAAAAATTCCTGAAGAAGTAGCCCCATGTCAGTCATAGCACCTCCGCGGCCTGCCCGGTCCAAGCATCCGAGCCGGCATGCCAAACTGCGACGTTATTACCCCTATTTCCTCATCGCCCCGGCCGCTGTCCTGACTCTGGTCTTCCTCGTCTACCCGGTGGGCAGTGTCTTTTACTACAGCCTCCAGCATTCGAATGTGACCCAACCCTGGAACGACGGCTTCGCCGGGCTGGAGAACTTCGTTGCCATGGGCTCGGATCCCCTTTTCTGGCGGAGCCTGACCTTTACCGTCCAATGGGTGGCAGTGGAAGTAGGACTCCAGTTCGTTTTTGGCCTTGCCCTGGCCCTCCTGATCAATAAGACGTTCATCGGGCGAGGGCTTGCCCGGTCGCTCGTCTTCTCCCCTTGGGCCGTCTCCGGAATCCTGACCACCACCATCTGGATCCTCATCTACAACCCTTCAACCGGTATTGGCCGGTACTTCGCCGACATCGGCATTGGCGAGTACGGAGTATCGCTGCTTTCAGGCAGTGGGACGACGTTTTGGGCCGTAGTCCTCGCCGAGATGTGGAAGGGCATCCCGTTCTTTGCGATCCTTATCCTGGCGGACCTGCAATCGGTCTCGCTTGAGCTCTACGAATCCGCGGAGGTGGACGGCGCCGGCACGGTCCGGAAGTTCCTGTCCATCACATGGCCGCACATCAGGCAGGCGGTCATCATCGCCACCCTGCTCCGGGCCGTGTGGGAGTTCAACAACGTTGATCTGCTCTACACCTTGACCGGTGGTGGTCCGGCAAGCTCCACTACCACGCTGCCTCTTTACGTGGCCCAGACTGCCATCCATGACAGGGATTTCGGCTACGGCTCTGCGCTCACCGTCGTCGCGTTCATGATTTTGACCTTCTTCTCGCTGGTCTACCTGCGTATCACCAAGTCCAAAGAGGATGAGAAATGACCTCGTTGCTTCCCAAGGCACCATCGGCCAGAGCACTGGCAGACATTGACAGCGCGCAGGAGGCCCGCCCCGTCAGTCCACTGAAGAAGCGGGCACGCCGCATCGACCGCGTACTGACCTACTTTCCGTTGGCATTGTTCCTCATCTTTACGCTCGTTCCTTTCTATTGGATGCTGCTGTTTGCCTTCCGGCCTGCCGGTTCCACCTCACTGGTGCCGTGGCCAATCACCTTCGAGCACTTCGAAACGGTATGGAACGGCTCGGGATTCGGCATCTACTTCAAGAACAGCCTGTTCGTCGCTGTGATGAGCCTGCTCTGCTCCACCGTCATCGCGCTGCTCGGTGGCTATGCCCTGGCCCGGTTCAGGTTCCGCGGAAAAGCATTGTTCCTGGTAGCCATGCTCTGCACGCAGTTCGTTCCCGGAGCCATGATGCTGATCCCGCTGTTTGAGATCTTCAACGCGGTGGGCCTGACCAACAGTCTGTGGAGCCTCATCATCTCTGATACCGTGTTCCACCTTCCGCTGTCCCTGATCCTGATGGCCGGATTCATCCGGAATGTTCCCATGGAACTGGAGGAAGCCGCGTGGGTGGACGGGTGCACTCGAATCCAGGCTTTCCGGCTAGTAGTCCTGCCGCTCCTGAAGCCGGGAATCGTTGCTGTAGGTTCCTTCGCCTTCATCAGCGCTTGGAACAACTTCCTTTTCGCCATCATGTTTATCAGCAGCCAGGACCGCTTTACCGTGCCCGTCGGTCTCAGCTATCTGCTCGGAGAATTCGGTGCCGACTTTGGGGCCCTCGCCGCAGGCGGGGTCATCGCCATCATCCCGGTGGTCCTCCTGTTCGCTTACGTGCAGAAGTTCCTTGTCCAGGGACTTAGTGCCGGTGCCGTCAAGGGATGAACACGGCGACGGATCACCCTGCTGACCCCCTGACGACCTCGGCTGTGGCCGATTCCACTCCGGCTGAAGTGACCGCCGCATGTTCGGCAGCGGCTGATGCCGCTGCCGAATTCGGTGGCTCCCTCCGATCTCAGCGCTCGGCTTTCCTTAACGAGCTGGCTAACGAACTGGAGCAAGACCGGGAAGCTTTAGAGGGCGCCGCTGCGAGGGAAACCTCCCTTGCCGCCAGTCGGCTTTCCATCGAATTAGCGCGGACTGCGCGGCAAGCACGCCTTTTTGCGGAAGTACTCGACGACGGCGGGTACCTGGACGCCGCCATCGACCATGCAACGGCCACCACACCGGATACGCGCCTCACGCGGATTCCGCTCGGACCTGTGGCAGTCTTCGGGGCAGGCAACTTTCCGCTGGCTTTCGGGGTCCCGGGCGGAGATACTGTTTCCGCCCTCGCCGCAGGGTGTCCCGTCGTCGTCAAAGTCCATCCCGGGCATCCGCACACGAGCCAGCTAGCCTTTGAGGCGATCCAGCGGGCAGTGACCAAGTCCGGCATGCCCCCCGGCACCATTGCCCGAGTCACGGGAATGGAAGCGGGGCGCAACCTGGTTATGGATCCGAACATCCACGCGGTGGGCTTCACCGGGTCCACTACAGCAGGGCGGATCCTTTTTGATCTCGCGTCATCCCGCCCCTCGCCGATCCCCTTCTATGGTGAACTCGGAAGCCTTAATCCGCTGGTGGTAACGGCGGCCGCAGCAGGGGCGCGACCACGTGGGATCGCAGCCCAACTGGCATCGTCCATCACCAGCAGTGCCGGGCAATTGTGCACCAAGCCGGGCCTCATCTTCATTCCCTACGAGGCTGGCGACGCCTTGGTGGCGAGTCTCGCGGAAGCCGTGGGGACAGCGCCCGCGTTGGCCATGCTGAACGAAGGCATCAAACAACGCTTCACCGAGAGTGTCGAGGCCTGGATCGCTGGCGAGGCAGTATCAGTCCTTGTCGACAGCCAGCAAGGCGGTCCGGCCGGCGCCCACCTCGTCAGCGTCGACATAGGCCGGCTCACGGGCCCCTTGCTGGAGGAGGCCTTCGGACCTGCGGCGGTCATCGTCAGGTACAGCACCCAGCAACAGGTAGTTAGCACACCCTCCGGTCATTGGGTGGACAGCTCACCACAACCCTGCTTTGTGAAGAGGCAGAAACGGACGGGCTGAGGCCCATCGCCCAAGCCATGACGAGCCGTTCCGGGCGGCTCGTCTTCAACGACATGCCCACGGGAGTCGCCACCTCGTGGTCGATGACCCACGGCGGCCCTTATCCTGCAACCACGAATTCAGGGCACACGTCCGTGGGAAGCGCGGCAATCAAACGATGGCTTCGACCAGTGACCTACCAGAACGCGCCGGACACACTCCTGCCGCCAGAACTGCGGGAAGAATCGTGCGGCATCCCACGTCGACTCAACGGCTCAATGACCAGGTCCTGAGCTGATTCGGCGACAGGAGTTTGCCACGGCCCCGCTGATTACTTCCCACCGCGCTTGGCGGCGGTGGAACTCCACCCCAGCCGCTGCAGGCGTTCAAAGCCGTCCAGCATCAGGTCGAGGGCGAACTCGAACTCAAACTGGTCGTCGCAGCCGTAGCTGACCACGGAGCCGTCGTCGTGTTGGGCCGCAGTGGCGACCTGGAGGATGTTCGGATACCGTTCCGCCATCTCCTGAACCATGGCGGCCTGCGCTTCGGGAGGTACCGCAGCCTCCGCGCCGCGGCCGGCGGCGGCGTCGTCGAACAGTTCCTGGGTGAAGCCCCACATCCGGCTCCCCAGCGCGTGCATCACGTGATGCGTGAGATCAACGGAGAAGCCTCCGGCCAGGAACATCCCGATGACTTCATCCGTGTACGTGAGGACCGCGGGGGTTCGATTGGTGCGGGTCTCCAGCACGTGACGCACCCAAGGATGCCGCAACAGCGCCTGGCGAGCGGAGAGCACGCGAAGCCGAACGGCGTCCTTCCAGCCTGCATCGGCGGCGACGGGGGCGATCTCGCCGATAACGGCGTCCACCATGCCGTCAAGGAGTTCATCCTTGTTGGCGACGTGTTTGTACAGCGCCATCGGCACCACGCCGAGGTCCTCGGCGAGCCGGCGCATGCTCAGCGCATCGAGGCCCGCCTTGTCGGCGAGCGCGACGGCGGCCTCCAGCACGCGGCCCCTGTTCAGTGGGATCCGGCGCGAGGTTTCCAGCTGCTGGGTCATCCGGACCACCCTTCCTTACACGTTTTCCCTTGACAAGTGTACGCCGTACACCTACGGTTAGGCGCATTAGGTGTACGCCGTACACCATAGATTCAGAGGAACCGAAATGACGACGTTATTTTCGCCCGCTACTCCGACGACACGACGACGCCGGGGGCAGTGGCCCGTACCCGTCGGGCTGATCCTCCTCAGCCTCATCCCGGTTACCGTCGGCGCCGTACGGCTGACGGAACTGACCGGCGGCGCCGCCATTACACCCCAGAACGCCCGGCTTTTCGCTTCCCCCGTCCCGGTCGTGATCCACATCATCAGCGTGACGGTCTACAGCCTCCTCGGCGCCTTCCAGTTCGTTCCCTCCCTTCGGGGCAAGCGCGGGTGGCATCGTACTGCGGGACTTATCCTGATCCCCGCCGGACTGCTAACGGCCCTGACCGGCCTGTGGATGTCCGCCTTTTATCCGCTTCCCGACGGCGACACGGACGTTCCGCTGCGCCTTCTCTTCGGCTCCGCGATGCTGGTAAGCATGGTGATGGGCGTCCTCGCGATCCGCAGGAGGGACTTCGTCCGGCACAGTGTATGGATGACGCGTGCCTACGCCATTGCCCTGGGGGCCGGCACGCAGGCGCTGGTCATCGCCCCTTGGATCCTCCTGGCGGGTCCGCCCAGTGAACTGATCCGGGCGCTGCTCATGGGACTGGCCTGGGTGATCAACCTGTTGGCGGCCGAATACGTCATCCACCGCAGGGCCAGGACTGCCGGACCTCAACGGGCGCCGCTAACGCTGGGCCAAGCACAACGTCCCGGTTCCACCGGACCGGTTCGCTTACACGGCCGGGCCCGGCTCCCCCAGCGACGAGCGCCTCAAACTGCTCGCCAGCTGGGCGGCGACGACCGAAACGAGCTGCCGGCTCCCGTGTCTCTTTCGGACTGAGCCCGCGTGAGGGCTACTGGCAGAGCTGGGAGAAAGTGGTTCCGGCCTTCTGGTAGGCCTCCTGCATCCCCGCGAGCTTTTCCTCGTCCGGGCTCTCCTTCGCAGATTCGTCCGTGTAGTCGAGAATCGCCTGAACGGACGGCTTGAGGTCATCCGATGCCCCGTTCAGGATGGGACGCAGGCGGTTGCCGAGGATGATCATTCCGGTCTTGCCGGCGTTGGCGCTGGTGTCTGAACCAACGATCCTGATCCGTTCGCAGGTCTGTTCGGTGGTCAGCTGCGTCGGTGCGGCACAAGCGGAAGCAGAGACGAGGAGCGCAGCGGCGAGCACGGCCGTGGTGAGTTTCTTCATGGTTCCCTTGATAGGTGGCTTACATCGATTGTAAGCAGAAGCTACGGGCCAGCGGGCACATAAAGTGGACCGGACTGGACCACACGACCGTGGTGGCCGTGGCCGGGTCAACCCCTAGCGATCGAGCGGACCATGCCGAGTCTTGAGTGACAGTGGTCCAAAGCGGAAGAGTAACTGCGGCTTCGCTTCAGGGTCTTCTGCATCTGTAGATGTGTCCGTCATCGTTTTCATCCTTTTTATACAGCAGGCCATCAGAGTTCCGTGACCAGCAGTTCCCCTACCTCACAGTCCAGGACCTGGCAGATGGCTGTCAGCGTGGAGAACCTGATCGCCTTCGCCCGGTCGTTCTTCAGAACCGACAGGTTCACTAAACTCACTCCAACGCGCCTGCTCAGTTCGGTCAGCGTCATTCCGCGCTGCTCCAGCAACACGTCGAGCCGGCAGTGGATGCCCGTCGAATCTTCCGCTGGCATCAGACCAGGCCCTCGGTGTCTTTCTGCAGGCGGCCGCCGAGCTGGAAGACCGCGGCGACCAGGATCAGCACAATCCCGGCCATGAGCGGCCCAACGTTGAAATTTGCGCTGAAGATGATGCTTTCCCCAGCGCCGCCCTGGTTCGCGCCGATAGCCTGGGCCACGCGGTGCCGGCCGGCGGAGTCAAGACCCTGGCCAAGCGTGCCGGCCACGGCCAGTACCACCCCGCACGCTCCGATGATCCACACGGAGCCGGCCGTGAACAGATTCTCGCCCCGAAGCCGGAATGCGAGCACGAACAGCAGGGCAAGGACGGCCAGGATACCGACGAGGTTCAGAACCCCCGCCCACGCCAGGAGGGTGGCCTCGGTGAGGGGCAGCGCAGGGATGGTGGCTTCAATGGAAGCGAAATGTGCTTCCGCTCCGAGGCGCAGCCCGGTGGCGGCCTGGTGCGTGGTGGCCAGCGGAAGGGTCAGCGTCACAGGGCCGGCAAAGTAGGCCACGATGTTGGAGACACCCGCAGCACTAGTGGCAATGGCAGCGACGGCGGCTGCGATCATCACCCATAGAGCCTCGGCCCTTGACACCACTTTCTTGTTGCTTGGCGTCGCTTGGGCGTCGCCCATGGCCTCGTTCATGATTTCCCCCAATAAGTTATTGACTACCGATAATATCGATAAGCGATAACCTACTGATGGCGACGCGGAAGGTCAAGGGCACCTATGACGGATGGCCCTCTCCCCTTCCTTCGTGTAACGCATATTCGTCCCGCCACAGGTGCTCGGGTTTGTATCCAAGCCGGCTGCGCGCCTTATCGATGGACATCAGCGTTTCAAACTCCCCCAGCTCCGGGCGGAGCGGAACGCCCGGAAAGTGGAGGGCGGCAAGCTCGGCGGTGGGGATTGCACTTCCCGTATCCGAGGCCGCGACGTCGTAGATTTCAAAGCCAGGTGCCGCGTGTTCCAGGGCGAGCGCCACGGCGGCCGCCCCGTCCCTTGAGTCGACGTAGCTGAAAAGAAGGTCACGGCGATACGCGGGATCCGGAGCGTTCGCGAAGGTGCCATACTCGCCCGGAGCCACCACATTGGTGAACCGGAGCGAAGTGATGCTCATGCCCGGCTCCCAGCGGACGAGTTGCGCCCACATCGCCTCCTCCGCCACCTTAGCCAAGGCGTAGGTGTTGTTCGCGGCTGTCGTGGCCTCGTCGATGGGCAGCGCGGCAGGCGGTTCGTCGAAAGGGAATCCCATGGCGGTGATGCTTGAGGCCGTGACGATCCTGCGTATGCCTGCCCGCATGGCCGCGTGAACCACGTTGAAGCTGACGGTCATGTTGTTCTGGAAAGTCGCTGCGTCGGGAACAAGTCCGTTCACCGGGATGGCCGCGAGGTGCACCACCGCGTCAAGCCCTGCGTGACGGGCCGTGACGCCGATCAGGCTGTCCAGCGTTTGCCCGTAGTCGGCGAGGTCCACGCGGGTGAACCCCGTGCCGGCAGTGCCCGTGAGGTCGAATCCCGCGACCGTGTGTCCCTCTGCCCGAAGCCGGTCAACGGTGGCCCGCCCCAGCTTGCCTGAGCTGCCGGTGACTGCGATGTGCATATCAAGCCCTTCTGTACGTGGAGCAGGAGCCGGGGCCTAGCCCCGGGTCCGCTCCTCAAGGATTTCGAGAATGTGCCGGTATTCCTTGCCGGTGGCGCGGCTCATGCCAATCTCGCACGTGCGGTTGCAGGAGGCATGTGCCTCGAAGTCTCCGCCAACCACCTCTGCCGCCTCGGCCCTGGTGGCAGAGCCGGTAAGTTCCGGGTGCAGCATTCCCCGGTCGCCGGCAAACCCGCAGCACCCCCAGGAATCCGGCACGACGGCCTTACCGGAAACAGCCTCGGCAAGCGTGCGCAGTCCCTCGTTGGTCCCGAGGCGCGTACTCGCGCACGTGGGATGAAGGACCAACGAGGACACCGGTTCCTGCACCCGAAGGTGTGGAAGCAGCTCGGCGGCTGCAAAGTCCACGGAATCGATGACCCGCAGCGGCACGGGTTCACCGGACCCGTAAACCTTGGCGAGCGCATGCAGCAGGCCCTCCGTGCAGGACGAATTGTCGGTCACCACCGGCAACCTCCCGCCGTCGGACGCTGCCATCAGGCTGGCCACGGTCCTCTCGGCCATCGCGGCAAACCCGTCCGCCAGGCCCTTGGACTTCCAGGGCGTACCGCAGCACAGGGCGTCAACGCCGGGCGGAATGACGACGGCGACACCCGCCCGGGCGCACAGCCGGCGGAACGCCTCGGCTGCTCCGACGCCGCCCTCCGCGGGCCCGAACATGGAACCTGTGCAGGAGGCAAAGAACACCGCCTGCGCCGGCTTTCCAGCCGCTGGACCGTCCGAGTGGGCGCGCCTGCTGCCGCCGGCAGGAAGGTCGCCGGTCCAACGCGGCACCACATCGGCGCCGAGTACGGCGCGTGCTGCTTCGCTGGCCCCGCGGACGAGGGGAGCCGGCAGCCACGCCGCCACGGTCAGGGCTGTCGCTGCCACCCGCGTGACCGGCTCCCACTGTCCGGCAACTGCGCGGCCTGCTGCCTGGGTGAACCGCGAAGCGTCCTGTTCGCGCAGGCGCCGGACAAGGTCGCCCGTATTTATCGACACCGGACACGCCGTCTGGCACATCCCGTCGACGGCGCAGGTCTCCACTGAGTTATAGGTCTCGGCGCGCGCGAGTTCGGCGTCGAGCGCGGCGTCCCCCCGGGCGGTAGCTGCAGCCCGGGCCCGGCGGACCGCGATGCGCTGACGCGGCGTGATGGTGATGTCCCGGCTGGGGCACACCGGCTCGCAATAGCCGCACTCGACGCAACGGTCCACTTCCGGCTCAACGACGGGAGTCAGCTTCAGGTGCGCCAGGTGCGATTCCGGGTCGTCGACGATCAACACACCCGGGTTGAGGATCCCGGCAGGGTCACAGAGCCGCTTGACCTCCAGCATGACCTGGTAGAGCCGCCGGCCGAACTGCCATTCGACGAAAGGGGCCATGATCCGGCCGGTGCCGTGCTCGGCCTTGAGGGTGCCGCCAGCGTCCAGGACCAGCTCCACCAGGTCTTCGGTGAAGGCCCGCTGGCGCTCAACCGCGCCGTCGGCCGTGAAATCTTCGGTGATGAGGAAGTGGATGTTGCCGTCCTTCGCATGGCCGAAGATCACGGCGTCGCCATACCCGTACTGCGCAAAAAGGCGTTGGAGGGAAGCACAGGTCGGCGCGAGCAATGGGACAGGCACCGCAATGTCCTCCAGCAGTGCCGTGGTGCCGGGTCGCCGGGCGCCGGCAATGGCTGCGTACAGCCCCTTCCGCGCATGCCATAAATGGGCCCGCTGCTTCGGGTCGGCGGTCGGTTCAAACGACGGGGCACCGGCAGTCACCAAGGCTGCGCGCGCGTTCCCGAGACGCTCGTCGAGTTCGTCGTCATCCTGCCCCTGGTACTCGATGAGGAGAGCAGCGTGGGAGGCGATGTCCACACTGGCGAGGATGTCTGCGGTGGCCGGATCGTTTTGAACAACACGCAGCGATGCGGCGTCCAGCAGCTCAATGGTGGCCGCCCCCGTGTCCACCAGGACGGGCAGGATTCGCGTGGCCTTCTCCAGGTCGTCGAAAATCACCAGGGCGGTGGCAGCGCACGGCGAAATCGGCACTGTGCCGAATTCAACCTCGGCAATGAAGCCGAGCGAGCCCTCGCTGCCCACCATCAGGTGGGCCAGGATCTCCGCCGGGGTGTCGAAGTCGAGGAACGAGTTAAGGCCGTAGCCCATCGTGTTCTTGCCGCGGTACTGGCGCCGGATCTCCGCCGAAAGCCCGGAGTCGGCCATGATTTGGTCGCGGAGTTTGGCGAGGCCGGAGTGCAGGGACGGTTCGGCAGCGGCCATCCTTTCGTCCGCGTCCGCGAGGGAGGTATCCACCACGGTTCCGGACGCCAGCACGAACCTCAGTGAGCGTAGTGTCCGGTAGGAGTTGAACTCCGTGCCGCACGCCATCCCGCTGGAGTTGTTCGCCACCACGCCGCCCACAGTTGCCGCGATCTCGCTGGCCGGGTCGGGCCCGAGCTTCCGGCCGTGGCGAAGGAGCCTCGCGTTGACCTGGCGGATGGTGGCGCCAGGCTGGACGACGACGGTACTGCCGTCAGCTGCGGCGCGGATGTCCCGGAAAGCGCCCCGGACGTCAATCAGCAGGTCTTCGCCCGACGCCTGGCCGGACAGGCTGGTTCCCCCGGAGCGGAGTGTAATGGAGCGATGGTGGTCGTGTGCGTACCGGAAAGCGGCAGAAACGTCCTCCAACGAGCGTGCGCGCACCACCGCCGCGGGCGTGAGCAGGAAATGGGAGGCATCGACGCCGGCCACAACGCGATCGAAGACCTCGACGCTTACGTCCGCGCCCGCCGTCGAACGGTGTCTTTGTCCCGGCAAACCTCTGCTTCCACCGGCGAGCGCCGCGGTGAGAGAGGACGCCAGGCCGCGATCGCCGGCCTTCACGGCAGCGCGGTCCGCCGTGCCATCACGGTGCAACACTTGCATAATCTATCACTTCCGAATTATGATACACTCTTCATAAACCTGCATGGATTGTTCCAGCCCTGGGGATCAAGGGGACGCCTCCTGCAGAACCGCCATCCCTGATCGGAGCCTCCCTTGGCAAATGGCCGCAACGCCGCCCCCGTTGATGGTCAGGTCCGCCTCCTGACCAAGGTGGCACGCATGTACCACGAGCGCGGAATCCGCCAGGCGGACATCGCCACCGCCCTGAACATTTCGCAGGCTAAGGTCTCCCGTCTGCTCAAGCGCGCGGTCACGCAGGGAATCGTCCGCACCACCGTGATGGTCTCCCCCGGCGTCTACTCGGATCTCGAGGAGCGCCTGGAGGCGAAGTTCGGACTGCTGGAAGCTGTGGTCGTGGATATCGAGAGCGACGACGACGAACGGGCCGTCCATTCGGCGCTCGGGGCGGCGGCAGGCAGCTACCTCGAGGCCACCCTCGGCGGTGGGGACCGCATCGGCATCTCCTCGTGGAGCCAGACGCTGCTCGCCCTCGTGGACCGAATGCGGCCGTTCAACGTTGGTGGCGCCACCCAGGTTGTCCAACTTCTTGGCGGCATCGGCACCCCCGAGGTGCAAAACATGGCCCAGCGACTCGTCGGCGAATTTGCCCGGATGCTCGGCGCGGAGCCGGTTTACGTTCCCGCCCCCGGAGTGGTGGCCGACCGCGCCATCAGGGACAGCCTCCTGCAGGAAGCCGCGCTCACCGAGGTAGCGCGGCGATGGAACGAACTCACCATGGCAATTGTGGGCATCGGCAGCATCGAACCATCCAACCTGCTTGCGGAAAGCGGAAACGCCTTCTCCCCGGAGGACCGCGAACGGCTCCTGCAGGAAGGGGCGGTCGGCGATATCTGTCACCACGTCTTCACCGCAGACGGGACGGCAGTCACGGGTGACCTTGCTGCGCGCACCATCTCGATCCCGGTGGACAACTTCCTGTCTATCCCCAGGCGCATTGGCATCGCCGGTGGCCTGCGGAAGCGGGAACCCATCCGCGGAGCGCTGGCGGGCGGGTGGGTCAACGTCCTCATCACCGATATCCACACCGCCGAGGCACTGGCCGGCCAAGAGGCCGGCGGCGCAGAAACCGAAAGCCGGGGGCTCACCGCTTAGCCGGGAGTGACGCAAGCAGCTGGTGCAGGCGCTTCACACCCGATTCCAGGCTCGTCAGCACCGGTATCGCCACATCGGAGCCCTCGGCGGCACTTGCCATCGACGCCTGAGCCAGGACCACGACGTCTGAGTCTTCTGCGGCATTCCGGATCGCCGCCGCGACCTTGAGGTCGTGGCTCGCACGGTCACCTGAGGCAACAGCCGCAAAAGCGCCCTCGACCACTACGCTCCGGATGGTGGGCGTAAGCCCGGCTGCCCTGGCCCGCTCGGCAATGAGACGGGAGGTGGGCCCGCACGTCGTCGGGAGGGTGGCCAGCACGGTGATCCTGGCACCGGTCGCCACCGCTTCGTCGGCCATGGCCTCATCGATGCGCAGGATGGGGATGCCCACCTCAGCCGAAACGGACGCGGCGAGTTCGGAAATGGACGAGCACGTCAGCATGATGGCCTCGGCGCCGGCATCTGCCGCCGCCTTCGCAAGTCCGGCGACGCGGCGCGGCACCGAACCGGACATCTCCGGGTCGCTGAGGTCAGCCACGATGCGGTCGTCCAGGTAGTTGATTGCCGTGACGCCCGGCAGTTCCCGCTTGACCAGCTCCATGACGGGGCCGATCACCACTGCGCCCGTGTGCAGCAGGGCAATCCTGGGGCTCTCACTCATTCGGTCGCCTATCCCTTCACTGAACCGGCAGCCATGCCGGCCATGATCTTCTTGTTGAGGAATACAAACACGATCAACAACACCACGATGTTGATGCTCACAGCCGCAAAAAGCGGTCCGTACTGCGTCGAGCCGTACTGGTCGCTCAGGCTCAGCAACCCCACCTGGATTGTGGCAAGATCCGGCCTGGTAGTGAAGGTCAGTGCGATAAGCAGGTCATTCCACACGCTGAAGAACTGCACCAGGCCGATGGTCAGGATGGAGTTCCGCATCATGGGCAGGCCGATGACAAAGAATGACCGCAGCGGGCTCGAACCGTCAACCGTTGCGGCCTCGAAAATTTCACGCGGGATGGACCGGAAATAAGCGGCCATCAGGAAGGTGGTCAACGGCAGGCCCATCACCGTATAGGTGATGATGAGCGGCCAGAGGGAGTCCGTTAGGCCCGCCCGGAAGTACACCGTGAAGAGCGGCACCAGGATCATCTGCCCCGGAACCATGATGCCCGCAAGGATGTAGAGGAGCGTGCCCTTCCGGCCCTTCCAGACCAGCACCTCCAGCGCATAGCCTGCCGCCACGCCGATCAACACAATGAGCGCTACCGACGGAATCGTCACCAGGATGCTGTTGAGGTAGTTCCGCGATACGTTGCCGTTGTTCAGGGCTGTGGTGTAGTTGTCGAAAATCCAGTTCTCGGGCAGCGACAACGCCGGGTTGGACAGGAACTCGGACTGCGTCTTGAACGAACCAAGGATCATCCAGACCTGCGGGTAAAGCACCACAACCACCACGATGGTGACGATGATCCACACGGGAAGGCGCTTGAGGGCGCGACGGGCACGACGGCGGTTGCGGAGTGGTTGTTCCGACCTCAAGAGCTCCGTGGCAGGAGGGTTTTCGAGCTGTGGTTGGACGGTCATCTCAGTCCTCCGCCTTGCGTTGGGACGATCGGAAAATCGCGAGGGTGAAGATCAGGCACAGGAGCGTCAGAACCAGGGCGATAGTGCTGCCATAGCCATACTCCGCATACTCGAATGCTGTCCGGTACATGTAAAGGGTCAGCGGCGCGGTAGAGGTTCCCGGGCCGCCGTTGTTGAGTGCAAGCAGGCTGTCAAAGACCTTCAGCGTCGCGTTGAGGCTGAAGATGATCGAAGACAGCAGAATGGGCAACGAAAGCGGCACCACGATATGCCGCACCAGCTTGAGCCCGTTCGCACCGTCAAGCTTCGCCGATTCGAGAATCTCGTCGGGAATGTCGAGCAGCCCCGCGTAGAGCAGGATTGCGTAGAAGCCCATGGAACCCCACAGCGTCATGGCGAGCGCGGTGGCCATGGTGCCCGAGGTAGTGGCGAGGAACTCCACGCTCTCTCCGCCAAAGAAGTTGATGAGGTCGTTGACGGGACCTTGGTTATCGCCCACGGCCACAAAGCTGCGGAAAAGCAGGGCGACGGCGACCGTCGGCAGGATCGCCGGGAAGAAGACGATCGTGCGGAGCAGCGATGAACCTTTGCGCAGGACAAAGACGTAGAGGAGTGCCAGCATGTACCCCAGCAGGATCTGGCCCACCGTGGCGACGATCGCGAAGAACACGCTGACCCCGAGGGACTGCAGCGCCGCCTCGTCCGTGAAGAACTTGGTGAAGTTATCGACTCCAACAAACTCGAAGCCGCGAAGGGTGTTCCCCTCAAAGAAGGAAAGGCCGAGGGACCAGGCCACGGGGCCAATCTTCAGCAGTGTGTACAGCAGGAGGGCTGGAGCCAAGAGGATGATGATCGTCTTGCGGTCCCCGAACACCGAGTTCATAGTTCAAACCTTTCGTCGGCTGGAGGCCCGGCCACCCGGAAAGGGTGGCCGGGCCTGGCCGAATCAACGGGCAGCGTCAACGCTCTTCTGAAGGGCGCTCATGTAGTCCTCGGCCGACATCTGGCCAGTGGTGAGCAATGAGACGTTGGTCGAGGCCAGTGAGTTGCTCTTCGGGTCCAACAGCGCTTCGAACCAGAGCACGGGATCCTTGAGTCCGGTGATCTTTTCCTGGATCTGGGAGGTCATGACCGGGAGTTCCTTGACGTCCTCGTTGACCTTGAACCCCGAGATGGTGCCGGAGTCCTTCAGTGCCTGGGTGCCGTAGTTCTCCGAAATGCACTTCAGCCATTCGCCGACCTTCGGCCCGAACTGCTTCGGTGACATAGCCATCACAGCGCCCGCGTTGGCCGCGAACTGGTCAATGCTGCCTGAGCCGCCTTCGACTGCAGGGAAGGCCATAAAGCCGATGTTGGTGTCACCAATGGTGTTCCGTTTGGGGTCATTGATGGAGCTCAGCAACCAGCTGCCGTCATAGGTCATGGCTGCCTTGCCGGTCAGGAAGAGGTTCGTGGACGTGTCGGCGTCGCGGGTGGAGAAGCCTTCGCCCAGGGCGCCGGAGGAAGCAAGATCGGCCAGGGCCTTTGCGCCCGCCACGTACTTGGGGTCGGTCAGCTTGGCCTTGCCATCCCTGACATCCTTCATCGCATCCGGACCAACATTCCTGAAGATGTACATGCCCATGAGCCGGGTGAGCGGCCACCCTGCGGCTCCGGCCTGGGTCATCGGCATGACGCCCGCCTGGGCAAGCTTGGCGTGGGCCTTCCTGAGTTCATCCCAGGTCTTGGGCTCTTGGATGCCGTTGGCCGCGAAGATCTGCTTGTTGTACCAGATTCCCTCGACGTTGTACTGATACGGCAGGGAGACCATGCCGCCGTAGACGTTCTCCACTGTGGCGGCGGCCGCGGGCAGGAGCTGATCGGCGGCACCAAGCTTCTCCAGCGCTTCCTTGTAGTCCAGCACCAGGTCCCCCTTGCCGAGATCTCCGTCCGGGCGGACCATGGCGGTGCCCGCGATGAAGTGTGCCGGAAGGGCGCCCTGGCCGGCAAGGAGCGTGACCTTTTGCACGACGTCGGCCTGCGCGACCTTCTGGTGTTCAATCGGGAGTGCCGCGTTCTCTGCCGAGCAGGCACCCTTGGCCAGCGCATCAAGGGTGGCCGGAAGGGCTTTGTTCTCGTTCGCCGTCAGAATGGTGAAGCTGCTGGGGTCAGTGCCGGTGCTCCCAGCCGTGCTGCCGGCCTGTGGTGATCCGCCACATGCAGAGAGCGGAGTAAGTGCGAGTGCGACGGCCGTTGCCACCATCACTCGACGACTGCGGATTGCTTTCATGACGTCCTCCTTGACGGCTGCCATTCGGTGGCAGCAAACCTCTGATCGATGCGTTTTCAATCAGGAGTGAGAGATTATTCAGCCCCTCGTTCGTGTTGAGCGTATCACATTCTTCCCCTATTGTGAATATTCATTCGAGTTTGAGATAATAATCAACAGCGGACGCAGGCAGCCGCCTGGCAAGGGATTCGACGATGAGGACGACACCATGAAAAGCAGTACAGCGAAGCGGCACCATGCACCTCTCACCGCGCTCGGCGCAGCTAACGTCGTGTGGGCCGGCGGGTTCTGGGGCGCTGAGCTTGAGCGCACGCGGACCGTGACAGTGCCGGGCATGTGGGCCTCACTCAGCAACCCGGACGTCAGCCCGGGCTGGCGGAACTTCCTCATCGCAGCGGGCGACGCCGAAGGCCAACACGAAGGCCCGCCGTTCCTCGACGGGGACCTCTACAAGTGGCTCGAGGCCGCCGTCAGCCTCCTGGAGACGTCGCCCGACACAGCCCTCGAAGCAAGCATCAACGACATCGCAGCGAAAATCGCCTCCGTCCAGCGCGGCGACGGCTACCTCCACACACCAACGCGCATCGCCGAGCGCCACCACGAGCAGGCGCAGCCACTCGCAGACCGGTTCAACTTCGAGACGTACAACCTCGGCCACCTCATCACCGCAGGAGTACGCCACCACCGGGTTACTGGCAGCACCATCCTGCTCGACGCGGCCGAACGGGCCGCGGGATTCCTCGAAGACCTGGCCACCAACCACAAGGACCAGCTCGCACGCAGCGCAATCTGCCCCTCCCATTACATGGCGGTCATTGAGCTCTATCGTGCCACCGGAAATGAACGCTACCTTCGCCTGGCAGAGTCCTTCGTCGCCGTGCGGGACGACTTTGAGGGCGGCGACGACAACCAAGACCGGGTCAGGGTACGCGAGCAGAAAGTCGTGGCGGGCCATGCAGTCCGGGCCAACTACCTGTATGCCGGGCTGGCTGACCTTGTTGCCGAGACGGGCGACCAGGAGCTGACTGGAGTGCTCGAACGCCTCTGGAGGGACGTCGTCGACGCCAAGCTCTACATCACCGGTGGCTGCGGCGCGCTGTACGACGGCGCATCACCGGACGGCAACCCGGAGCAGGGCCAGATCAGCAGGGTGCACCAGGCCTACGGACGCCCTTTCCAGCTGCCGAACACCACTGCCCACAACGAGTCCTGCGCAAACATCGGCATGATCTTCTGGAGTGAGAGGATGCTGGCGCTCACCGGCGATGCGGCCTATGCCGACGTCATCGAGCGCATCGCCTACAACAGCCTCCTCTCGAGCATTAGCCTCGACGGCACGCGTTACTTCTACACCAACCCGCTCCGGCAGGTCCGCGAACTGCCCTTCCCCCTCCGTATGCCCGGAGAAACCGCCCTGCGCCCGGTGCCCGAGCCGCCGGCGTCGGACGAGCGCCTTCGCGCGGAATACATGAGCTGCTTCTGCTGCCCCCCGAACATCGCCCGCACCCTGGCCCAGTTCCATGAACGCGCGATGTCCACCTCGTCAGAAGGCCTGTGGGTCCACCTCTACGGCAGCGCCAACGTCCAGGTGGAGCTTGATGGCCGAGGATTCGGACTACAGGAAGTGTCTGAGCAACCTTGGGGGGAACGCATCGACTTCACCGTCACGTCGGTGACGGACGGCGGAATTCCGCTGAAATTGCGGATCCCCGGCTGGAGCGAAGGAGCCACCATCACCGTCAACGGCGAACCGGCGGCAGCGGGCGAACCCGGGACGTACGCCACGATCGACCGCGAGTGGCAAGCAGGCGATACCGTCTCCCTTGCCTTGCCGATGCCGGTCAAGATGGTGCGCGGACACCGTCTCGCTGAGGAAATCTCCAACCAGGTCGCGGTGACCCGCGGTCCGGTGGTGTACTGCCTCGAAAGCCAGGACCTCCCGGAGGGTGTCCTGTTAGAGCAGATCGCGCTGCGGCGCGGAACGGACTTCACCCCGGTGGAGCTCGACATCGACGGCCGCCGGATCGTTGCCCTTGAGTGCGAAGCGGTGGTCCTGCCGCCCGCGGCGAGCCAAGGACTCTACGCCGAGGTCGACGACGCCGAACTCGCCACGGCACGGGTGCGGCTGATTCCCTACTTCACCTGGGGCAACCGCGGAGCATCCGAAATGTCCGTCTGGCTCCCGCTGGCATGGTGACGAAAATGACCCCCACAGTGACGCCCGGCCTCGCCACGGATCAGTCCGTCAAGGAAGCGGTGGATGCGAAGCCACAGCACGTTGTTGCCACCTATCACATCGAGACATCACTCGATCTCCAGCACGCTGCGGAAGTACTTGCCGGCGAGCAGTCCACCGGTACGTTCATCAGGGTGGCACGGGAGTCCGACGACCTGCGCTCCCGATTCGCCGCCCAGGTTGTGGACCTTGAGGAGATCCCGCTGAATGGTTCCTCCCCGCTGCCCGGCGCCGTCGGCGATCCGGCCAAACGCCGCCGCGGCAGGGTCCGGCTCCGGTTCCCGCTGGCAAACTTTGGCCCCTCACTCCCCAACCTGCAGGCCGCCGTCGCCGGCAACCTGTTCGAGATCAAGGAACTCGCCGCGATCAAGCTGATGGACCTTGACCTTCCCGAGGCCTTCTCGGAGCGCTATCCCGGGCCCGCCTTCGGCGTGGAAGGAACCCGCCGGCTGATGTCCCGACCCGCCGGGGCGATGATCGGAACGATCATCAAGCCCAGCATCGGACTCAGCCCCGCGGAGCTCGCCGAAGTAGTGGCGGAACTGGCCAGTGCCGGCGTCGACTTCATGAAGGACGACGAACTGCAGGGCAACGGCCCCTCCGCTCCCTTGGCTGAACGCGTACGGGCAGTCATGCCGGTACTGCAGCGCCACGCCGACCGCACCGGCGTGATGCCGATGTATGCCTTCAACATCACCGACGACATCGGCCGGCTCGAAGCCAACCACGACCTCGTAGTCGAGGCCGGCGGCACCTGCGTGATGGCCTGCATCAACATGGTGGGCCTGGCCGGGGTGGAGTTCCTGCGCCGGCACGCTACGGTACCCATCCACGGGCACCGGGCGATGTTTGGGGCGATCAGCCGGTCGGACCAGCTGGGGTTCTCCTTCCGGGCATGGCAGAAGCTGGCCCGGCTGTCCGGCGTGGACCATCTTCACACCAACGGCATCAGCAACAAGTTCTACGAAAACGACGCCGAAGTGCTGGACTCGATCGCGGCGGTCCGCGAACCCCTCCTGGGGCAGACGTCCACAGTGCCTGTGCTATCGTCCGGACAGTGGGCGGGCCTCGCCCACGCAACCTATGCGGCCACCGGCACGGATGACCTGCTGGTTCTCGCCGGCGGCGGAATCCACGGCCACCCTGACGGGCCGGCCGCCGGGGTGAAGAGCATGCGTGCCGCGTGGGATTCCGCCGGACGCGGCGAAGAGATGGCAACAGCCCTCGCCGCTTCAGCCGAATTCCGCCGTGCCGCCGAGACGTTCGGAGCGCCACGTGGCTGACTTGCAGTTCGCCTTCTACGGCGACGATTTCACCGGGAGCGTGGACGTGCTCCTGCAACTCAGGCGGGCCGGGTGGACCAGCCGGCTTTTCCTGGGGCTCCCCGGCCCTGCCGAGCTTCGGGCAGCGGCCGAGGAGGTGGACGCCGTCGGGGTGGCCGGGGTGGCACGGTCCCTGCCAACGGGCCAGATTGAGTCCGAGGTGCGGCCGGTGCTTGAGGCACTCCGGGCGCTCCGGCCGCAGATCGTGCAGTACAAGGCCTGTTCCACGGCTGACTCGTCACCAACCGTCGGAAGCCTTGGCCGGGTCATCGAGATTGCCCGGGACGTGTTCGGTCCCGCTACCGTGCCGACCCTTTTTGCGCAGCCAGACTTCGGCCGCTACACGGCGTTCGGCCACCATTTCGCTGCGGAGGAGGGCCAGGTGTACCGCCTTGACCGCCAGCCGACGATGTCCCGGCATCCGGTGACGCCAATGCGCGAATCGGACCTCGCACTGCACCTCTCGCTCCAGACCCGCCTTCCCGTGGGCTCCATGCACCTTCCGGAGTACACGGATGCGCCGGACCTCGCTCGCAAGCTGGCGGAGCGGACCGAGGCCGCCACGGTCCTCGACGCTTTGACGGACGTGCACATTGAACTGGTCTCCCAAGCCGTCGTCGTGGCAAACTCACAATCCAACGCCCCGCAGTTCGTGATCGGCTCCGGCGGGTTCACCCGTGGCCTCGCGGCCGCTATCTCCCGCGGTGACGCTTCCCGGACGGACAGCGTCGATGAACTGAGGGCTGATGGACCGGTACTGGCCGTCTCGGGCTCCCAGTCACCCCAGACATCACGCCAAGTCGACCACGCCCGCCGCCGTGGATGGACAGTCCTCGCGTTGCCGGCACACGATGACGGTCCGCTGAAGGAGCACGTCATCACTGAGCTTTCAGCGGGCCGCAGCGTGGTGGTCACCACCGGCAGCCCTGCAGCATCCAGCGACGGCGGCAGCCTGGTTGAAACGCTCTCCGCGCGCCTGTCGGGTGTCATCGAAGCCGCCCTCCGCGAAGGCGGCGGCAGCCGGGTGATCGTCTGCGGCGGGGACACGTCCAGCCACGTCCTCCGGCAGCTCGGCGCCCGGTCCCTATCCATTGCGGCAAATCCGGTGGGCAACGTGGTCCTGTGCAGGGTTGCATCTCCCGCACCGTGGCTGGATGGCACCGAAATGCTACTCAAGGGCGGCCAGGTGGGTCCGGCGGACCTGTTCGAACTGATCCGCACCCTGGGTTCGGCGCCCAGGCCGCGCGTCGCACCCCTCACCTGAGCCAGTCCTCACCTTCGACCCTCGTCAGGCCGAGACCAGTTCCGCCCTACGCCTGGAAGCTCACGCTCCAGCTGGTCGCTTCGCGGGGAATCCGGTATTGGCCCGGGATGGATGGCCCGCACGCCGCGGATCCCAGGCCGAGCTGTGACTGGTCAACGTTCAACCAGACCTTGCCGGAATCGGCCAGGTCATGGGGATGACGGGCACGCTCAAGCGCCTCGCTGGTCCACCGCCGTGCCGTGAAGTCGAACAGCGGGTCCCCTTCAACGCGCAGGGTAGGCAGCCCGGCCCCTGAGGCCTCCAGCCACCGCGTTTCCACGTGGTTGCCGTTTTCCTGGGGTACCGGATAGCCCACCTGCAGGGCGTCGACACTCGACGCGAACGTCCCGACGGCGGCCGCCTCCCGGGAATCGGCGTACGACTCCCCCGGTCCGCGCCCAAACCAGCGCACCTCCCGGTAGGCGCCGGGCAGGCCAAGCCGGAGTCCCAGCCGTGGCAGGACGATGTCCCGGTGCTGGTACGGCGTATCTGCCCAAGGCCCCACAAAATCCACTGAAACCTCCAGCCGCAGCCCGGTGCCGTCCGCGGTCCAATCGAACAGGTACTCAATGGCGTGCGGGTGGGTGGCCGCGGCGCAGCGGCCAGCTACCCGGAGGCGTTCGCCGTCGGCCTCGATCCGGTCGGTGCGGTGTTGCATCCGGTCCATTCCGACGGCGGTCCATGCGGCCGCGAGGTTATTGTTGCCCCCCTGCCCGCGGTCATTTTCGGTGGGAGCCCGGTACACGTCGAGTTGCGGGCCGTCGAGCTTCAGTTGTCCGATCCGCGTGAGCTGTCCGGTCACCGCATCGAACGCCGCGTCGCCAAGCAGCAGTTCGCCACCGGGCAACGCGGGCTGCCTGCCCAACATCGCGCGCCCCGGCTCCACCGCATGCGGCCTTGGACGTATGGCCAACGCCCCCTGGGACCAAGCCACGATGTGTCCGGCCGGAGCCCACGCCGTGCTTTCCTTTAGTGCCGCCTCGACCGTAAGCCACCACTCGCCGGGTTCCTCAGCGGGGGCAACCGGGCGCTGCACCGTGACTCCTTCCCCTGCGGCGACGGCCGGGACGTCCAAAACGCCGGTGCCGCGCGGGGCGCCATCCAGTTCGAGTCGCCAGGTGAACATGAGATGGTGGAGCCCGATGGTGTCGTAATCGTTTCGGATCGAGATCGCCTCATCTACGGAGATCTCCACCGGCTGGAGCACCTTCTTCAGCTCGGCCAAGCCGGGCGACGGCGTCCGGTCCGAAAACACCAGCCCGTCCAGGCAGTAGCGGCCCCCGTTCGGGCGGTAATCAACGTCGGAGCCGTGCATGATGAACTCATGGTCAGCGGCATCCCGGTGTGTGAAGCCGTGGTCGATCCACTCCCACACAAAGCCGCCGCAGAACCTGTCGTGTGCCTTCAGGATGCGGTGGTAGTCCAGCAGCGAGCCGGGGCCATTGCCCATCGCGTGGGCGTATTCGCACAGCAGGAACGGCAGGGAGCGGCGGCGCGCGTCGTCGTCGTCGGTAATTCCCGCAGGCCGGGGATCCTCACGCCGGCCTATCTGCTCCAGCAGTTCCAGGGATGGGTACATCAGTGACGCGAAGTCCGAATTGCGGTAGCTGGGGTCGCGCTCGTAATGGAGGGGACGCGACGGGTCGCGGTCACGGATCCAGGCCTCCACGGCGTCGAAATTCCCGCCTACCCAGCTTTCGTTCGCCAGGGACCAGGCCACCACGCTGGGGCTGTTCTTATCCCGCTCCACCATGCGGCGCGTACGGTCGAGCATCGCCGGCAGCCAGCGGGGATCAGCCGGCGGGTTGCCCTCCCAGCCGGCGTAGATGAAGCCGTGCGTCTCCAGGTCCGATTCCTCCACCACCCAGAGGCCGTACTCGTCGCACAGCCTGATGAACTCCGGGTGCGGCGGATAGTGGCTGGTGCGTACCGCGTTGATGTTGTGCTGCTTCATCAGCATGATGTCGCGGACCATCGTTTCCCGGTCGAGCGTCCGCCCGGTGTCCGGATGGTGTTCGTGGCGGTTCACTCCCCGGAAGAACACGGGCTTGCCGTTGACGCGGAGGACGCCGTCGTCAATCGCAACCGTGCGGAAACCTATCCTCAACTCAACCGTCTCGCCCTCCGACGCGAGCGTTCCCCGGTACAACCGGGGCGATTCGGCACTCCACGGCTGCACGGGCACAGTGGCGGACTCGCCCGCGGCCATGCTGATCCCCAGTTCAGTAATCTCCACCCGGGCAGGGGCTGAGGCATCCACCCGGAGCGTGCCCTGCCCCGTCCGGTGGTCGAAGCCGGCGTGGACAAAGTAGTCCTCAATCGCGCCGCCGGGCCGTTCGATCAGCTCGACGTCCCGGAAGATGCCGGGCAGCCACCACATGTCCTGGTCCTCAAGGTAGGTGCCTGAGGACCAGCGATGGACACGCACGGCGAGTACGTTCTCGCCCGGAAGCACGGGGGCGTCGAATTCGAAAGGCAAACGGCTTCCGGTGGAAAAGCCAAGCTCCACGCCGTTAAGCCAAACCTTCGCACAGGAGTCCACTCCCTGGAACCGAAGCACGGCCCGGCCCCAGTCCTCGGTCACGTCGAAGACCAGCCGGTAGTCGCCCGTGGGGTTTTCGGTGGGGACCCGCGGCGGGTCAAGGGGCATGGGCAGTGCAGTGTTGGTGTACAGCGGGCCCTCGTCCGTGCCGCGCAGCGACCGGGCGGGTCCGCCGGCCAGGGGTGTGACCGGTTCCAGGACCCAGTGGGAGGGAACGCGGATGGTGTCCCAGCCGGTGTCGTCGTACCCGGGCTTGATAAATCCGTCGCCGGTGCCCGACGCCGTCGGCGACAGTTTGAACCGCCAGCTTCCGTTCAGGCTCAGGCGGCGTGCGTCGCTGACCGTATCCGCGCGGGGTTCGCGGCGACCGGACCCCGGGGGGAAGTCATCCCAATATCGGCGCATCTGCAGTCCCTTTCAGTCCGCAACGGCAGGTTGCGGGACCCGGCGGACGCGCAGCGCGAGCGCCTCGCCTTCAGGCAGCTGGACTGGTTCCGAGTCCGCGGCGAACGCATCATTTCGCTGGACGTCCGTCAGCTCAAAGATCCGGCCTGCCGGCTTGATGGTCATGTTCCATGTGTCGATCACGTCAACCTCGAAGCGGTCACCCACCTCCAGCTGGATTCCCATGCCCGTATTCGGCAGCCGGAACGTCCACGATGCTGGAGCTGAGCGCCCAAGATACTGGAAGTACTCTCGCCGGGGAATGCCGGCGACGAACGCCGCATCCCACCAGTTGTCGATGGGATCCAGGCCGTCTCCGTCCACGTCGTCCAGCAACTTCCGCAGGAAACCGAGCCGTTCCGGACTCTTCCCGCGCAGAAGGCCGCCCTCAACGATATGGAGGCTGCCGTCGTCGAGCACGAAGCTCTCGCCGTGGGAGGCATAGCAGCCCGACACGGCGCTGATCCAGAACTGGTGCACCAGTTCCCGGGCCGTGAGGTGCCCCCACCGCTCGGGGACGTCGCCCTCGTACTTGACCTCGTCGAGCACCACCGGCTTGCGGTAGGCGTCACGGAACAGCGAAGCGCGACCGAAGTCCTCGGTCGCTTGTCCGAGTTGGAGCGAGGCGTGCGTGACCCACGGCTGGTTGTAGTCATACAAGCGCATCCAGTTATGGATGGACCGCAGATGGCCGTGGGGATCGGTGGCTGCGAGCAGTTCCCCGGCCGCATCCCATCTCGCCGTGGGACGGTCCAGGATGTCGAACTCGTTGCAAAGCGACCACCACACGTTGGAGTAGGCGGAGAGCCGCGCGACGAGGTAGCGCAGGTACACGGCATCCTCGGCTTCGGTCAGTCCGTCGAGTCCGAAGCGGCCGTTGTCATAGGCGTTGTAGATCAGCACGTCGGCCTGGATCCCCCGGGATTGCAGAAGGACGACGGCGGCATCCAGACGCTGGAAGAAGGCCACCACCGGGCGGGTCACGTCGTGGCGGCCGTCGGCGCCGCGTTCAAACGGCAGCAGCTTAGGGAAATGTTCCACATAGCCGCCCGCCTGCGGAAAGACCATAAAGCGCAGTTTGCTGAAGCCGGCCGCAGCCAGTGAGTCGACCGTGGCCGCGAACCGATCCTCGGGCTGGTGCAGCCAGTTGTACACGGTGGCCCCGACCGGGCGGAACGGAGTGCCGTCTGCGTGGGCGAAATGGAACGTGCCGGCCACCCTGACCGGCCCGTGCTCCGCGGGTGCCGGGGCCGTTACGGTGACAGTGCCCGTCATTCCGGAAAGTCCGACGGCCTCCGAGCGTGTGCTCCAGGTCCAGCTTCCTTCCCGCTCCGGGGCGAAACGCACCACGTAGCGGTTTGCGCCGTCCCAGAATCCAGGCACTCTCTTGACCTCCCCGGACTCGTGCTCAAAGGCGGTCCAGAACGGCACACGATCCGCAGGAACTGGTTCGTCCGGTCCGGCCAGTACTACCTCAAGCACCGCGTAGCAGGGGTGCGTCATGGGGTGGTCCTTTCAGGTGGGGATTGTGCGCTCCGGAATGCGGGAGGGCGGTTCTTGAACCGTATCAACAGATAATCCCGCGAAACAAGGGTCTAAGAGCGAAACTCTTGAAACGTGTCAAGAACTGCGGAATGATGGGCAGGACACGGCACATATTCCCCACCTCCCAGCTTCCGCACATCCGGACGCGGGCCGAGAGGCCCACCCATCAGGAGTCTTTATGAGCATCACCGTTGGTACACCAACGTTCGAACACCACCGCCAGGCCCTCGGCACCGGCGTCGCCACGCCGCGGCTCTCCTGGAAAACCCAGGCGGCGGCCGGCTGGACGCAGGCATCCTACGAAGTGCGGGTGGAACGCGGAGGCACCGTTTACACCTCACCATCCTTCGGCTCCACCGATTCAGTCCTACAGCCCTGGCCCTCCCCGCCACTCAGCTCCCGCGAGCAGGCAACCGTCAGGATCCGTGTCACGGGCGCCGACGGAACCCGCTCGGAGTGGAGTGAACCGGGCACCGTGGAAGCGGGGCTGCTGGAACCCGGCGACTGGAAGGCCATGGCCATCGGCGCCGGCTGGGAGGAGGATCCGGCGTCGGACGAACGGCGCCCGCCACTGCTGCGTCGGGAGTTCACCGTGCGCGACGACGTCGCCTCCGCGCGCCTCTATGTCACCGCCCATGGGCTCTACGAAGTCGAAATCAACGGCCGGCGGGTGGGCGATGACGCCATGTCGCCCGGCTGGACCACCTACAACCGACGGCTCCGGTACTACACCTACGACGTCACCGGGCACCTGGCCTCCGGCGCCAACGCTATTGGATCCTGGCTTGGGGATGGCTGGTACCGGGGGCGGCTGGGCTGGTACGGCGGTTTCCAGAACCTCTACGGCACAGATCTCTCGCTGCTCGCCCAGCTTGAAGTCCGGTACCGCGACGGCTCGGTGGACGTCATCGCCACGGATAGCTCCTGGCGGGCGGCCCCCGGCCCGATCGTGCGCAGCGGAAACTACGACGGCGAGCTGTACGACGCACGGCTTGAGCTCGATGGCTGGTCCCGGCCGGGATTCAACGACGCCGGCTGGCACGGCGTCGTCGCAGCACACCGCGATCCCGGCACGCTCGTGGCTCCGGAGGGACCCCCGGTCAGATGCACGCAGGAGGTAGCCCCTGCGATGGTTATGACCACACCAAGCGGCAAGAAGGTCCTCGATTTCGGCCAAAACCTCGTGGGCAGGCTCCGCATCCGGGTTTCCGGCGAGGCGGGGAACTCTGTCCTCATCCGCACCTCAGAGGTGCTGCAGGAGGGGGAGCTCTATACCCGGCCGCTGCGCAGTGCGAAGTCAACCGACGAATACGTCATGGCCGGACGGCCACTGGAGGAGTGGGAGCCCCGGTTCACTTTCCATGGGTTCAGGTATGCGGAGGTCAGCGGCTGGCCCGG
Organism: Pseudarthrobacter sp. CCNWLW207; assembly: GCF_037203945.1. Classification (NCBI taxonomy): domain Bacteria; kingdom Bacillati; phylum Actinomycetota; class Actinomycetes; order Micrococcales; family Micrococcaceae; genus Pseudarthrobacter; species Pseudarthrobacter sp. CCNWLW207. The sequence goes on along the minus strand of NZ_JBBCBS010000002.1, from coordinate 178,194 downwards.
CGACCTCGAGGCTGCCGTTGCCCGCGGCGACATCAGCGCCCGCGTCTACCACACCGACCTCGAGCGCACGGGCTGGTTCGAGACCTCGAACGCGAGCGTCAACCGGCTCCATGAGAACGTGGTCTGGAGCATGCGGGGAAACTTCCTGGACATCCCCACCGACTGCCCGCAGCGGGATGAACGCGTCGGCTGGACCGGCGATATCCAGGTGTTCGCACCGACCGCATCGTACCTCTACGACGTCTCCGGCATGCTCTCCAGCTGGTTGAAGGATGTGGCCGCGGAACAGCTTCCGGATGGAACGGTGCCTTGGTACGTCCCGGTCATTCCGGCGCACAAGATGTGGACTCCCATCCGCCCCGGCGCGGCCTGGGGTGATGTCGCGACGTTTACGCCGTGGACTTTGTACGAACGTTTCGGCGATCCCGGGATCCTGGTTGCGCAGTACGACAGCGCGAAACGCTGGGTGGAACTGGTGGAGCGGCTTGCCGGGCCGGACCGGCTCTGGAATGAAGGATTCCAGCTGGGCGACTGGCTCGATCCCTCCGCCCCGCCGCATGATCCGGCCGATGCCCGCACCGACCGCTACCTTGTGGCCACGGCGTATTTCGCCCGCTCCGCGGATCGCATGGCCCGGATGGCAGCGGTCCTGGGCCGGTCCGAGGACGAGGAACGGTTCGCCCGGCTGGCCGCGGATGTCCGCCGCGCGTTCGCGGCCGCCTATGTCCGCCCTGACGGAGCCATGACCAGCGATGCCCAGACCGCCTACTCGCTGGCCATCGGTTTTGAGCTGCTGCCCAACGCCGGGATTGAGGCGGCGGGGCGCCGCCTCGCCGAACTCGTAGAGGAGGCCGGGCACCGAATCGCCACTGGTTTCGTGGGTACGCCGCTGGTCTCCGATGCCCTCACAGTCACCGGACATGCAGACTCCGCCTACAGCCTCCTCCTTGAGGAAGAGGCGCCCTCCTGGCTGTACGCCGTCATGCAGGGCGGCACCACGATCTGGGAACGCTGGGACAGCATGTTGCCCGATGGCACAGTGAACACCGGCAAGATGACCTCGTTCAACCATTACGCCCTGGGAGCCGTGGCCGACTGGCTCCATCGCGTGGTGGCCGGCCTGGCGCCGGGAGCGCCGGGCTACCGGCATATCGTTTTCCAGCCGCAGCCTGGCGGTGGGCTCAAGCATGCTTCCGCGGAACATGAGACGCCGTATGGGCGGGCGGCCATCGCCTGGAAGATCGACGGCGGGAGCCTGCGTGTGGACGTCACGGTGCCCACGGGTGCGACGGCGACAGTGCAGCTTCCCGGGTGCGACGCCGTGGAGATCGGGAGCGGTGCGCATCACTTCGAAAGTGCGGCAGCCGCCGTCGACCGCGTTCCCCTGCTGGTCCAGGAAGCCTCCGCGATGTAGCAGCCTCAGGCGAGCGTGGAGGCCCGGACCATCAGTTTCGGCTTGAAGATAATCTGCTTGGCAGATTCGGTGTCCTTGGCAATGGCCGCTTGCAGGAGATCCACCGCCGCGATGCCGAACTCCTCGTGGGGAGCCCTGACCGACGTCAAAGGGATCACCGAGGCTTCCGCGAACTCGATATCGTCATACCCGACCAGGAAGATGTCGGCCGGTATGCCCAGCCCGTTATCCACCACGAGTCCGTGCATCAGGCCCAGAGCCAGGAGGTCGTTGGCGGCGAAAATCGCCTCGGGCCGGCGCTCCGGGGATCGCTTGGCGATCTCAGCTGCCACCTCCCGACCCACGGCAAGGGTCCGGCTGCCGACGTTGATCACCTCAAGGGTGGCATCGACGCATTCGCGCACCGCACGGCTGGCACCCTCGATCCGGTCCGAGATCTGCGACACTCCCAAAGGCCCTCCGACGAACGCGATGCGCCGGGCCGACTGCTCGATGAGGTGCCTGGCTGCCAAGTATCCGCCCAACTCGTCGTCCACTGACACGGACGGCTGTTCGCTGGCCAGCGCGCGCTGCCCCACGAGGACGCTGGGAGTGCCAAGCCTGCGGATGTGGGCCAGCCGGTCCTCGATAGGACCATGCGATGCCACCAGCAGCCCCCGGACGCGGTGAGCCTGGAACATTTCCAGATAGGCGTCTTCCCGCTCCCGGCTCCTGTTGGAGTTGGCCAGGAAGACCGAAAGTCCGTCGGCTGCGGCACGCTGCTCCACGCCCTCGGCAATAGTGGCAAAGAAGGGGTTGCTGATGTCCGGGGCAATGTAGGCGATGGTTGCACTGCTGCCACGGCGGAGCTGCGATGCAGCGTCATTGCGCACAAAGCCCAGTTCGTCGATGGCGCGCTGGATGCGCTCACGTTTTTCCAGAGACACTTTGTCCGGATGGTTGATGAAGTGCGAAACAGTGCCTTGCGCCACCTGCGCGAGCGCTGCGACTTCCCGGATCCCTACCCTTGAGGCCATGGCTTAGTAGAACTCGACGGTGTTGACCCGGTTCCGGAGGGGCTCGCCGTCCAGAAGCCGTGTCGCATTCGTGGCGAATAGCTCGGCGATGAGCCGCTCCTCGTTGCCGTTGATTGCCGCGGCGTGCGGACTGACGAGGACGTTCGGCATTTCCCATAGCGGGCTGTCCACCGGAAGCGGCTCGGTGTCGAAGACATCGAGGGCGGCGAAACCGATCCTGCCTTCAGCAAGGGCCTCAACCAGGGCTGGCTCATCCACGGTGGTTCCCCTGCCCACATTGACGAGCGTGGCTCCCGGCTTGACGCTTTCCAGCACCGTTCGGCTGACAACCCGGTGTGTCGCCGTCGTGCTTGGAAGGCAGAGAACGATAGCGTCCGCCCCGGCTACGGCCTGAGCAAGCTCTTCCATGGGGACGATCAGCTCAACCCCCGACACCTCGACCTGCCTGCGGTGGGCACCGATGACCCGCGCACCCAGTGCCGCCAGCTTTCCCGCCACGGCCCTGCCGATGCCCCCAAGGCCCACCACAAGGACGGTGGCGGAGGACATTTGGCTGAGCGTGCGGCGCTCACCCCAGGTCCGGTTCCGTTGATCGTTCTGGATCCTGGCAAGATCCTTCATCCCGGCCAGGACACCAAATACTGCGAACTCGGCGAGGGGCTGCGCGTGGACGCCGCCCGACGTTGTGAAGGCGATCCGCTCCAGTTGCTCCTGGCTCAGGTTGGCAGCGCGCACCTGGCCGCCGCCTCCAGCAGGAGTGGTGTGGACCCACAGCAGCCGTCGATTCGCCTCAACCGTGCGCTTGAGCTGCGATGGCGACTGGTCCGGTACGCCGTACAGCGCGTCTGCAGAGTCGATCAGCTTCTCGAACCGGGCCTGCTCTTCCGCGGTGCGCGTGAAGCTTTCGTCGCCCCGGTGGTCGCCGGGATGGCCCTGGGGCGGGAGCAGCGCCTGGTCGCGGACCATCTCCACTCGAGGCTCGGTCCGCTCAATGAGCTCGCACAGTTCCTCGGGCAGGGGTGTGGGCACAACAACACGGAGCGTCTTCATGGGTCTACTGTAATTGAACAGCTTGACACGTTTCAGGCCAGCTGCCTCCGGGCTGAAGGCATCCGGGCCGTGCATCGGATGCCTTCAGTTGGAGTGCACGGTTACGCGTATAGGGTGACGTCCAGGCTTTCCACGGTGGCAGTACCGCCGAGAGCGTAGATGGCGACGTCGGTGCTCGTCGGTGCGGGGAAGATCAGTTCCGTCATGGTGACCTGGCCTTCCTCGGCGAAGACTTCGAGGGAGCAGTGGTCCACGAAGATGGTGAGCCGGTAGGAACCCTCGATCGCCCTGATGGGGGCGGTGTCGATGGAGGGGAAGGATTCATGGAAGCTGGTGTTTCCTGATGTCCGACGGTCGACATGGAGGGTGCCATGTGCTGGCCGGATGCCGACGCGTGTTCCGTGGGCGCCGTTGGCGCGGACGATCAGCCCAAATTCCTCCGCGCTTCCGGGTGTGAGGGTCAGATCGATCCGCTGGACGGCGCCGGCCGCCCCGTCAAGGACGCGCGTGCAGTCGGAGAGTTCCGCGTTTTCCAGCGTGAATGACGCGCCGGCACTGGAAACCGCGGCGAAGTCCCCAGCAGGCTGTTGGATGAGGCGGGGTCTTCCGTCGATGGTGTGGAGGGATACTTCGCGGGCCAGGGTCATGGGGCTGCGCCAGGGCGAGGTGGGGATCTGGTTGGCGTACTCCCAGTTATTCATCCAGGCGATCATGAGGCGGCGGTTGTCCGGGGCGTCGCTGAACGACACGGCGGCGTAGTAGTCCCGGCCCCAGTCCAGCCACTGGTACTCGCCCAGACGGTCGGGATCCTGGTGGCCTTCGGTGACGGTGGTGGCCGAGGTGAAGGTGGTTCCGTCGAAGTCTCCGACGAAATACTGCCCGGCGGAGCCAGCGTTGGGGCCACCAGGGTTGAGGTTGACGGTGAGGACCCATTGGAGGTTTTCCGGATCGCCGTCGAGGGGCAGGGGAAACAGGTCAGGGCATTCCCAGACACCCCCGGTGGCGTTGGCCGGGCCGAACGTACTCAGAGGCTCCCAGTTTTTCAGATCAGGGGACTTGTAGAGCACAATTTGGAAGTCCGTGGCTTCCACGGCAACCATGACCCAGTAACTGCCCGCGCCGCCGTCGTACCTGATGACCTTGGGGTCACGGAACTCGGCTGATCCGCGGTTCAGTACCGGGTTCCCAGCGTGTTTCGTCCAGGTGTAGCCGCCGTCGAGGCTGAAGGCGAGCGACTGGGCCTGAAGCCCCTCATGCGCGGAGCCGGACTTGAAGGCGCTGGTGTAGACGGCGACCAGGGGCGGGGCCGAGTCGGTGCCCAGTCCGCTGGTGTTGTCCCGGTCAAAAACGATGCTTCCGGAGAAGATGTCCTCGTGCTCATCGCAGGCGATGGCGACGGAGTGCTCGGTCCAGGTGACCAGGTCCGGGGAAGTGGCGTGGCCCCATGACATGTTTCCCCAGACGTTATCCAGCGGATTGTTCTGGTAGTAGAGGTGGTAGACGCCGTCATGGAAAATCAGGCCGTTGGGGTCATTGAGCCAGGTGTTCCGGGCGGCGTAGTGCATGACCGGGCGGAAGGTGTCGGCTGTCGTGGCGGTCGCGGCAGTCATGGGGGTGGGGTCTCGTTTCTTGTGCGGGTCTGGCCGGGAAACTGGCAAGGTTCCCTGGTTGGGGTGGGCCGGCAGGCGCGCCGGCCCACCCGTTTTGTCGGTGTTAGGAGTTGGTCTTGTAGCGGTCGTAGCCCTGCTGGTAGACCTCGATCATTTTGTCGACGCCGATGTTCTTGAGCTGGGAGATGTAGCCGTCCCATTCCTGCTCGATGCCGCCGGAGACGATCCACTTGGCCATGTTCTGCTTGACCAGCGACGCGGCGTCCGTTTCGATGGTGCCGATCTGCTGGAGTTCCTCGGTGGACAGCGCCACGGGCGGGTATCCGTCGTTGGCGGCGAAGGGCTTGTAATTCTCTTCTACCGTTTTCTGGCGCTGGGCTGCCCTCGGCTCAGGGGCCACGACGTTCTTGAAGTTCTCTGCGGTGTTGGCTTTCGGGCCGCCCGGGGCGACCTTTTGGCGCCGTTCGCCCTCGCTGGTCCCTGCCGGGGCGGGGATCTGGGTCAGGATGCCACTGGCGTCCTTTTGCAGGGTTTCACCGATCGGTCCCCAGTTGGCCTGGGCTGACTGGATGGGGTCATACAGGTTGTCTGCCCAGCGCATGGTCGCGGCCGGGTATTTGTTGGTCCGCGTGATGGCGAAGGCGCCGCGTGCTATTTCCTGGTTGTTGGACTGGCTGACCAGGCGCTTTCCGTCGACGCCCTCAAGGGCGGGGACCAGGGAGTAGTTGTTGGCGCGGTCCGCGCCGACCATTTCGGGGATTTCCCACCAGACGAAGGAACCGAGGTTTTCCGTGGCGGCCTTGCCCTTGGCCAGGTAGGCCTTGTCGTCCTGGGAGAAGGACTCGGGATCGATCAGGCCTTCCTTGTACCACTCGTGCAGGGTCTGGATGGCTTTCTTGTAGCCGTCCTGGGTGGGGGTGAAGATGACCTTGTCGTCCTGGACGATGCGGTGGTCCATGTTGTCCGGCACTCCGCCGAGGGCGGCGATCAGGTCAACGATGTCCCCGCACCAGGAGCCGGGCATAAAGCTCAACGGGATGGTCTTGCCGGTGCCGGACGCGTCCTGGGTCTTGAATGCCAGCAGAGCGTCGTGGAACTCATCGATGGTTTTCGGCATCGGAATGTTGAGTTTCTTCAGCCAGGTAGTGTTGATGGCCAGTTCGTTGGGGAACTGGACCAGGCCGAGTTCCTCGATGGAGGGCAGGGAGTAGATGTGCCCGTCCGAAGAGGTGATGGCAGCCTTGATATCAGGCCGTTCCGAGAGCAGTTTGGAGAGGTTGGGCGCGTTCTTCTCGATAAGCCCCTCGAGTGGGATGAGGGTGCCGCTGGCGGAGTAGGTGGCTATTTCAGCATCGGTCAGCCCCGAGTTGAAGAAGGCGTCGGGGAGGTCACCGCTGGCGAGGATCAGGTTCTTCTTTTCCTTGAAGACTGTTTCGGGCAGGTTCTCCCAGTTGACGTGGACGTTGGTGGCCTTTTCCCATTCCTTCACCACGGTCATGGTGTTGTAGTCCGGGGCAAGCGCTGACTTCGTGCCGGAGAACGTGAGGTCCAGTGTCTTGCTGACGATCGGGAAGCCTGTTTCCTGGAAACCGAAGTCCGAGGAGGCGTCTTTGATCTCCGTGGTGCCTGAGCCGCCGGAGCAGCCGGTGAACATCAATGTTCCGGCCAGGACGGTGCCGAGGGCGGCGAATTTGCGGCTGAATGCCATGGTCTTTCCTATTCTGAGGTGGGGATACTGCATCTGGGGGTTTACTGGTGGGCGGTGCGGTTATTTGACGGCGCCGATCATGGCGCCCTTGGTGAAGTGCTTCTGCATGAATGGCAGGGCAATCATGAGGGGCAGGCTCGAGACGACGATCATGGCGTACTTGGTGAGCTCTGCGATCCGTTGCGCTGCCGCATAGGATTCGATGTCGCCGCCGGTGGTTCCGGCGGAGGAGACATCGGATTGGATGAGGATGTTCCGGAGCACCAGCTGTAGCGGGTACTTGGAGTCGTCATTGAGGAAGATCAGTGCGTCGAAGAACGAGTTCCACTGGGCTACGACGTGGACCATGATCATGAGCATGATCAGTGGTTTGGACAGGGGCAGCACCATCTGGAAGAAAAACTTGAAGTCGGTGGCCCCGTCCATCTGGGCGGCTTCGCGCAGTTCGTTGGGGATGGTGTGTTCGAAGAATGACCTGGCGATGATCAGGTTCCACACGCCCACCGCACCGGGCAGGACCACTGCCCAGACAGTGTCCAGCATCCCCAGGTCCCGGACCACAAGGTACTTGGTGATGAGGCCGCCGTCGAAGAACATGGTGATCACGAACAGGAGCATCAGAAACTTCCGGCCCGGCATGTCCTTGCGGGACAGCGCGTAGGCTCCGCACAGGATGGTGCTGACGCTGACGGCGGTGCCGAGCACGGTGTAGATGACTGTGTTGCCCAGGCCGTTCCAGATGCGGCTGTCGGCGAAGATCCGTTCGTAGCCCTCAGTGGTCACGCCGGAGGGGAACAGCCAGACCTTGCCTTCATAGACGGCGTTCGGGTCGCTGATGGAGGCGATGACGATGAAGTACAGCGGATACACGACGGCGAGGATGGACAGCAGCAGGACGGTAGTGGCGGCGACGTTGAACGCACGGTCGCCGTACTTGTCCCTCAGAGACTGCTTGGGACGGACCACGCTCATGGTCCGTTTCGGGTTCTCGATGGTCGGGGGGTTGGTTATCAGGGACATGTCGGCCTCACCACAGGGTCGCTTGGTTGGCCCGGCGCGCAATCGTGTTGAACACGAGCAGCAACGCCAGGTTAAGGAGGGAGTTGAACAGGCCGATAGCGGCCGAGTAGCTGAACTGCGCCTGCTGCAGGCCCGCGTGGTAGACGTAGGTCTGGATGATCTCCGAGGTCGAGAGGTTCAGCGGCGTCTGCATCAGCAGCGCCTTTTCGAAACCGACGTTAAGCAGGTTTCCGATGGCCAGGATGAACAGGATCGTCACCACCGGCATGATGCCTGGCAAGTCGATGTGCCGGATGCGCTGCAGCTTCGAGGCGCCATCGACTTTGGCCGCGTCATGCAGTGCCGGGTCGATGGCGGCCAACGCCGCAAGGTACACGATCATGGAGAAGCCGGCATTCTGCCAGACATCCGAGATCACGTAGATGGGGCGGAACCACTCTGCGGAGCCCATGAAGAAGATCGGTTCACCGCCGCCGAGTTGGATCGCATTGTTCACGAGACCAGACCTGGGCGAGAGGACCACGAACATAATGCCAACCACCACGACGGTGGAGATGAAAGCAGGCGAATACAGCACTGTCTGGGTGAACTTCTTGAACCTCTCGCTCTGGAGCTGGTTGACCAGCAACGCGAGGATGATCGGGATCGGGAAGGCCACCAGCAGGCCGAGAACTGCGATCCACAACGTGTTACCGACGACCTGGCCGAACTGGTAGGAGTTCATGAACCTGATGAAGTGCGTCAGGCCCACCCAGGGACTGTCGGTGAACCCGTCCACCGGGTTGTAGTTCTTGAATGCGATCTGAACGCCGTACATCGGCCAGTACTTGAAGACCAGGATATAGACGATCGCCGGGGCTAGTAATACGTATAACTGCCAGGCACGGGAAATCCTCTTCAGGCGGAGCGAAAGAGAATTTTTTCGTTGCGGCAACGGTGCCGCAACAGGACGCCCGCGTCGGGCCGGGATGGTGCGGCTCATGGCATCTCCTTAGGATGAGTCACTGAATTCCGTTCAATCAGAGGGCAGTCCATTAGCTCGACCCGGCCGTCGGGTTCCGCATCCTGGAGTATCAGATCAACCGCACGACGGCCCATGGCGACGAACGGCAATTCAAAGGTGGTCAATCCCGGGCGAAGGTGCGGCGCGATGGTCGTCTGGTTGTCAAACCCGACTATAGAGACGTCTCCGGGAATCGATAGGCGCAGGTCCGACACCGCCTGGTAGGCACCCCAGGCGCCGCGGTCATTGGCGCAGAAAATCGCTGTGGGCGGGTTTTGGGAAGTGAGCAGCTCCATCGCGTATTTGTAGCCATGCACCTCACCGCCCTGACCGAACCGGACCAGGCCCGGATCAACGTCCAGCCCCGCGTCCATAAGTGCCGCGCAGTATCCCTCATAGCGGCCAACAGCAGCAGGCAGCCCACTTTCGAGGGTTTCGATATTGATCATCCCCACGTGGGTGTGACCAGCTTTGAGCAGCCGGCTGGTGGCCGCATATCCGCCCTTGACCTCATCCGGTGCGACACTCGGGACCCGTCCAGCACGGTCCTGGGAGTTCAACACTACGGATCGAACATCAGCCAGCACCTCCGGGACATCCAGCCGCCGGTGATACATGGCGGCGTAGACCACTCCTGCAACCTTGTAGGAGAGCATCGTGTCCAGGGAAGCAGCCTCGAGCTCCTTGTCGCCCCCGGTATTCACCGTAAGCAGGAGGAGCCCGTCCTCCCATGCCCGCTGCTGTGCACCTTCGATGATGGCTCCGGCAAAAGGAGTGGTAGCCACGGAGTCACCGATGAACCCGATCATGCCGGCCACACCCTCACGGAGAACCTTGGCATGGGCGTTGGTGCGGTAGCCGAGCCGGCGCACGGCATCCCGTACGCGCTTGCGGGTATCCTCGGAAAAGCGTGACCCGGCAGCCGAGTTCAGCACCAGGGACACAGTTGCCTGTGAAACTCCCGCAGCGGCCGCGACGTCATGCATCGTCGGTCCTGACTTGGGCCGTGATCCAGCCATGGGCACCTCCTCGGGCCTTAGGTAATGGGGCAGTTATTCGTATAACTGGGTCAACTGTAGCCTGCATCACACGGAGCGTCAATAGATTGGCCTGTCGACCTCCCCCTACCCAACACACCAGCACCGGGCTACACTCAACAACCGAGAGTCCGTGAAGGAATCCGGACACCGGGAGGGAAAGGAGGTGGTTTTGATGACTGTCACAGCCGCGCGCCCAGAGCGCCCCGCACCCATCAAACCAATCACTCCGCTCCCCCGCCTCCGCACCGCCTAAGGCGCGCACCCGCAGGTTCCGGCCACAGGACTGCCGCCCTCAGGTGCCTGGGGACTTCTCCCGAGGACTCACCTTGAACAATTCGTCAGGCACCAGCCTGCACAGCTTTGCCGAATCCCTTTCCAGCCACGACGGACCCGAACGTTACGGCTACTCCCCTTCCATCGCCCAGTATTTCGACTCCCACGACCCCGAAACCCACCATCACCACGAACCCGGACGGGTAGTCCGCGTGGACCGCAACCTGGTCCTCACGGCCGTCGGAAGGGAACTGCTCCACCTGCCCTACCCGCTCGACGCCGGCGTGCCGGTCACGGGCGACTGGGTGTGGATCGGACCCAACCGCGCCGGCGACCGCCAGATCACCGGGATCCTTCCGCGCCGGTCCGAACTCAGCCGCAAGCGTGCCTTTGAAGACTCCTCGGAGGCGCAGGTGCTCGCCGCGAACATGGACGTGGTGGGCGTGGTGGTCCCCGTGGACCGGCCGCTTACCCACAACCGCCTGGAACGCACCCTCGTGGCCGCCTGGGATTCCGGCGCGGTTCCGCTGGTGATCATCACCAAAGCCGATCTGGCGGACGTGGCGGACGACGTCGTCGGCAAAGTCATCCTGCAGGCGGCCGGCGTGGACGTGGTCACCACGTCGGCCGAGAACGGCGATGGGATCGACGCGCTCCTGGCGCACCTGCCGCCGCACGGCACGCTGGTCCTCCTGGGCCCGTCGGGTGCTGGCAAGTCCACCCTCATCAATGCCCTCGTGGGCCACCAAGTGCAGCACACCGGCGAGGTCCGCTCCGGCGACTTCAAGGGCAAACACACCACCACGTCACGTGAACTCGTGCCGCTGCCCAATGGCGCCGTCCTCATGGACACCCCAGGCGTCCGGGGATTCGGACTGTTCGACGCCGACGAAGGCATGGGCGAAATGTTCGGCGACGTGGAGGAGCTGGCCAGCCGTTGCCGGTTTTCGGACTGTGCCCACCACCGGGAACCGGGCTGTGCCGTACAGGCTGCCCTGGCGGACGGGACGCTGGACGAACGGCGCTGGCATAGCTACGGCAAACTCCAGCGCGAACTCGCCGCCCTGGCCCGGCGCACCGACGCCGCAGCCCGCCGGGCGTATCAGCGCGAGTGGCACCAGAAGGTAGTGGTGGCCGGGAAATCGCAACGCTCCGCGGAGCGCGACACCTCCGAGCGGCGGGAGGAGCAGCGCTCCAAGCGGAAGCGGCGCTAAACATTCGGCGTTGCTCTATCACTCATGGTTGCCAAACATGCCTGTTAGGAACCGGAAGTGATAGAGCAACGCAGGGAAGGGGCGCTGAGGCGATGCAACGTTGTAAACTATCCGTGACAGGCCGCGTGGGCCAAAACAACACCCGGGGGAGGCAGGATGGCGGCAACGCTGCACGACGTGGCCCGTGTGGCGGGGGTGTCCTTCAAGACCGTCTCCAACGTGATCAACAACCATCCGCACGTCCGGGACACCACGCGCGCCAGGGTTGAAAAGGCCATTCAGGAACTCGGCTACCGGCCCAACCTCACGGCCCGCAGCCTCCGCTCGGGGCAGACCGGCGCCATCACCCTGGCACTGCCCCAGCTGAGCCTGCCCTACTTCGCCGAACTGGCCGACGCCGTCATCGAAGCCGCAGCGAAGCACGGCCTGGTGGTGCTGATCGAACAGACCGGCGCGGACCGGAAGCGCGAGCTTGAAGTGATGGCCAGCCCCCGGCTCAAGATGTCCGATGGCCTCCTTTTCAGCCCGCTCGCCCTCGGCCAGGAGGACGCGCACCTGATCAAGGCAGAGGTGCCGATTGTCCTGCTCGGCGAGCGCATCTTCGGCAGCGCGTCCGACCACGTCACCATGCAGAATGTCACCGCCGCCCGGGCTGCCACCGAACACCTGCTGGACCTAGGAAAGAAGCGGATCGCTGTCGTGGGGGCCCACGAGGGGGAAGTAATCGGCTCTGCTGGCCTCCGGCTGCGGGGCTACCGGGATGCCCTCGAGGCCCGGGGCATTCCATACGACGACGGAATCGTTGCCTACGTGGTGGACTGGCACCGGTCCAATGGCGCGGCCGCCATGCATGACCTGTTGGACCGCGGCGCCTCCTTCGATGCCGTCTTCGGTCTCAACGACACCCTGGCCCAAGGCGCCGTCCGCGTCCTGCAGGAGGCGGGCTTCCGCGTCCCGGACGACGTCGCCGTGATCGGTTTCGATGACCTGGACGAAACCCGGTACAGCCTGCCGACGTTGAGTACCGTCGATCCCGGCCGTACGGAAATCGCCGAGACCGCCATCCGGATGTTGATGGAGCGGATCAAGGAACCGAACGGCATGCCGCCACGGGAGATCGAGACGGAGTTCCGGATTGTGGCCCGCGAATCGACGGCGGGAGCAAGCCCGGCGTAGGAGGCAGCGGGAAGGCCTGGAACAGTTCGTCCATGACCTCCGGCCGCCCGGCTGTACGCTCCTGCCCAGTTGCTTTTGGCGGCCCCGCCGGTGAAGCGCTTTCCACGCGCGACACGCCGTGGCGCGGCCTGATTCAGCTGCTTGGGGCGAAAGCAACCGGGCAGGAACGCACGCGGATCCTAGCTCGCCTTGGGCCACCCGTCCTTCCACTCAAGATCGGCCAGCCCCAGCCGGAACGCCCCGTCCAGCTCCTCGGCGTAGTAGTGGAAGGCGAGCGTGTCCCCGGAAACGGACTGGCCGCCCGGCCCCACGCGCCCGCCATCTGTGGCCAACACAGGGGTCCCGCCGCCGTCGAGCAGTTCCTTGCCCTCCGCATCCACATAGGGGCCGGTAATGCTGTCCGAACGTCCCACCGCGATGTTGTACGTGCTTTCCAGGCCCTGGCAGCAGAAGTCCCGGGAAAAGAACAGGTAGTACTGGCCATCATGCGGCAGGATGTAGGGCGCTTCTATGGCGTTGGGCGGGACCTTCCGGTCGGCGATCGTTATCGGATCCGCGGCATCGGCGCGCAGGCCGGTAGGCCATTCGAGCTGGACCAGCTGAAGTCCGGTCCAGAAGGATCCAAAAGCCATGAAGGGCGTCCCGTTGTCGTCTTCCACGATGCCGGGGTCAATGGCGTTGAAACGCTCCCCCTTGGAGGAGATAACCTGCCCGCGGTCCACCCACTCGTACGCGGCGTCGGTCGGATCCAGCGTGGTGTTCGTGGCCAGCGCGATCACGGACAGGTTCTTTCCAAACGTGGACGCCGAGTAATACAGGTACCAGGTGCCGTCGTGTTCATAGAGTTCCGGCGCCCACAGGTTGTCCACGCCCGGGACCGCAGTGGCCAGCCAGGCCGGCTTTTCCTGCCAGACCTCGCCGACGTACTCCCACTCCACGCCGTCGTCGGAGCGCCGGATCTGGATGTTGCCGTCAGCCACCTGCCCGTTGCCTGTGGAGTAGATGAACCACGGCTCGCCGTCCCCGCCTTTGACCAGCGCGGGGTCGTGGGTGAAGAAGTCGCCGGTGATTTCGGCGGGCTTCGCCTCAGGCGCCGCGCCCGGAGAGGCGCCGCAGGCCGTCAGGACAAGGACGACGACGGCGGCAAGCACCGCTGCCAGCCGCCGCGCTGTGAATCGAACAGCAGGGCGGCCGGCAGCGGAACTACTCGGCTCGGAAAGCACGTCAGCCAAGCGCGACGGCGGACCAGGACACCGGCGGCAGGGTCACCGTCAGCGTGCCCTCCTCAAGGACGGCGCCCTGGAGCTGCTTCAGGCCAACCCGGTTCTGATCCTGGAGGGTGTTCTTGGCGTAGACGTCCGCATCATGCAGGGTCACGGCTTCGGTGATCACCGTGGCATTGAGGTCCGAAACGTTGACGGTTACGTCGATGGACTCGGTCTGGCTGCGGTTTACCAGGAAGAGAGCCGACTGGCCGGCGTCGGCCGTGGCGACGGCGTCCACCAACGGAGCCTCGCCATAGACCGCCGTCGTGTAGGTGCCGGCCTCGATGCGCGGGCGCAGGACTTCGCCGCGGGCCAGGCGGGAGGTGACGGAGAACGGGAAGAACGTGGTCTGGCGCCAGGTGTCGCCCCCCGGTTCGGTCATGATGGGGGCAATGACGTTGACCAGCTGCGCAAGGGAAGCCGCTGCCACGCGGTCGTGGTTCTTCAGGAGGGTGATCAGCAGGTTGCCGAACACCACGGCGTCGGCCACGGAGTAGGTGTCCTCCAGCTGGCGCGGCGCGTGGGTCCATTCATCGTTGACCTCGTCGGAGGCCTGGTGCTCGTCCAGGTACCAGATGTTCCACTCGTCAAAGGAGAGCTGGATGGTCTTTTTGCTCTTCAGCTTGTGCTTGACGTGGTCCGCGGTGGCCACCACGGTTTCGATGAAGTACTGCATGTCCAGCGAGGAGGCGAGGTAGGAGCCGAGGTCGCCGTTGCGCTCCTGGTAGTAGGCGTGGCAGGAGATGTAGTCCACGTAGTCGTAGCTGTGCTCCAGGACCACGCGTTCCCATTCGCCGAACGTCGGCATGGAGGATCCTGACGAGCCGCACACCACCAGCTCCAGGTTCTTATCCGCCGTTTTCATGGCGGACGCGGTGCGGGCAGCGATCTTGCCATAATCCTCGGCGGACATGTGGCCGATCTGCCACGGCCCGTCCATCTCGTTGCCCAGGCACCACATGCGGATGTTGTAGGGGTCCTTGGCACCGTTGGCGATGCGCTGGTCGCTGAGGGCCGTGCCGGAGGGGTGGTTGGTGTATTCCAGCAGGTCAAGGGCCGCTTCGATGCCGCGGGTGCCCAGGTTGACGGCCATCATCAGTTCGGAGCCGGTGAGCTTGCACCAGCGAGCGAACTCGTCCAGGCCCACCTGGTTGGACTCCAGGGAGTGCCAGGCGAGGTCACGCCGGACCGGTCGCTCCTCGCGCGGACCCACGCCGTCCTCCCAGCGGTAACCGGAGACGAAGTTGCCGCCGGGGTAGCGGATGGTGCTGGAGCCGAGCTCCTTGACGAGTTCGATGACGTCCAGCCGGAAGCCGTCCTCGTTGGCCGTGGGGTGGCCGGGCTCGTAGATGCCGTCGTACACACAGCGGCCCAGGTGCTCCACGAAGGAGCCGAAGATACGGCGGCTGACGGGGGCAACGACGGCGGACCGGTCGATGGTGATGACGGTGGGCGCCACAACAGCCAAGTGGGTCTGTTCAGCAGCAGCGGAGGTGATGGTCACGGTTCTGTCCTGTTCTGTATAACGTTGTAAAAACGGGTGTTGACGTTTATAAGGGCGAACTTGGGATTCTTAGGCGGTGGCCGGCGTGATGGCCTGTGCGGGTTCGGTTTGTCCGGCGGCCGCGACTGTCTCCGCCGCTTCGAACGCCGCCAGCCGGCGCCCCACCAACCAGCCCGACAGGAGCAGCGGAAGGGATACCCCCACCAACGGCACCAGCACCGGCACTGCGGAGAAGACGACGACGGCGGCCGTCAGGGTGGCCAGCAGCGACAGGCTCATCAGGGGCGAGACAAGGGGCAGGACGAGCGCCGTCCGCCACACGCTGGTGACGGAGTCACGGTAGCGGCTGCACAGGGTCACCGACGTTGCGGCTGCAGCCAGGGTGCCCAGGCCGGCCAGGGCAGCAAGTACCAGCAGGACAGCATGAACCAGCAAAGTCCCATCGGCGCCCGCGGACGCCGTCGCCGTTCCGGCGGTCAGGACATTAAGGTAAAGCACGACGCTGGCCAGCCAGAAAATGCTGCCCACCCGGTTTGTGTGCCAGAACTGCGAGCGGTACACGGTCACGAAGTCCCGGACCACGTGACCACCCTGGCTGTCGGCATCCGTTCCGCCCAGGCGCAGGCGGCCCAGGACAGTGGTGGCGGCAACGGCGGCCGGAAAGAGGCCGAACACCATCAGCCCGGCGAGCGTCCCGGCCACAAACAGCACGTTGACCAGCACCAGGCGGGTGGCGACGGCAAGCCACTGCATCACCCGTCCGGCCCACCCCAACGGAACGTCGTTCATGACGCGCCGCCCTTGGTTCCGCTCCAGGCCACGCCGTGTTGGTCGATTCCGCTAAAGGACAGTGCCGGGCGGTTACGGGCCCAGTCCCAGGACCCGAACACCACAGCATCAAGTTCAACAGCCCGTCCTGATCCGTCCTGCGCCCCGGCGATAACCAATCGGGCGGGAGCTGGTGTCCCGCCCGAGACGAGGGGACCAACGCTGGCCAGTTCGGCGGCGACGGCAGGGACAAGTGCCGTGGACCCCGGATCGAACCGGAGCACCTGCCAGGTGCCGGCCACAGGCTCCGGCACGGGCAACGTCTCGGTCTCCCGGCCGGCGAACGGCTGCGGTGAGACTACCGGCCAGCCCGCGGAGTTGAAGAATAGGCGCCGCAACTGCACCACATGCTCGCTGGGGTCGGCCGCAAACCGGACGTGGTGGACCATGAAGTATTCCGGGCTCCCGCCCGGGCCGTCCTGCGTGAGTACCGAGTTGTGGCCAGGGGCAAGCCAGCCCGTGCCGCCGTCGAACTGGTGACTGCCCAACACCTTGGTACCCACGGACGCTGGCAGCGCGTCCACATCCGTCATGGCGAGGCCATGGAAGTCACGGTATGGGCCGGTGATGGAGTCTGCCACGGCCACCCGCACGTTGTAGGAACTGAACAACGAGTCGTAGGACACGAAGAGGACGTACCGGCCATCCTCGGGCCTGCGGAGGATGAACGCGCCTTCTACTGCGCCTTCGACGGACTTCGGCCGGCGGGCGATGACGGAGCCGAGGTCCCCCTTCACCAGCGGCAGCCCGGAGGTCCGGTCCAGCGGCAGGATGTAAATCCCCGAAAAGAAGGAACCGTACGTCAGCCAGGGGGCGCCGTCGGCGTCGAACGTCACTGCGGCATCGATGGCATTCTGGGAGTGCTGCCCCGAGCGGGTGGCCACCACGAGGCCGCGGTCCTGCCAGGGGCCAGCCGGTGAGGGCGCTACAGCCAGCCCGATGGCGGACGTATTGGAGCCGAAGGTGGAGGCGGAGTAGTACATGTGCCAGTCCCCGGACTCCCAGCGGACCACCTCGGGCGCCCAGAGTCCCTGCGCTTGGGACCATTCGGCGGCTGGCCCCGGAACGCCATTCAACGCGGTTCCGGCATATGTCCACTCCACCAGGTCCACAGACGTCCGGACATGTACCCCGGCTGGAATATCTTTCGAGTTGGCCACGGAATCGGTGGAGAACATGTAGTAGGTGCCGTCGTCGTGGCGGATCACGGTGGGGTCGTGGGCGTGCCGGGCCCCCCAGGAGGCAGGGTCTGCTGCGGAATCGAAGGCGGGGGCGTCAGCACTGGTGAGATCTGCGGTGGTCATGGCGCTAGCCCTTGGACCCGGACAGGGCGATGGACTCGATGATCTGGCGCTGGAACACAATGAAGACGATCAGCACGGGCAGCAGCGCGATGAACGAGGCGGCCATGATCAAGGGGTAGTCGGTCTGGATGGCGTACTGGGCGTTGAAGTTCGCGATGACCAGCTGCAGGGTCTGCGTGCCCGGGGAGTTCAAGTAGATGATGGGCGCCAGGTAGTCGTTCCACACGGCCATGAACCAGAGGATGAACTGCGCGGCCAGCGCGGGCCGGATGGCGGGCATGATCAGCGTCCAGAAGATCTGCAGGTAGGAGGCGCCGTCGATGCGGGCGGCTTCCACGATGGAGTCCGGGACGCTGTTCAGGAACTGGCGCAGGAAGAAGATCATGATGATGTTGCCAAAGAGTCCCGGCACGATCAGCGGCAGCAGGGTGTCCACCCAGCCTATGCCGGCGAAGATGGTGAACTGCGGGATCATCAGCGTGGGGAACGGGATCATCAGGCCGGACAGCAGCCCGAGGAACAGGACGTTCTTGAAGGGCATCCGCATTTTGGCGAAGGCAAACGCTGCCAGCGCGGAGGTCAGCGAGCCAACGATGGTGACTGAGCAGGCAACGATCAGGCTGTTCTGGATCCCGCTCAGGAGCGGCCCGGCGGTCCAGATCCGGGCGTAGTTTTCCCATACGAACGGGTCCGGAATCCACTGCGGCGGCAGTTCGAACACGCCGTCCTTGGTCTTCAGGGACGTGGAGAAAGTCCAGGCCAGCGGGGCAATCATGATGATCGCGCCCACGGACAGGATGAGCGTGGTGATGATGTTGCCGAGCTTCAGTGTCGACTTGGCCGAGCGGTGGCCGTTCCTGGCTGGCAGGCCGGAGCGGCCGCGTCCGCCGGTAGCCGGGATGGCTTCGGTGGGTTCCAGCGGAGGGGTGCTGATGACGTTCTGTGCGGACATGGCTGCCTGCCTCAATCGATCGAAAACTGGTTGCGGCGGTTGAGCCGGAACTGGATGAAGGTAATGATGAACACCAGCAGTCCCAGGACCACGGACATGGCGGAGGCGTAGCCCATCTGGAGGTTGTCGAACGCCTTTTGCCAGATGTACCAAACGATGGAAGCGGACTCGAACTCGGGGCCGCCGGTGGGGGTCATGATGTTGATCTCCACGAAGATCTGCGAGCCGCCGATGATGGACGTGACGATCAGGAAGAACGTGACCGGACGGACCATGGGGATGGTGATGTGGCGGAACTGCTGCCAGGCGGAGGCGCCGTCGAGGGCTGCTGCCTCGTAGAGGTAGCGCGGCACCGACTGCAGCGCGGCCAGGTACAGCAGCATGGAATACCCCAGTCCCTTCCAGACGGCCATGATGATCAGCGCGGGCTTCACCGTGCCCGTGTCCTGCAGCCAGTTGGGGCCGTCAATGCCGATCAGGCCCAGGCCCTGGTTGATCAGGCCGAAGTCCCCATTGAAAGCCCACTGCCAAAGGATGGCGACGGCGGCAATCGAGGAGATCACGGGCAGGTAGTAGACGGTGCGGAAGAACGTGGTTCCGCGCATCTTGCGGTTCATGGCCAATGCCAGGGCCAGCGAGATGACCAGGCCGATGGGGATGCCGATCATCATGAACAGCGTGTTCCACAGCGACTTCAGGAAGTAGCGGTCCCCGAACATCTTGGTGTAGTTGTCCAGGCCCTTGAAGACCGGGGCGGAGATGCCGTTCCAGTTGGTGAAGGACGCGTAGACGGAGAACAGCAGCGGGAAGAGCGTAAAGAGGAGGAACCCGATCACCGGTATGGCAACAAAGAGCAGGGCGGCCTGGTGTTCCTTCCGGTGAAGCCGCGAGCGTCGCGGGCGCGTGATGGTTGTCATCGCTGGATCCTCTTTGATTCTTAATGGGTGGCGCGCCAAGCGGCACGCAAAGGCTGGTGGATAAGGTGCCGCGGCCCGTTCGGGCAGGGCCGCGGCACCCGGTCTGTCGGGCTAGTTGCCGGCTTGCTGGTTGGCGGCGTCCAGGAATTCCTGCATCCTGGGCTGGGCTTCCTTCAGGTAGTCCGCGGCGGTCTGTTTTCCGTCCAGCACGGGCTGGATGTTGGTGAACAGTTCGTCGTACCACTCGGCGTTGTAGGTGTTGCCGCCCGGGAGGGCGCGGCCGTAGTCCTTGACGATCTCCAGGAACTCGGCCTTGTTGGCGGGCTTGGTGGTGGTATCCGCAGCCCAGGTCTCCGCCATGTCCTTCAGGTTGGGGATCTGGATTCCGGCGTCCACCAGGCTCTGCTGTGCTTCCTTGTTGGCCGTCAGGAATTCGACGAGCTTGACGGCGTCCTCGGGGTGCTTGGTGCTTTCGGAGACCGCGATGCCGAGCGTGCCGATCCAGCTGGCGGTCTTGCCGGATTCACCCGCCGGGTAGGGGATCACGTCCCAGTCGAAGTCCAGCTTCTGGTAGGTGGAGAGGTCCCAGGGGGCGATGGGGAAGAAGCCGATTTCGCCCTTCATCCAGCGCTGGTAGGTGTCCAGGGTCTGCGCTTCCGCCACAGAGGGCGTCACGCCGTGGACGTTCTGCAGGTCGGCGAACCATTGGAGGGACTGGGCGAATTCCGGAGTGTCCACGGTGACCTTGGTGCGGTCTTCGTTGAGCCAGTCGCCGCCGTTGGACCACACGAACGGCTGCAGGTTCCACTGGACGTTCAGGCCGGTGCCCCACTGGTCCAGGGTGCCATCGCCATTGGTGTCCGCGGTGAGTTTCTTGGCAGCCGCAACGAACTCATCGAAGGTGTAGGGCTTGTCCTTGTCCGGCAGGGGAATGCCTGCCTTTTCCAGCATGGTCTTGTTGTAGCCAAAGGAGAACGGCCCAACGTCCTTGGGAAGGGCGTAGATGGACCCCTCACCCACTCGCTTCCCGTCGTAGCGGTAGCTGTCCACGCCGTATTCCCAGATGTTGTCCAGGTCGATCGTGTCCGAACCCTCCACGTATTCGGTGATGTCCTTGACGATGCCGTTCTGCACGTAGGCCTGGACGTCGCCGGGGCCGATGTAGAACACGTCCGGAACCTGCTTGCCGGCGATGGCGGCCTTCAGCTTGGTGGCGTACTGGTCGGCAGTGGTGACGATGATGTCCACGTCCACGCCGTTCTCCGTTTCAAACTGCTGAACGGCCTTTTCGTAGGCCTTCTTCTCGTCCTCACCCCCGCGGAACATGAAGGTCAGCTTCTTTTCGCCGGTGTCCCCACCGGTGGGGGCGGAGCATCCGCCGAGCATCAGGCCGGCGGCGGTAAAGAGCGCCAGGGTAGCGGCCATGGGACGTGACTTCATCATCACGCAGTCCTTCCGAGTTGGGTTGAGCGATCAAGTTTATTGGCTGGTGCAGAGCTTGCCCCGCAGTCCGCAATGGCGGACCCGCATCCGGAGCCATTCGTTTGCAACGTTGTAAGAAACCTTCACACAGCCTGTCGGATGCCGTCAAGGGGTGATGCCCAATAAGTTTTCATCCGCCGCCAACTCCCTTGACGCCTGCGGCCACGCGTGGAATATTCATCGTTACAACGTTGCAATAAATCCGGCCTCGGCGCATCCCCGACGCCCTAACCCCATTCCCGGACAAACCTTTCGGAAGGACCACGTGATGACGAAGTCACGTTCTTGGGCTGTGCGCGCCGCTGGATTGGCGGCGGTCACAGGCCTCGCCCTCGGGGCGTTGGCATTGCCTCCAGCCACAGCGTCAGCCCCTGCCCAGCCAACAACGAACAGTATCGCCGCACCGGCCTGGGATGCCCCGGCCATCCAGGCAAAGGCCAGCCAGGAGCTGCCCGCCGATCTCCCCGGCGGCAAATCGGTGGTCGGCGAAACCTCCCCCATCCACGATCCCGCCCTGATCATCGCCGAGGACGGCACCTGGTACGTGTACTCCACCGGGCTCTTGAACCGGGAGAACGGCGGAACCATCCAGATCTGGTCTTCGCACGATGAAGGAACCACGTGGGAATACACCGGCACCGTCTGGGACCGGATTCCAGCCTGGATCGATGAGCATTTCTCTGACGGCGAGCTCCCCGGCAACCTCTGGGCGCCGGAAATCACCGAACATGACGGCACCTACTACCTGTACTACTCAGCGTCGCGCTTTGGCGGGAACAACTCCCTGACGGCACTGGCCACCAACACCACCCTGGACCCGAGCGATCCCGACTATGAATGGGTGGACCAGGGGTTGGTGGTCTCCTCCCCGGCCACCGGCCTTGACCCGAACAACCCCGGCAAGACGTTCAACGCGATCGACGCCGGGATCATCGAAGACGCCGACGGCAAGCCCTACATGGCGATCGGATCGTTCTGGTACGGCATCTTCCTGGTCCCGCTCGAGTGGCCTACCGGCAAGCCGGTGGAGGGCTGGCAGGCCCAAACCGTGAATATCGCGGACCGCTTTATGCCCGGCAACCCCGTCGAAGCGCCGTACATCACTGAACACGACGGGTACTACTACCTGTTTGTCTCCTTCGACTCCTGCTGCCGCGGCGCCGACTCCACTTACAAAGTGGCGGTAGGCCGTTCCACCTCGGTGAAGGGCCCCTATCTGGACAAGGAGGGCCGCGACATGTTCGGCGGCGGCGGGTCGGTGGTGCTCGATTCGCATGGAGCCATCACCGGACCAGGTGGACAGTCGGTCTTTGGCGACTACCTGGCCTTCCACTACTACGACGGCTCCAACGAGGACATCCCCTACTTCCCCACGCTCGGCCTGCAGAAGATCAACTGGGTGGACGGCTGGCCGGAGTTCGATCAGAGCGTGGAACTTCCGGCAGTCCAGAAACAGCCCAAGGCTACGGCCGTCAAAGCAGGCAAGACGGCCACTTTCACTGCCACCGCCACTGGAACACCCGGACCGGTGGCGGTATGGGAGGTATCGTCCGACGGCGGCACAACCTGGGAGCGGACGGGAACCCAACCTGCCACCCGGCGGACGGACGAGGGCACCTACCGGTCCACTTTGGAATTCACTGCAGTCCCGGAACAGGCCGGAGTGCAGGTGCGCGCCATATTCCAGAATGCCCACGGCAAGGTGATCACGGACGCCGTTGGACTTTCCGTCAAGCCGTAACTGCAGCGGAACTGGCCGGAGGGCAGGGTGAGCGGGCCACCGGAATACTGCGGCGTGATATTGGGCGCTGGAGTATTACGGTGGCCCGCCGTGCGGGATTAGCCCTTTCGCGGCAGGCAAGGCTAACCTAAGTAGTCCCCATTTTTCCCCCGACGTCCCCTCGGGTCCTGCTAGGCGGTTTTTCGTGCGTCCACTCCACCGATCCCGGATCACCCTGGGCGTTGCTGCCCTCCTGACACTGAGCGGCTGCGGTTTCAGCGGCGGACAGGCCCAACCGGGCACTGCGACCCCCACGGCCGACACCAACCAGCGGATTGTGGTGGACAACTTCCGCGCACCCGTGGCCAACTGGGCGCTCGAATCCGATGCTGCGTACGTCCTGTCACTCTCCGGCTGCCTTGAGACGCTGACCAGCTATGACGCCGCCAAGGGCGAAGTGGTTCCCATGCTGGCTACGGAGTGGTCCCAGTCCAGCCCACTCGACTGGGACTTCACCATCCGCGAAGGTGTGAAATTCCAGGACGGGACAGCCCTGACAGCAGATTCGGTGGCTGGCGCCCTGAACCACGTCCTCGCCGCCACCGTCCCGGCTCGCGCCTTCAACAGCAAAATGGTGAGCGCCGTGACCGCGGTGGACGCCAACACGGTCCGCATCACCACTCCCACCGAGAGCCCGCTGGTCCCGTACCGGCTGGCCAGCGTTAACGCCGGCATCCTTGCCCCGGCCGCGTACGCCGGAGAAATCCTGAATCCGTTCGGGCACTGCACCGGGCCGTTCGTCCCGGCCTCCGAAGTGTCACAGCAGTCCCTTACCCTGGAACGGAATGAGGACTACTGGGGCGGCGACGTGCAGCTCGCTGGCGCCGAGGTCCGCTTCATCACCAACGGTGCCACCCGGGCGGCCCAGGTCCAGACCGGAGAGGCCGACATTTCCCTCTCCATTCCCGTTGCGAGCCTGGCCACACTGGAGAACGCCGACGGCGTGAAGGTCAACAAGGCGGATTCGCCGCGCACGGCCACCCTGTACCTGAACAACGGCAGGGAACCGCTGAACAACGTGGACGTCCGGACCGCTATCCGCGATGCGCTGGACCTCGAGTCGCTGGCGGCCAGCGTGTACGAGGGTGCGGCCCTCCCGGCCAAGGGTGTCTTTGCCCCGTCTGAGCCCTGGGCCGGCGACAAGCAGGAAGCCCCGAAACAGGACGTGGATGCCGCCAAGAAGCTGCTGGCGGACGCCGGTTACACCGCGGCCCGGCCGCTGGAGATCATCGCCATCGTGGAGCGGGCGGAATTCGCCGACGTGGCAGCCGTCATCCAGGAGAACCTGAAGGCCGTGGGCATCCCCGTCAGCATCCAGGCCAAGGAATACGCCGCGGCAGAGCCCGCTGTCCTGGCAGGCAACTACGACATGCTGTTGAGCCAGCGGAACCGCCTGATCGACATCGCCGATCCAATCGGTTTCCTCACCGCCGATTACACCTGCACCGGAGCGTACAACCTCAGCCACTTCTGCGACCCGGAATATGACCGGATCGTGGCCGAAGCAGCCAAGACCGTGGACCCCGACGAGCGCTACAAGCTCTACGCCGACGCCGGAAACATCCTCGCCGAAAAGGCCGTCAACGTGTGGCTGGTCAACGAGCAGGCAACGGATGCGGTCCGCACCAACGTGCTGGGCTACGTGCAGGACCCGCTGTCCCGCTACGTCCTGACCGCCAAGACCGCCAAGTCGGGCTCCTAGGCACCTGCCCCAGCCATGCTCCCCTTCATCGCCAAGAGAACAACAACGTTGGTGGCGGCCGTTGTGGTGTCCTCTTTCGCGGTGTTCCTGATTCCGTATTTCACTCCCGGGGACCCCGTCCGCAAGATCATCAGGTCTCGCGTGTCCGGGGACGTGGTGGATGACGCCGCCGTGCAGTCGTTGAGCCTCAGCCTGGGCCTGCAAGATCCGCTGGTGCTCCAGTATCTCCGTTGGCTGGGCCGGATCATCACCGGCGACATGGGTCTTTCGCACGTCAGCCGGACCCCGGTGGCGGACCAGGTCCTGCCTGCCCTGGCCGTGACGCTCAGCCTGGTTGTCCTTTCGTTGGGCCTCGCCGTCCTGGTGTCACTGCCGCTGGGGATCGCTGCCGGGCTGCGCCAGGGGAAGGCCACGGACAGGGTGATCACTACCGTCACGCAGTCTTTCATCGCCATGCCGGAGTACTGGGTGGCGCCGCTGCTGGTGCTGGTGTTCGCGCTGAAACTCTCCGTCCTGCCGTCCGCGGGCTGGGCGGGCCCGGCCTCGATGGTCCTGCCGGCAGTCACCCTGGCGCTGCGGCCCATCAGCTACTTCACGTCAGCTGTCCGCTCCGGCATGATCGAAGCGGCCGGCGCCGAACACGTTCCCGCGGCCAGGGCGAGGGGCCTGACCCACGCCCAGGCAGTCCTCCGGCATGTGGTGCCCAACGGGCTGGTCCCACTGTCCACACTCTTCGCCGTCTGGTTCGCGGGGCTGCTGGGCGGCTCGGTGATCGTGGAGGTCATCTTCGCCGTACCCGGCATGGGGCGGCTGCTGTTCGACGCCGTCATCAACAGCGACATACCGCTGGCCCAGGGCGGGGTAGTGGTGGTGGTGGTCCTCGCCGTCACCGTTACCACGCTCGCGGACCTTGTGCACCGGCTGCTTAGCCCGGCCGTGGAAGGAAGCTATGCGTAGGCGGACGGGACAAAGGCGCCCGGTGGCGACCGTCGCGGCGGCCGTGGTGCTCGCCGTCGTCATCCTGGCTGTCCTGGTTGCACCCTGGATCTACCCGTACCCGCCTTCGGAGCAGAACCTTGCCGCGCGCCTCGCCCCGGCGTCCGCCGAGCACTGGCTGGGAACCGACCACCTGGGCCGTGACACCCTGAGCCGGCTCCTGGAAGGCGGCCGGTTCTCCATGTCCGTGGCTGCGCTGGCCACTGTCCTGACGTGCGTGCTCGGTGTCGCCGCCGGGGTGCTCAGCGCCCGCCGGCGCGGCTGGCTGGATGAGTTCCTGACCCGGACCAACGATGTGCTGCTTGCGGTTCCCGAGATGGTGGTGGCGCTCTTTATCGTGGCCACGCTGGGCACCGGGTTCGGGCCGCTCCTGCTGGCCCTGACCGTGACCGGCTGGACGCCGTTCGCCCGGCTGGCACGGACCCTCGCTTACGACGTCTCAAGCCGCGGTTTCGTTGAGGCCGCGCGCGTGGTGGGCTGCCCGCCGTCGTTCATTATCTTCCGGCACGTCATTCCGCACCTGGCCGCCCCTATCCTGGGCCAGGCCACGCTCCGGTTCGGCCAGTTGCTGATCAGCGTTGGCGCCCTGTCCTACCTGGGGCTGGGCGTCCAGCCGCCGCAGTCGGACTGGGGGTCCATGATGGCCGCCGCGCAGCCCTACACGGAACGTGCCCCGCTGGGGATCCTCGCGCCGGGCCTCGCGATCTTTGCGGTTGCCCTGTGTGTGACCCTGCTGGGGCAGCGTGCCGCGCACATGGCCGCCGGTCCCCTGCTGCTGCCCGTGGCGGAGGCGAAATGAGCAGCCCGGGCAGCGTGTTGGAGATCCGCGGTTTGGAAGTCCGGAACCTTGGGCCTGCCGGAAAGTCCGACGGCGGCACGGCAGCCCGTGCCACCGGTCCAGGAAGCGCCGGGCCGGCACCCCTCGTCCGGGACCTGTCATTGTCCGTCGCCGCAGGCGAATTCGTGGCACTCGTGGGCGGCTCCGGGTCGGGAAAAACCCTCACCGCCTTGTCCTGCCTGCGGCTGCTGCCGCCTCAGCTTGGCATCACGTCCGGCTCCATCCGGCTGGGCACCGTCGATGTCACGGCCGCTGCAGAGGAGGACCTCAATACGGTCCGCGGCGGCAAGGTGGGCATGCTCTTCCAGCAGCCCAAGCGGATGTTCAACCCCAATCGCACCATCGGCCAGCACTTGCTCGAGCCGCTGCGCATCCATGGGGGCCTGCGCGGGGCGAAAGCCAGGGATACCGCCGTGGAGATGCTTCACGAGGTTGGCTTCGCCGATCCCGCCCGGGGCTTCGGTTCCTATCCCCACCAGCTATCCGGGGGCATGGCACAGCGGGCCATGACCGCCGTCGCCCTCGCCGGCCGCCCCCAGCTGCTCCTGGCGGATGAACCGACGTCGGCCCTGGACAAGATGCTCGAACGGCAGGTACTCCAGCTCCTGGACCGCGAGCGCCGGGAACGCGGACTCGGGGTCCTGTACATCACCCACAACATCGCCTCGGTGGCCCCGTTCGCCGACCGCGTGCTGGTGATGGACTCCGGCAGCATCGTCGAAAGCGGTCCCACGGCCGACGTCCTGGCCGCGCCGCAGCAGGACTACACCCGCGAACTGCTCGCGGCGTCGCAGTTGGCGCCTGACTCCCGCCGACGGCCAGCCCCCGCCGAACGGGACGTCCTCACCCTTTCCGGGGTGCACAAGACCTTTGGTCCGCGCAGGCGCCGGCACACCGTGCTTGAGGATGTGAGCCTGGAGCTGAAAGGCGGGGAGATCCTGGGTATCCTGGGCCAGTCCGGCTCGGGCAAAAGCACCCTGGCGCGCGCCGTCGTCGGCCTGGAAAAAGCCAGCCGCGGCACCATCAGCCGTCACCTGCCAGAAGCCGGCAGCGCCCCGGAGGCCACCGCCGTCCAGTTGGTGTTCCAGGAGCCGCACAGCTCCTTCGATCCGCGGATGACGCTGCGCGCCAGCATGGAGGCGCCCCTCCTGCGGCGGCGGGGGCTCACTGCCGCGGACCGCGCGCGCAGGATTGCGGACGCCATGGCCGAGGTGGAACTGGACGAATGCATGCTGGACAGGCGCCCCGGCCAGTGCTCGGGAGGGCAGCTTCAGCGCGCCACGATTGCCAGGGCCCTGCTGCTCGATCCGCGGGTGCTGATCTGCGATGAGGCCACTTCGGCCCTGGATGCGCTGACCCAGCGCACTGTCCTGAACCTTCTGCTGCGGCTCCAGCGCGACCACCGGCTGTCGCTGATTGTGATCTCGCACGACATGGATGTGGTCCGGTACATGTGCGACCGCGTGGCCGTGCTGCTGGACGGGCGGGTGATTGAGGTCGCGGAAACGCAGGCGTTCTTCGCCAGCCCCGCCCACGAGCACAGCCGTGCCCTGGTGGATGCTGCAATCCCCTGCCGGGGAGACCACCTGCGGTCGCTGATGCGCGGGCCTGCCTCCGTCCCAGGCTGACTCCGGACCCTTGCCATCGCCCTTGAGGGGCCGGAGCAGCACCGGTAGGGTTCGGTCATGGACATCATCCTGGTACCCGGATTCTGGCTGGACGCATCGTCGTGGGATGAGGTCACTCCCCCACTTGCCGCGGCCGGCCATCGCCTCCACCCGCTTACGCTCCCCGGCCTCGAATCCCCTGACGCATCGCGGGCGGGCATCGGACTGCGGACCCACATCGACGCCGTGGTGGAGAAGGTGGATTCCCTTGACGGCAAGGTGGTGCTGGTGGGCCACTCGGGCGGCGGGGCCATCATCCACGGCGTGGCTGACGCCCGGCCGGACCGCATCGAACGGAACATCTTTGTGGACAGCGGGCCCCTGGGCGAAGGGGACGTCATCAATAATGAACTGCCGGCCGACGGCGACGACATTCCGCTTCCGCCGTGGGACGGTTTCGAGGATGAGGACCTGGTGGACCTGACGGACGAACTCCGGGACAACTTCCGGGCACGGGCCATCCCGGAGCCCAAGGGCGTGGCCTACGACAAGCAGCACCTCCACGATGCGCGGCGGTATGACGTCCCGGCCACGGTGATCGCCTGCGAGTTCCCGTCGTCGCTGCTGACGGAGTGGATCGACGCCGGCCATCCCTTCGTCGCCGAACTCGCCCGCATCCGGGACGTGGAGTACGTGGACCTGCCTACCGGGCACTGGCCCCAGTTCACTAAGCCGGGCGAACTGGGCCAAGCGATTCTGAAGGCGGTGGACCGCACGGGCTGAGCGCCGCCGTCGGACCCTCCGCAAAAGTGACCCGCCGAAAAGTGGTCCGTGCGCTTCGAGCGCCGAGGGAATAGATTAGTAGTGCGACTTAGTGAACAGGGCTTGGCTGCCTGTTCACTCCCAAGGTGGGGTTTGGGATACATGCCGGGGCCGGCGGTGAGATGGCCTCAGGGTGAGACCAGGCCACGCTCCCCAGCCACCGCCGGCCCCCTGACGTGTCCGGACAGTTCGATGCCGCAGCCCGCCGTCATTCCCAGAGCGTTCCGGTTTTCCGGGTCCTGCCAGTACCTCCCTAACGTGCGGGTCCGGGGGTAGCGTGGACGGGTGGACAACAGGATGGAAGTGCGCGAGTTCCTCGCCTCACGGCGTGCCCGGATCACTCCCGAAATGGCAGGACTGACGCTCTACGGCGGCCGACGCCGGGTCCCCGGCCTGCGCCGTGAAGAGGTGGCCATGCTTGCCGGTGTCAGCGTGGACTACTACACAAAGCTTGAGCGGGGGAACCTGTCCGGCACCTCCGAAAGCGTCCTTGACGCCATCGCCGGGGCGCTGAAACTCGACGAGGCCGAACGGGACCACCTCTACAACCTTGCGCGCGCGTCCAGCCCGTCAGGCAGGGCCCGACGGCGCCCCCTCCAAAGCGGCGCGGTCCGGCCCACCCTCCAGTTCATGCTCGACTCCATCACCACGGCACCGGCTTTCATCAGCAACCACTACATGGACATCGTGGCCGCCAACCAGCTTGGCTTTGCCCTGTACTCGGAGATGTACCGCGGGCCAGCCCGGCCCGGGAACCACTGCCGGTTCATTTTCTTGGACCCCAAAGCCCGGGATTTTTACCCCGACTGGGATCTGGCGGCCAATACCAACGTTGCGATCCTGCGGACGCAGACCGGGCGCAACCCCTTTGATAAGCGGCTGGCCGACCTCGTCGGAGAACTTTCCGTCCGCAGCGAAGAATTCCGGACGCGCTGGGCCGCCCACAATGTCCGGCGCCACTACGCGGGCACGAAGGTTTTCCACCACCCGGTGGTGGGAGAGCTCGAGCTTGCCTACGAGGCGATGGAACTGGCCGAGGACCCCGGCTTCACCCTCACGGTCTACCCCGCAGCGCCCGGATCGCCGTCAGATGAAAGGCTGCGCCTGCTCGCGAGCTGGGCCGCGACGGAACGGATTCAGGACCTGGCGGGGGCACCGCAGCCGCAGGACGTCCGGCACCCCTAGCTTTGGGGAGCACTTATCCGGCGCGCGAACCGCCGGGTGGTGGCATGATGGGCGCATGAGCCGAGTCACGTGCGATCTGACGGTATCCCTCGACGGCTTCGTCGCCGGCCCGAACCAAACTCCGACAGACCCTTTGGGCGAGGGCGGCGAGTTGCTGCACAGATGGCAGTTCGAGGAACGCGAAGCCAACGCACCCGAGCTCGAGGGCATCCTCGCGGCGGGCGCGTACATCATGGGTCGGAACATGTTCGCCGGGCCCGGGGCGTGGGCCGAAGAATGGCGGGGTTGGTGGGGTGAGGAGCCGCCGTATCACGCCCCCGTGTTCGTTCTCACGCACCAGGAGCGCGAACCTGTGCAGATGCAGGGCGGAACCACCTTCAACTTCGTAACCGATGGGATCGAATCGGCCCTTGCCAGGGCGAGGGAAGCCGCCGGCAGCAAGGACGTGGCCATCGCCGGAGGGGCGCAGACGGCCCGCCAGTACTTGTCGGCGGGGCTGATCGACGAGTTGCGGCTGCACATCGCACCCATGACCCTGGGGGCGGGTGAACGGCTGCTCGACGGCGTCGGGAACCTCACGCTTGAGCCGACGGAAGTGAGCGGCAGCCGCCTCGTCACACACGTGCGTTACCGCATCATCCGCTGAACGGCTACGCGAGGGCTTGTTCCCAAGTCGCTTGATTCCGGGCGACGTAGTGGGTCGCGGTACGCCAGTGCTCGCCGTGCCCGTTAACGTACATGTCGGCCCAAGGCTGGATCCCGGTCGCATGCGAGGACTTCAGAAGATCGAACATCGCCGCAGTTCGTTTCGCCATGGCCGCCGGAAGTGCCTTGCTTAGTGCGGCATCGGCTCCGTAGCCGTCAACAAGTGCCCGCAACCTCAGGGCGGCGTCATCCACCGGCTGCCCGTCGAACAGCAGGCCGAACGACTGCGCGGCGTAGGCCAGATCCCACAACCGCGTGCTGGGCCCGGCACCATCCCAATCGATGAATACCCAACGGTCCCCCATGATGAGGTTCCACGGAGCGACGTCGTTGTGGCACATCAGGTCTGGATTCTCCGCCGGCAGCAGCATCTTCCAGTCGCCCGGGTTGCGCATCGGCACTGTTTCGCTCGCATCATGGATTTGCCGAATCATCCGACCCACCCGCAATAAATCGTCCCGCCAGAGCGGCAAATGATCCATTGCAAGTACGCCTTCTATGTACTCCACTGTGCTTCGACCGTGTTCGTCCCGGCCCAGAGGCTGGGGAACGTCCACCCCGGACGACCGGAGCGCACTCAGATAACTCTGCACGGCGGCTGAGTTCTCCAGCCAGGGTTTTCGGACGGTATGACCAATCCGGACCACGCTCTCGGAAGCGTTTCCACCTGTCAGTTCCTGCTCGTCCGCAACCATCCCAGCAGGCTACTGGAGTTCCCAGCTGACCTTAAATGGCGCCACATCGAAACCTCGCACCGCTCGTCCAAATTCAGATTCTTGATTGTGTGGGATGGGCGCTCGGAATACAGGTTTGCCGTTGGCGGACCCGGATAGTCTCGGCCCGCACCTCGCCCTAATCGAGCACCCCGGACCGTGGGTTACCCACTTCGCCAACAATGCTTGCGCTCCACTGCCGACAGCTAATAGCGTCTCGACAAGCTGGTTCAAAACCACAAGCGGAAGGCGTTTCATGCTGAAGAAAGTCGCTGAGGGTGTTCTCGTTCACGAGAGCGAGTTCATCCAGAGTAATTCCGTTGTGGTGCAGGGCCGGGACGGTGTGCTGCTCATCGACCCCGGTATAACGCGTGGCGAAATGGCGGACCTGGCGAACGACGTTCGCGAGTTGGGCCAGCCTGTTGTGGCAGGCTTCTCAACGCATCCGGACTGGGACCACGTGCTCTGGCACACGTCCTTCGGCGCAGCGCCCCGGTACGGTACGGCCCGCTGCGCGGCATCTATCCACGATGTGCTGTCGAAAGCGGATTGGCAGGACCTCATCGCCGAAGGGCTCCCGCCGGAGTACGCCGAAGAGATCCCGATGGAGCTGCTCGGTCAAATTACGGGTCTGCCCGCCGGAGCTGAACAGATTCCTTGGGATGGCCCCAAAGTCCGCATCATCGAGCATCAAGCCCATGCCCCGGGGCACGCGGCGCTGCTGATTGAAGAGCGCCGCGTCCTCGTCGCCGGCGACATGCTTTCTGACATCCTGATGCCGTTCCTCGACCTGGAGACAGCGGATCCGCTCGGGGACTACCTCGAGGCGCTGCGGCTGTTCGAGGACCTGGCAGACGACGTCGATGCCGTCATTCCCGGTCACGGTTCAGTGGGAGGGGCTGGGCAACTAGGAGTACGAATCAATCAGGATCGCGCATATGTCCAGGACCTGCTCGACGGCGGTGTTCCCGACGACCCGCGGATCGGCCCATCGGCCCCGTTGGATTGGCTGCCCGACGTGCATCAATGGCAACTCCAGCGGCTCGCCGAGAGAGGGCAGAAATAGCGGTCGGACCCGCACCTGCCATTGGACCCGGAACTATCAGTCCCCGAGGAGGCGGCGCTTGGCATCGCTGAATTCCGCATCAGATAGCGCGCCTTTCGCATGCAGGTCCGTCAGGAGCGCAAGTAGAGACTACGCACTGTCGCCCCCTGGCTGTACACTCAAAGTATCGAACATATATTCGAATAAAGGTGTGTTGTGGGCGTTGTTGTCGGTCCCCGTGTGATAGATGCGGGCCTCTCCTTGCGGCTGGTGCTGATGTCCCCGGTTGCGGTTGCCGCGGGCTACCCCTCGCCAGCCCAGGACTACTTCGACGGCCGGATCGACCTGAATGAACACCTCATCAAGGACATCACCAGCACCTTCGTTGTCCGGGTAACCGGCGACTCGATGGAACGGGCAGGGATCAGCGATGGCGACGAACTCATCGTCAACCGGGCCCTCGAACCCAAGGACGGCTCCGTGGTCATCGCTGTCCTCGACGGCGAACTGACCGTCAAGCGGCTGCGGATCACCGCCACAGGTGTGGTGCTGCAGGCAGAGAACCCCCGCTACCCGGACATCCGCGTCCCCGGCCTCAGTGAGCTCACCATCTGGGGCGTGGCCACCAGGTGCCTCCACCATGTCTAGCTCGCGGAAATTCAGTAAGCAGCACAGCTCAGAGGAGCCGCACCATGCGGATCTCGCGCACGCCGTCGTCCACATTCACGGTCCCGTCCGCTACGAACCCGTGCTTACGGTAGAACGCCTGCGCCCGGGGATTCGGATCGGCAACCCACAGCGCCGCCGAATCGTGAGGGCCGACGACGGCGTCCAGGAGGGCAGCCCCGGCGCCGGTCCCATGCTCAGCCGCAACGACGTACAGCACGTAAAGGTGCGTGCCCCACTGCGCACCGGAGTCCTGCGGGGGTCCTGCCATCGCAATCCCGATCACGTCGCCGTTGCGTTCGGCCACCGCGACGCGGTTCGCTTGGTAGCGCTCGTCGCTGAGGGCGACGGTCCAGAAGCGTTCCCGGGTGGAGGGCAATTCCGGGTCATCGAGCACCAGGTCTGCCATCACCCCGCGGTACGTCTCACGCCACGACCGCACATGCACGCGCGCCATCTCGGCAGCGTCATCAACGCGCGCCCGACGAACCGTCACCCCCGTATCCATAGCGGAAACTCTACCCAGAACGGCGGCTGGCCCCATGTCTAAACCGGCGCTGATGCGGCAGATGCCGGAAATCGCCCTCGTGGACGTGAACTGCTTCTATGCGAGCGCCGAACGCGCATTTGACCCGTCCCTCGAGGGCAAACCGCTGGTTGTTCTGTCCAACAACGACGGCTGCGCCGTCACCCGCTCCCCTGAAGCCAAGGCCCTGGGCATCGGCGTTGGGGAGCCGTGGTTCAAGATCGCCCCGCGGGCGAAAGAATGGGGGCTGATTGCCAGGTCCAGCAACTACGAGCTGTACGGCGACATCAGCGCCCGCGTGATGGAACTCCTGGGCCGGTACTCCGCGTGGCTGGAGGTTTACAGCATCGACGAAGCCTTCCTCGGCGTCAAAGGCTCTCCCACGGCACTCCTCCAGCTGGGACGGGACATGAAAGCCGCCGCAGCGAGGAACGTGGGCGTCCCCGTCTGTGTTGGTATCGCCCGCACCAAGACACTCGCCAAGCTCGCCAACAAATGGGCCAAGCACAATCCCGCGTTCGACGGCGTCTGCCGCTGGGATTCGGTGCCGGCAGGTCGGCGGGAGGCACTCATGGCGGGCCTCTCCGTCGTCGAACTCTGGGGCGTTGCCACTCGCCTGACCAAACGGCTGAACGCGATGGGTATCCACTCGATCCTCGATCTCAGCCGGGCGGACCCCGTGCGGATCCGCGACAAATTCTCCGTAGTGCTGATGCGGACCGTCCTGGAACTGCAGGGCACCCCCTGCATCCCCATGGAGGAGGAGCGCGTGGGCCGGGACCAGCTCATCTTTTCGCGCTCGTTCTCCACCCCGATCACCACAGCCGCCGGCCTGCGCCAGGTCCTTAGCGTGTACGGCCAGCAGGCCAGCGCCCGGCTGGCCAAACACCACCTCCAGGCCAAGGTCCTCACAGCCTTCGCCGGCACCTCCCACTTCAACGCGAAGGACACCTCCTTTCCGTCGGTCTGCGTCCCGCTGCCCATGCCCACCGCGGATCCGGTGATCCTGACCAAGGCCGCCCATGCCCTGCTGCCCGCCATCCACGAGGGCGTGAAGTACGCCCGCGCCGGGATCATGGTGACGGACCTTAGGCCCACCGGAAACCAGAAACCCTTGGAAATCTTCGAGAACCCACACGAGGAACGCCACATCGGACCCCTCCTTGAAGACATCGTCCGCCGCTACGGACGCGGCTCCATCGGACTGGGCCACGCGGGCATCCGCGGCGGACCCGACTGGAGCATGAAACGCGGCATGCGCTCCCCGCGCTACACCACCCACTGGGACGAACTCCCCCTGGTCAAAGCCGCCTAGCAGCCCGCAGATGCACTAACGAAATGAAAATCCTTTCGTTCCACCGGTTCGTCCAGTTTGGTGGAACACCAGGAGCGCGGCCGTAGTTGGCAGCTGCAACCTGGTCAGCGTCGAATTTTGGCGTGTCCAGGTCCGCCTTGTCTACGGAGTCCGTGCGGGCCATGGCGGAAACGATAAGGCGCACCCAGAAGTACACCGCCGAGGGTACCCAAGACGGCCCCAAGAGGTATGAACGACCCGTCCTTTATGCTGGGCCGTTGAGCGAGTCCATCCCGCCGGCTCTGCAACCACCGGTTGCTGTTGCCCTGGCGAAACTCGTCAAGACATTCCCGGGACCCGATGCACTGCCGGGCGTGATTTATGCAGAACCCAAATGGGACGGATACCTTCACTGCACTCTGTCAATCGGAGCCCGTCCGTCCTGCCGCCGATCAGGTTGCTGTCACACCAATTCGCTCTGGCTTACGCGCGCTCACGTGTCTCAAAACTAACGATGGGTACTCGATTTTTTCCTGAAGGTTGCAAGACATAGATACGAGAATTGCCCTTGCCACCGCCACTTCCAGAATTCCGCCGAAAATCTGTGACTGTGGAGGTGAAACGGCTGTTCACTCGTTGAGACGTCTCGTTTCCCAAGGGTTTTGAGACACAATGTTCAGGCCGGGAGGTTTGGCATGTTTGCTGCTTGGGTTGCCGGACCACGCGAACTCCGCACACTTCGTCTTCAGTGTTCACTGCTTCGTCGGTGACGAAGCCGTTCTTTCGGTAGAAGGCTTGGGCACGGGGGTTAGGGTGGGCGACCCAGAGGGCAGCGGGCGCGTTGTCATCGATTACTGCAGCCAGGAGTGCCGTACCCACCCCGGAACCGTGGAACCCGGCATATGTGTAGAGACAACTGCTGCGCGTCATCTGTCCGATCGAGGGAAGAGCCTGACATTGCGATACCGATCAGGTACCTAGGGCGAGCACCGGCGCCGGATAGGGTGAATGCAACCAGCTACGCATGAAACAGCGATAGGTCACCTCATGGCAACTTCCGAAAAAGCGGCAACCAAAATCATTGAAGGTTTTGGAAGATCAAACGAAACCTTCAACCGGGAGTGGGTCCGGTTGGAAGCAAACCTGGCACAGCACGGAAAGCTGTCGTTTGATGACCAAGACCTTGCAGACCCCATTGACCATGCAATCTCACAGCTCGTTGCAGCTGTGGGGGAAGACATCGATCACGCCCTGATCGTCAACGCGCCAAAGGGCCCTCCGGGGTATGCACTCGAATACCACTGCGCGGTATTCGGCAAGGGAGTGCTGGCTTACGTTGAATTCAGCAACGAAAGCCGCGATCCCGAGATCATAGTGCACACCATCCCCCGAACCTCGATAACTGAAATTCAGGTTCGGGCCGCAAAGGACTACCGGAACGAAAACGGTCGTCTCGTGTATGTCGTGAAGTACGCCAACGGGCCAACGCTCGATATCCGCGAACGGAACAGCGAGGGCCAGGACGTCGCCGAGCCGGGAGCGTGGCTCCAGCAACTCTTGGATGATCTCCGCGAAGATCTGGCAGCCGCACGCTAGCGGCGGAGGACCGGCACACGTTGTGCCGGTCCTCTCACGCAACTAGCGTTTACCACCTGCCTACAGGGTTGGCGGATATCCAGGTGTTGGCATCACGTCAGAGGCCCAATTAAGGACAGACCATCTACTGTCATTCAGCTGCATCACCATCGGATACGCCAAACTGTCAGCACCCGCTTTCCAGACCCCGCCCGGCGGGATTTCTGCATGGACGTAAAGCATCTCCGTGTCCAGCGCTATGACTCGTGGAGCAACACCCATGCCGCAAGTCGCAAGGTTCAGTGGGTAAGCCTTTCGAAAGTCTCGAAGAAGCACCCTTTCGAAATCGGCCCACAAAGGATGTTCCGTAGGCGCGCTTGGGGCTAATTCGTCGGCAACTTTGACCAACTCATAACCCGCCTGTTGGAGAGCAACCTTGTTGGCTGTCGCCCACCACTGCACCCAACAGACCCGAAGCCGGGGATGAACTAGCGGCCAGGCTCTGGCCAGGTCTTCCTTATAGAAAGCATCCAGAATAGAAAGCATCCAGAAACTTCAAGGCAACGGACACTACCTGCGACTGAGCGCTAGCTTCATTGTCTTCCGGTTCCAAGGTCATTCGCCAATATCATCGAAGCTCGACTACTCCCCCAGCGTTCCACTTCCACAAAGGCGACTTTTGGTATTCCCAGAGTTCACGTTCTGCCGGCGCGAGCGGTGAGCAGATCAGATCGAAGCGAGTCAAAGAGTCGGGCGGTACTTCCGTTACGTTGCGAGGAGTAGCGTGGCATGCCGACCACAAGGGGAGGGACCCCGTCGAATACGGCGGTGAAGGATATGTAGTCCGGATGTTCCTCGTCCGGCACATCGAAATACTCCACGTGGTGCATCGTTAAACTTTGGATGCTTGAGCGCGGAACAATTTTTACGTCTCCCTTGTAGGGATATGGAGAGTAGTTGTTCGGGTCCACGGTCTGCAGATCGCCGGAAATTACGAACAGGGGTGTAACGATGGTTGCTGTGTACCGCGGCAGGCTGCCCCCGCGGCCGCCTTCTACATTGGACACGCAGAACTGGACCTCGTCGTCTTGTATCGCCCGCGCCAGCCGGCCCTCTAACCAAGCAGTAGCCTTCTCCGCGGTCGTGAAAGGATCTCTAGGCCAGTCATAGTTACCTTCACAAAGGCGGTCGTGAATGGCTTTTATGCGTTCAGACGACATTGCGGTCGTTCCCCCAAGTGATAGCGCCGGCTGCTGCCAACAGTAGAAATTCAGGCTACAGTTCGGGACTGACAACCTCTCCCGAACTGTACGTCTGCGGATTGCTCACGTCGAGTTTTGGAAAGTGCGGATCAACGACCGGGCCAGCATCGTCGCAACTTCTCCCGCTCCTCGATCGAGCGCTGCGCGGCTTACGGTTTCATCCGGTTCTAGGTGCAGCGGAGCGCTGCTAAGGTGCATTCCCACGCTGTTACGGGGACCGCGCCCGAGTTCTCCAACCGCCACCATTGACGTCGAAGTGATTCCCACGCCAATGGCAAACCTATCCGCCCCTGATACATCAACCTGCCCCGCTAACCGCAGCGCTGATCCTAGCCTCCGCGACAGATCGTTTAGATCCAGAATCGATCCCATCATGTCCCCCGGAAGCCTGAACGTCACAGTTGTCCCGCCAGCTTTGCGGATCAACACAGCAGCAAGGGACCCGTCATGGGTCTCATGCAAACCTCCCCGACGTGAAGGCGCCGGAGAGCGAACAATGACGCCGCCTTCAAAGTGGTCTAATTCCACTCCCTGAGCAGCAGACACAAGTCCAGCGTTTCTGACTTGCCCCGGCAGACCGGCCCCTACCTCATCCAGTAGTCGCGCTGAAACCGGCCGTCCGTGGATCGGGACAACATGAATCTCAAGGAGGCAACGTTCCGCAGACGAAAACTGGTTCCTGAAATCTTCTTCCAGAAGCCAGCGAACCTCAACGGTTTCTTGCAGGGGCTCGAAATCCAATGATTCGGGCGCAGCCTCGAGTTCGCGGATGGACGCTACTACAGCTTGTTGAAGCTCCGATACGTCGGAGAAAGCCTTATAGAAGCGACCTGATCCGTACTCGCCCAAACTCTTTTCAAACTGCTGCTGCTCTACGTCGAAGGTGCTGCCGCTCTTTCGAAATACGTAACGGGCGATACCGGCCCGTTGTGCTGCTACCCACTCGTCGTGCGTCGCCGACTGCCCAGTCTCCGGAAACACCGTTCCGTAATGAGGGCCGAGTATCAATAGGTAGGCATCACTTGATTCCACACCCTTGATGCATGCCTCTCTGCTTGGTGCTGATTGCGCGGAAAAGTCCTCGAAACGAACAGGCTCGTGCCCGAGCGCTTTGATCAGGCCTGGTAGCGCATCTCGCTCTACTTCCAACCCACGCCGAACGCTGCTAATGAAGATCCTCATTGGAACATTGTGCTTCACTCGGCGCACCAATATTTTCAAGATCTAACGCCTGCGCCTTGAAGGAATCTACAAGATTAACTCTGGGCCCGGGTTTCCAGCACGGCCAGCACCTGGCGTGCTGCAGTTCCGGTAATCGGACACCCACCGGGAGTAGGGTCGAGCTTTGAATCCTGCAGAGGGCTGGAGCAGCGTAGGCGAAGGAGACGGGGAATGGATATAGCGGGTCTGCCTGACCGGATTGCTGCAGGAATACAGCTCCTCATCAGCGGGGATAAGCCAAAGCCAGGCGGCCTCAGCCTCGGAAAGTGCTACTACTACGCGGACGGCAGCAACAACTTCTGGGCGCTGCTCTACGACTCCGGGCTCTCCTCGGAGGCGCTGACATGGCAGGACGACAAAGAACTTTCGCGACTGGGGATCGGTCTGACCGACCTGAATAAGTCAGACGAACTCGGCTCGGGCCACATACGGTTGGAGGCACTAGTGCGCGAGTTCCGTCCGCAATGTATGGCCTTCAACGGCAAGGGTGTTGCCAAGGACTACGTCAGACAGGCCGGTACCCATGAGCGCGTCGAGCTGGGTCTTCAGGACTGGAGAATCGCCGACACCGAAGTGTTCGTCCTGCCCAGCAGCTCGGGCCTGAACACGCACCCACTATTGCTGGGCCGGGACGAACTGCTTCTGGACAAGCCCGCTTGGTGGGCGCAGCTAGCGATGCACCTAGGGCGGCGGTCACGGGCAGGAGTAGCCGAAACCTGAAGCGGTCCTGGGTCGACACGGTTCCTCGCCGGAGTCGAGCGCATAACAGTTACGAAGTCGGATCTGGAGAAGCCGCGTACAGGGCTTCCAACCAGCGAGCGGGTGGTGGACGAAAGGGACGTAGTGGCAGAACAGTACGTTGCCGGTGTGGCCTGAACGCCGACGCTTGCCATCCATTAGTGCCTCATCCCACCATCGCGATGGCGGAACAATTGCCAAGGCATCACTGAACCTATTCCTGAGAACCGGGGCAGCCCCCGCTTTAATCACGGAATTTTCAGTATAAAGCTGGCACGATGGCTAGCAGGAGCGTAACGAGCACAAGGTTCGAACCTCCCAATGGAGGCTGAACGTTTTGGGAACGAGGGAAGGGCTTCGGCTGTTTGCGGCCATCGAACTGGAGCTGAATCAAGCCCGGCGTTGGATGCAAAGTCCTAGGGTGGCTATGGGGCGCCTAGTTAAGGCCCACAGCCAATTCGAAGAGCTAATAGCTTCCGGAAGCCTAGACCATGCTCGTTGCCTACACGTTCTTTATGAGCTCTCGTCACTACAAATTGATGCTGCTTCTACTGCAGAAGACGTAGACCAAGTTAGGCTAGGTCTGGCTTGGGCGCAGGCAGTGATGGACGATGAAAGCGCGGCTGCCGAGGACAAAGATTCAGCGGCGTTCAACATCGCGAATGGTCTGACTGAAATCCACTACATAGGTTGGACCAAGCATCGCGCCTTGCCCGTAACGAATGCCAGCCTCAAACGAGCGCCTTTCCGGTTGGCCGAGCGGGAAACCCTGCGACTAACCCGTCGCCTCAACGCAACTGCAGCAACGAGCGAGCATTTGGAAGGGCGTCGTCGATCGACTGCACTGTGTAACCTGGGCAGTTCTTTGGACGAGTCCGGCCGCTGGGTCGAGGCCTACCAATGCTACGCCGACGCGCTGGAAGCAGATCCAACGAATGGCAACGCAGCTGGCAACGCAGCCGAGCTGCTAAGGCGAAGGATCGTTCGCGGCCAAGGACTGCTCGGCCATTACGGTGCGGTGTACGACCAATACGTAAGAAGAGCACATCAGCTTCGGGACCACACTGTTGCTATTGCTGGCGAGGCAACCGCCCGACGCTGGGATGAGCTAGAGCTTACGGAAAGTCTCGGACACACAAGCCACGAGGGCGACGGATTAGATGAATACCAGCAGTGGATAAAGGAACACCGGCTTGCGTTGGCGCTAGCGGTCGAGGGATTGGGGTCGGATGAGCCTCGATGGGATAGCGCCAGCCTGGGAGGGGTAAAGGTAAAAGTCGGAGAGCCTGACCCGCCCCTGATATTTTCGTCTATGAACGTGTTGAAAGCGGAGTTTCTTACGGTTCGTCGATTGGCTTTTCGCGGAGAGACCATGCTGCTGGAGTCGCTCTTCTCTCAGCACCCTGACGACACAGGTTCTTACGCTGACACCCTTGACTATTCCTTGTATGGAGAGCCACCTGCGATGCTGATCTTGGCTCAGAGGGCCAGCCTAGATTTGCTTGACAAAATAGCAGTGGCCGCCAATGAACATTTTGGAACCGGGCTGAGCCCCGAACAAGTCAGTTTTCGAGGCTACTGGTTTGACCGCGGATCAGGCGCGCTTCGTCCAAAACTGCCTAAGCCAGTTGCTGGCCACGGCATGGCTATTGCCTTGGCGGAGTTATCTTATGACATGGATCCAGATGGTCTTTACCCGGCCGCACAGACACTCAGAAATGCCGGTACTCACCGGCTCGTGCATCTAACGCATGGAGTTCCAACCGGTGTCACTGAGGGAACGCACAGCACTGTGGATTACTGGGAGCTCATCCATGCATGTCACGAATCTCTTCGCGTTGCGCGGTCAGCTTTTATCTACTTGATTGATCTGATTGGCGAAGCAGAAGCCGAACACCAATCGTCGAATCTGCTCAGTCTCCCGCTTCCAAACCAACTTTAGAGAACCTTACACACCCGCTGGGAGCACTATTGCCAGCAGCTCTTTGCTTTCGCCTCGTGATTCGGCCTGGTACTACAGAAGGACAAACTGGGTCGTCGGTTCGGCCACCACCCGTAACCGCCACATTTATGCCGAAATCGTCAGCGGCGGCGGACTCGACCGGTACAACGGCGGCGGACTGGACACCTCAACTGGTGGCGGTTTGCACGATGGGCCTTGCGCCAACCCCTACAAGGAGGGCATCCCACCAATGCACGTTTTCATACC
This sequence comes from Pseudarthrobacter sp. CCNWLW207, assembly GCF_037203945.1. Taxonomy (NCBI): domain Bacteria; kingdom Bacillati; phylum Actinomycetota; class Actinomycetes; order Micrococcales; family Micrococcaceae; genus Pseudarthrobacter; species Pseudarthrobacter sp. CCNWLW207. Next base: position 136,534 of record NZ_JBBCBS010000002.1, on the reverse strand, counting down.
AGAGCTTCGAGCTCGCGGTTATGAAGCCGAAGCGGACCTGTTAGCGAAGGCACACGGACTCAAACTTTAGTTCACGGGCACAGCCCGCAAAAGGTCATTTTTGAAGGCCCAGGAACGGGGCCCTTCGGGCGTTCCAGCTAGGGCTCACTCCTGAGGCAGGTCAGCGAAGTACTTGGCGTGCTGTTCGAGGATGCCTTGAAGGGCCGGAACGAAGTGCGCCTCGAGGCCGGTCACGCGTGAGTATCCGTAAGCGGCACCGATGAGCGCCAGACTGGACACCGCCGCGCAGTCCGCTGCCGGTCGCGGTCGGGCTACCGAGAGCAGGGCCATGTAGTGGCTGCCCGGCTTCTTATCAATGTAAGGCTCGGCGGAGTCGATCGATGGGTGGCTGGCGGCAGTGTAGGCGAGCCACGCCAAATACATGCTCTTGAGCCGGTCCTTGATCTCCTCCGGACCCTTGTCGATCGCATTCTTCAGATGGGTGGAAGTCCCCATGCTCTTGAACTAGTCGGTAGCGGCATCCGCGTACTGCTGGAGCTGGTCGGCCATAGCCGCATCGAATCGCCAACCGTCATGCTGGGCTTCCAGCATCTTCTTGCTCGTATTCTTCTTGGCGAGCATGGCTACCTCGACGAACTTCCCTTCGCCTGCGTCCGCCCAGACAAGGCGCATTGCATGCTCGAGGGCGGAGCGAAGAAGCGGCGCGGATTCGCTCCCGTAGCCACTATTCTCGAGCTTGATCGCGGCCTCGCCGCTGCGCAGAGTGCGCTGGAGCCAGCCCCAAGCAAGGCCAGGTGCGGCTGCCCTACGCTGCTCCTCGTCGGACTCATTGTGGATCCACAGCAGTTGCGGCTTAGGCGCTTCATTGACCACGCGCGCAAGGCTGCGATAGATCGCATACCCTGGGTCTTTCTCCGTGGGGCTGGTTCTGTCGGTCGGCTTACGGAACTTATTTCTAGTACTCATGCCGACAGCCTTTCAAGGGACCCTCGCCATTTGGGGGACGAGGCTCGAATCGCGCTAACGTTCGTCGCCCTCACCGCGCATTGGTGCACGGTGAGGGATCCCCTTACGGGCACTTGAACCCTTCTCCGGACCGAGGCGATGTGTCTCATAACCCATATGCGTCAAAACCCTAGGGATTCGAGGCGCTGACAGCTCGGATTACCTTGACCTAAAGAAGATGGTCTCTGTGGTCACGTCATCGACTGCAGGCTTTCCGTAGATCAATGCATACCGGGAATACGGCTCTACCTGACCGTCTTTGGACGTATGGTGATCCTCCCAGCGAAGGAAGACCTCGAAAGAATTTCCTCCTGCCTTACTTGTTGCCCAAGCGATAACTTCAGTGACCTCTCCGGCGTCCCCGACATCCCATTCATCAACAAGCCAGGCGAAATTCACGGCTGGCGGTGGAAACCAGAAACGCACTCTATAGATCGGAGATAGATCGCCCCCTCCGACGGAGTCATTCGGATCAGCCCGTACGGTACGCATGGGCCGAGCCTACGCCCAAAGCCGGAAGTAGCTGCCCCTCGCGCCATCTCCTCATGGGCAGCTGCAGCCTGCTCCGAACTGAGGCGATGTGTCTCAAAACCGGGACGCCTCGAATCCCTAGCGATACACGACAACCTGACGATTCGAAAGCCGGCCTGTGCGAGGACTTTGGACATTTGTCCAGACGACTTCGGAAAACGACACCGAGCACTCGCTCCGGACCCGCTACTTAGAACGCTCAAGGAATGCCTTCACACGCTCCACATATTGTCGAGCGTGTAGCTTGTACTGCTGTTCGTACTGAGGAAAGTACCCTGCCGCTTCGGCCGGCAACGTGAAGTATGAGCCATGCTCCAAGACCGTTGTTCCGTCCTCGCCGTCGCGCAAAAAGTCACGCCCGCGAGCTGCCGTGTCGGTGTCACCGATACTCCGTGTGATAGCCAGTTCCTGCGGAATTTCATGCACGACTTCTATAGCAGACACGGTTTCCACCCCATCGCGCACTGAGATGAAGACTTGGATCTCGCCTTCTCCTTCTCGGCCAGGAGCCCGAAAGGCGCGCACAACATCGGGATCGACGAGAACACTGTTCTCCGCCGGCTTGATGAAATCCCACACCTGCTGCCTCGAAGCCTTAATGGCCGTGGACGCGCCTACGTAATGCACCGAAGGCGCAACTGACGATGGTGGTGCGGACTGCTGGCGGTCTAACCATGGGCTCATGGAATGAGTGTTTCACTGGCTGCCCGACCCGGCCATCCGCCACGCTCGCACCGCCTGCGTCCGGAGGCTGAGCCGGATGCCTTGGCAGACCGGGTCGGCAGGGGTCTTGCAGTAACGAATTTGAACCACTGGGTCCGCTTCCTTCTGCCGCGCATCAGCCTGGCAATGTCTCGTCCAAGCTTGGGTCAGCGTTCATCTATGGATCCTTTACCAAGACCGGACGAGCTGGTCGTCAACTATTTTCGAAACCCTGCCTTCCAGCGGTTCCAGCCAACCGTGCGTCGTTTCAACAATGTGTCTCAACTGATCTATTCTCAACAAAAGAGAAAGATGCCTTTGATGCGCCATGAGGAGTCGGTTTGGGCAGTATCGGATACGCCAGAGTCAGCCCCACCGACCAGAACTCGGACCTGCAGCATGTGGCCTTGAAGGCCGCCGGCTGCCACCGGATCTTCACCGATCATGGAGTCAGTGGATCTAGGGCCAGTCGGCCCGAGCTGAACAAGATGCTCAAACACCTGCCCGGTGAAGGGATCCCTTTACCGGACGCCTCCTATTCCGAGTCCGGGTGGCGGGACCCCGTGGCTACGGCAGTTCCTGCCATCCGCAGCTGAGGAGGCAGGGCCCGACGTGGTTCAATAGACTTGCCTTTTGCAGGTCCCGCCCGCGGCCCAGGAGCCAGCTGCCGGCCCAAAGCAGCACAACGAGAATCAGGATCTCGGTGCCGTTGGGGGCCGTGAGCCACGCCCGGGCGCTCATCCCCGTTCTCCGCTATTGAGCTCGAGACGTGCCTTCTCCCGCCGCTCGTCGGCTTGGAGGATGCCGTCGCGGACAGCGGCGCGAATGACGCCGTAGAGGACGTAGAAGAAGACGGCCGCGAAGACCACGAGCAGGACCGGGTTGTTGAGTGGATTCATCCCTGCACGTCTTCCTCAGGCCAGTACTTTTGGACTCCTGCAGCGGCCTCTCGAAGCTGACGGCCGTCGAGGATAATGGAGCTTTCGGGCAGGCCCATGTCGGTCCACTGGGCGACCAGGCGCAGGTCCCCGGCCGGCGGTAGCGGCCAGAGCCAGAGTGCGGCGTTTGCTGACATGTCATCTTCCCCGCCATTGCCGCCCTTGGGCCGGTATTCGAAGACCGGGCCGCTAGGTTCCTGGTCCATTGGCCTGTGTCCGTACATCGTCAAGGATGAGCTGCTGGCCTTGGTGCCGTCGGGGAACTGGACTCCGAGCAGGAGGATGGAGTCGGCAGAAATGCCCCCATCGCGCACTTGCGGCGCCGGTCGGTGAAAGACGGCATTGATTTCCGCCCACTTCCGGTCCCCCTGGTCGGTGCGGCGCAGAATCCAGTTCATGTCCATGATGCATCCCGTGGAGTAGACCTTGATGGCTTCAACGGACATCACAAAGGTCGGGGATTTGTGGACGAACCGACCCACCGGGACGACGGCGGGCAGTTCGTAGCGGGGTGGCGCCGTCCAGGGAGGCGGCGTGAACTGCGGCGTCCGTGGGCGGGGAGGCAGCGCCGGGATCGAATAGTCCTGGAAGAAGGTCACGGTCGTTCCTACGGGTTCGATGGTTGCGACCGACCAGCGGAACAGCGGCGTGCGCCACCTTGGATCCCCCAATCCGTCCTTACCGGCCCCAGTCTAGCCCCGGACCAGAGCCCCAAGGATTTTGATGCCGGCGCGAAGGCAGGAACTGCCCGTAAGCCGATCCTCTATCGGGATGCAGGGATTGCCAGCTTCGATTAGTCGTGAAAGATGGTGAGCATGACACTTGACCCGTGGGAGTGCACTGAATTGTCGGAAGCTCCTCAGGATTGGATACTTGCCACCGAGAACGGCTGGGGCGCAAAACCGCTAATGCATCAGTCGGTGACCTTCCCTCAAAGGTCGCTCCAGTGCCGGCCTGGCGTGCGACGTGCTCGAACCCATCCCCCGTCTAGGGTCCTCGTTTCGAGGATGTTTGCAGGGAGTCCCCGGATGTCCCTCGGGTGACGATCCGAGCCACCTGTGTTCAGAACCAGGGTCGTACCGGATCACACGGAGTATCTACCCCTGAGGAGGTACGTTCGTATCGGGCAGCCCATGACTCCTTGCGGTCGACTCCTCACGATTGGCTGGATGAACAACTGCCCGCACGGTTGCGTACACAGGGTCGACGTCGAAGGCCTCCACCCGGTTGGGGGCGGCGCCCCAGTGCAGCTCATTGAGGCCACGTTTGGGCCCGGCTCCGCGGAAGAATTCGGCCTCGTGATCCGCGGCAACGGCAGTGAAGGGACCAGGATCGGCATCCGTACGGTCGACGGCCGACTCGCAGTAGGCAGGACGGACAGAGTTGCTGCGGAAAGTTGTTAGCTACTCCTTTGCCCCTCGAGACGGGCCTCAAGCATCGATTCCCGGAGCCGGGAGTGGGCCAGAGCCAATCCGGCATACGCCGCTCCCCTGGCCACCGATAGTCCAACCACTTGCGTCACGACCCTGATCTCCGGAACGACGGGAAGGCTTTGCGCCAGCCGCCTCCGCACCTCGGGAAGAACCATGTCCACGAGCGGGCTCAAGCGACCCACAAAATACACGGACTCGGGGTCCAGCGTCACCGCAACGGCACCGACAGCGGTGACGATCGCCGTCGTAAACGCGTCCACCACTTCCGCGTGGGACGCCGCTTCCTGCTGTTGGGCCCAGAGTGCTTCGATGCCCTCCAGGTCCAGTCCCCGCCCCTGGGCGAATCGGAGGAGACCGCTTGTGCTCAGTAGCCCATCGAGGGTCTCGCTCCCAACGCCCGAGAAGAGAACACCACCAAGATCGCCGAAAGCAGGGGTCCGCCCCTGGACGATCTCCTGATCAGTACAACTGGCGAAGCTCAGCACCGTACTAAGCATGAACAAAGCAGCATTCCCTATGCTCGGATCGTCCTTAAGGATCCCTCGGAGCGATGCATTGGCATCGCTCTCAAGCATCACGGGAGCCTTCAACCGGTCTTCAAGAGAATCCAGGAAAGTCTTCCTTGATTCCGGTGTCACGGACCAGTTAGGGCCACTAGGGACACGACCGGGCAGCGCGGCGACGACCTGGCGCAATGGCCCCTCTGCGGAATCACGGGTCTCCTCAATCACGTCCACCAGCCACTCGGCAATGGTTCCAACATCGGCTCCCTCGAGGCTGGGAACAACGACGTGCCTAACCTCGCGACCTCTCAGGTCCGTCACCAGGACGCAAGTGGTTCGTGCCCCGAAAGAGATTCCGACAATGTGCCCCGCCGTGCCGGGTACATCCAGATACGTCGAGCGCCGACCGCGGCGCACAACCGCATCGACTCCCTGCTCGACTACGAATCCGTCAACAAGAAGCTCATCCACCTTCCGGGACACCGTCGGCTGGCTCAGACGCGTCACCTCGATCAGCCTGTTGCGCGTCAAAGGGGCCTCGGAAAGGACCGCGTCCAGGACCGAAGCCTTGTTGTAGTCGCGTGCCGTGGGAGTGCTACTCATAGGCCAACCTTAATGAGGTTCAGGGCGAAACACCGCTAGCGGATCGCGGCTTCAGTGATGGCTGACTCGCCCAGGCCCCAGTACTCCAGGGACTCCTTGTATTCCGGGGTTTCCAGGACGGACTGGATGGCCTTCTGCAGGGCCGGTGTCAACGGTGATCCCTTCTTCACACCCATGGCGACGTTGGTGTTCGTACGGGTGTCCATCCTCGGCTCCAGAATGGTGAAATGGTTGGGCTGCTGATCGTTGGCCCAGGCCAGGGCACTGGCATCGTAGAAGACCCCGTCGACGCGCTTGGAGTCCAGCTGCGTCAGGGCCTCCTGGACGTTGGGCAGTGTGATGGCGTTGATGGCCGGCTGGCCCTTTTCCTCACAGGTCCACTTCGAGACGTTCGGCAGGTGCTTCAACTGCTGGGTGGAGCCCTTGGTCACCGCGATGTTCTTGCCACAGAGCGAGTCGTTGGTCAGCTTGAGCGGGTTGTCCTTGGCTACCGCCACGGCCGAGCCGCCCTTGAGGTAGTTGATCATGTCCATGACCTTCAGTCGCTCTTCGGTGGCGGACATCGTGGTGGCGGTGAAGTCGTACCGGCCGCCGTCGATCCCGGGAACGATCGTGTCGAACGCCGTGTTCTCAAACTTCAGCTTCAGCCCCAGCTTTTTGGCCACCAGGCGGGCGAGGTCCGGGTTCACGCCAATCGGGGTGGTGTTGTCCTCCGCCAGGAACGTCATCGGCGGAGAGCTCAGATCCATCGCCACAGTCAGCTCACCCTTAGCCTTGTAGGACTCCGGCAGCAGCGCCACCGCAGCCGCATCCGGCTGGACACCCTCAGAAACGTCACGAGTGTTCTGGGTCTTCCGAACTTCCGTCTCCGACGTTCCCGTAGCCGCACCGCCACAGGCGCTCATCGCCAGCACGACAGCAAGCCCCGCGGCCGCCGTCTGAATCTTGTTCATGGTCTTCATGGTGCTTCCCTTCAGTGGTTTCCGCTGATGTAATCCGCAGAATGAGTGAGCATGCTTAGCAAGGCTCCCCCGGGGCCTATTGGTTTTAGCGCAGTGTTTTGAAGGCGCGGCCCATTCCTTCGAGCAGGCGGTCGGCGTCGTTGCTGGAGAAGGGCATGGGCGGACGGAGTTTCAGGACGTTGCCCTGGGCACCACAGGCCGAGATGAGGATCCGGTCCTGCCGGAGGGCATTTACGATGCCGGCGGCGGCTTTCCCGTCGGGCATAAGTGTGGACCGGTCGGTGACGAGATCAACGCCGATAAAGAAGCCGCTTCCGCGGACTTCTGCGACCTGTTCCAGCCCCTGGCTGAGGTCCTTGAGTCCGGTGAGGATCTTTCCGCCCACCTTGAGGGCGTTTTCTATGAGTGATTCCTCGCGGATCACGTCCAGGACGGCCTGAGCGGCCGCGATGGCTACGGAATTCCCGCCAAAGGTGTTGAAGTAGCGGATGTTCTTGCCGAACTCCTGCAGTAGTTCGGGCTTGAAGATTGCTGCCGCCACGGGGATGCCGTTGCCCATGGGTTTGCCGATGGTCACGATGTCCGGGACGATTCCGTGGCGTTGGAAGCCCCACCATTCCTCGCCGGTGCGGCCGAAGCCGGGCTGGACTTCATCGGCGACGTACAGGCCGCCGACGGCGTGAACTTCTTCGATGATGGGACGGAGGAAGCCTGCCGGGCCGGCGAAGATACCGTCGGAGGAGAAAATGCTGTCGGCAACAAAGGCCGCCAGTCCGATGCCGTGCCGGTGAAGGTCGGCGATGGCGGCACGCACCTGGTTCCTCAGGTGATCCTCAAGAGACCCTTGGTCCGATGAGTAGCGCAGGGCGTCCGGGGCATCAATGACCCGCACATTCGCGCCCAAGGGCACGCCGACACCCAAGGAGGGCGAGAATGAAGCTACTTCGGCGGTCAGGCCGTGGTACGCGCCGGAGGTGACGATAATGCCCTGGTTGCCGGTGGCGTATTTGGCCACGCGCATAGCGAGATCGTTGGCTTCGGACCCGGTGCAGGTGAACATGACATGGCCCAGTTCGGCCGGGAACGTGGACAGGAGCTGTTCGGAGTAATCAAGGATGGATTCCTGGACGTAGCGGGTGTTGGTGTTCAGCGTCTGCATCTGTTCGTGGACCGCGGCTATAACCCGCGGGTGGGCGTGGCCGACCGAGGGGACGTTGTTGTAAACGTCGAGGTACTCAGTTCCGTCCCGGTCAAACAGCGTCACGCCCTTGCCGCGAACGACCTCCAGCGGGGTGTCATAGAAAAGCCGGTACCCGGGTCCGAGGCTCTGGTCCCGGCGTCGGATGTTCTCCTGCATCTGATCCGGAAGCTCGCCAAGGCGGCTGGGATCAAAGCCATTGACCATGGCCTTGGAAGGCTTACGGATGGTTTGGGGACTAGAGTTCATGATTCTCTCCTGGAAAGCTGGTGAATCTGGTTCGGGGTGCGAAGGGCAGTTGTGGTGCCGGCACAGCGGCGGTGGCGGCCAGCCGGTCCCAGTCCTGCTTGGAGTGGGAGAGCAGATAATCGCGCCTTTCAGGCAATTGACTCGCCCGCCACTGCGTAATCAGGGCCCGCAGGAGGAGGCGGGCCTGCGCTGAGATGATCAGGGCCTCCAACTCCCGAACGGGCAGCGGACGGATCCTCAGATAACCATCCATGACATGCAGTGCGTGCTCCCAGGGGCTGCCCGGGTCTGCTCCCAGCAGGTTGGCCATCATGACGCTGAGGTCGAAGATCACCGGCGTGCGCACGACGTCTCCGAAGTCGATGATCCCGCTCACGTAGTCCGGCCTGTCCGGGTCGATAAGGACGTTGAACGGGCTGAAATCCCCGTGCACAACCTGGGAAGTCAGGGAACCCAGCCGCGGGACCACTGTCTCGTCGAACTGATCGAAAATTCCTTCAGCAAGGGAGCGTTTCTGCTTCTCCTCGAGATAGGCAAGCAGCGGCCGCATCCGGTGCAAGTGCTTGAGGTCCCAGAGGAGCAAACGGTCGGCACGCGGATGATCGAAGTCCCGCAGGGCAAGGCCCAGACGAGCAAGGCTTGAGCCCACCAACTGCAGCTGCCCGGCCGACGCCTCCTGACTGGCCAGCAAGTCTCCGGGCATGAAGCGCATCACCCGAAGTACCCGATTAAAAGGTCCTCGTGATGGCGGGAGGAGGACTTGCGGCTCTCCGCCAAGGCTCCTAACAAGGCGTTGAACTGGAAGTTCAGGGGCGGTCCGCTCCAAATATTCCATGCACGCCGTCTGCAACTGGACAATCACCGGATCCTCATCCGATGGTGACACCTTCACCAGATACGTTTCTTCGCGGTCCCGGAGCCGGAAAGTCTCGTCCTTCTCGGTGGGAATCCGGGCAAGCGTCCCCTTCAGGCCGTAGGACTGTTCAAGGAGTTCCAAGACAGTCGAGTCAGCGAGCTGGGACTGCCCTGCAAGGAGTCCACTCTCCGATGCGACGGCAGCAATAAAAGCAGAGTCGCTATTGACGCCCGCATCGTTTGCCCGGGCGAGGCCGGTGTGAAGTGCGCTGGGATCAACAGAAGGATTCATCTCACGCTTTCAATAGTCGAAGGAAAAACCAGAAGGCCCTAACAGCTGAGGATCTCGTGCCCGGCGGCAGTGCCGATGGAGAGTCCGCCGCAGCGGGTCAGGACGGAAGAGGCGGGTGTCCCCGCCCACGGCGCTACGGCCGTGGGCGGCACACGCGGCTTCGAACCCGGTGACGGAGTCGGACAGGCTGGACCGGTTCAGAGACCGAGGTTCCTGTTGATCTCGTCCAGGGACTTAACAGTTGTGTAGTCATAGCCCACGGTGATGGGGTCATAGCCACGGTCCAGCACAACGAGGTTCCGGAAGCCCATGTCGTGCATCGGATGCATGTCATACCGGGTGTGCGAGGCGACATGCAGGAAGTCCTCCGGCTTGGCATTGAGGGTGTCCAGCATGTACTCGAAGGCCTGGTAGCGCGGCTTGTAGGCCTGGGCCTGCTCGGCGGTCAACACGGCGTGGAAGTCCGCACCGAGCTTGGGAATGCTGATGTCCAGGAAGCTGGTGTCCGCGTTGGACAGCGCCACCAGCTGATAGTTATCGCCCATGAGCTTCAGCGGCGCCGGCACGTCCTCGTGTGCAACCCAGCCGCGTACAGCTTCTGCGAACTCTGCGCCGGCACCAGGGGTCGGCCCAATGCCCCACCGCTTGCACACGCGGTCAAAGGAATCCTGAAGGATCGCCTCGTAAGGCTTGTAATCGCCAAGGACCTCGTCGAACCGGTAACCGCGGAACTGCTTCTTGAAGGTTGGCCACTGCTCTTCAGAGATGCGGCCATCCAGCAGGCGGCGCGTGGTGGGATCGATGTCGAAGTTGATGAGCGTGCCGTAGACATCAAAGGAGATGTACTTCGGCCGAAAGTTGTTTGGAGCCACGATAAGTCCCTTCTTTGGGGCGTCAGGAGAGGGCCTCGGTCGTGACAGCATCTGCACCGTTAGACCGAGCTGAATGTTTTTGATTCACAATGAATCTAAATCCTCAAGCTGTCGATTGTCAACGATTTTTTTGAGATTTTCTCCCCGCCCAGGACACTGGCCAAGCTGCCGAGGAAGTGGGCAGCCCGGCGTCACTGGAGTAGTCTGGACCGCAGTGATTCTTCATATGTCTCTGTGACCCAGAGTTCCCGCAGCCTCCCGCAACTCCCGCGGCCGTCCCGTCCAGGAGTACTGATTCCGCGCGCCCGCAAGGGGAACTCATCACGAGTTCCCCTTCTCCCCGCACACACCGGAACCAACTTTGGGAGAACCCATGAACATCACTTCACAACGCCCGTCCAGCATCCCCGCCCCGGAACGGGACAGCCTCCGCCCGGACTGCAGCAACTGCTTCGCGCTGTGCTGCACCGCCTTCGGCTTCGCGCGATCCGCGGATTTCGCCATCGACAAGCCCGCCGCCACCCCCTGCTCGAACCTGGACCAGGATTTTTCCTGCACCATCCATGACCGGCTGAGGCCTCGGGGATTCCGTGGCTGCACTGTTTTTGACTGCTTTGGGGCTGGCCAAGCGGTGTCCCAACAGCTGTTCGGGGGCATCAGCTGGCGTGACGCCCCGGAATCGCAGCAGGACATGTTCGCGGCGTTTAGGGTCGTGCGGCAGCTGCACGAAATGCTCTGGCACCTGGCCGAAGCACAGGAAAGAACGTTCGACGCCGACACCGCCGGGGCGGCGCGTGGGCTCCGGACGGCCATCGCGGACCTGGCCCGCGGTCCGCTGGCGGCGCTGCTCGCCTGTGACCTCGAAGGCCTCCATTCAGCCGTCAGGACAATGCTCGTGGAGGTCAGCGAGGAAATCCGCGCTGGCTACTTCGCCGGCGGCACGGACCAGTTGGACTCCGCCCTGAAACCCGGCGCCGACCTGGCGGGAGCGAACCTGCGAACCCGGAAGCTGTGTGGCGCGGACCTTCGGGGAGCGTGCCTGATAGCGGCAGACCTTCGCACAAGCGACCTGGCCGGCGTGGACCTGCTGGGCGCGGATCTCCGGGATGCAAGGCTCGACGGCGCCGACCTCAGCGCTGCGCTTTTCCTCACCCAACCCCAGCTCAATTCGGCCCGGGGCAGCAGAACCACCCTGCTTCCGCGGGGACTGTCTGCGCCGCCGCACTGGCAGCAGGACTAACCGGGGAAGCGGTACAGCTGCGCACCGTGGGCGGGCAGCTTCACCTCAAGAGCGGGCAGGCCGTCCTGAAAGCCAAGGGCGGCCTCGTCCCCGCTCCATGCTTCGCGTGCCCGGCCTCCGGACAAGGCACCCACGCCCAGGTCGCCCACGGGAATCATCCGGACCAAGTCCGCCGTCCCGGTGTTGAACGCCGCGACAAACCGGTCCTCCGACGTCGTGCTTTCCGCTGCCCAAAGCACCAGGTCACCATCGCGGAGCAACTCACGGTTGTTGCGGCTCGCGTTGAGGACGTCGAGCAGATCGGTATTGGTCAGGAGGGCCAGCGTTTCGGGCGGCGACGACGGCAGGTCGCAGCCGAGCATCAGCGGCGAACGCGATACGCACCAGAGCGTCAACATAGTCCGCTGCTCATCCATGGTCAGGCGGCTGAGCCGTGCCGTGCCGCGTTCGGCGCGCAGGGCGATCCGCCCCACTGGCAGCATGTCCGCATCCGCCCAGGCGCCCTCGCGCTGGTGCGGCGCCCAGCGGGCCATCCGCGCGAACTGCGCTTCGACGTCCTCCCAGACATCCCACAGGTCATCGGACACCCGCCACATCTGGGCGTTGCCGCGAAGATGCTCCAGGTGGGCCAGGGACAGCACCCGGCCAGGCGACAGGCTGAGAACCATGTCCCGGCCGCAGCGTGAAATGGCGCGCTGATAGGCGGCGATCTCCGCGGCGAAGTATGGCCCAAGCATGTCGTCGGCCTTGACGAAGTCAACGCCCCATTCCGCGAACAGCCGCAGCTGGGAGTCGTAGTAGGCCTGCGCTCCGGGATGATCATGGTTGAGGCCAAAATTGTCGGTGTTCCACTCGCACGTGGAGGACGTGTCTGCGATCTGGTCCGCCGTGGCATTGGTGCCTTCAACGGGCAGCCTGTCCCGGACGGCTTGGCGGGGGATGCCGCGCATGATGTGCAGCCCGAACTTCAAGCCCATCCCGTGGATGCGCTCCGCGAGCGGCTTAAAGCCCCGGCCGCCCGCCGCAGACGGGAACCGGTTGACGGCGGGCATCTGGCGGCCGAAGCCGTCCAGCTCCAGCGCGGCGCCGTCGTTGTAGCCGCCGGCACGGGCCGCGGGTTCATACCACTGGATGTCCACCACCACGGTGTCCCAGCCGTACGGCAGAAGATGCTCGGCCATGAAGGCAGCGTTCGCCACGACCTCCTCTTCCGTCACGGTAGTGCCGTAGCAGTCCCAGCTGTTCCAGCCCATAGGAGGTGTCTGCGCGAGTGTCATCGGGCCAATTTACAACGATATAAACTGAAGCACCAGCACTCCGCGCTGGCCAGATTCTGAGAAACTTTACGAAATCCTTGACAACTTTCGTGAGCAAAGTAGCGTGGAAGCCATACCCTCCACCGGAAAGCGATCCAATGAAGAACTGGGCAGGAAACCTCGAATACTCCTCCGCTGACGTCCAACGACCGGCCTCAGTGGCCGGGCTCGCCGAGGTGGTGGCCGGCGCCAGCCGGGTAAAAGCACTCGGATCGCGGCACTCGTTCAACCGCGTAGGCGATACCGACGGCGTTCACGTCCTCCTGGACGCCCTGCCGCAGGAGATCGAGCTGGACTCGGAGCGGCAGACGGTCCGGGTCAGCGGCGGTATCAGCTACGGAGCTCTGTGCCGCACGCTGGAAAAGTCCGGCGTCGCGATCCACAACCTCGCCTCCCTGCCACATATCTCGGTGGCCGGCGCCATCCAGACCGGGACGCACGGCTCGGGCGTGGAGAACCCCTCCCTGGCCGGCGCCGTCGAACGCATCGACCTGGTCCGCGCCTCCGGCGAGCAGGTGTCCCTGTCCCGCGAGGACGGGGACGAGTTCGTGGGCAGCGTGGTGGGCCTCGGTGCCCTGGGCATCGTCACCGGCCTGGAACTGTCCGTGCGGCCGAGCTTTCAGATGCGGCAGCGGGTCTTGGAAAACCTGCCGTGGGACCGGGCCCTGGCCGACTTCCCTGCCCTGGTCTCCAGCGCCTACAGCGTCAGCCTCTTCACCGATTACGCAGGCGACGCCATCAGCCAGGTGTGGCTCAAGGCCCTCCACTCCCAGCCGGTCCTGACCGAACTCTTCGGCGCTTCTGCGGCCGTTGAGGCGCGGCACCCCCTGCCCGGAATGTCCGGCGAAAACTGCACGGTGCAGCTGGACGAACCCGGCCCTTGGCTGGACCGGTTGCCGCATTTCCGCCACGAATTCACGCCCAGCAACGGCGAGGAACTCCAAAGCGAATACATCCTGCCCCTGGAGCACGGACCGGCCGCCATCCAGGCCATCCGCAGCCTCGCGGCCAAGCTGGCACCGCTGCTGTTCGTCTCCGAAATCCGCACCGGGGCCGCGGACGAGTTCTGGCTCAGCCCGTTCTACCGGCAGCAGAGCGTGGCCCTGCACTTCACGTGGAAGCCGCTGCAGTCCGAGGTGGAGGCTGTCCTTCCCGAACTGGAGGAACTCCTCCGCCCGTTCGGGGCCCGGCCGCACTGGGGAAAGCTGTTTACGCCAGCCGGCCACGACTGGGAAGCGCTGTACCCGAAGTTCGCCGATTTCCGCGCCCTGGCAGCCCGGCACGATCCCGAAGGCAAGTTCCGCAACGGATTGCTGGACAGCATCCTGGGAGCTCCGGCGGCCAGCCTGCGCTGACCCCTGTCCATCGGAGTTTTGTCCAGCTACCGGGACTTCCGCGGCCGCCAGCCAGCCGTACCTGGACAAAACCTCCAGCTGTTAACTGATCAGCGCCAGCACGGCTCCGGCCATAACAACCCCGCCGGACTTGGCCCTGACGTCGGTGACCTTACCGTCACGGTGCGCGGCGACCTGGGTTTCCATCTTCATGGCCTCAAGCACCACCACGGGATCCCCCGCAGCAACCTCGGCTCCAGGCTCTACGAGCCACTTCACCACCGTGCCGGACATGCCCGCGCGGAGCTCACCCGGATCCCCAGAGGTGGCGGCAGCACCGCCGTCGGCCGCCGTCGGCGAGGAGGCAACAGAAACCCCGTCGGGCACAGCCCCGCCGGACCGCGCCCAGCCATCCAGCAGGACCGCGGGAAGGCCGACGGCGAGGCGCCGGCCGTCGACGTCGACGGTAATGGTGCGCCGCTCACTATCCGGAACGGACGTGCCGAACTCCGGATCCGCCGCGATCGAATCGGCGAAGTCCGTCTCGATCCACCGGGTGTGGATTCCGAGGGCGGATTCGGAGGTGAAGTCCGGAGCCTGGACGACCGCGCGGTGGAACGGCAGGACGGTGGCAACGCCCGTGATCTGCATTTCTGCGAGGGCGCGGCGGGCCCGGCGGAGCGCCTGCTGGCGGTCGGCGCCGGTGACGATCAGCTTGGCCAGCAGGGAATCGAACTGTGGCGCCACGATGGAGCCGGAACGGACTCCGGAGTCGAGCCGGATGCCCGGACCGGTGGGACCGCTGAAGCTGGTGATCGTCCCGGGTGACGGGAGGAAGCCCCGGCCCACGTCCTCAGCGTTGAGCCGGAATTCGAAGGAGTGGCCGCGCGGTGCGGGATCGGAAGTGAAACGCAGCGGCTCGCCGGCGGCGATGCGGAGTTGCTCCTGGACGAGGTCGATTCCCGTGGTCTCCTCGGTGATGGGGTGCTCCACCTGCAGGCGGGTGTTCACCTCAAGGAAGGCGACGGTACCGTCCGCGGCAACCAGGAATTCCACCGTTCCGGCCCCTGAGTAGGAGGCTTCGCGGCAGACTGCCTTGGCGGCGTCGTAAATTTGCCGGGTCTGAGCTTCGGTCAGGAACGGCGCGGGCGCCTCTTCAACGAGTTTCTGGTGCCGGCGCTGCAGCGAGCAGTCGCGGGTTCCCACCACCACCACGTTGCCGTGCTGGTCCGCCAGGACCTGCGCTTCCACGTGCCGGGGCCGGTCCAGGTACCGCTCCACAAAGCACTCGCCGCGGCCGAAGGCCACCACAGCTTCGCGGACTGCCGAGTCGAAGGATTCCTCGATCTGGTCCATCTCCCGGACCACTTTCAGCCCGCGCCCGCCACCCCCAAAGGCCGCCTTGATGGCGATGGGCAGGCCGTGCTGTTCGGCGAACTCGCGTGCCTCGGCGGCCGTGGCCACCGGTCCGTCGCTGCCGGCCACCAGCGGAGCCCCCGCCCGGACAGCGATCTCACGCGCGGTGATCTTGTTGCCAAGCTGCCGGATGGCCTCCGGAGTGGGGCCGATCCAAGTCAGGCCCGCGTCCAGGACGGCCTGGGCAAAGCCGGCGTTCTCGGACAGGAAGCCGTAACCGGGATGGATGGCGTCAGCACCGGAAGCCGCGGCTGCCTGTAACAGTTTGGGGATGTCCAGGTAGGTTTCCGACGGCGCGTTGCCGCCCAGGCTGTAGGCCTCGGTGGCGGCGCCAACGTGCATGGCGTCGGCGTCCACGTCCGCGTACACCGCTACGGATTCCAGGCCTGCGTCCTCGCAGGCACGGGCAATTCGGACGGCGATTTCTCCGCGGTTGGCGATCAGGACCTTGCGCATCAGTTGCTCACTTTTGTCTGGGAAGTTTTGGGAGAGGAATAGCTGGTGGGACGCCCGTGGCCGGGAGCCCAGCGAAAGCGGATGGAGCCGCCGATCGGCACCTGGGCGGCCAGGTCAAGCTGGTGGTCCACCACCACGCCGATTACCGGGTAGCCGCCCGTTATGGGGTGGTCGGCCAGGAAAAGCACGGGCTGGCCTTCGGGCGGGATCTGGAGCGCGCCGGCCATGGTTCCTTCGCTGGGCAGTTCACCATCCCGGCTCCGGTTCAGCGGCTGGCCGTCCAGGCGCATGCCCACCCGGTTGGAGCGGGGCGTTACGGCCCAGTCCTGGCTGCAGAGCGACTCCAGCGCGGCGTCGTCGAACCAGTCATCGCGCGGGCCGGGGACGATGTCCAGGACTGTGACGCCGGTATCCGGGAAATCAGGCTGCAGTTCGGGGTTGCCCACCACGTTGGAGGATGTGGCAGCGCCCGCGCCCAGCAGCTGCCCGGCGGCCAGCGGCGCAGGCCCGATCCCGGACATGGTGTCCGTGGACCGGCTTCCGAGCACGGCGTCGGCCAGCGCCCCGCCGCGGATAGCAAGGTACGTGCGGAAGCCGCGCTCCGGCGCCCCGATGGTCAGGATCTCGCCGTCCAGCAGGGCAAATGCCGTGGCCATGGGCACGGTGCGAACCTGCTCCGGTTGATCATCTTCCGGTGCGGCTTCGCCAGAAGCGGACGACGGCGTCACAACAGTCAGTGCCGACGGCGCACCGGTGACTGCAAGGACCTGGTCCCCCACCGCCTGCACGCGCAGCCCGCCCGCAACGGATTCGACGACGGCGGCTGACGGCTGGTTGCCCACGATCCGGTTGGCGCGGCGCAGGGAAGAGCGGTCCAGGGCTCCGGCGGAGGACACGCCCAGGCCGGCATGGCCGGGACGGCCAAGGTCCTGGATGAGGCTTTGGAGTCCCGGTGACAGGATCCGCAGGCCGGACTGGGTTCCAGTGGCGTTCGTAGTGGCGTTTTCGCGGCGAGCGGCGTCGGAAGCAGTTGACTGAGGGACAACCTCAACGAGCTCCCGCACCGCCCGGAACTGCACGCGGTCGCCTGGCGCGGCCAAGGCCGGCTGCTCGCGGCTGAGGTCCCACATGTGCGCCGCGGTCCGGCCGATTAGTTGCCAGCCACCCGGGGACTTCCGCGGGTATACGGCGGAGTAGTTGCCCGCCAGGGCCACCGAGCCTGCCGGGACGGCGGTCCGGGGCGAACTCCGGCGTGGAACTTCAAGGACCTGGTTCTCCCCCACCATGTAGCCAAAGCCCGGGGCGAAGCCACCAAAGGCCACGGTCCAGATCTGTCCGGTGTGGGCGGCGATGACGCCGTGAGCGCTGAGGCCGGTGAGCCGCGCTACTTCGGCGAGGTCCTCGCCGTTGTACACGGTATCGATCTGCACCAGCTTGCCTTCGGCGTGGGATTGGACCGTCAGGTCCATGCCCAGCAGCAGGCTGGGCATCCGGCGTGCGGCCGCGGGCGAGTCCGCCTTGACCATCACGGTTTCGGCGGCGGCCAGGACATCAACCTGGCCGGGCAGCGGCTCTTCCAGGAGCAGTGCCTGCAGGGCCAGCACGTCATGGAGCCCGGAGAGTTCGGCGAGAACCGCCGTCGTGCCTACCGGCCGGACGGCGAGGACACGGGCTGCCGCGCTTGTTTTGCTGACTGTTTCCATCGGAATCACGCGGCCGCTCCGGCGAAGGCCGAGATCGTGACACCGGCGGCGGCAAGCGCGTCTTTGACCGCGATGGCCATCTCCACGGCGCCGGGGGAGTCGCCGTGGACGCAGATGCTTTCGGCGTGGATCTTCAGGACGGACCCGTCGACGGTGCGGACGGATGATTCGGTGGCCATCCGGAGCACGTGCTCGGCCACCTGCGCTGGGTCCTCCAGCACGGCGCCGGGCAGGGTGCGGGAAACCAGGGTGCCGTCGGGGTTGTAGGCCCGGTCCGCGAAAGCTTCAGTGACCGGCCGCAGCCCGGCGGCTTCGGCGAGCCGGAGCACCTCGGAGCCCGGAAGGCCAAGAATGGGAAGTCCCGGATCCACGGACTTCACGGCGTCCACCACCGCTTGCGCCTGGGCCGTGTGATGGACGATGGCGTTGTACAGGCCGCCGTGGGGTTTGACGTACCGGACCTGGGCCCCTTCCGCAGCGGCCAGCGCCTGCAGCGCGCCGAGCTGGTAGACGACGTCGTCCGCGAGTTCGCCGGGGCTGATGTCCAGGAAGCGGCGGCCGAAGCCAGCAAGGTCCCGGTAGCCCACATGCGCGCCTATGACCACGTTCGCGGCCGCGGCCTTGCGGCACGTTGCCCTGATCACACTGGGATCGCCGGCATGGAAGCCGCACGCCACGTTCGCGCTGCTGACAGAGCGGAACATGGCCGAGTCATCGCCGAGCGTCCAGCGTCCGAACGATTCGCCTACGTCACTGTTCAGGTCGATGCTTGCCATTGTGATCCTCATCTCATGGGTGTGCTCTACCAAGAATGCCCTAAATCCTCGGATTGTTCAACAATCCAACGATATTGAATCGGACGAATTTTCCTGGGCCGCTAGGCTGGAGGAATGAAACGTTGCCTTGCCGCCCTGTCCGCCGTCCCCCTGATGCTTGTCCTCGCCGGCTGCGGATCGGTGCAGGAGGCCGCCGAAACAGCCGCCAGCGACGCCGCCTCGAAGGTGGCCACCGCCGCGGCGGATGAGGTCACCAGGCAAATCTGCGCCGTGATCCAGGATGGCCTGGTCAGCGTGGAGGACAAGGCAGTACTTGGCGGGCTGGTGGCCGCCGCCGAAACAGCCGGCGTCCCCTCAGACATCACAACCCCGCTGGGCGAGATCGCCGAAGCCGGCGACCAAGTTCCCGCCGAGTCGGTTACAGCATTGAAGGAAGCCTGCCCGGCCTAGCTGCAGGTCCCCCACCCACCGAACCGGCCGCGCTCAGGGCCGGGGCCCTCCCGGGCGGCTCAGCGCAGCTCACCCGCGCCGATGCTCGACATTCGGACTATCCACCCCATGGAGCTTGGCGGCATGGTCTCCCGCGCTGCGGGGATGCCGGTCCTCCGGCTCAGGGAACCGCACGACGGCGGAGTCCGGGTCCGGGCTCGGAAGGGAACCTACCAGCTTGGCAAGTTCCTCCCGGAGGACTTTCCACCCGATGGCCGGGTCCTGCGGATAGGCGCGGATCTCAGCCTGCGCTGCTGCAGCCAGGGCTGCGGCGCCGACTTCGGTGAGTTCAACCTTGAATTGCCTGCGGTCAACGGTCTGCCGCGTCCGCGTGATGTGTCCCGTCCCCTCCAGCCGGAGCAGGACCCGGCCCAAGGTCTGGCTCTGCACGTGTACTGCGGCTGCCAACTGTTCCTGGTTGAGCGGCCCGGCCGAAAGACCCTCGAGGGCGATGACGGCGGCGCGGGTCAGGCCCAGCGGCGCAAGGGCATCGTCCTGCCGCCGCTGGACCATTCGCGCGGCCAGTGTCAGCAGGCGGTAGCTGTTCCGGGCATCTGGATCAAGATTGCTGCTCATCGACCGCGGCCTCCTGTGGATGGCGGATTGGGCGTGGTGGCACCTCTTCTGGTGCACCGCTTCCGCCTCCACAATAAGCATGCTTACCATATGAATTGCAAGTATGCTTATTATTCTCCCTTGGCCGGTGGCCGATTATGCGCTGGTTGGGCTCTGGAACTCTAACGCTTGCCCTTTTTCCGGGAGCCCTTGCCCCGGCCCTTGTCCGGATTCGGGGCATACCGCTGCGCCACCTTGGGCTTCTTGACCGCAGGTCCCCGCCGGTCCGGCTTCGGTTCCCGCTTAGGCTTTTCCTGCTGGGCTGAAGGCTGCCGCGAACTCTGCGCCGTCCGGCCACGGACAATTCCGATGAACTCTTCAATGATCTCGTCCGTGGATTCGCTGGGCCAGGCCACGGCGATCTCCGTGGCGGGCGCACCAGTCAGGCGCCGGGCAACGGTGTCCTTGACGTTGAAGTGGCGCGCCACGGACATTGGCAGAATGACCAGGCCCGCCCCGGAGGCCACCACCTGCATGGCCATTTCGGCTCCGCCGAGTTCGGCCACGTCCAGGAACGTCTCTTCGGCCAGGTCCGCCAGCGCCACTTCCTCAAACACCGAGATCTCGTGCCCCTTGGGGGCGACCACTACGGGCTGCTCCTCATACAGGGGAATCACACTGAGGCCTTCGCGGTCCACGGGGAGCCGGACGAAGCTGAGGTCCGCGGAACCGTCACGCAGCACTTCCAGCTGCGCGCCGTCGTCGGACATAAAAGACTGCAGCGGGATATCCAGCACACGCTCTTCCCAGCGGCGGATCCACTTGCCCGGCGTCACGCCGGCCACGTAGGCGAAGCGCAGCACCCGCGGCGCCGCTTCCTCCGGTGAGTCAGCGGGGCTGTTATCGGAGGGCGCGGCGTTCTGCGGGGATTCATTGTCAGCGGGCACGTCTTCACAGTACCGCCCGCCCGGATACCCTTGAAGCATGACCTCTGCAAACTCCCAGTCCATGAAGCCGGCCACCGTTGCCAAGAAGCTTGGCATCTACCTGCCCGCAACACCGCAGGAGTTCCAGGATTCGACCATCACCCGCGCCGATTTCGCCGAGCTCCAGGCCAACCCGCCGGAGTGGCTCGCCGAACTCCGGCGCAACGGGCCGCACCCGCGCCCCGTGGTGGCCCAGAAGCTGAACGTTTCCATCAGCGGCCTGGCCCGCGGCGGTGTGGAGGAAGCGCTGACGACGGCGGAAATCACCGCGCTGCTTCAGGCGCCCCCGGCGTGGCTGGTCACCGAGCGCGCTACGCATGCGGCCGTCCGCGCCGAAGCCCAGCGGGTCAAGGACGAGGCAGCCAAGAAGGACGCCAAAAAGGCACGCGCCAAGGCCGAGTAGTCCGTTTCGCCCCGCGCATTCGAGGCTTGTTCGCGGATCCGGACCTTCGTGGTTCGGATCTGCGAACAAGCCTCTGTTGTGTCCGGGGGCGGGCTAGGTAGGCGTCAGTCCTGGTGCAGCTGCACGAAGTTTCCGCAGCCGTCGTCGAACACTGCGCTGATGCCGGAGGGGTCCTCGGACGGTTGACCTTGGAAGGTGACGCCGGCGGCGACCAGTCGGTTGTACTCCGCCTGCACATCGGGGACGCCCAGGACGATGGCCGGGAGCCCGGCGTCGTGCACGGCGTTCATGTAGTCCGCCCCGATGGGGTTGTCACTGGGCTCCAACAGGAGTCCCACCGACCCGGCGTCGGAGCCTGGGTCCTTGATGATGAACAGGTTGTGTTCGGGCATGGCCATCAGGGTCTCGAAACCCAGGGTTTCCGTGTAGAACGTGTGGGCCGCGGCGGGGTCCTTGACGTGGATGCTGCACATTTTGAGTCGCATGGTCATACGCTACGCGGTGGCGGCGCAGCTGAGTAGGTTCAATCCAGGGGCTTGGCTCGCCCACAGCGCTGCCGGCGTTCCTACCCATTGACCCGGCCGCCCGGAGGGGTTGCAATGGAAGAAGCAACCCGGAGTCCTGGGCCGGGCCTGACGCTGGGAGGTGCCGCGGTGCCCGCCTTGATTGAATCCGTCCTTTCGGGAACCTGGCAGCTGTTGTTCTGGGGAGCTGTGCTGGCGTGCGCGGTAGCCGCGACGGTTTTTGCCGTGCGCCTGCACTCTGCGCCGGAGCCGGCCGGCCGGGCCTCCGACACCTTGTTCTGGGACGTATTTATGGGCTCGGCAGTGGCGGTCCCCGCGATCCTCATTCCCACGCTGGCCTCGCCGTGGGCAGGGATCGTGCTGGCCGCTGTGGGCGGAGCAACGGGGGTGGCGGCCTACCGGAGCCATCCTCGAATCATGGCGTGGCAGACTACTCGGCGCCAGCGCCGGCAGGAGCAGCCGCTTTATACGGCAGCGCAGGCTGAACACAGCACGCTGCTGGCACGGTGGAGCCGGTATGAGCTGGATCCGGCCTATTGCATCGATTACCCGGCCATGACCGACGTCCGGCAGCCCGAAACTGCGGCAGTGATCAGGGCAATGCGGGAAGCCGAGCAGCTACGGGCCGTCCCGCATCAGGGGTATGCCCCCGCCGTCGCGCGCCTTCGCCTGGCCTTGACCGAGGCCGAAAAAGCGGCGGGAATTCCGGCGCCCGCTGAATGAGTGCCGACTGGTCAGATCCGGTTCCGCAGGAGGCGGTCCCGGTGCCAGCGTTGATGTTCCCGCAGTGAAGCGTCCAATTCCCG
Source organism: Pseudarthrobacter sp. CCNWLW207 (assembly GCF_037203945.1). NCBI lineage: Bacteria > Bacillati > Actinomycetota > Actinomycetes > Micrococcales > Micrococcaceae > Pseudarthrobacter > Pseudarthrobacter sp. CCNWLW207. The sequence goes on along the minus strand of NZ_JBBCBS010000002.1, from coordinate 114,387 downwards.
GACCCAATCGGGCCGCTCACCATCGCCCGCATCCAAGACGCCCTCCAGTTGCCGGATCATGCGCGCGGATGCGGCCAACGAATGCAAGGGCAAGCTGGCCTCCTCGGCTGGCGTGAAGGCTCGCCGGCTGCGGTAACCCGCCAGGAATGCTGCCAATAACTCGGGCCGTTCCCTGGAGCCCAGGGTGGTTCCGGTCAGGTCCCGGACGGCAAGGGCGACGTCGGCGGCGAACCAGCCGTGGTGAGCCTCATCGGCGTCGAAGAACGCTACTCCCCCGGGACCGAACCGGATGTTGTCCAATTCAAAGTCACCGTGGCAGATGCCGTGCGAGTACTGGTCCGGGTCGAGTTTTGCGATTTCGTCCTCGACGGACCGGATGGCGCGGTCCAGCGGTCCGTCGCCTAACCCGCCCAGGTTCATCCCGGCCGCCTGTTTCTGAACTGGCGGCACGTCGAGCTTGGGCGGCGCCTGCTCCGGAACTGCCTTTCCACTGGCGTGAAGGCCAGCCAGCGCTGCTCCCCACTCGGCTGCCTGCCCGGCGGAAAGGTCCTCGACGGTAAATTCCGCGCCTGCGGCCGCGGGGACCAGCATCGCAACGACGCGGCCGTCCGGAGTCTCGACGGCTTCAGAAAGCTGGCCGTTCGTGCTCGGGATCGGCGCCACGGCACCCAGTCCCTGGCCGGCCCAGCCAGCCAGCAGCGGCACCGAGTTGGCGAGCTTCACTGCGGCCGTGGACCCATCCCGGGCAAATCGCAGATAGGCAGGCGGCTGGTGGCCGTCCGGGGCCGGGATGACGAAGACGTGGGTGGCACTCGACCGCAGCCACCGGGCGGAGTCCGCCGGAAAGCCCCAGGCCGCTGCAACGGAATCGGCTACCGGGCTGCGCCAGCTTTCATCCACGGTCCCGCTGATTCGCCAGATTTCGGAAATGGGAAGCACGGGACAAATATGGCACAAGACATGCTCGAGGCCGTGGATACTGATGTGCGCGGCACCTGGAGGTGCTGCAAACTGTCTTAAGACCTGCACATCCAACACGCACATGCGCTGGGCAGAACGCTGCACACAAGGAAGACACTTATGAGCCGAAGGATTTTCGACAGCCATTTCCACATTATCGATTCCCGCTTTCCGCTCGTGCGAAACAACGGATACCTGCCGCCCGAGTTCACGGCGACGGATTATCTGCGCGCCGTTTCAGACCTGGGAGTTACGGGCGGCGCAGTGGTTTCGGGTTCATTCCAGGCTTTCGACCAGACCTATCTGACCGACGCACTTGCAACACTTGGCCCGATGTTCGTGGGCGTTGCCAACATTGCCGAGACGACAAGCGATGAGGAACTTCTTCGTCTTGCTGAAGCGGGAGTCCGCGGCGTTCGGTTCAATCTCTACCGGGGCGGCTCCGCAGAAATTGAAAGTGTTTCCTCACTTGGGCAACGAGCATGGGATGTTGCAGGGATGCACGTCGAGTTCTATCTCGACGCGAATGACCTCGTTGACTTGGAACCGGTCATTGCAGCACTTCCGAAGGTGAGCATCGACCACTTGGGAATGACTTCGACGCATCGCGACGTCCTGCTCCGGCTCGTGTCCCGTGGCGTACGCGTGAAGGCCACAGGCTTCGGCCGGGTCCAACTGGACGTGACTTCCACTATCCGACAGATCCACCAAGAGAACCCCGAGGCGTTGATGTTCGGAACCGACCTCCCCAGCACCAGGGCCCCAGTGCCCTTCCATCGGGACGACCTGGAACTCGTTGCGGACATTCTTGCCGACGACGCGAGCCTCGCCCTTTACGACAACGCGGCACGCTTTTACGGTTTGCCGGGATAGCTCCCCACCGGGCGGTGGTACGCCCGCTGATGACTTCTCCGTTGTCGGCCTATTAATTCTCCCTATTGCTGGCCACACGTCAGGTTTAAACTGGTCTTGCACTCAGCGGTTGCGTGCACAAAAGGAGAAGGTCATGGCGGTCATCGAGCAGGTGCGTGAAGGAATGCACGTCGTAGCGTCGGATGGGAAGAAGATCGGCAAGGTCGAGGACCTGAAAATGGGCGATCCGGAAGCAGTGACCTCGGATGGCCAGACAAACCCTGAAACAGGAGGCCTCGTCAACAGCGTGATCGATGGCTTTGCTGTGTCCTCCAAGTTGCCCCGGCATGCCGCAGAGAGGCTGCTGCGGATTGGCTATGTGAAAGTCGACAGGTCCGGCTTCCTGGCCGGTCACGCCTACTTCGCTGCGGATGAGCTGGACCGGGTTGAGGGCGACACGTTGTGGCTCACAGAGGGTAGGACCGCGGAGTAAGGAATAAGGAGTAGCGCCTTGGTGGCGCTACTCCGACGAAATGGTCACTCCGTATACGCGGGATACCTAGGGTCACCATGCGCGGGGACCGCAGGCGGCGGACCGTCGTCTAGAATTTTCAAAGCATCATCGGTACTGGGGGCAGCCGATCGTGGATCCCCGTGCTGTGAGCGCCATCGGCCAAACAGAAACGGGATCCAGCAAACATGAGTCACCCCCCTTACCCCAACTCACCCCAGAATGACACCGGAGCAGGAGCTCCGCCGATCCCGAACGGACCGATCCCGAACACACCGTCCAGTTTTGGAGGGCAGTACCAGGGAGCACCGCAGGGCGGGTACCAGCCAGGACCAGGTTCAGGCCCTTACGGCTACGTTCCCTACACCAATGGTCCGGGCAAGTCCTTCATGACCACCTGGATCCTGTCTCTCCTCCTCGGCAGCCTGGGTGTAGACCGCTTTTACCTGGGCAAGATCGGCACCGGCATTGCCAAGCTGCTGACCGCCGGCGGACTCGGCATCTGGTCCATCGTTGACCTGATCATCACGTTGACCGGCAATGCCAGGGACAAAGACGGCCGTCCGCTGGAGGGGTACACGGAGAACAAGAAGACGGCATGGATCGTCACGGGCGTCGTGTGGCTCGTCGGGCTGGTCGTGGGAATCCTGTATGGGCTCGTTGCCATTGCGTCCACCGCAGCAATGATGGAGCAGCTTCAGAAGTCGCCGGCCACACAGTCGGCCGCTGCGGAGGACACCGCCAGCGAAGCAGCACCCGCACCACCTTCCGGTAACGCCAACTCCTTCGTGGTTACTGTGTCCGAGGGCAACACAGCAAAGGTCACCGTCACAGATTCCCTCTATGTCACAGAGATTCCCTCCATGTCCTACATGACTCCGAACAACGGCGGGTTCCTTCTGGTGGAGGTGTCTTGGGAGACGCTCACTGGAATGAGCTCCCCCAGCCCTGCCAACTTTGAGGCCTACGATGCGGACGGTAACGAGGGCGAGGGCATTTATCTGGAGGAGGGTGCCCTGCCGAGCGAGATGGACAGCCCGGCTGGCCAGGTCCACAGTGGAGTGATTGCATTTGACATCAAGAACGGACCCACCACCATCGAGATCAGCGATGACTACGGCGACAAGGCATCGACCTTCACGCTGACAGCTCCTGTGGGTCAGTTGTAAATCCACGCCCACAGGTCCGAGGTTAAGTGCTGTGTCGTTGTGGCTGGAGTGCAGCCACAAGACGCCGGTAGCATCCGAGGATGGAACCCACAGAAGCGGAAGTCCGTGACCAGTTCGGCAGGAACCTGGAGGACAAGGGTGCCTGGCGGCAAGCCACCACTCTTGATGCCGCCGGGGAACTGACGGCGCGCTGGCTCGAAGGGAAAAGTGAGTACCAGGCGGCTACCTTCACGGTCCGCTATGACGACGAAACTGAACCCATCGCCGTCGAACTGGCAGCTCTTAACAGAAGTGGTCTCTTCACCAAGGAATCCCAGCCCGGCCTGCAGGCCGGGGAAAGCGCGCAGCGCCAGTACGTCACAGGATTCTGCAGCGCCGAAACCGCCGCCGACCTGCTGGCTCTGTCCACCCGGTCCGACCTCGTCACCGTGGCCCACGCCCCCGGTGAGTCCAGCAGGGCGTCCATAGCGGTAACGCTCGACGGCGGCGAGGTAGTGACAGTGTTGGGTTCCAGTGAGAATCCGGTCACTGAGGATCAGATTCGGGACTGGGCGGAGGAAAGCAACGAAAGCTTGGCATTGCTGCTGGCCGACTCCTGGTACGTGGAGATCCTGGACCCCGTGTGGGGCAGGAACGACGTCCTGCTCCCGGCTGTCTTCGCCGCACTGACCGCCCGGCAGTAGGCGCCTACCGGGCCTCAGCTCCCCTGTTCTCCGTGACGACGGTGACAATCTCCGTGTTGTACGACTGGGATGACCGCATGGAGCCCCGGAACCAGCAGAGGGCATGCACGCCTGCGTCCCCCGGGACCACTATGGGGCGCAGGTTGTCCACTTCGGAATCGGAGGTGACGGCCTCCCAGTCCCAGCTGGCGCCGCCGTCGGACGTCCGTCCCGAATAAATCTCGTAGTGGTCCGTCGGGCCTCCGGAGCGCGGATCCACCGGCGCGGAGATGTAAACGTGGTCAAGGTCGTGAGGATCCACGGCACCCAGCCCGGTGTAGTCCTGTTCGTGCGGGAGCAGGGCGGGCCCCGCGACGGCGAGCGGGTGGAGGCTCCAGGCCGAGCCGTCAAAGCGTGCGTACAGCAGGCGGTGATCGTCGACGTCGAGGCGTTGCTCCCGCTTCAGCACACCGTTGACGTCGTTGGCGCGGCAGGTGATGATCGCGGCAAGCTGGCCTCCCTGCCTTCGCAGGTCGGCGGTCCATCCGTGGGTGAGGACATCGCCGTCGAGCTCGGTGCCTGCCTCGAAGATGGTGGTCAACCCAACCTGGCTGACGCCGGCGGACCCGATCACGGGCTTGCTGATGACCTGCCCGGCCGCATCGTGCAGGGCATCCCCCTGGACATAGCCGTGGTAGATGCTGTTGTTGTAGTCCCGTGGGTGGTGGTCGGTGGAGATGAGGTCGATCCGGTCCGTGCCGTTGGAGCAGTACCGGGTGTAGCCGTTGACGTAGCCCACCTTGGGACGGGTAAAGAGCTTTCCGCCATAGCTCCAGGTGGCGCCGTCGTCGTCGGAAACCATCAGGGTGGGGTCATCGTTGATGGCACGGACGAAGTTGTAGGTCCGTGACTCGTTGGCGAGGCGGTGCAGGTTGGAATAGGTGGCGCCGCGGCCGCCTGCGAGTTCGGTCCAGTCGAAGGCCTGTTCGGGCTCCCACTCGCTGGCGTCATGCGGCCGGACTGAAACGCGCCAGCGGGAGTAATTGTCCGTCTTGTGCTTGGCGTACATCGCCAGGTAGCGCCCGTCCGGACGGATCAGCAGCGCCGGCGCGTTGTGGTCGTCCGATTCGAGCTGCTCGTGGAGGACGTGGACTTGGCTGACACCCGTGGCCAGGTCCAGGACCGCCACTTCGATGTTGCCGCAGCGGTGTTCGCCGCCCGGCCCCTCGGGTGCGGCGACCGAGCCCACCAGCAGGGTGTTGTTCACGGGATCGATCAGCGCCCGTTCATCCTGGAACCAGCACCAGGCACCGTTGTCGTTGAGCGTTACTGGAGCGTTCGTCATTGAGTTCCCCTGTGGTTGCATCGTTTCAAAAGAAGGATTACGACCATCGTAGTCAACTTGCTTCCTCCAGCCCGACTATGGCGGCTTCTAACTACCTTGTCCCCCACCAAGAATTGCATGGCTGCCTCTCTCAATGCGCGGACGCCGGGACGTGGGTGACGTCGTCGACGTCGTCGATGATCGGCGGTTCCTTGATCCACAGCATGGTGACCGCGGCCAGACCGAGGAGCACACCGGCGGACACGATCGCATTGTTCGGGTTGGCTCCCAGCAGATGCTCGTAGATCCAACCGAACGTCACCGACTGAATCATCATTGGCACCACGATCATCATGTTGATGATGCCCATGTAGACGCCGTACCTGTTTGAGGGGATCATCCGGACTGCCATGATGTAGGGCACTCCCATGATGGAGGCCCAGGCGATCCCGAGGCCGATGATCGGGAGGAAGATCAGGAACTTGTTGTCGATGAACGGGAAGATCACCAGCCCGGCAGCCGCCAGCAACAGGCACACGCAGTGGACCATTTTGGCGCCGCGACGCCGTGCGAAGGCAACCAGGGCAAAGGCGACGCTGAAGGTGATGATGTTGTACCAGCCGTTGACGAGGCCGGTCCAGGCGACAGCATCTTCCTTGCCTTGCAGGTTGTCCGGGAACACTGACTTGGCAACGGACAGAGCCACGAACTGCCAGTAGCAGACCATGCCGTACCACTGGAACAGGTACACAACTGCGAGCTTGCGCAGCCGGCGCGGCATCACGCGAATCGCCTCAGCGATCTCCTTGACCGCGGGAACGAGGCCGCCCTTCTTCGCTCGCAATGCCGCGAGCTCCTCTTTGGATGGCGGGATCTCCGGCGTGGTCAGGACGGAGACGAGCACTGTGGCGATCGAGCACACGGCACCAACCATGAATGAGCCGACCACCCAGTACGGGATGCCGGCTTCGGTGGCCCCCTGGATGAATTGCTGGAAGACGAACAGGGAGATGTTGGCCAGGGTGATGCCGAGGCCGGTGAAGAACGCCTGGGCCAGGAAGCCCTTACCGAGCTGGGAAGGAGGCAGTTTATCGGCGATGAACGCACGGTACGGCTCCATGGCCGTGTTGTTGCTCGCATCCAGGAGCCACAGCAACATCACCGCCATCCAGACCGCGGTGACGAAGGGGAATAGGAACAGGCACAGGGCGCAGCCGATTGCGCCAATGAGGAAGAACGGCTTGCGGCGCCCCCACCGAGGGCTCCAGGTGCGGTCCGAGAGGGCACCAATGAGGGGCTGGATGAGGAGGCCGGTGATCGGCCCTGCCAAGTTGAGGATGGGCAGATCGGCGGGGTCTGCGCCGAGGAACTCGTAGACCGGGTTAATCGCGGTCTGCTGCATCCCGAAACTGTACTGGATCCCGAAAAACCCGATATTCATCAAGAGGATCTGCCGCATGTTCATCAACGGTTTCTGCCGAAGGGCCCCCGTTTGCTGCATGCTGGACTGCTTCGCCGAACTCATAGGCGTTTCCTTCTTACGGGCTACCCCCGCTGTCGACGAGCTTAACCATCATACTCGGTTCCATCGTGAGTCGAACGGCATGAATAACCCGGATGACATGTGCCCGCAACACTGCTGGGGTGTAATTGCGATTCAACTTTTGAAAGGCGGCAGGATGAACGGCACCATGACGGGCACAAGAATTGCAGATCCCATCACAAGGGGAATAATCGAGCTCCGGACCAACCCTGTCCGCACCCAAATAATTGACCATCTGGCACTGCGCGGAGCAAGCCGTTTATCGGACATTAGCGACGCCGTCGGCTCGCCCCGGGCAAGTGTGCAATATCACTTATCGAGGCTGGAGGACGCATCAATTGTTCGGTGCAATATCCCGGCCGGCGAAAGAACCGGATTCACCCCTTTCTACTACCTGACTGCCACGAATGGTTACTTTTCGACCGTATAGGCGAAGGGGTCGGCCCACCCCAGGGTGGGCCGCCTTCATTGAGGCCGCCCACCCTGGAATCGGGCCGCCGAGTCCTGACTCGGCTGACAGCTACACCCCGGCCGGCTCGGCCACACGGGCAACTTCGGCAATTCGGGCGGCAGTGAGCCGGCCCATTCGGATGGCTCCGTCCACGTGCTGGTAGCCTTCCGCGGCGAGGTCCGAGGAGCACCAGTAGATGGGGCCGACGGGGGTGTGCTGGTCTTTTCCGTAGCGGTGGAGCCCGCCCAGGTCGTAGCTGGACGCGTATGCGCCCCGGGTCCACTCCTCGGAGCCCCAATCCGATTCGTAGTACACCTCAGGGTCCAGCGCCCTGTCCCCCAGGAACCCGGCGATCGACTCAAGCACCAGGCGCTTGCGTTCGTCGGCACCCAACTCGAAGACGGCGTCGGCCTTTTCATCCGAGATAAAGCCCACCAAAGTCCCGCGTGCATCGCCGTGGTTGGTGTTGTCGTAGACCTCCTGGACCAGCGAGCCGGCGCCGAATCCGGTCCCGGAAAGGCCCTCCTCGCGCCAGAACGGCGTGCTGTAGACGGCATGGACCTTGATGACCAGGCCCAGCGACTGGTGCTGGTGCATCTGGTGCTGGCGGCGCGGCAGCGGCGGGTTGAAGGAAACACGCGAATAAAGGTTTGGCGGCACGGCCATGATCACAAACCGTGCGTTCACGGTTGCCCGCTCGGATACGACGGTGACGCGGTGGCCGTCCTCATCATGCTCCCAGTTGATGGTTCGCACGGGACTGTCGAGGACGACGTCGTCACCCAACTCTCGCGCTTGCAACAGGGAGACCTGCTGCATTCCGCCCACCACGCGCTTGTCCAGGATGAAGTCCTCGTCGGTGAGGTGGGTGAAGGACCCGGCAGAGGCTGCCATCAGCACGGCCTGGAGCGCGGAGAAGGCGTGCGCGGGCTTGGTGAGCATGCCGCCGGCGATAAACAACCCGATATTGTTGCACGCTTCCTCGTTGTCGGAGTTGGCGCGCAGCCAGTGGTGGAAGGAAACCGTGTCCAGGTCCCGGGCTTTGGGATGCGCCCAGGGTTCGGTAGCACCGATTTCGGCGGCCAGTCCGTCCAGCAGGGCAATGAGTTTGTCCATTTCGACGGCGGTGGCCGGGTCCACCGGGAAGGAGTCGCCGGTGTAGCGAACAGGTTTGCCGTCGGCTCCGATGTAGACGGACTCGCCACTGCGGTAGCGGGAATAGGTCTTCAGGCCCAGTTCATCCAGCAGGTCCAGGAGCACCGTCTGGTCCGGCGAGACCCACTGGCCGCCGATCTCCAGCATGGCCCCGTCCACGGTGTCCGTCCAGGTGCGGCCACCCACGCGGTCCCGGGCTTCCAGCACGGCCACGGTCAGTCCCGCTTTCTTCAGTTCACGGGCTGCGGTCAACCCGGAGGGTCCCGCTCCAACGACCACAACGTCGCGGTTTAGGTTCAGCATGATGTCCTCTCTGTGGCTGCGCCAGTGATACGCGCCACTAAATGAATGCCATTCATTTATTAGAACTATAGCGGTTCGCGCCGCGCTCGGGAAGACGTGGGTGGAATAATGCTGGGGAACCCCCCACGAAAGGGCCCGCACCATGCCGGCTGCCGCCGCACCAGGAACCACCGCCGGAAAAGCCGGCACCAGTACCGCCGCCGGCGTCGCCACGGGACCCGCTGACGGGTCAAAGGGCGGACGACGCCGGGCCGGCCGCCCCTCGGCGGCCCTGCTGGACCAAGCCGGCATTACGGCAGCCGCCCTGGAACTCATCGGCAAGAAGGGCTACGACGGCCTCACGATGGCTGCCTTGGCACGCCAACTGGACGTGGCGCCGTCGGCCCTTTACAACCATGTGGCCTCCAAGCGTGATGTCCTCCTGCTCGTGGAGGACCACCTCGCGGCCCTTGTCGATGTTTCGGGATTTGGGGCGCGGCCGTGGGAAGACGCCGTGCGGACGTGGGCGTGGAGCTACCGCGACGTTTTTGCCCAGCACACTCCGCTGATCCCGGTCATCGCGGTCCTGCCCGTGACGGACGCACCTCAGACCCTGGCCATGTACGAGACCGTAAGCGCCGGTTTCGTGGCGGCAGGCTTTCCCGAAGAGCGGATCGTGTCAGCGATCGTGGCCCTGGAGTCATTCATTTTCGGCTCGGCCTATGACGTCACGGCGCCGGCGGACATTTTCGACGCCGGCAGCATGGCCGATGCGACTCCGCACTTCACTGCGGCCGTACGGAGCCTGGCGGCGCGGGGCGACGAGCGCCCCGCGGACGTAGCCTTCGGCCTGGGGCTCGATGCACTCATCACTGGACTCGGGGCGCTGCGGCGCTAAGGGCGCGCTGAACGAGGTACTTCCCAGGCGCCGCCCGCCTTGACGGCGAGGACCGGGCGGTCGGCCTGCATCAGGATCCGCTGGGCATGGCTTCCCAGGATGAACTTTCCTACCTGGGTCCGGTGCCTGAGCCCGATGACGATCAGTGATGCATTGGCCTCACGTGCGACGTCGAGGAACTCATCGGCAAGGTCGTGCTGGTAGGGGGGCTGGATCACGGTGGCCATGACGCCGGCTTCTGCCGCGCGGCTGGCCGCCCGTGCCAGGACATTGTCCGGTGCCACTGACTTGTCCACCAGCGCGCCTTCCCTTGCCGAGTTGACGATCACCAGGTCCTCGTTGCGGAGCTTGGCTTCGGCAATGCCTGCCGTCAGCGCGGCTTCTCCTGCCGGCGTGGGGACGAATCCGACGATGATGCTCATACCTTCTCCTTGATTTCCGGCGTGACAGCCGTGGGGGCAATTGATTTGCGCTTGGCGATAGCACCGCGGATGACCGGAAGGACGGCTACCAGGACGAAGACCGCCAGAAGGGTTGCGGAGATCGGACGGCCAAAGAAGCCCAAGGAGTCGCCGCCGAACATGAGCAACGAGCGGCGCATGGAGCTTTCCAGCAGTTCGCCCAGCACGAAGGCCAGCACCAGGGGTCCCGGCTCGAAGCCGAACTTCTTCATGAGGTAGCCGATGATGCCGAACACAACGACGAGCGTGACGTCGAACATGCTGTTGTTGATGGTGTAGGCACCCAGCAGGGTGATCAGGGCCGTGACGGGTGCCAGAATGGCAGCCCGGACGCGGAGGATCTTCACGAAGATTCCCACCAGCGGCAGGCTCATGATCAGCAACAGGACGTTGCCGATGTACATGGAGTTCACCACGCCCCAGAAGAGTTCCGGGTTCTGCTCCACCAGCTGCGGTCCGGGCGTGACGCCCTGGATCAGCAGCGCACCGAACATCAGCGCCATGGTGGCGTTGGCGGGGATGCCAAGGGTCAGCAGCGGGATAAAGGAAGACGTCGCGGCAGCGTTGTTGGCAGTTTCCGGGCCGGCCACACCTTCGGGTGCGCCCTTTCCGAAGCGTTCGGGCTGCTTGGCCCGCTTTTTCTCCATGGCGTAGGAGGCCATGGACGCAATCGTGGCACCGCCGCCGGGCAGGATGCCCAGGAAGAAGCCCAGCACGGAACCTCGGCCGATCGCGCCGGAGGCCTGCTTGAGATCCTTGCTTGAAGGCCAGACGTTAGTGACTTTCGACGGCGCCTTGGCGGCCCGGTGGCGTTCCTCAAGGTTGTAGAGGATTTCGCCGAGGCCGAAGATGCCCATGGCGATCGGCACAAAGTCCAGGCCGTCGGCCAGTTGCAGGCTGCCGAACGTGAACCGGCTTTCACCGGTGAAAATGTCGCGGCCCACGGTGGCGAGCAGGAGCCCAAGGGCCGCGGCGATGAGTGCCTTGGCCTTCGAACCGCTGCTGATGGTGGCCACAAGGAGGATACCGAGCATGGCCAGGGCGGTGTACTCGGGTGCACCGAAGTCCAGGGCGAAACTTGCCACGATGGGCGCCAGGAACGTCAGGCCGATGATGGCTGCTGTGCCACCGATGAAGGATCCAATGGAGGCCAGCCCCAGAGCCGTTCCTGCCCTGCCCTGCTTTGCCATCTGGTAGCCGTCGAAGACGGTGACAACTGAGGACGCTTCACCGGGAAGCCGCAGGAGCACGGAGGTGATGGTGCCGCCGTACTGCGCGCCGTAAAAGATGCCGGCCAGCATGATGATGGCGGTGACCGGCTCCACGTTGTACGTGAGCGGAAGCAGGATTGCGATGGTTGCCGCCGGTCCAAGGCCGGGCAGCACACCGATCAGCATGCCGATCACGACGCCGATCAGGCAGTAGAGGAGGTTGGTCGGCTCCAGGACAACCGCAAATCCGTTGATAACGGGATTCAGAAAATCCACGGGGGTCTCCTAGAAGAGGTGGGGAATGGAGGTGTTGAGCGCCAGGACGAAGATTGCGTAGAAGGCAATAACGACGGCGGCACTGACTACCAGCGTGGAGCGCCACGTTTCGCCGCCCAGGAAGCGCATCCAGATAAGGCACAAGACCAGGGCCGGCAGCTCAAAACCGATCAGCGGCATCAGGGCCACCATGGCGGCGAGCGTCACCAGGCCGGTCAGCGGTGCCGCGGACATCCGGGTGAATTTCTCCGCATCGCGGTTGTGCCGGCCCAGGATTAGTTGAAATAGTCCAAGGGCTACCATGACGCAGCTGATGATGAACGGCCACAGGCCAGGCTGGGGCTTGTCTGGCGTTCCCAGCCCCATGGAGACCGAGAGGATGACCGCGCCAATTCCGACGCCAAGGACCACCAGCGACGACGCCGCGTTGGCGAGGGCCCCGGCCGCGGGAGGCTTTTCCTCTTCCCACTGGGCTGCGAGTTGCTCTGGTGTCAGGTCATCGGGAACTTCGCTGGGGAGGGTGCTCGGGCTGTCCCCGCCGGAGGCAGCTGACGTGCTGCCTCCGGCGGGCACTGCGGGGGTTCCTTTCACAGGAATCACTTGGTTCCGCTGAGGCTGATGTCGTACTTCTCCACCAGTTCCTTGTACTTAGTTGCGTATCCCTTCCAGTCGGCGACTACTTCCTCACCGGAAATCTCCTTCGGGGTCAGCATGTTCTTCTTGTTGAACTCCTTGTAGGCATCCGACTTGAAGGTTTCCTGGAAGGCCGCGAGCAGTTTCTGCTTGACGTCCGCGGGCGTGCCCTTGGGGGCGGCGACGGCGCGGTACTGGGCTACCGGTACGTCGTAGCCGGCTTCCTTGGCAGTGGGGGTGTCCGGCAGGAAGCTGTTGCGTTCCTCCGAGAAGACGAGGAGCGGTGCCACCTTTCCGGCTTCGATCTGCGGCATCGCTTCGCCGAGCTGGATAGTGGCGAGCTCCACCTGATTGCCGAGCACAGCCGTCAGGGCCGGTTTGCCGCTGTCGAAGGGGATGTCCGTACCCTTCACGTCCGCCTGCTTGAAGAGTACGGTCTGGGCAAGCTGACTTCCGGTGCCAACGCCCGTGGTGCCAAAGGTGACGTTGCGGCCGGCGCCGGCTACGTCGTCGAACGTCTTAAACCCGGACTGGGTGCTTGCAACCAGCACGTAATCGTCCTGCGACAAGCCGGCGATGATGTCCAGGTCGTCGATGTTCACGGCTTCGTCCGGGGTGACGGCCAACGGAGTGATGGTGACCAGGGATGCTGTGAGGAGGACCAGTTCCTGTCCATCGGCGGGCTTGCCTGCCACTTCCTTGGTGGCGAGGGCGCCGTTGGCACCAGGCTTATTCACAACGGGCATCGGCTGGCCCAGGGTCTTGGAGGCGCCTTCGGCAAGGGCGCGGGCGATCAGGTCCGTGCTGCCACCTGCAGCCTGGCCTACCGAAAGGTTGACGGGCCCGGAGGGGTACTTGGCGGAGTCTGTTGCGCCGCCGGCGACATTGCCGCAGGCCGTCAGCGCCAGCAGCGTCACGGCAGAGGCCGCACCGAGAATCGTGCGGCGGGTGGGGAAGTGCATCATTGGAACTCCTTGAGGAAATCTCCGGAACGGGGGTCCGGCATGTGATGTGAACCGAATCACTGGCTCGCTGTGACGACTATAGGGAGCCGCTATGATGCCTGTCTAAGCCCTAAAATGCATCGGGTGATACCGGAAAGGCATCATGTTTACTTTTGACCAACTGGCCGGATTCATTGCCGTCGCGGAGGAACTCCACTTCGGACGGGCCGCGGAAAGACTGAACATGACCCAGCCTCCGCTGAGCCGCCAGATCCAGAAACTGGAGAAAAGCATCGGCACGGAACTACTGGAACGCGACAACCGGAAGGTGGAACTCACTCCAGCCGGCATCGCCTTCCTGGACGAAGCCAAGCGTCTTATGGCACTGGCCAACCGGGCGCCAATTACCGCGCGCAGGATCGCCACAGGGCGCGCAGGCGTGTTGCGCGTCGGGTTTACCGCGGCCAGCGGGTTCAGCATCCTGGGACCGCTGCTGGAAGAAATCGCCACAATCCTTCCCGAGGTGGACATCGACCTCCAGGAACTCGTCACGGGTGAGCAGATCCAGGGGCTGCTGACGGGAGAGCTGGATATGGGCCTGGCCCGGCCGCCGTTCGACCGCGAAGTCTTTGATTCACACCTGCTCTACCGCGAGTCCATGATGCTGGCAGTCCCGGCCGGGCACCGGTTGACGGAGCTTTCCCGGCCCGTTGAAGACGCAGACCTCCGGGACGAACCCCTGATCATGCATTCACCCACCCAAGCCGCCTATTTCTACGACCTGGTGATCCGCATGCATGACATCCAGCACGGGAATGTCCTCCACACCGTGAGCCAGATCCTCACCATGGTCTCCCTCGTGGCAGCACGGCGGGGGGTGGCTTTTGTGCCACACTCGGCCACGCTGCTCGCCATCAAGGGCGTCGAATTCCTGCCCCTCGCCGGGCCCAGCAGCGAGGATCCGGTGGAGCTGCATGCCATCTGGAACCGCAAAGTCGCCAACCCGGCACTCCGGCGCCTCCTCCAGGACCTGGAATTCCGGACAGAGTAGCGCGGGGATCCGGCAAACCGATTGACGATACGTTTTGGGTATCAATCAATACGAAAAGGCACTTAGACAGGCATCAGTCAGCCTGCCTACTCTTGACACGAACCAACACCCCTTAGCCGGCAGCGGCATTCACACAGAGGACAACATCGTGGCAAAGTACACCCCGCAGGAACTGGCAGACACCCTCAAGGAAGGCCTGCTGTCCTTCCCGGTGACGTCGTTTGATGCCCAACTGCGGTTCGATGAAGAAAACTACCGCAAGCACCTGGCCTGGCAGGCGAGCTTCCCTGTGGCCGGCCTCTTCGCAGCGGGCGGCACCGGCGAAGGGTTCTCCCTGACGCCGTCGGAATCAGAGCGCGTGGTCCGCACCGCCGTTGAAGAGGTAGGTGGCCAGGTTCCCGTGCTGGCATCCGCTGGCGGTTCCACCGCCCAAGCCATCGAGAACGCCAAGGCTGCCGAGGCAGCGGGCGCCGATGGCCTCCTGCTCCTCCCGCCGTACCTCACCGAGGCTGACCAGGGCGGCCTGATTGATCACGTCAGCGCCATCTGCGGCGCAACGTCGCTGGGTGTGATCATTTACAACCGCGCCAACGCCATCTACAAAGACACCACCGTGGCCACCCTCGCGGACCGCCACGAGAACCTGATCGGTTTCAAGGATGGCGTGGGCGACCTCGAACACGATGCCCGGGTTTACGCCAAGCTCGGCGACCGCCTCTTCTACCTCGGCGGCCTGCCCACGGCGGAAACCTTCGCGCTCCCGCTGCTCCAACTCGGCATGAGCACTTACTCTTCCGCCATGTACAACTTCGTTCCGCAGTTTGCCCTGGACTTCTACCAGGACGTCCGTAACAACGACCGCGTGGCCGTGAACAAGAAGCTCAATGACTTCGTGATCCCATACCTGGACATCCGCGACCGAGTGAAGGGATACTCCGTCTCCATCGTCAAGGGTGGCCTGGACGCCATTGGCCGCTCGGCCGGCGGTGTCCGCCCGCCGCTGCAGAACCTGGCTCCGCAGGACTTCGCGGACCTCAAGGCCCTCATCGCCACCGTCTCCTGAACAACCGCCTCCTGAACACCTTCTCCTGAGGAGTAACCACAGTGACACTCACCGGACATTCCCTGATTGCCGGCCAGCCCGTCGTCGGCGCCGGCAAGACAACCTTTGGCTTCAACCCCGCCACCAACGAGGCACTCGAACCGACCTACACGCTGATCACCGAAGAGCAGCTGACGACGGCGACCTCCGCGGCGGCGGAAGCCTACCCCTCTTTCAGCACCCTGGACCCGGAAACGCACGCCGCGTTCCTGGACGCGATCGCGGACAACATCGAGGCCATCGGCGAGGAACTCATCACCCGCGCCGGCCAGGAAACCGGCCTGCCCGCCGCGAGGTTGACCGGCGAACGCGCCCGCACCACCGGCCAGCTCCGGCTCTTCGCCACTGTGGTCCGCCAGGGCGACTTCCGCGGCGTCCGCATTGACCCGGCCATCCCGGACCGCTCGCCCCTGCCCCGGGCGGACATCCGCCAGCGCCAGATCCCGCTCGGCCCGGTCGCCGTCTTCGGCGCGAGCAACTTCCCGCTCGCATTCTCGACGGCGGGAGGCGACACCGCGTCCGCCCTCGCAGCCGGCTGCCCGGTCGTCTTCAAGGCCCACAACGCCCACCCCGGCACCAGCGAACTCGTCGGCCAGGCTGTGGTCAAGGCCGTCAAGGACCACGGCCTGCACCCGGGCGTGTTCTCCCTGATCTACGGCCCCGGATCCAGCATCGGCCAGGCCCTCGTGGCCGACCCCGCGATCAAGGCGGTCGGCTTCACCGGCTCCCAGTCCGCCGGCATCGCGCTGATGCGCACCGCCGCAGCCCGGCCCGAGCCGATCCCCGTCTACGCCGAAATGTCCTCGCTGAACCCGGTCTTCGTCTTCGACGGCGCCCTCAGCGGCTCCGTGGAACAGATTGACGCGCTGGCACAGCAGTACGTCACCGCCGTCACCGGCAGCTCAGGCCAGCTCTGCACCTCCCCCGGACTCCTGTTCGCGCCCGAAGGCGAGCTGGGTGACAAACTGGCTGCCGCCGTCGGCCGCGCGATCTCCGCCTGCGCCGGCCAGACGATGCTCACCGAAGGCATCGCCGGATCCTGGAATGCCGGCGCCGAAGCCCTCGGTTCCGCGAACGGTGTCACCGTCGTCGGGCAGGGCACAAAGGGTCCCACCGAAAACGCGCCCGCCCCCACCATCTTCGGCACCCACATCGGCGAGTTCGTCTCCAACCACGTGCTGCACGCCGAGATCTTCGGCGCCGCGTCCCTGGTGATCCGATACTCCTCCACCGAGGAACTCATCGAGGCCGTCGGCCGGCTCGAGGGCCAGCTCACCGCCTCCCTGCAGCTCACGGAAGAGGACTACCCGACGGCGGCACGCCTGCTTCCAGCCCTCGAGCAGAAAGTGGGACGCATCATCGTCAACGGCTGGCCCACCGGCGTCGAAGTAGGCCATGCCATGGTCCACGGCGGCCCCTTCCCGGCTACCTCGGACACCCGCACCACCTCAGTAGGCACCCTCGCGATCAACCGCTTCCTCCGCCCGGTCTCCTACCAGAACCTCCCGCAGGAACTCCTTCCCGCAGCCCTGCAGGACACCAACCCCTGGCACCTGAACCGCCGCATCGACGGCACCGTGGTTGCGGCAGATGCAGAGGTCAACGCATGAGCACCCAGCCAACCATCGCAAAGATTGAAGTGGTCCCGATCGCCGGCCACGACAGCATGCTGATGAACCTCAGCGGCGCCCACGGACCATTCTTTACCCGCAACGTGGTCATCGTTACCGATTCGGAGGGCCGGACCGGCCTCGGCGAGGTCCCCGGCGGCGAGAAGATCAAGGGCACCATCGAGGAAGCCGGGACGCTCGTCACTGGCCAGCCTGTAGCCCGCTACCGGTCCCTGCTACGGGAGATTGCGGCAGAGTTCGCCCACCGTGACGCCGGCGGCCGCGGCCTGCAGACCTTTGACCTGCGGACCACCGTGCACGCTGTCACCGCCGTCGAATCCGCCCTGCTGGACCTTCACGGCCAGTTCCTCGGCATCCCCGTCGCTGAACTGCTCGGCGACGGCCAGCAGCGCACCTCTGTGCCGATGCTCGGATACCTCTTCTTTATAGGAGACCACGCCCGGACTGACCTTCCCTATCTCGTGGAGGAGGCGCCGTCAGATCGCTGGGAGAAGCTGCGCCGTCAGGAGGCCATGACGCCGGAGGCTGTTGTTGCCCTGGCCGAAGCCGCCCAGGAGCGCTACGGCTTCAGCGACTTCAAGCTCAAGGGCGGCGTACTCTCCGGCGACGACGAAGTGGATGTGGTCACCGCCCTCGCCAAGCGCTTCCCCGAGGCGCGCGTGACCCTTGATCCGAACGGTGGCTGGCTCCTGGAAGACGCCATCCGCCTCGGCAAGCGGATGCAAGGCGTCGTTGCGTATGCGGAGGATCCGTGCGGAGCCGAGGGACGCTTCTCCGGCCGCGAGGTCATGGCTGAATTCCGGCGTGCCACCGGCCTGAAGACCGCTACCAACATGATCGCCACGGACTGGCGGGAGATGTCACACGCCATCCGCAGCAACGCCGTCGACATCCCGCTCGCGGACCCGCACTTCTGGACCATGTCCGGTTCCGTCCGCGTGGCGCAACTGTGCAAGGAATTTGGCCTGACCTGGGGATCGCACTCGAACAACCACTTCGATATCTCACTGGCAATGTTCACGCACACCGGTGCAGCTGCCCCGGGCGAAATCACCGCACTGGACACGCACTGGATCTGGCAGGACGGGCAGGGACTGACCAAAAACCCGCTGCAGATCCGCGACGGCGCCATCGAGGTTCCGGACGCCCCGGGCCTGGGCATCGAGCTGGACCGCGAGGCCCTGGACAAGGCGCACGAGCTGTACCTGCAGCACGGGCTTGATGCCCGCGACGACAGCATCGGCATGCAGTACTACATCGAAGGCTGGTCCTTCGACCCGAAGCGCCCCTGCCTGGTCCGGTAGGCCGTTTCGACCACCAAGCTTCCGCACGGCCGGCCCTCTTTTCGCAACAGGAGGCGGCCGTGCGGAATCACCTCAGTTAAATAGAAGGGCGCACTTTGGGTGGCGTTGTCTCCGGAATACTGATCGTCTCCGCTGTCATTGCCGTAGGCTATTTCGCCGCCCGGCTGCGGATCCTGGGGCCGGAAGTCCAGGGCGCACTGACCCGGACGGCCTTCTACATCACCAATCCGGCCTTGCTGTTTACCGTTGTGGCCGGAAGCGACATCCGCGCTGCCTTGGGAACAGATGCCCCACTCGCGTTGCTCTCAGCAACGATAGTGGGGCTTCTCTATTGGCTGGCGAGTTTCCTGTTCTTCCGGCGTCCGGTGGCGGAGACCGCGGTCGGGGCCATGGCGAGCAGCTATGCGAATGCCAACAATATCGGCATTCCGGTGTCCCTCTATGCAGTGGGGACTGCGCAGCATGTGGCCCCCGTGCTCCTGGTCCAGCTCCTGGTTCTGGCGCCGTTCTACCTCACTGTCTTAGGGCTTGCGTCAGGCTCCAAGGTCTCGTGGAAAAAGGTGCTGTTACAGCCGTTCGCGAGTCCCATGATCATCGCCTCCGGACTGGGTGTCGTCGTCGCCCTCACCGGCTGGACCGCGCCGGACCTGCTTCAGAAGCCCATCGACATGCTGGCCGGAGGCGCCGTGCCCATGGTGCTGCTGGCCTTCGGCCTCTCCCTTGCGGGCCGTGCTCCGCTGCAGAAGGGCGATGGCCTGGTAGAAACGCTCGTGGCAACGTTCCTGAAGATCGCCGGGATGCCACTTGTTGTGTGGGCCTTGGGCCGCTTTGTCTTTGGACTGGACGGCCAGCACCTGCTTGCAAGCGTGATCATGGCCGCGCTGCCCACGGCCCAAAACGTGTTCCTCTTCGCCTCCCCCTATGGCCGCGGAATGAGCGTGGCCCGTGATGTCATCCTGTGCACCACGGTATTGAGCGTTGGCGCGCTGCTTGTTGTCGCCTGGCTGGTGTAGCCGCCAACTGTCAGCTACTTGTAATACAAGTTTTATACTTGTATTCTAAGTAGGTGGGCAACGCAGCCCTGACAGCCAGCTTTCGAGGAGCACCCATGAGTACCGTCGACCTCATCCGCCATGTAAAACTCTCCACTGCAAGACTTCCGCTCGCTGTCCCGATCAGTGATGCCAAGGTCTTCACCGGGCGCCAGAAGCCCATGACGGAGGTCGTCTTCCTCTTTGCCGAGATCACCACGGAGCAGGGCCACAGCGGTATCGGCTTCAGCTACTCCAAGCGCGCCGGCGGCCCCGCCCAGTACGCTCACGCCAAGGAGGTCGCCGAAGGCATCATCGGCGAGGACCCCAACGACATCGGCAAGCTCTACACCAAGCTCCTCTGGGCCGGCGCCTCCGTGGGCCGCTCGGGCGTCGCCACCCAAGCGTTGGCCGCCATCGACATCGCCCTCTACGACCTCAAGGCCAAGCGCGCTGGACTGCCGCTGGCAAAGCTGTTGGGCTCCTACCGCGACTCCGTCCAGACCTACAACACCTCGGGCGGCTTCCTCAACGCCTCCCTGGAAGAGGTCAAGGCCCGTGCCACGCAGTCCCTCGACGAGGGCATCGGCGGCATCAAGATCAAAGTGGGCCTGCCCGACAGCAAGGAAGACCTGCGCCGGGTTGCCGGCATCCGCGAGCACATCGGCTGGGACGTCCCGCTCATGGTGGACGCCAACCAGCAGTGGGACCGCGCCACCGCTCTGCGCCTGGGCCGCCAGCTGGAGGAATTCAACCTTGTCTGGATCGAAGAACCGCTGGACGCCTACGATTTCGAGGGCCACGCCCACCTGGCCAATGTGCTGGATACCCCCATCGCCACCGGCGAGATGTTGGCCTCCGTTGCTGAGCACAAGGGCCTGATCAACGCCAACGGCTGCGACATCATCCAGCCGGATGCACCCCGCGTCGGCGGTATCACCCAGTTCCTGCGCCTCGCCGCCCTCGCCGATGAACGCGGGCTAGGGCTGGCCCCGCACTTCGCCATGGAGATCCACCTGCACCTGGCCGCCGCCTACCCCCGCGAGCCCTGGGTGGAGCACTTCGACTGGCTAGACCCGCTGTTCAACGAACGCCTCGAGACGAAGGACGGCCGTATGATCGTCCCGGACCGCCCGGGCCTCGGCGTGACCCTGAGCGACCAGGCCCGGGCCTGGACCACCGAGACCGTGGAGTTCGGCGCGTAACCTTGAACGCATGAGCCGGAACCTGACCGCGGACCTCGCCGCCGACCTTCGCACCCGCATCGTGGACGGCGTCATCCAGCCCGGCGACAAGCTCCCCAGCGAGAACGCGCTCATGGGCGAATTCGGCGTCAGCCGCACCGTGGTGCGCTCAGCTTTAACTCGCCTCCAGGCCGAAGGGCTTGTGGAAACCGAACGGGGGCGGGGCAGCTTCGCGCTGACCCCGCCCGACGACGGCACTCTTCCAGTCCCGGGCAGCCGACCGGTAGCCAGCGTGGAGGACCGCCTCCATCTGCTCGAATTCCGAATGGGTGTGGAGGCCGAGGCTGCCGCCCTGGCCGCCCGCAACCACACCGAACGCCAACTCCGGGCCATTAATGCCGCCCTGGAACAGTTCACCGCCAGCCCGGACCACCCAGGCCATGCAATGAAGTTCGACTTCGAATTCCACCGGGCCATCGCTGCCGCCTCCGGGAACCCGTTCTACTCGGACTGCCTGGCCGCCCTGGGGCAGACCATGATCGCGATGCCGCGCACCCGGCTGATGACCGGCGTCGAGCACTACGCCCGTGACCACTTTGACCAAGTGATCCACGAGCACCGGTCCATCGCCGCGGCCATCGCTGACGGAGATGAAACCGCCGCCGCCGCCGCGATGCGCAGCCATCTGGCAAATTCCCGACGCCGGTTTAAGGCTTCCGTGCGGCCGTCTCCGTGAGCGCAAATGGAGTCCACCTGTTGTAATGCCCTGAGGGCATCAAACAATGCGATATGCGTGTTGGACGCGCATCGAATTCCCTGAATACAGTGGACCACGTCCCTGTGTTTCACACCACAGGAGTTGAAACGGGTCCACGGACGGGCCCCCACCGCAATACCTAAGGAATTTCCCCATGCAGTCTGTAGACACCGCTGTCACGGATGTGGCCCTGGCCACGAAGAAGTTCTTCAAGCGGGTGCTGCCCATCATGCTTGTCATGCTCGTGTGCAACCAGCTGAACCGGTCCAACATCGGCTACGCCCACGAACACCTCGAAGCGGACGTGGGCATTGGCGCCGCCGCCTACGGCTTCGGGGCAGGACTCTTCTTCATCGCCTACGCGATCTTTGAACTCCCCAGCAACGTCATGATGGAGAAGTACGGCGCCAAGGTGTGGCTGGCCCGGATCATGGTCAGCTGGGGCATTGTCTCCTTTCTGATGGCGTTCGTGCAGAACGAAATGATGTTCTATGTGTTGCGGTTCCTGCTGGGGGCCGCCGAAGCCGGCTTCTTCCCGGCAGTAATCTTCTACTTCGCCCGGTGGGTACCGGCCGGCCAGCGCGGCAAGGCGACCGCCATCTTCATCGCTGGCTCCTCCATCGCCGCAGCACTGTCCGGGCCCATCGCCGGCATGCTGCTGAGCCTTCACGACGTCCTGGGAATCCGCGGCTGGCAGTGGCTGTTCGGCTTCGAGGGCCTGCTCTCCGTGGTGGTGGGCATCATCGTGTTCTTCCTGTTGGACGCCAAGATCCAGGACGCCAAGTGGCTCTCGGTCGGCGAAAAGTCCGCCCTGGCCAACGCCATCGCTGACGAGGACGCCCAGCACGCCAGCACTTCCGGGGCGAAGATCAACCGCTGGAAGATGCTGCTCAACCCGCAGATCCTGCTGCTTTGCGGCATCTACTTCTCCGTGCAGCTCTCCATCTACGCCAACACTTTCTGGCTGCCCACCATCGTCAAACAGATTCCCGGAACAACGGACCTGAGTGTTGGCTTCCTGTCCTCCATACCGTGGGTGTGCGCCGTCTTCGCGATGTATTTCGCCGCCAAGTGGCAGGACAAGGCCAGGTCCAAAAAGCCGCTGCTGGTGGCCGCGCTGCTGGTCGCCGCCGTCGGAACGCTGGCCGCCGCGATCGCCAGCCCGGTCCTGGCCCTCGTGTTCCTGGCCATCGCCGCCATGGGCTTCAAGAGCGCGTCGCCGCTGTTCTGGACCATCCCGCAGTCCGGGCTGCACCCTCTGGTCCTTGCTCCCGCCATCGCGATCATTAACTCGCTGGGCAACCTGGGTGGTTTTGTAGCCCCGTTCGGGTTCGGCATCATCAAGGAGACCACGGGCAGTGTCGTGCCCGGCCTGTTCGCACTTGCCGCAGCCTCCACCCTGGCGGCCGGACTCGTCTACTTCCTCAAGGAACGCCGCACCCCGGCCTCGCCTGGGAAGGCACCTGAGCAGGAGTCCCGCAAGGCAACCTCCGGCGAAGAGCTTATGGAGCCGGCCACAGCCCGCTAGAAACCTGTCCTTCGGCTTATCCCCGCCCCGCGGTCCAATCCCCCACGCGATTCCAGGGGAAATGACCGTGCGGCGGGGATAAGTCGTCGCGCTGCCGTTCTCTGAACGCAAAAGAGCCCCGGTCCTAAGACCGGGGCTCTTTTATTTGCGTGCGCGAGGGGGGATTTGAACCCCCACGCCCTTTCGGACACTGGCACCTGAAGCCAGCGCGTCTGCCGTTCCGCCACTCGCGCGCAACTTCTTTTCCATGAATTGCGACCGGTTTCCCGGTTCCGCACCATGTAAAAGCAGCGAGATCAAGCATAACGGACATCGGCGGCAAAACACCAATTGAGGTCGGCAGCCTGGCCTACGCGGCCGATCCAGGCATGTATCAAGGCCACGGGAGCCACCGGCAATGAACCCTTTCTGACCGCGCGCAGATCGCCCGGAACGAACTTTTCCGCAGGCCGGGCCGTTGTGGATTAAGGTCATTCACAGGCCTGCCCAGTAGTATCTGATGTAGTAGTGCCTGCCGTCGGCGGGCCTGCCGATACGCAGTGATCTGTGTTGCTGGTTGAGTTCCGGAACGAAAACTGCCCCGCAGTCGGGGGGAAAGGAGGAGGACCATGGGTTTGCTGGACAAGGTCGAGCGCGGCATCGAAAAGGCCGTTCGCGGTGTCTTCTCCACTGGTTCCCGGGCGCAGGTCGAGCCAGTTGAGATCGCAAGCCGGCTTCGCCGCGAGGTGGACCACAAGGCGATCACCATTGCCGCCGGCCGGACCCTCGCCCCCAACGTTTTCGACGTCCTGCTCAGCGAGGACGATTTCAAGCGGGCGCAGGAATGGGGCACTCCGCTGGCTGAGGAACTGTGCGACGTCGTCATCAACCATGTCCGCAGTCAGGGCTACACGCTCCAGGGCTCCGTGCGGATCTCATTTCGCCGCTTCGAAGAGCTGCGGGCCGGCGATTTCGAGATCAAGTCCTCCACCGAAAAATCAAGCGGGGCACCTGCCAGCCCAGCGCCCCGGCCCAATCTCCCCGCCGCCCCCAGCCGCCAGCCCACCCGCCTGCAGCCAGTCCTGGACATCGATGGCCAGCGCTACTCGCTCAATGCCCCTTCGATCATCCTGGGCCGGTCCTCCGAGGCCGACATCCTGGTTGACGACACCGGCGTGTCCCGCCGCCACCTCGAGATCCGCACGGCGAACGGGGTTACCAGCGCCGTGGACATGGGTTCCACCAACGGCAGCTATGTTAACGGGCACAAGGTCGCAGGCAGCACCGAACTTACCGACGGCTCCACCATCACAATGGGACGGACAAAGATCATCTTCCGCTTGCTCCCCGCCACCTCTGGTGGCCGCCCATGAGCGAACTGACCATTACCGCCCTCCGCTTCGGCTTCCTGCTCCTGCTCTGGGTGCTGATTTTCAGTATCGTGTCGGCAATGCGCCGGGACCTGATGGTGGGCCGCAAGGCCGCCGTTGGAACTCCCACTGCCCGCCAGGTCCGGAAGAACCCTGAACTGGCCGATGCCCCGCCGCAGCCCGTGAAGCAGCAGGCACACCAGCTCGTGGTCACCGAAGGACCCCTCAAAGGCACCACCATCCCCCTGGCGGCCAGTCCCATCCTCCTCGGCCGGGCCCAGGAAGCCACCTTGGTGCTTGAAGACGACTACGCCTCCGGCCGTCACGCCCGGCTCTTCCCGCAGGGTAGTAGATGGTTCATAGAGGACCTGGGCTCCACCAACGGCACGTACCTGGCGGACCAGCAACTTACCCGCGCCCTGCCCGTTGAGCCTGGCGTACCTGTGAGGATCGGCAAGACGGTCATCGAATTGAGGCCATAGCCATGGCCGATCCAAAAATTCCCGCAAACGAGGCACAGCCCGCGCAGCGGCCCCTCATCATGCGTTATGCAGCCCGCTCGGACGTGGGCCGCATCCGCGCCAAGAATGACGACTCCGCCTATGTGGGCCGCCACCTTGCGGTCGTCGCTGATGGCATGGGTGGCCACGCCGGCGGTGACGTTGCCTCCGCCGCAACCGTCCTGGACATGCTGCACCTGGATCACGGGGATTACGACGGCGACGCCGGCACCGTGCTTGCGGATGAAATCCAAACAGCCAATTCCCTCCTGTCCGAGCTGGTCCACATCAATCCCAAGCTCGCCGGCATGGGAACCACCGTCACCGCCCTGCTCCTTGCCGAAGGCAAACTGCACTTCGCCCATATCGGGGACTCCCGCGCCTACCGCCTTCGCGACGGCGTTTTCGAGCAGGTGAGCGTCGACCACACGTTTGTGCAGCGGCTCATCGATGAGGGCCGGCTCCGGCCCGAGGAAGCCGAGACGCATCCGCACAAAAACGTCCTGATGCGCGTTCTCGGCGACGTCGACGCCAGCCCGGAACTCGACCTCGACACCTTGGACGTCAAGCCCGGGGAACGCTGGCTTCTCTGCTCGGACGGCCTCAACTACGTTGCCGGGCACGTAGTGGAACGGACGGTCCGGGAGACGAAGGACCTCCGCGAATGCGTCGAGACCCTCGTGAACCTGACGCTGGAAGCCGGCTCACCTGACAACGTCACCGTGGTGATGGTGGAAATAGCGGAGGAAACGCGCGACGACGTCAGTACCGCCGCCGTGGAAATCATCCCTCCCGCGTCAGTCACCGCAGTCGTCACACCCAGCGAGCCCGCCGGTCCGGCGGCACAGCAGCCACCTGCTGCCGGGGACGCGGCCGAGCCCAAACCGGCAGAAGCGCTCCCCTCAGGGAAATCTGGCGAAGAAAAGCCTGATGCAGGAAGGGCCGACGCCGAAAACCCGGACGAAGCCAAAGCTGATGCGGGGCAGTCCGGCAAGGGCGAAAGCGCCGATTCCACAGACCCGCACCTCGGCGAACATCTCTCCGCCGAAGTCCTCCGGGAGGAACTGGCCTCCCGCCCGCACGAACTTGTGGGCGCCGCAGCCGCAGCGGCAGAGTCCGGCTCCATTCCCACTATCGCCGGCCGTACGGTAGCCCGACGCGCGGCCACGGTGCTGACGCACAAAGCCGACCAGCAGTCCGTCGATGCAGATGAATCCTTCCTTCAGCCGAGGCCTCGCCGCTGGGTCACATGGTCCATCGCGGCCTCGGTCCTGGTGGTCCTCACAGTCGGGCTCTGGCTCGGCTACGCGTGGACACAGACGCGCTACTACATCGGCGAATACGATTCCCGGGTCGCCATTTACAACGGAGTCTCCCAGCGCCTCGGCCCTATCCAGCTCTCCAGCCTTGAAGCCGTGACGGAAATCCGGATGGACTCGCTGCCGCCGTTCTCGCAGCAGCGAGTCCGCCAGACCGTCCCGGCGCGGGACCTTTACGACGCCCAGCGGATCGTTAAGAACCTTGAGCGGACGGGCACTACCTCCCCGGCTGACGAATGCCCGTCGCCGACTACCGGCGCCACAACGACCCCGCCCGCACCGGCACCCACAGAAACGGCAGCGCCCGCACCCTCTCCGTCGGATCCGGCAGCAGCGCCGGCTCCCACGTCGCCCTCACCAAGTCCTACCGTCACCTGCGAGGGCACCCCATGAGCCAGCTAAGTACTATCCCCAAACCCAGGCGGAACGTCGAACTGCTGTTGTTGTTGCTTGCCCTGTCGGTGGGAATCGGCGCCAACATGTTGGTCGGTGTGGATCAGGAAAAGGCTTTTGATACCGATTTCTGGTTCCAGTCCAGCCTGCTCGCCGTCGCCGCACTGGCATTCCATGTGGTCCTGCGGATCCGGGCGAAATATGCCGATCCGGTAATACTTCCCCTTGTTGTAGCGCTAAACGGTCTCGGCCTCGCCATGATCCACCGACTGGACGGGCCCGGCGATGACACCGGCAACGACCAGCTCCGCTGGACATTGGTCGCTATGGCCGTGGCGATCGCCGTTATTTGGTTCCTCAAGGACCACCGGGTCCTCCGACGCTTCACTTATATTTCCCTCGCAGCCAGCGCACTCTTGCTCGTCTTGCCGCTGGTACCGGGAATCACAGCCGGCGAAATCCTGGGCGCCCGTGTGTGGATCAGACTCGGCCCATGGACCTTTCAGCCGGGCGAAATTGCCAAGATTACGCTTGCCATCTTCTTCGCAGGCTACCTTTCGTCAAACAGGGACCTGATCCTGCTGGCGGGGCGGAAGATCGGCCCGCTGCAATTCCCTCGGTTCAAGGACATGGGTCCGATGATCACCGCCTGGCTGGTGAGCATCGGCGTGCTCATCTTCCAGCGGGACCTTGGTTCCTCTGTCCTGTTCTTCGGCTTGTTCATCGTGATGATCTACGTGGCCACCAGCCGGATCAGCTGGGTAGTGATCGGCGTAGCACTCATCCTGGGCGGCGGCTTTGTGGCTTCGAAGGTGTTCTCCCACGTTGGCCTGCGCATTGATGGCTGGCTCAACGCCTTCACCGACGAGGTCTATGGACGGCAGTTCGGCGGCAGCTTCCAGATTGTTGAAGGCCTCTTTGGCATGGCCAACGGTGGCCTCGTAGGGACGGGTCTCGGACAGGGCCGGCCCAACCTCGTGCCCTTTTCCAACAGCGACATGATCATTGCCTCGTTCGGTGAAGAGCTCGGACTCATCGGGCTGTTCGCCATCGTCATGATGTTCCTGCTGCTCTTCACGCGCGGCTTCCGGGCAGCCCTGGGCACCCGCGACGCCTTCGGTAAGCTCCTCGCCTGCGGCCTGTCGTTTGCCATCGCGCTGCAGTGCTTTGTGGTGATAGGCGGCGTCACGCGCCTCATTCCGCTCACCGGCCTAACCACGCCCTTCCTGGCGGCGGGCGGTTCCTCATTGCTCGCCAACTGGATCATCGTGGGCCTGTTGCTGATGATTTCGCACACGGCAAGGGGGCCAGTGGACACCACCCCGTTGCCACCTGCCAAGGGCGCGGAATCCAACGGAATTGACACACCAACCGAGGCGGTGAAGCACCTGTGAACCAGGCAATACGAAACTCATGGGTCGCCGCGATCGCGATGTTCGCACTGATTTTCGGTGCTCTGAGCTACGTGCAAGTGATCGGGGCGGACGACCTCAAGGCCAACGCCTGGAACAAGCGCGCCATCCTGCAGGACTACTGCAATGACCGGGGTGCCATCATTGTGGGCGGCACGCCGATAGCCGAGTCGGTTGAAGGCTCGGAGACGTGCAAGTTCCAGCGCACCTATTCCCAGCCCGAACTCTATGCAGGCATCACCGGCTATTTCTCTCAAAACTATGGAGCCACAGGGCTGGAAATTGCGATGAATGACCAGCTGGCCGGCAGCTCCGACCAGCAGTTCCTGGACCGGATAGGCCAGCTGTTCCTCGGAAACCAGCCCAAGGGCGCCTCGGTGGAGCTGACCATCGATCCTCGGATCCAACAGCTCGCCTACGACCTCATTCCGGACGGACAGCGCGGTTCCATTGTGGTGACCAACCCCAAGACGGGTGCCATCCTGGCCATGGTGTCGAAGCCCTCCTACAACCCCAACCTCATCGCTACCCAGGACCCCACTGCTGAGAGCACGAATATCAACGAGCTCGTCAAGGTCCCCGGTATCAACCTGAACCAGTCGGTCAGCGGCCCGACCGGTGAGCTCCTAGCCCCCGGCTCTGTGTTCAAGCTCGTTGACACCGCCGCGGCGCTAAATTCGGGCAAGTACAACAAAGACAGCCAGCTACCCAACCCTGCCGAGATGCCTTTCACCGGCATCTCGTACAAGCTCCCCAACTATGCCGGGGGCAACTGCTACACCAGGGACACGGCTTCCTTCGCCTTCGCCCTGCAGCAGTCATGCAACACGCCCTTCGCCAGCATCGCCCTGGACCTGGGGCGCGACGCCATCGCCGAACAGGCGAAGAAGTTCGGGTTTGGCGAGAGTCTGGGGGACCAGCTGAAACTTGATTACGCTCTGCAGGGCTTCCCCGATAACTTGGACGAACCGGGGCTGGCCCAGTCCGCCATCGGCCAAAAGGATGTCCGGGCAACGCCGCTCCAGATTGCGCTGATGACGGCGGCAATAGCGAACGATGGCGTCCAGATGAGCCCAAGCCTGGTCAAGACCCTTCGCTCACCGGACCTCCGCGTCCTGGAAGAACCCCAGCCGACGCCTCTGCGCACGTCAACCACGCCCGACATCGCCAACCAGATCACCGAATGGATGACCAGTGCGGTGAGCGAGGGCATCGCCCGCGGCGCGGCCGTTCCCGGCGTTCAGGTGGCCGGCAAGACAGGTACGGCGGAATTGGGCAATGGCCTGAACAACTCCTGGTTCACGGGCTTTGCCCCCGCGAACAACCCGCAGGTGGGTGTCACGATCGTCATGGAAGGCGTAGACATCACCACCGGCGCACAGCTAACCAGTCCGAACGCGAAGAAGATTTTTGAGGCGGTGTTGAATAAGTGAGGCCTACAACAGGAATCACCCTCGGCGGCAGATTCCAGCTGACCACGCGGATTGCGATCGGCGGCATGGGAGAGGTCTGGAAAGCCAAGGACCAGGTCCTGGGCCGGATCGTCGCCATCAAGGTGCTCAAGGAGGAATACACCGGCGACCCCGGCTTCCTGCAGAGGTTCCGTGCCGAGGCACGCCACACCGCGCTCCTGAACCACGTGGGCATCGCAAATGTCTTTGACTACGGCGAGGAAGAGGGCTCCGCCTACCTCGTGATGGAACTCGTCCCGGGCCAGCCGCTGAGCAGCATCATCGAGCACGAGCAGGTGCTGTCCCCGGACCGGACCCTGTCCATGATCGCGCAGAC
The DNA here is from genome assembly GCF_037203945.1 of Pseudarthrobacter sp. CCNWLW207. NCBI lineage: Bacteria > Bacillati > Actinomycetota > Actinomycetes > Micrococcales > Micrococcaceae > Pseudarthrobacter > Pseudarthrobacter sp. CCNWLW207. The sequence continues at coordinate 84,706 of NZ_JBBCBS010000002.1, read as the reverse complement.
CGCCCGGGCTTTGTCCGTCGCCCACGCCCAGGGACTGGTCCACCGCGACATCAAGCCGGGCAACCTCCTGATCACTCCCGACGGCCGGGTCAAGGTCACCGACTTCGGCATTGCCCGCCTGGCCGACCAGGTCCCGCTGACCCAGACCGGGCAGGTGATGGGCACGGCCCAGTACCTCGCCCCGGAGCAGGCAACAGGCCAGACCGCCACTGGTGCCTCGGACATCTATTCGCTCGGAGTGATCGGCTACGAGTGCCTTACCGGGCACCGGCCGTTCTCCGGCGAATCCCAGATCGCCATTGCCCTGGCGCAGGTCAACGATGCCCCGCCGCCGCTGCCCGATACGCTGCCCAAACCGGTCCGTGCCCTCCTGATGTCCATGTTGGCCAAGGATCCCAAGAACCGGCCGGCCAACGCCATCAAGCTGTCCGAGGCCGCCGAGGCTATCCGCAACGGCGACATCAGCGCCGCACACGCCGCCGTCCCCGGAATGCTGTTGTTCGAAGCTGCCACCGGGCCCATCACGGCCCCGGTGAATGTTGCCACCGCGCCCACGGGCATCATCGGCGGGCAGAAGGACAGCTCCACCACGTCCACCTCCGCACTGCCGGTACTGGGTGCCGCTGCCGCAGGTGCGGCAGGCGGTGCCGCAGCAGGCGCTGCTGCTGCCAACGCCGCCGGCACCGGCACTGGAGCCGCCGGTACGCTGTCGCGGGCCGATGCGCTTGCTGCAGAACGCTCCTGGGTCCAGGAAGAAGAGACGTACGACGACGAACCTGCCGACGAGCCCCAGCGGCGGGGCCGGAGCCCTTGGACTTGGCCCCTAATCGCCTTGATCCTGCTGGTGCTCTTCGCGCTGGTCGGTTTCTTCCTGTCCCAGCAAGGCATCCTGTTCCCTCCGAGCAATCCCACCAGCTCCGCGCCCAGCACGACATCCAGCAGCCCAAGTCCGACAACAACGTCCGCATCGCCCACTCCCACCTTGACGACGCCACCGCCAACGCCCACGCCCACCCCGACGCCCGAAACCGTAAACATCATTTCCGCGGCCTACCTGGGCAAGGACTACCGCCAGGTCCAGTCCTCCTTGGAAGCGTTGGGCCTCTCGGTGACCGTCCTTCCGCAGCAGAGTGCTGAGACGGCCGGAACGGTACTGGAAATCAACCCGACCGGAACCGTTCCCAAGGGCACGGCCGTCACCATCATCTACGCCGTACCGCTCCCGACGGCCACTCCGGTTCCAACAACGACGCCGAAGGCTACCGCCAGCGAGACCGCCCTGCCCGACTGCACCACTGGCCAGTTGCCGGGCGTGCCCGCCACCTGCAAGCCGTAGCCTCCGGGACGCCCAGTGACTGACACGCCCCGTACGCCGTCGCACCGTGAGGACAGCCTCCCGGTGGATAACCAGCGTGTCCTGAGCGGCCGCTACGAACTCGGCGGGCTGATCGGGCGCGGCGGAATGGCGGATGTCCACAGGGGGGTGGACACCAGGCTGGGCCGGACCGTTGCCATCAAGCTGCTCCGCCCCGACATGGCCCGGGATCCGCAGTTCCAGGCACGGTTCAAGCGCGAGGCGCAGGCCGTCGCCGCATTGAACCATCCCTCCATCGTTGCCATCTACGACACCGGCGAGCACACGGTTCCGGACGGAACGGAAGACAGCATCCGCGTTCCCTACATCGTGATGGAGTTTGTGGAAGGCAAGACCATCCGGGACCTCATCAGGGCCAAGGAAGTCAGCATTGACCAGGCCATCGAGTTCGCCTTGGGCGTGCTCGCGGCACTGGAGTACAGCCACAAGGCCGGCATCGTGCACCGGGACATCAAACCGGCCAACGTGATGTGCTGCGAGGGTACCAACTCCGTCAAGGTGATGGACTTCGGCATCGCCCGGGCTATCGCCGATTCGTCGGCCACCATGACCCAGACCCAGGCCGTAGTGGGCACGGCGCAGTACCTTTCGCCGGAGCAGGCCCGTGGTGAAACCGTGGACGCCCGCAGCGACCTCTATTCCGCCGGCTGCCTGTTGTACGAAATGCTCACGGGCCGCCCGCCGTTCATTGGGGACAGTCCGGTTTCAGTCGCCTACCAGCACGTCCGGGAGATCCCGGAACCTGCGAGCAGCGTTAATCCCGAGGTGTCGCCGGCGCTGGACAGCGTCCTGGCCAAGGCCCTGCTCAAGAACAGGGCTGACAGGTTCCAGGACGCGGCGGCATTCCGGCGTGCCCTTCGCGCCGCCCGGGCCGGAGTGCCGGTTCCGGACGTTTCGGCAACCGAGGCGCCGACGGATCCGAACGACCACGTTCCGACGCCGGAACGTACGCCCGCCACCGAGGCCTTCGCTTTCACTGGTGCCAGTTTCCTGGACGACGCCCCCACCGGCCGGCTGCGGGCCACGTCCAACAACCACTCCAACGGGAACTCCCTGGCCGCCGGAGCGGCCGGAGCGGCCGCAGCCTACGAGCCGCCGGACGCGGATGAGCTTCCCCTCGGCCTCCCGCCGGAACGGGAGCGGAGCCCGCGGCAGAAGTCCCGTCGTCGTGCTTGGATAGTCACCCTGGTGATCTTCACACTCCTGGTCCTTGCCGGCGGCGGCCTGTGGCTCTACAACACCGTAAACAGGCCAGCCCCAGCAGCTCCCAAGGTGGAGATCCCCGTAGTGGCCGCCATGACGGAGTCCGCGGCCCTGCAGGAGCTCTACGGGGCCAACCTGCGCCCACAGATCAAACGGGCCCAGCACGATACCGTTCCCAAGGGGACAGCAATCGGAACGGACCCGGCGGCCGGAACATCGCTTGATCCCAATTCCGAAGTAATCCTTAACATCTCCGATGGCCCCAGCGCGGTCAAGGTACCGGAGAACCTGCCCGGGAAGACTGAGGCAGCAGCCCGGGACGTCCTGCGCCAAAGCGGCCTGGTGGGCGCCCCGACCACCACTATGGCCAACAGCGCCACCGTACCGGCCGGCATTGTGATCACCACCAGCCCCGCCCCCGGACAATCGGTGGCCGTCGGCAGCACCGTGGAGATTGTGGTCTCCACCGGGAAGGTGGCCATGCCGGAACTGCGCGGCCGTACCCGTGCCGAGGCCGAAACTGCCTTGAAGGAACTGGGCCTTGTTCCGAATGTGCAGGAAGTGGAAAACTCCCAGGTCGAAGCCGGCCGGGTGACGGACCAGAGCGATCCCGTCAACGCCGCTGTCGAACAGGGGAAGACCATCAACATCGTGGTGGCCAAGGAGCCGCCACCGCCGGTAACTCCCACACCGACGCCGACTCCCACCCCGTCAGCCACCAAAAAAGGCTGACCCCGCGTCCTTCACGGAACGCGGGGCCAGATGTGCCAGACAGCTGCACTGCGGCGGTCAGCAGCGCCTAATGGTCAGTGCTGGATGAGCGGACTCAGTTTGGCGGCCCGGGATGCGGCACCGGCCATGCCCAGCGATTCGAGCCAGTTGCCCAACATCTGGTAGCCGCCCTCCGTCAGCACGGACTCAGGGTGGAACTGCACGCCGCACAGCGGCGCCGTACGGTGTTGCAGGCCCATAACCACGCCGGTAGAAGTTTCCGCAGTGATCTCCAGGACGTCCGGGATGGTGTCGCGGACGGCTGCCAGCGAGTGATACCGGGTGGCGGTCACGGGGGAGGGGAGGCCTTCAAAAACACTCGTTCCGTGGTGCTCCACCAAAGAGGTCTTGCCGTGCATCAGCTCAGGGGCATGGGTCACTTTGCCGCCGTAGGCCTCGGCCAAAGCCTGGTGGCCCAGGCAGACACCGAACATGGGCTTGTTGTTGTCCCCGCACCACTTGATCAGTTCGATGCAGACTCCGGCTTCCGCCGGGTTGCCTGGGCCGGGCGATATGAGGACACCGTCGCGCGTTCCTGCCATTTCGATGGCTTCTGCCAGCGTGACATCGTCGTTGCGCACCACGGTGGTCTCGGCGCCGAGCTCCTGGAGGTATCCCACCAGGGTGTATACAAAGCTGTCGTAGTTGTCTACGACCAGGATCTTGGTTGTGGTCATGGCTGGGTTGCAGAACCAATCGTTGAGTCGGTGAATGGGGTGAAAGTGGACATCCAGGGGAACAGGAACTGGGCCATCAGGACCAGGGCGGCGAAGACAAGCAGCACCGAAGTGGCGATCCGCAGCCAAAGGGGGCCCGGCAGGTGCCGGAAAATCCAGGCGTACATGATCAGCCCTCTCCGATCGCGGCGGCCACCTGGGCCGCTATCTCAGCCGGGGGGCCCGCCGAGGCAGGCCGCCAGCTGTCCAGGAGCGCATAGGCGATAATGCGTTCCTGGGAGCCGAAGCGCGGGTTGCAGCTTGTCATGGTGAGGAAACTTTCGGTGGGTGTGAGGCCGGGCCTGGTGGGCACCGGTTCCAGCACATCGGTCCGGGATGGCAGCACAATCTGGTTGTTGCGGAAGACATACACGTAGTAGCCATCCTTGGTCTGGACGTAGATTTTGTCCCCGGGTACCAGGGTGTGGATGCTGTCCAGGACTGCGCCGTGTGTCTGCCGGTGGCCGGCCACCGCAAAATTCCCCACGGCCCCGGGCATTGCAGTGTTGCTGTAGTGGCCCAGCCCCAGGGTATCCAGCACATCACCGGTAGTGCCTTGGACAATGGGCCGGGTGTAGTTCGCACCGAAGCGCGGAATGTACATGATGCCGATGGTTCCGGCGTGTCCGGGGGCCGCAGAGACTACGGGTGCTCCGTAATTCACGGCGCCGGGGGCCGAGGGCGAACTGGTGGGCGCATCCGCGCCGAGATCCTGTGCGAATTCCTTGATGATGGCGCTCTGCCTGGCGTCCGATTCCACGTTGGTCCACCACAGCTGCCAGCCCACAAAAAGCAGCAGGACGATGCCCGCCGTGATGAGCAGCTCGCCCAGCACCTGGACAGTCCCACGCAGAATCACGACGCCGGGCCCCGGCGCAGTGCCGGTCCTCGCCTTCTCCTGCAATACCACGCGTTCTCCTCCGGGCGGTCACCACGGGCGCTGGTTGGCCCTGAACTACGGCTAGAATTGGCTGCTAGTAAGAATCCAGATTTGACCAAGATCGCGCAGACCGCTGGCAATTTCCTTCTTGCAGGATATCAAGCCCGGGTCGCCGAGCTTGCCTCAGCCGCAAGGAGAGCACGTGCCCGAGTCCAAGCCACGCAAGAAGACTTCCACCCCGGCCCAAGCGGCTTCGTCCACGCAGGCGTACAAGCCGAACCCCGTGTGGTTCAAGCCTGTCATGTTCGGCCTCATGATCATCGGGCTGCTCTGGATCATCACGTTCTATATCAGCGAAGGCCAGCTTCCGGTCAAGGCCTGGGAATCATGGAATATCGTCGCCGGGTTCGGCATCGCCATCGTTGGCTTCCTGATGACCACCCGCTGGCGTTCGTAGCGTCCGGAGTATGATCCCCGGCCCTGGCGGCACCGTTCTTGGCGACGACGGACTCTTCCGTCCGCCCTGGGCCGCCGTTGATCCCCTCCTCCGGGAGTACTACGACACCGAGTGGGGCCTGCCGGTCCGGGACGAACAGGGCCTCTACGAACGCATCAGCCTGGAGGGTTTCCAAGCCGGCCTGTCCTGGGCCACTATCCTGCGGAAACGCCCGGCTTTCCGCGCCGCGTTCCACCACTTCGACCCGGATATCGTAGCCACTTTCACTGAAGACGATGTGGAGCGGCTGCTGCAGGACCCCGGGATTATCCGGAACCGGCTCAAAATCCGGGCCGCCATCACGAACGCGAAGGCGGTCATAGCCCTGCGCAGCGAAGGCGGGCTCGTGAACTTCGTCTGGAGCTTCCAGCCCCCCGAGACGCCGCAGCCGCTCACACATTCCGATATCCCCACCCAGTCCCCGGAATCGGTTGCGCTCTCCAAGGCGCTCCGCAAGAAGGGCTTCTCCTTCGTGGGGCCTACTACGATGTACGCGCTGATGGAGGCGATCGGGATGGTGGACACGCACCTGCTGGACAGCCACCGCCGAGGATCATCCGGGGTATGGCTGGATGCCCGCGAATAAGTCCGTGCCTGCGAGTTCTCCCCAGCTGTTCCTAAAGTTATCCACAATGTGAATAACTGACGCCCGGCGATTTACCGAAAGGGCCCGCAGATGCCCTCAATCAAGGCTTATGCGAACAGTGCCTTTGGCGAGGCAGTTATTAACAGTGTGGATTAGCTGTGGATAAGACTCGGCTCTCCCCACAGACGGGGCGGGAAACCGTGGCCGCAGCAAGTCCCGCTTCCGCGCTGGAACCGTTACTCCTGGCGGCGTACTGGATGATGGCTAGTTATGGAGACCCGGTTGAACGCGTTCATGGTGATCGCCAGCCAGCTGACCGCTGAGAACTCATCCGCGGTGAGGTGTCGCCGGGCATAGCCTTCCTCTACCTCCCGTGAGCGCGGATCCGGGAGTTCCGTGATGCTCTCGGCCAGCGCCAGCGCAGCACGCTCCCGGTCTGTGAACAGGGCCGTGTCCCGCCACGCGGGAAGTACCGCAAGCCGTTGGGGGGATTCGCCGTTTTCAACGGCATCGCCGACGTGCATGTCCAAGCAGAACGCGCAACCGTTGATCTGCGAAATGCGCACGTACATCAGTTCAATGATCGTTTCATCCACTCCGGCGGTGGCCGCTGCCTCGCGTGCCTTGAGTCCCAGGCCGTTCAGCGATCGCCACATGGCCGGGTGCTGCTTGTCTAGGAAGATGTTTCCGGTGTTGCGGCCCATGGGCCCTCCTGATTCTGGGTTGCGTCGGCGGCGGGGCTTGCCGGTGCGCCGATCCGCGTGGTTATCCACTTGCTAACACACGACTACCCACAACTTATCCACAGATGTGGACAACATGCATGAGTACACACGGTTTTTTCCCCGCAGAGGCTCCGCAGAGCCTCGCGTCGACCATGAACTACACGCCTGTGAGTTATTAACACTGTGAATAACCATGTTGAAATCCGGCCGATATAGCTTGCTCAGCGCCTCTCCAGCCCCAGAAAGCCAGGGATATCCACAGATGCAGCTCCAAAGCGCGTGATTGTCCACTTAACCACAGGGACATCCCCAGCAGTTATCCACAACTGTGGACGTACGCCGACCCTTGCGTACCAGCCAGTGCGCCGTTGCAGGCTTCTGGCAGTATCGGGCCTTGAACTACAGCCGTGTAAGTTACCAACAATGTGGATAAACCCTGTGGAAAACCTCCGTCGGCATTCCGGACACAAAAAGACCCCGGTGTCCAAGGGACACCGGGGTCTTCGGTAAGAGCGGCTACAGCGCCAAAATCAGCCCGCCGTGACGCGGACCCAGCTCACGAGAATCAGCAGCCCAAAAACGGCAACCAGGCCAGCTGCCTGGAGCAGGCCCTGACGCGGGCCGCGCGGCGTGTACGCTACCACTGCAGCGCACAACGCCCCGGTGATGAGGCCGCCCAAGTGGGCCTGCCAGGCGATCTGGGGGATCAGGAAGCCGATGACGCCGTTGATGGCTATCAGCACCCATAGCTGGCGCGTTTCCCCGCCCCGATGCCGCTGGACCAGGAGCATCGCCCCGAAGAGTCCGAAAATGGCACCGGATGCCCCGACCACTCCGGCGAGCTGCTGGCCTGGGACCAGCAGCGGGTTGAGGAGCAGATAGCCCACCGAACCGCCGACGGCAGAGATCAGGTAAACGGCCAGAAAGCGTACCCTGCCCAGAAGCGGCTCGAGGGCCTGCCCGAAAATCCACAGCGTGTACATGTTCAGCACGATGTGGAGGACTGAATCTGGAGAGTGCAGGAACGCGGCCGTCAGCATGCGCCAAGGCTCAAACGCGCCGTAGGCGGGCGTCGCGAACACATTGTTGTACGCGAACTGTTCGTATACGGCGCCGCCGGGCACTATCCACTGCAGGACGTACATCAGCGCACAGACGGCGATAATTCCGTACGTGACGATGGGCTTGCCGGTTGTCACCGTACCGCCGTAGACGGTCCTGACGGCCGGCGTCGAACGTGCTGTTTCGTTGACGCAGTCAACACATTGGAACCCGACGGCGGCCGCGCGCTGGCAGTCAGGGCACGCGGGGCGCCCGCAGCGCTGGCACCGCACATAGGAGGGCCGGTCCGGGTGCCGGGGGCAGACCGGAACTTGCGCTGACGGCTCCGCCGCCGGGATTCCGTAACTCATTGGTGCTTGTTAGAGCTGTTCGATGTCAATGCTGTTGATGGTGACGTCCTCGACCGGGCGGTCGCCCATGCCGGTGCGGACACCCTCGATGGCGTCGACGACCTTCTTGGAGTCCTCGTCAGCCACCTCGCCGAAGATGCTGTGCTTACCCTGCAGCCAGTCGGTGGGGATCGTGGTGATGAAGAACTGGGAGCCGTTGGTGCCCTTGCCCATCTGGATGCCTGCGTTGGCCATGGCCAGCTTGTAGGGCTGGTTGAAGCTGAGCTCGGGGTGGATTTCGTCGTCGAACTTGTAGCCGGGTCCGCCCACGCCACGGCCCAGGGGATCGCCGGCCTGGATCATGAAATCCTTGATGATGCGGTGGAAGATGGTGCCGTTGTACAGCGGAGTACCGGTCTTGTCCTCACCGGTTTCCGGGTGGGTCCAGGCCTGCTCGCCCGTGGCGAGGCCGATGAAGTTCTTGACCGTCTTGGGGGCGTGGTTCCCGAAGAGGTTCACGACGATGTCGCCGAGGCTGGTGTGGATGGTTGCTTTTGCGGTTGCGATGGCAGTCATACCGCTTATTCTTTCACGGCCCGCCAAAGCGGCACGGGTGTGGACGGCAGTTCCGCGCTGGGTGAAATCAGCCTGAATTCCGGGCCAAGAATAGCCGGTGAAGGTCAATCCACGTAGGCTAACAACAGAACCGTCACATTAATCGGGAGGTAGTTGTGAAGAAATCGGATCGTATTGCCCGTGACCTTGAGCAGTCAGTCAACAGCGCGGTAGAGAACGCCAAGGACTGGGCAGCCCCCCGCGTGGAAGCAGCAGTGGACTGGGCCGTTCCCCGCCTGCAGCATGGCCTGGATACCGCATCTCCCAAGATCCAGGAAGGGCTTAAGACAGCCGCCCACAACCTTGCCGACGGCGTAGCAACAGTAACGCCGCGGATCCAAGACGGGCTCGCCCACCTGGCCCCAAAGATCCACGATGCTGTTGAAGGCACCACTCCGCGCCTTCACGAAGCGCTGGACAAAGCCACACCCGTGATCCTGAACGCCCGCGACCGCGTAGTGGTGGAGTACCTGCCACGCCTCTCGGACCAGATCGGCCAGGCGTCCGAAGCTGTTCACCGCACGCTGGAGAATGCTCCGTTGCACGTGGACGCCGTAGCCCAGCGGCTTGCCGATTCCGGAGTTGTGCACTCCATCCAGGAGCAGGCCCACACGGCAGGGACCCAGCTCAAGGCAGCCGCGCATGAAGCCGGCAAGGTGGTAGGCGTGCAGATCGCCCAGCCTGAGAAGCCCAAGAAACGCGGTTGGCTGGTCTTCGGCATCATCGCCGCCGCCGTGGCCGCTGGTGTTGCCGCGTGGAAGGCTTCCAAGCCGGTTGAAGATCCGTGGAAAACCCCCTCTCCGGTGACGCCCACTCCCGCCCCGGTACCCGCCACCACGGTCAACGACCTCAAGGAAACCGCAGCCGACGCCGTCAGCAATGTGGCAGCCGCTGCTGCCTCAGCTGCAGGAGCCGTTGCGGAAAAGGCCAAGGATGTCGCGGAAGATGCCCAGGAGGCTGCTGAAGATGCAGCCGACAAAGCCAAGCACGTCGCCGAGGACGCCAAGGACGCTGCCGCGAAGGCAACAACCGATGCCAAGACCGCGATGAAGAACATCGCCTCCAACATGAACGGATCCGCGGACAAGGACACCGTCTAGCAGTTCCAGGCGCTTTGCGCCGTCAGCTGAAGGGGTCCCGCCTGGTGCGGGGCCCCTTCAGTGTTTTCCCAGTGTTTGTCCGGACTTGAGCCGGCAGCCCGGGGGGCCGGTCACCGATCGATGCTAAATTTGAACTGATGTCAGCCGATAAATCCTCTGGGGATGCCTTGAACGACGCAGCACAGCTGCCCCGCGTGTCCATTGTCATTCCGGCTTACAACGAGGAAAGTGTGATCCGGCAGTGCCTCATCGCTGCCGTCTACCAATCGGTCCCGGCGCACGAGATCATCGTGGTGGACAACCTCTCCACAGACCGGACCGCGGCAATCGTGCAGCAGATGCAGCTGGAGTATCCGGAAAGCCCCATCATCCTGCTGAGCCAAGACCGCGACCAGGGGCTGATTCCCACCCGCAACTTTGGCCTGGACCATGCAACCGGTGACATTCTGGGCCGGATCGACGCCGACTCCGTCGTGGAACCGGACTGGGTGGAGCAGGTCCAGAAGGCATTCCAGGACCCTTCAGTCCAAGCGGCCACGGGACCGGTGGTCTACTATGACATGCCAATGCGCCGGTTCGGCCTCAAAGCCGACGACAAAATGCGCCAGCTGATGCTTAAGCTCGCCAAGCACCAATACCATTTTCTCTTTGGCTCAAACATGGCACTGCGTGCCTCGGCGTGGGAAACCATTCGGTCCGAGACCTGCCGTGATGAGAAGGATGAGATGCATGAGGACATCGATCTGTCCCTGCATCTTGCCGACCACGAACTCAAAGTGCAGTACTGGCCGCAGATGGTGTCCGGAATGTCTGCCCGCCGGCTGGAAGATTCGCCCCGCGACTACCGCTACTACGTGACACGCTTCGACCGGACGTACAAGGCCCACAACGTGAAGAAAATGGCTCTCAAGGCCCCCATGGTGGTCTTCTTCTCCGTTTACTTCCCAGCGAAGCTGCTGCGGGCCATCCACACCGTCAACACGGCTCAGCCGGTCCGCCGCGGCGGCCAGTAAGCACCTTCGGTACGGTCCTTACGGTCAGTCCGTTCCGAGCTCCGCGAGGCGGTCCGACGGCGGTTCGCCGTCCCGCGTGCCGTCCTCTGAATCCAAGCGCCGCCGTCGGGCGTTTCCGGACCGTTGTCCCAGGACGACGACGGCGAGTCCCACCAGGATCAGGGCCAACCCTGCGTAGGTTCCAGCCGGGAGGGTTTCGTCCAGGAAGACGGCCGCCAGCACCGCAGCGCCGGGGATTTCCAGCAGGATGATCATCGAGACCAGCAACGGGCTCATCGTTGCCAGCAGGTGGTTGAAGGCTGTGTGGCCCACCAATTGCGCACACACGGTGATGGCGATAATCCCCAGCCAGCCGCCGGCGTCGAACCCTGTCAGGGGTTGTCCGCTGAACAGGGCGAGGACGGCCACCAGTGCGGCGCACATGCCGTAGCAGAGCGTCGTGTACGTCCCTGTGGTCATGCTTTGCCGCGCCTTGCCGCCCGCCAGCGTGTACAGCCCGGCCAGGGCCCCGCCGGCCACCGCCAGCAGGTCGCCCAAGAGCGCCTCGGGGGAGCTCCCCATATCAAAACCCGTGATGGCAACGACGCCGCCGAAAGCTATGCCCAGGCCTGCCAGTACGGGCCAGCGGTGTTTCGTGCCACGAAATAGCTGGAAGACAGCAATCCAACCGGATTGAAGGCACACGAGGGCAGTCGCGGCGGCCACGGAGGTCAGCTGCAGTGAGGTGATGAAGCACGCGAAGTGCAGGGCCAGGGCGACGGCGGCAAGCAGCGACCAGCGGAACTCCCGGCCGGAAATGGCCCCGAACTGCCGCGGTTCGCGCACGAGGGTGGGTGTGGCCATCACCACCGCGCCTATGGCATTGCGCCAGAACGCGATGGCCAGGGCGCTGACAGTGGTGGCACCGAGGGTGGCCGCGATCAGCGGACCGGACGAGGCAACGCCCAGCACGCCGAGTGCCGCGATGAAGAAGTTCACTGTCCAACCCTACTTTTTCGAGTTAACCAAAAAGTATGGTGGAGGCACGGGGACTCGAACCCCGAACCCCCTGCTTGCAAAGCAGGTGCGCTACCAATTGCGCCATGCCCCCATAAGAAGCAACCCGTCAATCATACCCTAGAACCTGGGAGCCTCTTGCCAGCTCCCGGTCCGGGAATCCGTGCTAATCAACCGTATCGGTTGATTCGCTCCAGACCGTTTTCCGGGCCTCGGATTCCTGTGCTTTCCGGTAGAGCAGGACGCCTGCGATCGCAGCTGCAAGAACCAGCAACTTCTTCACATGCACCCCGTTCCGACTCAGTCCACCAACCGGAGGACTGAACCTTTCCTGAAACCTGCACAGGTTCCGTGGGCGTACCAGGACTTGAACCTGGGACCTCTTCGTTATCAGCGAAGCGCTCTAACCGCCTGAGCTATACGCCCCGATGCCTCATCGGGCCGAGATATGACTGTACAGCACATCCCGGCCCGATCTCAAATCGAGGCATTCCGCGGGAAAAACCCGCCGGAATTATGGGTTTTTCAGTCGTCCGTGAGGGTAACGCCGATACCGCCCACCAGGGTGGCGGAGATGTTGTACAGCACTGCAGACAACATGGACAACGCGGTCAGCAGGACCACGTTCACTACGGCGATGATGGTGGCAAAGGAGGCCACCTGCCCCAGCGACGCAACCTTCTTCAATTCGAAGCCCCCGCCTTCGGACCCGGCGAGGGTGCCCAAGAGACTGTCCACTTGGTCGAAGATGCCGGTCAGGTCCAGGACTGTCCAGAGCACGATGGCCGCAACGACCGTAACGATTCCCAAGGCCACAGACAGCAGGAACGCCATTTTCAGGACGGACCAGGGATCAACTTTGCTGACCAGCAGGCGCGCACGCCTGACCTTGGCTTTGGGGGCCGGCTTTACCAGTCCCGGACCGCCAGGCGCGGGTCGCTGCCCTGCCGTGGCGGGACGCTGAGCCGGGCGCTGGCCCTGTCCAGGCTGGGCCTGTCCAGGCTGGGCCTGCCCGGGCTGGGCCTGCGGACGCTGGCCTGCTGCTGCGGGGCGCTGGCCGGGCAGGCCTGCCGGAGCCGCCGGGCGCTGCTGGGGACGAACGGGGGCGTTCACTCGGGGGGCAGCCGCGGGCTGCCCCGTTCCGCCGGGAACATTGCTGTTCTGCTTGGGATATGAGTCGGGATTACTCACTCGTTACCTCCGGTGTAGTCTTCGTTCGGCTCAGCGTCGCCGGAGGCGTCCTCTGACTCAACGGCCGGTGCTGTCTCTGCCACTGCTGCTGACCCTGCGGACCCCTCGGGGGATCCGTCCTCTTCAGCCAACGTTACGTCATCCTCCAAGGATTCATCGCCCTCAAGACCGCGTTCGCTGTTCCGGGCCACTTCGATGATGCGGTCATTCTTGTCAGGTTTGGCGAAGATCACGCCCATGGTGTCGCGGCCCTTGGCAGGGACGCCAGCCACGGAGGAACGGACCACCTTGCCGCCTTCCATGACTACCAGGACTTCGTCTTCCTCCTGGACAATCAGGGCTCCCACGAGGTCACCGCGTTCCTCGGCCAGCTTGGCAACCTTGATTCCCAGGCCGCCGCGGCCTTGGAGCCTGTATTCCTCCACGGCGGTGCGCTTGGCGTAGCCGCCCTCGGTCACGATGAAAACAAAGGAGCCGTCCGTGACCACGTTGGCGGCCAGAAGTTCGTCTTCCTCACGGAATTTCATGCCGGTGACGCCGGACGTGGCACGCCCCATCGGCCGCAGTGCGTCATCGGTGGCCGTGAACCGGATGGACTGGCCCTTGCGTGAGACGAGAAGGAGGTCGTCCGATTCGGAGACCAGCTGGGCGGACACCAGTTCGTCCTCGTCCCGGAGGTTGATGGCAATGACGCCGGCGGAACGGTTGGTGTCGTAATCCTCCAGCCGGGTCTTCTTGACCAGTCCGCGTTTGGTGGCGAGGACCAGGTAGGGCGCGTGCTGGTAGTCCTTGAGGTCCAGTACCTGGGCGATGTGTTCGTCCGGCTGGAAAGCCATCAGGTTGGCGACGTGCTGGCCCTTGGCATCGCGGCCCGCCTCCACCAGTTCGTAAGCCTTGGCCCGGTAAACCCTGCCGAGGTTGGTGAAGAACAGCAGCCAGTGGTGCGTGGTGGTTACAAAGAAGTGCTCCACCACGTCGTCGCCGCGCAGCTGGGCGCCCTTGATGCCCTTGCCGCCGCGCTGCTGCGAACGGTAGTTGTCGCTGCGGGTCCGCTTGACGTAGCCGCCACGGGTAATGGTGACAACCATTTCCTCTTCGGGGATCAGGTCCTCCATAGACATGTCGCCGTCGAAGCCCATCAGGATCTTCGTGCGGCGGTCATCACCGTGCTTGGCCACGATCTCGGCCAATTCGGTGCTGATGATCTCGCGCTGACGCTCCTCCGAAGCCAGGATTGAGTTGTACTCCGCAATCAGCGCCTCGAGTTCTGAGTGCCGGTCCTGGATCTTCTGGCGTTCCAGGGCTGCCAGGCGGCGCAACTGCATGTCCAGGATGGCCCGGGCCTGCAGTTCGTCGATGTCCAGCAGTTGCATCAGCCCATCGCGGGCCGCCTCCGTGGTGTTCGAGGCCCGGATGAGTGCGATGACCTCGTCCAGCATGTCCAGGGCCTTGAGCAGCGCCCGCAGGATATGTGCTTCTTCCTCGGCCTTGCGCAGGCGGTACTTGGTGCGCCGGGCGATAACGTCCAGTTGGTGGGTCACCCAGTGCCGGATGAAGGCATCCAGGCTGAGCGTGCGGGGCACTCCGTCCACGATGGCCAGCATGTTCGCGGAGAAGTTGCTTTGCAGTTCGGTGTGCTTGTAAAGGTTGTTCAGCACTACCTTGGCAACGGCATCGCGCTTAAGCACGATGACCAGGCGCTGGCCCGTACGGCCGGAAGTCTCATCGCGGAGGTCCGCGATGCCGGAGATCTTGCCGTCCTTGACCAGTTCGGCGATCTTGATGGCCAGGTTGTCCGGGTTGGCCTGGTAGGGCAGCTCGGTAACCACCAGGCAAGTACGGCCCTGGAGTTCCTCTACGTTGACCACAGCCCGCATCGTGACAGACCCGCGGCCGGTGCGGTAAGCGTCCTCGATGCCCTTGTGCCCCAGGATCGTGGCCCCGGTGGGGAAGTCGGGTCCCTTGACCCGCAGCAGGAGCTCTTCGAGCAGTTCCTCGCGGCTGGCGGTCGGATTCGCCAAGTACCACTGGACGCCGTCGGCCACCTCCCGCAGGTTGTGCGGCGGGATGTTGGTGGCCATGCCGACGGCGATGCCTGAGGAACCGTTGACCAGCAGGTTGGGGAAACGCGCCGGCAGGATGGTTGGTTCCTGGTTCTTGCCGTCGTAGTTGTCCTGGAAATCGACGGTTTCCTCATCGATGTCCCGGACCATCTCCATGGCCAGCTGCGCCATCTTGGTTTCGGTGTACCGCGGGGCGGCAGCACCGTCATTGCCAGGGGAACCGAAGTTTCCCTGTCCAAGCGCCAGCGGGTAACGCATGGTCCAGTCCTGGATCAGGCGGACCAAGGCGTCGTAAATGGCGGTGTCACCGTGGGGGTGGTACTGGCCCATGACCTCGCCCACCACACGTGCGCACTTGTTGAACGAGCGGTCGGGGCGGTACCCGCCGTCGAACATCGCGTACAGCACGCGGCGGTGCACCGGTTTCAGGCCATCGCGCACGTCAGGAAGGGCGCGGCCCACAATAACGGCCATCGCGTAGTCGAGGTAGGACCGCTGCATTTCGGTCTGCAGGTCCACCTGCTCTACGCGGTCGATCAGCACATCGCCTTCAAGCACGGTTTCCGGAAGATCGGCGGATTCCGCCTGGTTCTCGGGTGTCTCGTCACTCATCGTCTATATTTTCCGTTTCAGGTATATGTCAGTTCTGGAATATCAGTCGGGAGTACCGCTAGATATCCAGGAACCTGACGTCCTTGGCGTTCTGCTGGATGAAGTTTCGGCGCGATTCAACGTCCTCGCCCATCAGCGTGGAGAAGATCTGGTCCGCAGCCAGGGCATCGTCCATGGTGACCTGCAGGAGGGTCCGGTTGTCCGGGTCCATGGTGGTGTCCCAGAGCTCGGTGTAGTCCATTTCGCCCAGGCCCTTGTAGCGCTGGATGCCGTTGTCCTTCGGAATGCGGCGTCCGGCTGCCTGCCCCGACAGCAGCTTGGCATCGCGCTGTTTGTCGCTGAAGACGTAGTCGTGCGGCGCATTGGACCACTTGATGCGGTACAGCGGCGGCTGTGCCAGGTAGACGTAACCGTTCTCGATGAGGGGACGCATGTACCGGAAAAGGAGCGTCATCAGCAGCGTGGTGATGTGCTGTCCGTCGACGTCGGCATCGGCCATCAGCACGATCTTGTGGTACCGGAGCTTGCTGAGGTCGAAGTCCTCGCCGATGCCGGTGCCAAAGGCAGTAATCATGGACTGGACCTCGGCATTGCCCAGGGCCTTGTCCAGGCGTGCCCGCTCAACGTTCAGGATCTTGCCGCGGAGCGGCAGGATCGCTTGGGTTTCCGGGTTGCGGCCGCGCTTGGCGGAACCACCTGCGGAGTCACCCTCCACGATGTAGACCTCGCACCTTGCCGGGTCCTTCGAGGAGCAGTCCGAAAGTTTTCCGGGCATGCCGAAGGACTCGAGCGGGCTCTTGCGGCGGGCGTTGTCGCGTGCCTTGCGGGCCGCCATACGGGCCTGGGCCGCGGAAATTGCCTTACGGATAACGTCACGGGCCGGACCCGGATTGCGCTCCAGCCAGTCGCCGAGTCCGTCTGTGACAACGCGCTGGACAAAGCCCTTGACCTCGGAGTTGCCCAGCTTGGTCTTGGTCTGTCCCTCGAATTGCGGCTCGGCAAGCTTGACTGAAATAACGGCAGTCAGGCCCTCACGGATGTCATCGCCGGTGAGGTTGTCGTCCTTTTCCTTGATGATGCCCTTCTCCCGCGCGTAGCGGTTGATGAGCGAGGTCATGGCGGCGCGGAAGCCCTCTTCGTGCGTTCCGCCCTCGTGGGTGTTGATGGTGTTGGCGTAGGTGTGGACGCTTTCGGAATACGCGTTGGTCCACTGCATAGCCATTTCCAACGCAATACGCCGGTCCTTGTCCTCGGTTTCGAAGGCAATCACGTCCTCGTGGACGACGTCGACCTTCTTTCCGGAGTTCAGGTGCTTGACGTAGTCCAGCAGGCCGTCGTCGTACTGGTAGACCACGGTGCGGTGCTCTGCGGTGACCTCGCCCTCGGTAACCACGGCGTCCAGGTCCAGGTCGCCGTCGTTGTCCTCCGGGGAGGTGCGCTCGTCGGTCAGCGTAATGCGCAGGCCCTTGTTCAGGAAGGCCATCTGCTGGAAGCGGGCCCGAAGCGTCTCAAAATCGAACTCAGTGCTTTCGAAAATCCCGGCATCCGGGTAGAAGGTCTGCGTGGTTCCCGTGCGGTCCGTCTCCTCGCCCTGGACAAGGCCGCCCTGGGGCTTACCGCCGTCGGCGAAAGACATCCGCCAGACGTGTCCTTGGCGCCGGACTTCGGTGTCAACACGGCTGGAAAGTGCGTTCACTACGGAGATGCCCACACCGTGCAGGCCGCCGGAAACCGCGTAACCACCGCCGCCGAACTTGCCGCCCGCATGCAGGATTGTCATCACAACTTCGACGGTTGGCTTGTGTTCGGTGGGGTGCATGTCCACGGGGATTCCACGGCCATCGTCCACCACCTTGACGCCGCCATCGGCCTGAAGGACTACCTCGATGTGCGTGCAGTAACCGGCCAAAGCCTCATCTACAGAGTTGTCCACCACTTCATAGACCAGGTGGTGGAGGCCGCGCGGACCGGTCGAGCCGATGTACATGCCGGGGCGTTTGCGCACGGCTTCGAGGCCTTCAAGGACGGTGATGTCACTTGCACCGTATTCACGGGGGGTCACAGCGTCTGCCGGGGTGTCGGGGGTACGGGCATCCTCAACTGCGGGTTCCACTGCCTGGATATCTGTATTGTCGTTAGCCACAGGCGCTGTCGACTCCTCTGTTTTCGATGATGGCCGGCCGGAGTCCTTCCCCCAGGGAAAGCTTCGGCCAACAGGCACAAACTGATGGCGCTGGCGAGTTAGCTGACATGCGGAACCGCGATCCGCCAGCGGGAAGCGTGCGGAAAACGGACTCAGTCAACGTTTCACCGGCGCCCAGTTATCTGTTGCGATTCTATCGTGGATCGCGGCGTTCACCCGCATTCGGAGGGCCTCGGCGGCAGGCAATGTGCCTTTGTCAGGCCGTTGACCCCGCCTTGGGCGCCCCAGCGGTCCGGTCTCCGGGTTCCTATACACCCCACGGCCGTTGCATCGCCCTACACGCCCTTGGGCGAATATTCAATAGTCGACGACGGCGGCACGGACCTCGCAGGCTCACCCGTAAGTATCGCGGGGGCCGCGGCCGTTAACGCTTCGCCCTCCCTTGCGCCAACTGGGCGCCGACGGGCCCAGGACGTGGATGCTGGTCACCACGCCGTCACCAAGTTCGGTGCGGAACTTCTCGAGCAGGCTGATGCTGAGGAGGCGAAGCTGGGTGGCCCACGCCGTTGAGTCGCAGCGAACGTGCAAAGTGGTGTCCGTAAAGCTCTCCGGTGTGCAGTGAGCGGAGATTTCCGGCCCCACAAGGGTGGCCCATTCGGCCATCACCGACCCGACAGCAACGGGCGAGGTCCAGCCCCGTTCGGCCACCAGGCGTCCCACCACCTTGCCGAGGCCCAGCGGATCACGGCCGGTGGAGTGGAACTGGCTAAAACCTCGGGTGTCCCGGATGCCGCCACGTTTTGTCTTGCCGGCACCGGCGGCGGGTGGTGCCTTGCGGCGGATCTCACCGCGTGCCGCTGCTGCTTCGCGCATCCGATTCAGCGCCGCCTGCGGCGCGTCGATGTTGTCGGGATCCCGGCCGGGCTGGAGGCCGCCGTTTTCATCCTTATTCATCGATTCCTCCCGGGATGACCTTCACCCGCCGGCCGGAGAGCTCTTCCGGAATATCGGCGTCGACGGCGGCAGTCACCAGCACCTGTTCCGCGCCGGAGACTATTGCCGCCAGTTTACGCCGCCGCTGGACATCGAGTTCGGCAAAAACATCATCGAGGATCAGGATGGGAGCGGACCCGCCCGTTCGGGCGTCGTCGAGCATCACATAATAGGACGCCAGCCGGAGGGAGAGGCACATGGACCATGTTTCCCCGTGCGAGGCGTACCCCTTGGCCGGAGCCTCGCCCAGGACAAGTTCCAGCTCGTCGCGGTGCGGGCCCACCAGTGAAATGCCACGCTCAAGTTCCTTGCGGCGGGACGCGGCGAACGCCCGGACGTACGCTTCGGTGAGTTCTTCCACCGTCAGCGTCCGGAGGTCTTCCTGAACAGGTTCGCCCGTGGCGGACGGAAAGGCAGCACCCGGTGCTGCCCCGCCGTCGTCGTCCATCATGTTTTGCAGGCTTGAGCGGTAGGCGGCGTCGGCAACCTTTGAACCGTCCGTGAGCTGCGCATAGGCACTGGCCAAGTGCGGGCGAAGCCGCTCTACCAGTTCCAGCCGGGCATGCAGCAGCTCGGCGCCGGCCCTGGCCATGTGCTGGTCCCACACGTCAAGAGTGGCTTCGTGGCCGGCGGTGAATTTGCCGGCCCTCGCAGATTTCAGCAACGCATTGCGCTGCTTCAGCACACGGTCATAGTCGCTGCGGGTTGCCGCGTGCCGCGGAACCAGGCTGACCAGCAGTTCATCGAGGAACCGGCGCCGGTTGGACGGATCACCTTTGACCAGCGCCAGGTCTTCGGGGGCGAAGAGCACTGTCTGGCAGATCCCGAGGATGTCCCGCGCACGCACGGGATTGCTGCGGTTGATGCGGCCACGGTTTGCACGGCTGGCATTGATTTCCAGTTCGAGCACGGTGATCTGGCCTTCGCGGACCAGCCGGGCCCGGACCAGGGCACGCTCCGTACCGAACCTCAGCAGCGGACCGTCTGCGCTGACACGGTGCGAGCTGAGGGTGGCGAGGTAGCCGATGGCTTCCATCAGGTTGGTCTTGCCAATCCCGTTGGATCCCACCAGGACCGTGACGCCAGGTTCCAGGGCAAGGTCAACCTGGGCGTAACTGCGGAAGTCAGTCAGTGAGAGGTGTTCTAGGTACACGCGGTCTTCAGGATTCTCGAAACCCTCGGGTCCCGGGGATTGGAGCTATTTGGCAGGGCGGGTGGCGTGCCCGCCGAACTGGTGGCGCAGCGCCGAAACCATCTTCATGGCGGGGGAATTGTCTTCCCGTGAGGAGAAACGGGCAAAAAGTGCTGCCGTGATGGCAGGAGCGGGCACTGCGTTGGCGATCGCCTCTTCGACGGTCCAGCGGCCCTCGCCGGAATCTTCTACGTAATCATCGATGGAGGCAAGGCCCGGATCTTCGTCAAGCGCCTTCACCATGAGGTCCAGCAGCCAGGACCGGACAACCGTTCCCTTTTGCCAGGCGCGGAAGGTCCCGGGAAGATCGTTGACGATGTCCTTGGCCGCGAGCAGTTCATAGCCCTCGGCGTAGGCCTGCATCAGGCCGTACTCGATGCCATTGTGGACCATCTTCGCGTAGTGTCCGGCGCCGACCCCGCCCACATGCACAAAGCTGTCGGCCCGTTCGCCTTCCGGGCGGAGTGCGTCGAAGACCGGGAGGGCCCGTTCGATGTCGGCCGCGTCTCCGCCGGCCATCAAGCCGTAGCCGTTCTGGAGGCCCCACACGCCGCCGGAGACACCGCAGTCGGCAAACCGGATGCCCTTTTCGGCCAGCGCGGCACCATGTTTCTGGTCCTCGGTGAACCGGGAGTTGCCGCCGTCGATCACCAGGTCGCCGGCGTCGAGCTTGGCCCCGAGTTCGGTGACGACCGCATCGGTGATATCGCCGGCGGGGACCATGACCCAGATAATCCGGGGTGCCGGGACGGCGGCGATGAGTTCGTCCAGCGAGGAAACATCGGTGACGTCCGGATTGCGGTCGAAGCCGGTGACGTCAATTCCACCCTTGCGCAGGCGTTCGCGCATGTTGAAACCCATTTTGCCAAGGCCGATCAGTCCGATATGCACGGTGGATCTCTTTTCTGCGCTGGTGGTGTGGCTGCGGGGACGTCATCCCAACTAGGTAGCAGTAGATGTCGTTATGAGGGTTCAAAACGACATCTACTGCTACCTAGTTGGGTGGGAGGCTGCTAGTTGGGGAGGCGGACCGGCATGACCAGGTAGCGGTAGTCGTCCTGGTCTTCGCCGTCGACATCCGCCTGGGCCGTGATCATCGCTGGTTTGGGCGCGGTGGTGAAGGAGAACCGGACGTATTTGGTTTCAATGACGCTCAGCCCTTCCACCAAGTAGTGGGGATTGAAGGCAACAGTGATGTCCTCACCGGACAGCTGGGCCTCGAGTTCTTCAGAGGCCTGTGCATCCTCGCCGGTCCCGGCGTCGAGGTGCAGCTGGCCTTCAGTGAAAGCCAGGCGCACCGGGGTGTTGCGTTCGGCGACAAGGGACACACGACGCACGGCTTCGACCAATTCCTGGGTCTGCACGGTGGCGTGGATGGGTGTCGTGTCGGGGAAAAGCGAGCGGATTTTGGGGTAGTCGCCGTCCACCAGCAGAGATGTGGTGGTGCGGCCGCCGCTTTCGAAGCCGATGAGCCGGCTGTCGTCGTCCGCCAGGGCCAGGTTGATGTCCCCGCTGTTACCCAGTGTTTTGGCAACTTCGTTCAGGGTCTTCGCCTTGACCAGCGCGCTGGTGGAAATTCCCGGGGTGACGGGCTTCCATGGGACTTCGCGCATGGCCAGCCGGTACCTGTCGGTGGCCAGGAGAGTGATGAGATCATCCTCAATTTCCATCCTGACGCCGGTCAGGATGGGGAGGGTGTCATCCTTGCTGGCCGCGATGATGACCTGGGAAACAGCTTGGGCGAAGGCATCGCCGGGAACTGTGCCGCTGATGGTGGGCAAGGCCGGCAGTGGCGGGTACTCGGCTTCCGGCATGGTGGCCAGGTGGAAACTGCTGCGGCGGCAAGTAAGCGTGACTTTGTTGCCGTCCGTTTCCACGTCAACCGGGGCCGAAGGCAGGCTGCGGCAGATGTCTGCCAGGAGACGGCCCGATACCAGGATGGTGCCTTCCACTGCGATGTCAGCCGGGATCTCAAGCCGGGCAGAGGTTTCGTAGTCGAAACTCGAAAGGCTTACGGTGCCGGACTCAGCCTTGAGGAGCAGGCCTGAAAGGACCGGTACTGGCGGCCGCGGAGACAACGAGCGGGCTGTCCATGTGACGGCTTCTGCCAGGACGTCCCGATCGACTCTGAACTTCACGGAAGGGTGCCGCCTTTCATTGCTGCTGCCATGTCTGAACCGGGAACTCCATCGTGGAGTTCCAAAAGTGGGTGCCCCAAACTCCTGAACCTGCATGGTCCGCGCTTGCTGAACCACAAAGAAACCCGAGGATGGGAGCGCTGCTGACAGCTTAGCCGGAAGATCCGGGATTAACCCATCCCCGGCAAGGATCCCGGTTGTCCTGGGCCGCCAGGCCCTGGCAGGTTCGTCGTGTGGATCCAGATTGTTGTTTGAGGGAAATCAATTTTTTGGGATTAGTAGTGTTAATAACTGCTGTGGAAACTGTGGATAACCCCGTCTCGCCGCAGGATCCGGCGGTTAAGCCCTGTTCATGGACTGTGGGTGAAGCAGGTTTTAAACAGGGTGTGGATGGGGATAAGAATTTTGGCGGTTTCGCTGATCCACAGATGGGTTAAGGGTTTTAAGCCCATTAACCGCACTTGTCCCCTTAACTGTCCACAGGGTTATCCACATGCACCTGTTAATAAGGTATAGAGGCGGAGGGTCAGGAGTCGCGCTGCTGCTGTTTGATCCTGTTGGTGAGCTCGGTGACCTGGTTGTAGATCACACGGCGCTCGGCCATGAGTTCGCGGATCTTGCGGTCCGCATGGATCACCGTGGTGTGGTCTCGGCCGCCGAGCTCCTGGCCGATCTTGGGCAGCGACATGTCAGTGAGCTCGCGGCACAGGTACATCGCGATCTGGCGGGCCGTCACCAGTGTTCGGGTGCGTGACTTGCTGCAGAGTTCCTCCATGCTGAGCTTGAAGTACTCCGCCGTCTGCGTGAGGATCTGGCTGGAGGTGATCTCCTGGGCGCCGTCATCGGTGATGAGGTCCTTGAGGACCATCTCTGCCAGGGCAACGTCAACCGGCTGCCGGTTCAGGCTCGCGAACGCCGTGACGCGAATGAGGGCGCCTTCGAGTTCGCGGATGTTGCTGGAGATCTTGGAAGCGATGTATTCGAGGGCGTCGTCCGGCGCGGAGAGGCCCTCACTGAGCGCCTTCTTCCGGAGAATGGCGATTCGGGTTTCAAGTTCCGGCGGCTGGATGTCCGTGAGCAGGCCCCACTCAAAGCGGGACTTCATCCTGTCTTCGAACCCTGCCAGGAGCTTGGGCGGCTGGTCCGAGGTGATGACCACCTGTTTGTTGTTGTTGTGCAGGGAATTGAACGTGTGGAAGAACTCTTCCAACGTCCGGTCCTTGCCTGCCAGGAATTGGATGTCGTCGATCAGCAGCACGTCCACGTTGCGATACGTCGTCTTGAAACTCGCACCCTCGTCGTCGCGGATGGAGTTGATGAAGTCGTTGGTGAATTCTTCAGAGTTCACGTACCGGACACGAATGCCACTGTAGAGGCGGCGGGCGTAATGGCCGATGGCGTGCAGGAGGTGGGTTTTGCCCAGCCCCGAGTCACCATAGATGAAGAGCGGGTTGTAGGCCTTGGCCGGCGCTTCGGCAACGGCCACCGCGGCCGCGTGGGCAAACCGGTTGGACGAGCCGATGACGAAGGTATCGAAAACGTACTTGGGATTCAGCCGCCCGAATTCGTGGGAGGTGCTCGGCAGCATGGGTTGCGGCTTCTGCTCGATCAGCTGGTCGGACGTGAAGGACGGCTCGACGACGAGTTCCGGCTCCTCATGGATGGGCACCAGATCGGTGTCCACGTCGATGGCACAGCGGATGTCCTCAGAGAAAACGTTGTGCAGTGCGTCGTCCAGCGCATCTTTGACCTGCGTCTGCAGGACCTCGCGGGTGAGTTCGTTGGGGACGGCCACCAGAAGGGTTGAACCGATCAGGCCCTGGGCCTGGGCCAGGATGACAAAGCCCCGCTGCCGTGGTGAAACGCGGTCGTCCTGCTCCAGCAGGCTGACAACGCGCCGCCAGGAACTTCCGACAGTATTGGCGTGGTTGGCTTCGTCTAATGTCATCAATCAGTTCCTCAAAACTTGCTTTGCCTGCATTACCTGCAGCCCCAAGTCCGGAACCAGGATGCTGGTCCAGCTTCATCCACAGGGTTATACACAGTCCGTGGATAATCGGCTACTGAGCCACTCTAGGGGATCAAAACGCCAGAAGATAGCTGGGAAGTAGCTTGTGGATAATTACACCAGTGTGGTTCTGAAAAGGGGCCTGTGAGCCAGTTCATCCACAGGCTGTTGTGGACGGTTAACCACAGCTGGGGACAAGGACCGCAGGCCGTCCCGGTTTGACTCTCGGGCGTAATTTGCCCTAACGTTGTGAAGTCCTTTGTGTCCGCTTTTTGGCCCCATCTGAATCTCTCAGACGCACCGCGTTCGAGCAGCCGGGGGAAGCGTGCATTACAAAACTTAGCGTCGGCCAGTTCTTCCCCTTTACTGATCGGGTGGGCGCACCTTTGATCCACTGGAGTAACTAACGTGAGCAAGCGGACTTTTCAGCCGAATAACCGCCGTCGAGCCAAGAAGCACGGCTTCCGCCTTCGTATGCGTACCCGTGCCGGCCGTGCCATCCTGGCAGCCCGTCGTGGCAAGGGCCGCACCGAACTGTCGGCCTAAATAACTGACTCGTCGGTTTACATTTCTTTGCGAGTTTAAGGTGCTGGCCACCCGTAACCGTTTGAGGACTGCATCCGATTTTTCAACAACCGTACGTTCCGGTGTCCGCAATGGGCGCCGGAACGTAGTGTTATATACGGCAGCTATCGCTGCCGACGAACCCAGCCGGATCGGGTTTATCGTTTCCAAAGGTGTCGGGAACGCTGTGGTCAGGAACCTCGTTAAGAGGAGACTGAGGGAAGCCGGTGCTGCCTCGCTACGCGAGTACGGTACCGGGTTCGCCATAGTGGTCCGGGCTCTGCCTGCGTCCGCGGCCGCCAGCTGGGATCAGTTGTTGGCGGACTACAACGCCGCGCTGGAATCGACGGTGAGCCGGTTGGGCAGCCGCCTTCCGCGGGCTGCTGTTAACGGTTCTACCGGTACAACACAGGAAGGGACACAGCGTGCATAACGTGACTGCCGCCGTCGTCCATTTCCTGCAGCCTGTTGCCGTCATCCTGGGCAAGGTCATCTGGAACCTGCCCCGAAACATCCTCATTCTGCTGCTCAAGGCCTATCGCAAGGTGATTTCCCCCTTGTACGGCCAGGTTTGCCGCTTCTTCCCTTCTTGCTCGGCATACGCCCTTGAAGCAATCACTGTCCATGGTGCAGTCAAAGGGAGTTGGCTTGCCGTCCGGCGCCTCGCCCGCTGCCACCCTTGGAATGCCGGCGGCGTGGACCATGTCCCCGCCGGCCACCGGGAATGGCCTGAAAACCGGACCCCCACAATTGTTGTGCTGAACAACCCGGACAAGTACCTGGCTGCTCAGACTGATGGAGAAGGCCGCCTTGCGGCCTGACGAATAGGGATATCGTATGGACTTCTTTGAAACAATCATGTTTCCGTTCAAGTGGCTTGTGTCCATCATCATGGTGGGTTTCCATGAGGGCCTGAGTTCCATCGGCATGCCGGAGGCCTCCGGCTGGACATGGACGCTCTCCATCATCGGCCTGGTGCTGGTGATCCGTGCCGCTTTGATCCCGGTGTTCGTCAAGCAGATTAAAGCCCAGCGCGGTATGCAGCTGCTGCAGCCGGACCTGAAGAAACTCCAGGACAAGTACAAGGGCAAGACCGACCAGCTCTCCCGCCAGGCAATGGCGCAGGAACAGATGGCCATGTACAAGAAGCACGGCACCAACCCGTTCTCCGCCTGCTTGCCCATGCTGATTCAGATGCCGTTCTTCTTCGCGCTGTTCCAGGTTCTCTCCGGCATCAGCACGGCCCGTGACCAGGGCAAGAGCATCGGCGCGATGAGCCACGAACAGGTGTTGCAGTTTGATGACTCCACCATCTTCGGAGCGCCGCTGTCAGCTACGCTGCTGCACAACCCCGAGGGCAACGTAGTTGCCGTTTATGTCCTGTCGATAGTGATGATCCTGGCCATGACGGCCTCGCAGTTCATCACGCAGAAGCAGATCATGGCCAAGAACATGTCTGAAGAAGCCATGGCCAGCCCGTTCATGCGCCAGCAGAAAATGATGCTGTACATCCTGCCGATCGTGTTCGGCGTGGGCGGCATCAACTTCCCCATCGGTGTGCTGATTTACTGGACCACCACCAACCTGTGGACCATGGCACAGCAGTTCTTTGTCATCCGACGGATGCCGACGCCGGGATCCCCTGCCGCCAAGGCACTGGCCGAGCGCCGTGCGGCCAAGGGCCTGCCGGCCCTGCCCATCCTGGGCGGGAAGAAGGCCGACGCCGAAGCAGAGGCCGCCGCTGCCGCTGCAATCATCGAGGCCAAGGGTCAGCGCATTCAGCCACAACGCAAGAACAGGAAGAAGAAGTAATGTCAGCCGAGAGCACCGAACACGCCCTTTCCGACGAGGTCACCGAAGACCGCGACGAGTCCGTGAGTGATGCCACTTCCACGAAGGGCTCAACGGCCAGCCGCCTGGAGGAAGAGGGCGATGTTGCTGCCGACTACCTCGAAGAACTTCTGGATATCGCTGACATCGATGGCGACATTGACATTGAGGTCCGCAACGGCCGAACCTACATCTCCATCGTGGCCGAAGAGGAATCGGACAGCCTGGACAGCCTCGTGGGCGAAGACGGGGAGGTCTTGGAAGCGCTGCAGGAACTGACCCGCCTTTCTGTCCTGTCTGCCACCGAGAACCGTTCGCGCCTGGTGCTGGACATCAATGGTTACCGCCAGCAGCGTGCCGGACACCTTCAGAAAATCGCTGAGGATGCCGCCGCTTCGGTCAAGGAGACCGGCAAAGCCGTGGCCCTCGAGCCGATGAGCGCCTACGAACGCAAAATCGTCCACGACGCCGTAGCTGACCTTGGTCTGGTCAGTGAATCCGAAGGTGAAGGCGCTGGCCGCCACATCGTTGTATCCGCTGACTAGAGAATTGCTGAACAGCTAATCATGGTTGATATCACGGCAGCTGAACTGCTGGCCGCAGAGAAGATCTTCGGCGACCGGCTGGACCTCGCTAAGCGATACGTTGAGCACCTGGCTACCTCTGGAACGGAGCGTGGGCTCATCGGCCCGCGTGAGATCCCGCGGCTGTGGAGTCGGCACGTCCTGAACTGCGCAGTCATCGAAAGCGAGATCGCCCACGGGAGCCATGTTGCCGACGTTGGAAGCGGTGCAGGCCTCCCCGGACTGTGCCTCGCCATCGCCCGTCCGGACCTGGAACTGACCCTGATTGAGCCTCTCGAGCGCAGGGTGATCTGGCTCCAGGAAGTGGTGGATGACCTTGGCTTGGCTAACGTGACGGTCATGCGAACGCGGGCGGAGCTCGCCGTGGGGCATGTGAATGCCGATGTGGTGACCGCCCGTGCGGTGTCAGCACTGAGTAACCTGGCTGGACTCACTATTCCCCTGCTTGGCGGCAAGGGTGAGGTTGTGGCTATCAAGGGCCGCAGCGCGGGCGAGGAAATTGAAAAAGCCGCCAAGGTCATCAGGAAACTCGGTGGCGTCCAGACGTCCGTGGTCACGGTGGGTGAGCATCTCCTGGAGGAGCCCACCACCGTGGTCCGCATCGTTGTAAATAAGTCCCAAAAGATTGCCTAGCGCCGGGCCCCGGTAACCTTGGTCTACAGGGCGAAGCGGTTAGGCTAGACAACGGCAGCAAAAAGCTGAACGAGAGTGAGTGTGTCCCAGTGACCAGTAGCGAAGCCTCCACACAACGGATTCCCCCGTTTGTGTCTTTGGGGTCAGCACGATCAGTTGCTGGGCCGGGATACGCACCAGGACGGGGCGGAATTCACCCGAATCCGGTTGCTGAACTTGCAACGATGGCCGCTGTTTCACGTGAAACAACCACTTCCGGTAAAACCAATGTTTTTGACTCGATGGACGATTCCAGCCCGATCGCCCGTGAACTTGCCCATGAGACCAAGCGCAGGGAACGCCTCCTGGGCAGGGAGTTGCCCAAACCCGAGAAGACTCGGATCTTCACGGTCTCGAACCAAAAGGGTGGTGTTGGCAAGACCACCACTACCGTAAACATCGCAGCAGCCCTGGCAGCGGCCGGCTTAAACGTCCTGGTCATTGACATCGATCCCCAGGGCAATGCTTCTACAGCACTGGGCGTCGAGCACCATGCCGATGTGGACAGTATCTATGACGTCCTCATCAACGATTTCCCGCTCGCCGACGTTGTGGCGCCTTGCCCTGATATCAGCAACCTGATCTGTGCACCCGCCACCATTCATCTCGCCGGCGCGGAGATCGAACTCGTCTCCCTTGTGGCCCGCGAACAGCGGCTCCGCCGGGCCATTGATGTTTATGCCAAGGCCCGAGCCAAGAACGGCGAAGAACGACTGGACTACATTTTCATTGACTGCCCGCCCAGCTTGGGGCTGCTCACAGTCAATGCCTTCTGCGCCGCTGGCGAAGTACTGATCCCTATCCAGTGTGAGTACTACGCCCTCGAGGGCCTGAGCCAGTTGCTCAAGAACATCGAGATGATCCAGAAGCACCTGAACGCTGACCTGGAAGTCTCCACAATTCTTCTGACCATGTACGACGGCCGGACTAACCTGGCGGCGCAGGTAGCTGCAGAAGTTCGCCAGCACTTCCCGGACCAGGTATTGGGTGCGGTGGTTCCACGCTCCGTCCGGATATCGGAAGCGCCAAGCTACCAGCAGACCGTGATGACTTACGATCCTTCCTCCAGTGGAGCCCTGTCTTACCTGGAAGCCGCAGCTGAAATTGCTGAACGCTAGAATCTTCGAAAACTGCAACAACCGGAGCCGGGCTTTGTCAGGCTCTACCACTGGAGGGATTTATCCATGAGCGAAAAGCGACGGGGCTTAGGCCGCGGTCTTGGCGCACTCATTCCAAGTTCCGCCTCTGGCAGTGCGTCGGGTAACGGGGCTGCAGCGTCCCGGCCAGTGGATCTCTTCTTTCCTGAAGGCCGCAAGAAAGTCACCTCGGTTGAGGATGATGCCGACCGTACGCCGTCTGACAGGACGCCCGGCGTAGCCGAACCCGCGGCTGGTGATGCACAGGCTGAAACTGATGCCACGCCCACGGCCAGGAAATCGGCCGCGCCCAAGACGGCGCCGCGAGCTACGCCTAAAGTTGAGGCTAAGCCGGCAGCTGCGAAGGAACCGTCGAAGCAGCGGACAGCCGCCGCGAAGACCAGCTCCCCCAAGCTTGCCGAGGACGAGGCCCCCGCGGGGACATCAGCTGCCATTTCCGAGGACACCCAGCAGATCGACAACGGTGTTGACTTGGTGGAAGTGCCCGGAGCGCGGTTCGCTGAAATTCCCGTGGGTGACATCCACCCGAACCGGAAACAGCCGCGTTCCGTCTTCGATGAAGATGACATGGCGGAGCTGATTCACTCAGTCCGCGAAATAGGCGTCCTCCAGCCAATTGTGGTGCGCACATCAACCGAATCCGGTGGTGAACCATATGAGTTGGTGATGGGTGAGCGCCGGTGGAGGGCTGTCCAAGCCGCAGGCCTGGAAACCATCCCCGCGATTGTCCGTGACACCACAGATGACGACCTTCTCCGTGATGCGCTGCTCGAGAACTTGCACCGCAGCCAGCTCAACCCACTGGAAGAGGCTGCGGCCTACCAGCAGCTTCTTGAAGATTTTGGCACCACTCATGAACAGCTTGCAGACCGGATCGGACGGTCCCGGCCGCAGGTCTCCAATACGCTCCGCCTCCTAAAACTGCCACCACTGGTCCAGCGGCGTGTGGCGGCAAGTGTTCTATCGGCGGGCCACGCGCGGGCCCTGCTGGCTCTTCCCGATGCTGCAGCGATGGAACGCCTGGCGCAGAAGATCGTGGCCGAAGGTATGTCCGTGCGTGCTACGGAGGAAGCGGTCACTCTTTACCAGGACCCGGCGAAGCCAGCCAAGAACAACATTCCGCGCCCTGGCGCGCGCCACGAACGGCTTGATTACCTGGCTTCTTCCCTCTCAGACCGCCTGGATACAAACGTCAAGATTTCGCTTGGAGTGCGCAAAGGACGCGTCAGCATCGAATTTGCAAGCGTTGAGGACCTAAACAGGATCATGGAAGTCTTGGCTCCGGGCCAGGACAACTAAAAGATACGCATGCGGGGGCCTGTTTCACGTGAAACAGGCCCCTTCTTTGTCTTCGTTTCCACGAGTGGCTGCGCAATTCGTTGTGGGGAGCACCATGTCATTAGTGACTTCTTGGGCACCATATCCAGGCCGCTGCACTCCCCGTGCTTGGTCGGGACCAGGGCCAGCCGTCGGGGTGAGACAGGACGCCTCCCGGGACTCGCTGAGTTGAAACTTATAGGTTGCATTTTTGAGTCCCGCGGCATGTGTTGGTTCCTGTTCAGCGTTCCGTCCGTTCACTGAGGCGCGATCGCCACAACGTTCGGGCTTCTTCTGTTGGAGTTCCAGGACCGCTTTGAGGTTTGTCTTCTATGTGACTCTTTGACCTATTACGGCGAACAAAACGGGAAGCTTTCGAGGCTATTCGGATACATTCCCGGTAGCGAGCCCGGAGTTCATCGAATCCGGACGTGACAAGAGTCTTTCTAGCATGGCTTCCAACTTGGTGGCGCTATTGCTGGGACTCTCTGTGTCCTTTACGGTCGCGGCTCCTTCTGGGACACAAGGTTCTCATGTCGTGGAACCTGATCTCTGCGACCGTTCGTCCAGCGCATTGCACCGTGGGAGCAGAACGAGCCACAGTGCCCCCCCTGTCGTTTCACGTGAAACGACACGGCTTCGATGCAGAGACTAGGGCGGAAACTTGCTCCCCGATACCGGAAATCCCCGATGTTAGGTACGTCTAGCCTGGCGGCTACTTAGAATCTGGGCACATTGGAGTGCATGCGTTGCCTCGGCCCAGGATGCCGGCTCAGGCGTCAAAGCTTGCAACGGTACGTCAATAAGCTAGGTCCGAACATAGAACTATTAGAAGTATCCGGGCCGCTGCCGAAGCATGCGCATTCCTTCCGTGAGCGGCAGATGATTGCCTTGGCCTTCCTGAGGGAATCTTATTTCGGCGGATTGTTTCACGTGAAACAGGACTACTCCAGCCGGAAAGTTCACAGGTCCGGACGGGCAGTGAACTCATACCCGCTCATTGTGGCACTGCGTCTGCTTTGCCCGTCTCTGAAGGCCCCCAGATCCATCACTACCCGTACCATCCAGGGCGCATCTGCGTCCCGGAGGCGGCCCGGGGCCACAGTGGGGGCGATATGAAGGTCCACCTCATTGGGCGGCCCAACAGCCGTGCTACGGGCCTCACGTTCGCTACGCCCCTCATGGGACCGTCATCGTGGGAAGAGGCTGAGCTGGCAACATACAGAGCGTCGGAGCCCATGGCCACCATTTTCTGACGTCGGACACCTTGCTGCCCAAATGATTCGTCTTCGGGGGGTCTGGGCAGGCTAGGTTCGGTCCTTGCCTTGGATCGTACTGAACCACGGTATGCAGAGGACAATCTCCTGTTGAGCTATTCACCAGCTTTCGTCCCGATGAACCCGACCGTGCCACTTTGCAGGCTTCGGAACGGACATCTCATGTGGAGAGCGCACGCCAGGCTGACAGTCCCCACCCGGCGGCTTTATCGGACCAGCCATGCCAGCTCATCGCCGATCTGCCAGGCCCTATCTCATCGCATTGTCGATCTTGGAGACTCGGTCCTCCGCAATGGGCGATCGGTCCGGCAGTCCGGGACCAAAAACCTTAAAGACGAACGATTCTTGCCCGCTGCAAATGCAGGGGAAGACATGGCCTCGGGGTGGGAGCTGATCGGCACTCCCCCTCCTAGAGCGCCCTCGTCGGTTCACTACGGATCCCGTGGCGTTCCGTCGCGACATGGGGCGGGGCCAATCAGCAGGCAGGATTCAGTACCCCGACAACTATTGCGTCGGGCGAGCGTGGTGCAGGATTTGAACCGCCAATTGACAGCTGATCTCAACGACCGACGGAGCGACCCTACGAAGGAATTGAGGGACTGCCGCTTGGAGGAGGAGGAGTTGGCTACGGACTGGCGGCCCTGGAGCGCGTGACAGCACAAGGCTGGAGGATGGACGTATTCGTCCGATTCCAGCCGGCCTGTCCCAGGTGGGGCGCGGAGCGGTCTTTGACTACAGGAGGTAGTCGGTGAGCTGTCCACTCCATGTGTCCGGACGGAAAAGAACTATGAATGCTACCGGTGGGGAGTTGGGCGTTGGTTCCCTGAAGGCCTGGCAGACGCCTTAGACGAGAGGCTTGGGTCGACGTAGTTTGGGGACGACCTGTGTATTGGGCAGTGGATAACGCTGTGGATAACTTTGTGGATAGAAGACGGCCGGACATACCTCGAGCCCCTTCGGTGTCGACGCCCCATTTGTTTTCTGGGTTCTCTTTGGCTGGTCCCTACTCACTGGACGGCCGCCTGTTTCACGTGAAACACACTAGGTTGTCTCGGCTCGGGCGGAAATACCGGGATATTCGCTCACTGGAGCTGATTTTCCGGCTTGAAGGGCCCCAATAGTAGCGCAGAAGTGGGGGCAATGGGGGTTCTGCTGAAGGGGACTTCCGCCAGCCCATGTCGGCGCCAGACAAGGAATGGCAGTCCTGCGTTCCTGTGATTAATTTCTCAAAAATCACCTTGTGCATAGGCCTGTGGATAATGATGTGGATAACTTCTGGGGATAAGCATGCAGCCTGTTGACAAACTGGCCTTCCACCGAGGTGGAGCCACCAGCCTAACCGGTTCAAAGTCAGTGCTTTGTTCCGTTGGCGGAACGGTAGGTGAGGCGCGGGTTCAAGAATTGGTCACTGCCATGGAATGGATCACGGCATGCTTGGCGCGGCTTTCCCCTTCGAGTGCCTCAACATGGGTTCGACAGTGGCGGGTTGTTGCCTTAGGTTATCCGCGCAACCAGGGCCCGATCGTCTAGTAAGACGAGTTCGCTACTGATTGACCGACCGACGGAAGGCCGTGCATGGTTGAAGATTGGACCGGTACGTGATGTCACCCGCGCGACGGGACCTGTGGCGTGGTGCCTTGCGTACCTCTGAGCCGTGGCTGTTTTACGGCATAACGGCGTCTAACACTCGCCGGCTGATGCCGGACACTTCCATGACGTTTGGGATGTGCGGCACTCAGAGGACTAGCACTGCCCCTTTTAGTACCTAAGGTGCGAGTGGGTTAGGCGGCGCCAATTTCGGCAGGTGCGTGTCTGGGGGTCTTGCCGTCGAAGCGACTGCTTTCTCCGTCATGTGTGCCTCGCGCTTTCGGTTCCTTACGGCCAAGGACGGCTAGGGTGTTTCACGTGAAACATTGCGTGCGTCCGGGCCACGCTCGTGGCGCCAACAGCAGCCAAAGGGCTCCCGTAAGCTCCGAGCCGGGCTGCAGGTCGCATGCACTGATGCGCCGGGGCAGCAGCCCTAGGCCGAAGAGTCATACCGGCAGCCAAGGCCGAAGGGCGTACCGGAAGGCTGTCTGCTCTGTCCGGGAGCCCGCGTAGTGCCGACTGCCCCGGGCGCTGGGTTCGGCAAAGTGCAGGGCTAGGGCTATGCGAAGTAGTGTCAACGCACTTGCAAGCCGACATTGCCGATGAAGCCAGCCGACGAAGCCAATTGCGAGTTGATGGGATAAATGGATGTAGCCAAGCAAGAGTCGATCGTAGTACCGCCACCGTTGGCGGCTGCCACTGCTTGAGTCCTGTTTCACGTGAAACAGCCAGGGAGGCGTCATGGCCCCGGTGGCTTTGTCCTGGTGTCCTGGTGTTCTGGTTCCAAGGACATGATGAGCTGAGCAGAGGCGGACAGAATACCCGACGCGTTGTCCATTGGGTCGCTGAGCCTCTACGAAAACTCGCAGGTGGACAAGCCGTGCGGCGTACTGCCGGGCGGCCGAACACGTGCCTTCGATTGCTGGTGCCGGCGGACGTGGTGGCCTGTCTCGCGCAGTGGATAGGTCCTCCTCCCCGTCCACAGTGGCGATACGCCCGAATGTAGCTTTCTAGAATCGGGCTGGCTTGCCTGGCTGAGCTGATGCCAGATTAAGTAGGGCTATTCTGTAGTCGCCCAGAGTTTGCGCCAGATGCTCAGGTGGTGGGCTCAAGAGACAGGATGAATCGATGGGGATCAGCCAGATTCAGAAACCTCGGCGACTGCGCCATGAGTTGCCCTGGGCTGCGCACTAGTGAATCTGTAGTCGTGGACTCCGGGGACGATAGCGTTATGGCGGGTGTTTCAGGAACCCTGGACGCGCCCGTTGCTGCAAATCGACGTTCCGACTCGGCCCCTATCCCGAGGGCCCAAGTCCCCTGTCCCGAGCGGCAGAGCCGGTCTTTGCCACCGCACTTTGCGGCAAGCAACCGACCGTAACAGTAATAACGACTTGCAGAGAGACAGGGGTGTGCAACTGTCGAAGAGGACAGTTTGGTTCTTACGCCGCCTTGGATGTTAGCCGTATCCGGTTGTTGTCATCGGTCCTTGGCGATCTTCCATTCTCTGGCGAGTGTCGCGCAGCCAGAATTCAAGGGAATGTTGCACTGGATGTGCACCGGCGGATCATGTGCTCGTCCAATTGTGGGCCGCTGTATGTAGGAGGGATGACTCGCTATGTTTCACGTGAAACACGCTATTACGCCGACTGGCAGGGACCTCCGAGGAGGTGCGTGAATCGGTCATCCACGGGAAACCACAAGCGCTTTTCAGCCTTGGATGAACTCGGAAAATGCCGCAGAGCACCGCGAGGAACCCACCCGGGCACTATGAAGTCAAAGTACCGACTCGTGATGGAAGTGCGGCGGCAGGCCATTCTTTAGCTCAGCCCCAAGGAACTGATTCACCAGAGCTGTGAGCCTCCCAAACGCTTATGGCACCTTATGCTCATCCGATGGGAATGACGAGGTGTCGCTTTGAGTTACATCTCGCGATCCAGGAGAGTTCCGGCCCCATGACAGGCACCGGCTTCCTTAGCTGATGCTCATCGAGCGCTGGTCTGCTCGGCGTTCCCTCGGGATGTCAGACCTGAATGGGCGCCGTCCAGTCAGGCCGCACGAAGTCCATCCATTGCCGCTTCAAGGCCACGCAATGTTTCACGTGAAACACGTGGGCGGAGCCGTGCCTACACAAGTCGAACTTCACCAAGTTTGCCCAGCGCTCCCCCAGTTGCAGGCAAGTCCAGAAAATGACACTCAGGACGGCTGGGAGAACAAACGCGATACGAATTAAACCAAAAATGGACACATAACCCAGCAGATCGCGGCATAAGTGGTGGACCTCAGTAACTTCAGCCGCTTAAAAGAGGATGGCCACCGCTTGGAAGCGGTGGCCATCCGGTTGGCGGCTGAGCGATGAGCCCAGTTCCAGCGAGAACCCTTAGGACAGAACGTCCGCGAATTCCTTCTCAAAGAACTGCTTTGGCTTGGCGCCAATCACCGTGTTCTTGACCTGCCCATCCTGGAACAGGTAAACGGCGGGAATGGATGTGATGCCATACTCAGCAGCGATGGCCGGGTTGTCGTCAACGTTGACCTTGACGACGTTCACTTTCTCGCTGTACTCCACGGAGATCTCATCGAGGATGGGGCCCAGTTTGCGGCAAGGGCCACACCACTCCGCCCAGAAGTCCACAATGACCGGCTTGTCCGCTGACAGGACATCCGTGCCGAAACTTGCATCAGTTACGTCTTTTGCGTTGCTCATAACCTTTTCTCTCTCTTCAAAGGGTGGATACGCGAATTAGGCGTGAAGGTCTGCGAGGTAGTGCTCTACATCAATGGCTGCCACACAGCCCGAACCGGAAGCCGTGATGGCCTGACGGTAGGTGGGGTCCACAACGTCTCCGGCGGCAAAGACGCCGGGGATGCTGGTTTTGGAGCTGCGGCCCTCGACGGCGATGGTGCCGGCGGGCGTGATATCCAAAGTGTCCTTCACGAGCTCAGTGCGGGGGTCGTTGCCGATTGCAACGAAGACCCCGGTGACAGCGAGGTCGGAAACGGACCCGTCCAGGAGGTTCTTGATTTTCAGTCCCGTTACCTTGTTCTCGCCAATGACGTCGTCCACGGTGCTGTTCCAGATGAAACTGATCTTTTCGTGGGCCAGCGCGCGGTCAGCCATGATCTTCGAAGCCTTCAACGAATCGCGGCGATGGACTACTGTGACAGACTTTGCGAACTTGGTCAGGAACAGCGCTTCCTCCATGGCGGAGTCTCCCCCGCCGATGACTGCAATGTCCTGGTCCTTGAAAAAGAAACCGTCGCAGGTTGCACACCAGCTGACGCCGTGGCCGGAAAGGCGCTTCTCGTTGGGTAGTCCCAATTCACGGTAGGCGGATCCCGTCGACAGAATAATTGCGCGTGCCTGGAATGTTTCACCCGTGGCGATCGTGACGGTCTTGACGTCGCCCTCAAGCTGCAGTGCGGTGACATCCTCGAACTGGATCTCCGTACCGAACCGCGCCGCCTGCTTCTCGAAGTTCTCCATGAGGTCCGGGCCCATGATGCCCTCGGGGAAGCCCGGATAGTTCTCTACGTCGGTAGTGTTCATCAGTTCTCCGCCAGCGGTGACGGAGCCCGCCAGAAGCAAGGGCTTGAGGTTGGCACGCGCCGTGTAGACGGCGGCCGTGTAACCAGCCGGGCCCGAGCCGACGATGATGACATCACGTACTTCGGACGCGGTGTTTTCTGCGTTGCTCACTGAACGGTGAACCTCTTCCTTAATTGATGCGCCACCCCGTGGAGGTGGCCACATGGCACAACTGAATCGCATTGCTGAATATTCCGGGCGCCGGTAAACGAAGGAACCATCCGGTAACGGTGCAAAGTCACCTCAACAACGACGCCATACCAGATTACCGTCTGCAGACAGCAGAGCCGCGCCTGTTACCCCAAGAGTGAAGGGGAACTGGCGCGGCTCGACTGCAACGACAAGAACGCGTGAACTATTGGATTTTGATTTCGGCAAGACGGATGCCGTAGCCATATCGCGTCTTAGGCGCAGCCAGCTTGGGCAAAGACTTGATGGACACAATGACGTACTGGGCGTCAACAGGTTCAGCGAGGGGCATGGTCAGATCAGTGGAGGTGAAGCTGTTGGTCCCCACCTGCTTGGCGCCATCCAATGATGGCCGGTCGTTCGTGAACACGCTGATGTTACCGCCGGATGCTCCCAGCTGGGTCAGCGTGATAGAAGAAACAGTGGCCGGGCTCTTCAGCTTAATGAACAGCGGCACACCGTCAGGGGCTAGCCCGCCCCATCCCTCAGTGGCAAACTCCATGTCAGACCAGTAACTGGCGGCATTGCCATCAAACGCTTTCACCAGGTCCACATCGTAGGTGGCGGCAAAATCGAAATTACCCTGGCGGGTAATGCCCTCGATGGCGGGAGGTGCAGCTGGCGCAGTCGAAGTCGCGGTCGGGTTGGCCGGACCGGATTCCGAAGGAGCCGCGTTTGAGCCAGTGGCAGTGGTGTTTGCCTGTGGATCAGAGCGGAACAGGCTTCCCAGATTGGTCACAGCGAAGACGAGTCCAGCAATGAGGACCACGGCGAGCAGGCCCCCGACCAGCCAGCGCATGGAGCGGGGCTCGCGCTCGGGCTCGTCGTCGTCGTCGTAGTAGGTTTCGGGTTCGTCTGCGGGGGCGGAGGATGTCGCTGCCGCTGCGGGCGCAGCAGAACGGGCAAAAGCGGGGAACTTCCCAGAGGAACGATCCGCCTGGCGGGGCGCGGCGGTCGCTGCCGGCTCATCATAGGCGGCTTCCTGTTGGTCCGTACCGTAGTTGTAGTCCTCTTCATTCCACAGGGAGACCTTGGGTGAGGCCGCGCTGGTGCTGTCCGCGGAACCGGAGCCCCCGGCTACCGGCACATTGGGCTGCCGGCCGTTCGGCTGGAGCGGCTGTGGGGAGGTGACATGCTGGGACGCGGCTCCGGAAGCGGCAACGCCGGCGGCAGCGCCAGCAGCAGGGGACGAAGCGGGCCGGGCGGGCGGCTTAGGCGGAACCACCGGCTGGTTGGCCCGGTAAGGGTCGACCTGGCTTGGGTGATCATCCGAATACTTGATGTAGCCGGCGTCGACGTTCTCTTCGTCGTCGTACGGTTCCGGTTCATGTGACCGTGCCTGGCCAAAGATTTCACTTCCGAGCGTATCCGTGAAAAACGGCTCTACGTACGGCGGGTTGGAGGCGACCACAAGGTCCAGCAGGTCTGCGGCGGAAGTGTGATTGGTGATCAGGTAGGTGGCTGCTTCCGTGACACCAAGATCAAGGACCTGGACGGTGCCGGGCCGTTCACCGGTGGCAACTTCACGGGCGCTCTGGGCAACCTGCTCGGTATTTTCCGGGCCGGCGACCAGAATGCTGACTGGACGGTTGAGAACCTGGTCCACCCCGTCCAGCACCAGATCCTGGTCGTGTGAAGTCAATACCGTGGCTGTGACCTTGTAGCGGCCGCCGAGTACTGATCCAACATCGATCGGGTGGGACACGTGTTCCTCCTAGACTGTCCGGGAAATTGCCGGCTTGTGGATGGTGCCACTGCCGTTCCAGGGCCTGCCGGCGGGCCGGCTGACGCTTGACTGCAACAACCCTTGTTCACTTTCGATCCTAGCCGATGGGCTGTGGCGGCCGGTGGAGACAGGCAGCTGATAACCCCGGCTATATCACTTTTTTCGTGGCCGTCGCGGCTTGAAGTGGGGGTTCTGCCCCGCTGGCCCTTGGAAGGTCCGCCGGCCGGGCAACGGGATCTCGTCCCGCAGCAGGCCCCGCCTGGCTGTGCCGGGGACGTCTTCCGCCGGCAAGTATCCACCGCCGGATCCGTCGTCGGAGTCGGCTGGAGGAGGAACGGCGTGGGGGGCGTGGTCCCGTGAAGGCTCCGGCACTGGCCCCGCCCGGAAAGAGACCGCGTCAAACTCGCCGGAAATCCGGGGAATCAGGCCGGTGTCCACCGAGACTGTGGCGCGTTCCGGCGTCGGACGTCCCGTTCCGGAGTGGGCTTCCCCTGAACCGGACGACGGCGGCGTCTCCGGACCGGAGTCAGTGGGAGCGGCGGACTTGGAACGACCAAGGCGTCCCAGCAGCGGGCGGAGAAGGTCGCGCAACTCCGAGACATGGAAGATCTTGAGCAGGAAAACGTAGACCACCAGCATGATGGGTCCGACGACGATGAGGGTCACCAGTGCGGTTGCCTGGTTGGTCCAGGCAAAGCCGTCCGGGCTGTAACTGCCCATCAGCCATAACGCGCCGGCGCCCGCAACGGCGGATCCCAGCGCGGCGTACCCCATCCGGATATACGAATTGGCAATCCGCGGACCGTCGAGGTGTCCCAGCAGCCGGCGCAGGAAATAGGCGCTGATCACCACCGAGAGGATGTTGCCCACCATATAGAGGATGGCGATGGCGTAGATGATCTGGCCGACGGGCAGGAACTGGATGGCGAAGGCGCCCACAACATAGACAAGGGCCAGCAGGAGCTGAATATAGAACGGTGTGCGTGCATCTTCATTGGCGTAGAAGACACGGGACATCATGAAGTTTGCGCTCATAAAGGGCGTGCTGAGGGCCAGGAGCGTGAGCGTCTGGGCCAGCATCACGCCGTCCTGCCGGGGGCCGCCCGAGAAGAACATGCCCAGCGGTCCCGCCAGGGCGAAGAGAGCCAGCGCGCCAAAAACAGTGGCGACAGCCATGGTTCGCAGTCCGTGGGAAAGGGCATCACGGAGCTCGTCCCGGTTGCCGTCCTGGGAGGCCCGGGTCATCCGGTTGAACAGGACTGTGGCCAGCGAAATGGCAATGATGGAGTGCGGCAGCAGGTACAGCTGGCTGGCCACCTCCAGCACGGCGTTGCCGGGCAGCATGGCGGCAGCCGGATCACCGGCAGCCTGAAGCCTGAGCCGCTCGGCTCCGGGAATTGTGGCGATACGCATGACATACAGGAAGGCGAGCTGCCCGACGGCGGCCGTCAGCAGTGTCCACACGCTGAGTTTTGCCGCCTGGCCAAGTCCTACTCCCCGCCAGCCGAACCGCGGACGCAGCTTGAGCTTTAGACGGAATACCGGCACCAGCAGGATGGCGGTCTGGGCCACCACACCAATGGTGGAAAACCCCGCCACAAGAAGGGTCTGCGAAGAACCCCAGTTTTCCAGCGTGTGCGGGTTGGCAATGTTGGCCCCAAAGATCCAAATGAACATTCCCAGGCCAGCGACGGCCACGAGGTTGTTCAGGATGGGTGCCCACATGGCAGGGCCAAAGGCTCCGTTGGCGTTAAGGACCTGGGTGAGCAGCGCGTACAGGCCGTAGAAGAAGATCTGTGGCAGGCACCAGAACGCAAAAGCCACCGCAAGCGACTTCTGCTGTGGCGAGTAACCCTGCGTGGTCAGTTCAATTACCCATGGGGCTGCAAGGGTCACCAGGGCCGTGAGCCCCAGCAGCAGGAGCACAGCCAGGGTCAGCAGCCGGCTGATGTAGTCCGCTCCCCTGTCCGGCGCTTTGCTTGCCTTGATGATCTGGGGCACCAGTACGGCGTTAAAAACGCCACCCGCAACCAGCAGGAAGATCAGGTTGGGAA
This sequence comes from Pseudarthrobacter sp. CCNWLW207, assembly GCF_037203945.1. Taxonomy (NCBI): domain Bacteria; kingdom Bacillati; phylum Actinomycetota; class Actinomycetes; order Micrococcales; family Micrococcaceae; genus Pseudarthrobacter; species Pseudarthrobacter sp. CCNWLW207. Next base: position 43,956 of record NZ_JBBCBS010000002.1, on the reverse strand, counting down.
GGTTGTTCGCGTTGATGAAAGTGTCGTTAACAGTGGACCCGAGTCCAAGGGCAATGCCGAGCATCCAGGTCTTGCCGAACCCGAGGAAGCGGGAGATCAGCGTACCGGCGGCCATGATGGCACTGGAGCGCGTTTCGCTGGGTTGGACGGCAGCAGGCTCGGCTTCACCGGCATTGCCTGCGTTGTCGGAGGGGAAGTTGGTAGCGGACATCGACTTCATCGTCTCACCCGGAAGCCGATATTGCCGCAACGCAGCGGGAAGCCGCGGCCGCGGGGCGCGCGCGATGGACTACTCAAAGATGTTCGGGCAGGACTTCCCGCGCGAGGTCGGCGATGCGCCGTTCGTTGGGAAAGGAGAGCTTCCGCGCGAGTTCCTGGATAGGTACCCAAGCGACGTCCACGGCTTCCTGGTCGGGATCGTTCTCGATGGTGAGTTCGCCGCCGGTGGCGCGCAGCAGGTAGTGGTGCACGGTCTTGTGCACGCGATGTCCGCTGACAGTGAACCAGTAGTCGATGCTGCCCAGCGGCGCCAGGATGTCGCCCTCGATGCCTGTTTCCTCGGCAATTTCGCGGACTGCGGCCTCTTCGTTGTTTTCTTTGCCCTCCGGGTGCCCCTTGGGCAGGCACCATTCGAGCCGTCCGCCCCTGTTAAGGCGGGCGATGATCGCAACCTTGAGGTCGCCGTCGGAAGTGTCCACTACTACCCCGCCGGCGCTGATTTCCTCCACAGTTGGAAGCGAGGCCGGTGCCGAGTGCTGGGCGGGCGCGACATGGGCACCGATTGCCGATGGCAACGGTGGGTTTGTCCTCCTGCCGGGAGCGCTCGGTACGGGATGGGCCATGAAGTCCACTCTAACGACTCTTGCCCGTTCCTGATGACCGGAACATGACATCAGGATGGACTGCGTATGACGCACTTTGCCCCCGCCGGAACGATTAGGCGTGATCTTCACGAGATTTTGGCCTGCCAACGCTCTGGTTTCTGCCAAGCTTAAGTAACTATGGCGCACGTACATCACAAGACTGAATCCCACACCGTCGATTTCCAGGTTGACCCGGTGGTCCTGGAGCTCGGCCAGCGGTTTGTCGACGCAGGCCACGAGCTGTCGTTGGTGGGTGGCCCGGTCCGTGACCTTTTCCTGGGGCGGACGTCTCCGGACCTGGACTTCACTACCGATGCCACTCCGGATCAGACGGTGGCCCTCATTAAGAAGTGGGCGGACAACTACTGGGAGATTGGCCGCGCCTTCGGAACCATCGGCATGCGGAAAGCCGGCTTCCAGATCGAGATCACCACTTACCGGGCCGAGGCCTATGATCCGGAGTCGCGGAAGCCAGTGGTGGCGTTCGGTTCCTCCCTGACCGATGACCTGCTGCGCCGCGACTTCACTATTAACGCCATGGCACTGCGCCTGCCCTCGCTGGAGCTCATTGACCCTTTCGGCGGCGTGCGGGACCTCCACGGCTCCGTCCTGGCCACCCCCGGCTCCCCGGAGGCCTCCTTCTCCGACGATCCCCTCCGCATGATGCGCGCCGCACGGTTTGCCTCCCAGCTGGGGATTTCCGTGCATGACGACGTCCGGCTCGCCATGAGCCAAATGGCCGAGCGGATCACGATCATCTCCGCCGAACGTGTGCGCGATGAGCTGGTCAAGCTCATCTGCGGCGCCAACCCCCGGACCGGCGTGGACCTCCTGGTGGACACCGGCCTGGCAGAGTACGTGCTGCCCGAAGTCTCCGCCCTGCGGCTTGAATCGGACGAGCACCACCGCCATAAGGACGTTTACCAGCATTCTTTGCAGGTCCTGGAACAAGCAGCTGCCCTTGAAACCGATGCCGACGGCGACGTGCCGGCTCCGGACTTTGTGCTGCGGTTTGCGGCGTTGATGCACGACGTCGGCAAGCCGGCTACGCGGCGTTTTGAACCGGGCGGCGCGGTCAGCTTCCGCCACCACGACATGGTGGGCTCAAAGCTCACTGCGAAGCGGATGAAGACACTGCGTTTCGACAACGACACCATCAAAGCCGTGGCCCGCCTGGTGGAACTGCACATGCGCTTCTACGGCTACGGCGATGCCGGCTGGAGCGATTCTGCCGTCCGCCGCTACGTCACGGATGCCGGTCCGCTGCTTGAGCGCCTGCACCGGCTGACCCGCTCGGACGTCACCACCCGCAACCAGCGCAAAGCCGAGCGCCTCGCCTTCGCCTACGACGACCTTGAGGCCCGCATCGCAGCACTGCGCGAGCAGGAATCCCTGGACGCCGTGCGCCCCGACCTCGATGGTGCCCGGATCATGGACATCCTGGGCCTCAAACCGGGGCCAGTCGTTGGCCGTGCCTACAAGTTCCTCCTGGAGGAACGCATGGAGCATGGCCCCCTGCAGCCGGACGATGCCGAGGCCAGGCTGCTCGCCTGGTGGGCGCAGCAGCCCGAAGCAGCACCTCCGGTTCCGGAGGCCGATGAGTCTCCTGCCGACGTCGAACTTTCCGCTACTGAGGAGCCCAAATGAACATCTCTGCCATGACCCCCCGGCCTCAGCTTTGGATCCTGCGCCACGGCGAAACGGAGTGGTCCAAGAGCGGCCAGTACACGGGCCTGACCGATCTGCCGCTCACGGTGGAGGGCGAGCAGCAGGCCGTGGAGGCTCGCAAAGTGCTGGACCAGGTGGACTTCGACCTGGTCCTGACCTCCCCGCTGCGCCGTGCCCGCCGCACCGCCGAGCTCGCAGGATTCCCGGACGCGCAGCACGAGCCCCTCGCCGTGGAGTGGAACTACGGCGACTATGAAGGAATCAGTTCGGACCTGATCCGCAAGGACAATCCTGACTATCTGATCTGGACGCACGGGGTGCCCAACGGGGAAACCCTGGACGAAGTGGCGGCTCGCGCCGACAAGATCGTGGCGAGGGTCCTCGAATCAGGCCTGGATAATGTGCTGATCGTCGCCCACGGGCACTTTTCCCGGATCCTTACCGCCCGCTGGCTCGAATTGGCACCCACCGAAGGTCGCCACTTCATATTGGGTACCGCGAAAGTCTGCACATTGGGCTGGGATAAGAAGACTCCGGCAATTGTGCGCTGGGGCCTCTAGAAGGCTTTAGTTACAAAAGAATTTGAAATGTTTCCCCATTCAGTGGCGAACTGATGCATTCATAGTGTAATTTTATTTCTGACCCCAGAGCGTCTCGCCGGGGTCAAGGCGCGCGTTTGCCTGGCGAGTCAGTCAGTGCAACGGCTTAGCGGAAAAGGAGGTTGGGAGAAATGATTACTTTGACTAGCGGATGGAAGATGACCATCACCGCGTTCCCGGCCCCTGTCGCACATGCGCGCCATCTTGACCGACGAACTGACTCCTAAAGCCTATTGCTGCTGATGCCGAGCATCAGTGGAGCAATAGTCACCTACTAGCCGCCCCGTCAGGGTGGCCGGTTGTCAGCATCTGGTCCAGGCGGAACCCCTCGGTTGCGCAGCACCCATAGTTCGGAACCAGCTTCTTGTTGGGTCTGCAGCGCCAGCCTCAGGGGCCCCATTTTCGCATTCTGCGAACTCTATTAATTAGCACCGGGCATTTCTTTGCCTAAATTCAGGCGTTTATTGTCGCGACCATAAACGGCTCTATTTGTTGTGCCTAATTCCTGCTGAAAGCCCAGAGACCATGACGATCACCACGCCTGCACCATCCAGTTCGCAGCCTGCAAGCCAAGCTGCCAAAGACCCTCGGAAGGAGGTGACACACATGATCAAAAAGATCCAGCGACTGTTCTCCAGGCCCCAACAAGTCCGCGACAGGCCCCGTGAATTCAACGGTGACCTACTGGACAGCCATCGTGAGTACGTTTTCTTACTGATGCACCAGCAAATGCGCGGCATGAACTGATGCCGCAGTCCCTCTTCGTTCGTCCAGGAGGAGCTGATGGCTAATACCGGCAGCAATCCGCAAGGAGCCCACGCGGCGACGCGTGGGCTCCCCCCTTTAAGCGAAGCGAGTCCAATGGCGTTCCTGCAGACTGTGGGTCGTTGCTGCCTGGAACCACACGGGTAAGCTCGAAAGCATGCAGGAGACCAAACCGCCGGCACACCCGCGACGCACTCGCTTGGTGGTTCCCAGCCGCAGCGACCTGCTGCTCAGAAACTTCACTGAAATCATTGGCGGGCCAATGGGTGTCCGTTCGGCTCCCGGCATGATCTCCCCCGGGGCGTTCACAGTGGAGCGCGTGCTGATCATCCTGACGGTGCTCGCGGCCCTGGTGAGCATCCTCATTAAGGGCTATTGCCGCGCCAACGGTTGGGAGTCCCCCAGCCAGTTCTACTCAACGTGCTATTCGGATTTTCCGGAGCTCTTCCGCAACCGCGGGCTGGGAGACGGGACCTTCCCGTTCTTCAGCCAAGGGAGCCTGTTCGAATACCCGGTCCTGATGGGGCTCATCGCAGGTGCCACTGCCTGGCTTGTACCGGGTGAGGGCGTCACCGATGCGAGGATCCTCGGCTACTTCGACGTCAATGCAACCCTGATCGCCGCTGTCTGGATCGTCACGGTACTCGCAACCGCACGGATGTCGCGGCGCCGTCCTTGGGATGCTGCGATGGTGGCGCTGGCGCCTGGGATCGTACTGGCCGGGACCATCAACTGGGATATGTGGGCCGTGGGTCTGCTGGCCGTGGGCATGCTGTGTTTTTCGAAGGGGAGGCTGGTGCTGGCCGGCGTCCTGATCGGCCTGGGAACAGCCACCAAGCTCTACCCGGTGCTTATTTTTGGGGCCATCCTGCTCCTGGCGCTAAGGACCGGAAGGATCCGGACATTCGTGGTCACCGGGGGTGCGGCCCTGGTGGCATGGCTGGCCGTCAACATACCGATTGCGCTGATGAACCCCGCAGGGTGGCGGTACTTTTACCAATTCACGGAAGATCGGCCGGCCGGTTACAGCTCACCCTGGTTCGCGTACAACCTGGTGGCAACAAGGCTGCGCTGGAAAGTCCTGGACGCCGAAGTCATCAACGCGCTGGCCCTCAACCTGTTTGTCCTGGCCTGCGTCGGCATTGCCATAGTTGCCCTGACCGCTTCGAGGCGGCCCCGGCTCGCACAGTTGACCTTCCTCATAGTGGCCGCATTCATCCTGACCAACAAGGTCTACTCCCCCCAGTTTGTGATTTGGCTGATTCCCCTTCTTGCCCTGGCAAGGCCGCGCTGGCGTGACTTCCTCGTGTGGCAGGGAATTGAGGGCCTCCACTGGGCTGCCATTTGGATGTACCTCGGACAGGTGACCAGCGGAGGCTCCTCGCAACACAATATCGATATGCCCTATTACGTCCTTGCTGTCGCGGCTCACATGCTCGCAACGGCATATCTTATGGGCCGTGTGGTGTGGGACATCTACGACCCCGGCTACGATCCCGTCCGCCGCCATGAGATGGATGACCCCCAAGGCGGGCCCTTTGAGGGGGCACCTGACCGTTTGCGGATCCATATCCTCAAACCGGCGGAATCCGTCCTTCCTTGGCGGGCCAAGAGCCATGCTTGACGTCGCCGTCGTCGGATCCGGGCCGAACGGACTGGCTGCTGCCGCCGTGATGGCGCGTGCGGGACTCCACGTTGAGGTCTTCGAAGAGGCAGGAACGATCGGAGGCGGAACCCGGACGTCAGAGCTGATGCAGCCCGGATACTTCCACGATGTCTGCTCGGCGGTCCACCCGATGGCCCTGGCCTCACCTTTTTTCCGCGCTTTTGAGCTGGCCCGCCGGGTGGAACTGGTGGTTCCTGAATTGTCGTTCGGATCCCCCCTCGACGGCGGCCGCGCGGCGTTGGCCTACCATTCACTGGAGCGAACAGTCCAGGGGCTGGGGCGTGACGGTCAGGCCTACCGGAAGCTGATGGGTCCGATTGTCAGCCGCATCGACGGAGTGATGGACCTGACCCAGCACCAGCTCCTCCGGATCCCCAAGGATCCATTGGCTGCGGTGATCTTCGGGCTGGGCACGTTGGAGCAGGGCACGCGGCTATGGAATACGCGGTTCAGGGAAGAATTCGCTCCCGCACTGCTCAGCGGCGTAGCGGCCCATGCTGTCTCGCACCTGCCTTCGCTGGCCGCCGCAGGTGCCGGGCTGATGCTCAACGGCCTGGCCCACGCCCAAGGTTGGCCGATTCCAGTGGGGGGTTCGGCGTCGATTGCTGCCGCGCTGGGTGATGACATCCGTGCCCACGGCGGCGTGATCCATACGGACAGTCCGGTTGAAGACCTCCGGGAACTCGGCGGTGCCCGCGCAACCCTCGTGGACGTGGCACCGCGCGGATTACTCCACATCGCTGGGGATGGGCTGCCGGCTAAGTACCGGCGGTCGCTGGAGTCGTTCCGGTACGGGAACGGTTCCTGCAAGGTGGACTACATCCTGTCAGGACCGGTTCCCTGGGCAGCCCCCGAACTGGCGGATGCCGGCACAGTGCACGTTGGCGGTACCCGTGCCGAACTGGCGCACGCCGAAAACGAGGTTACGGCCGGGAGGCACCCTGAACACCCGTACGTGCTGGTGGCCCAGCCGTCGCGCTTCGACAGCGGCCGCGCGCCCGCCGGCCACCACGTGCTCTGGGCCTACTGCCATGTCCCCGCCGGATCGACGCGGGACATGGGCGAGGTGGTCACTGCGCAACTCGAGCGTTTCGCGCCCGGATTCCGCGACCTGGTGATGCAGACCCACGTAACCACCGCAGCGGAGCTCGGCCGCTACAACCGGAATTACATTGGCGGAGACTTCAGCGCTGGCCTCATGGACGTGCGCGGGCTGCTTCAGAGGCCGGTTATTTCCACGGTCCCTTGGCGGACCCCCCTCCGCGGCGTCTACCTTTGCTCATCATCCACGCCTCCGGGGCCGGGTGTAACGGGCATGCCTGGCTTCTACGCCGCAAAATATGCCTTGAAAGACATGTTTGGTCTGGACGTTCCGCCCTTGGGGCTGTAGGCAGTAAGTTTTTCCAGCTTCCTCGGGGCATACGTCTACTTCACACCGTGTTCTGCGGGGCGTCATACGTTCGGTCGCGCAGGGGAATGGCCAAAAACGGGGCATAATGACGCCGTGGGGAACTCAAAAAAACTGTCTCTTGCCATAGTTGGAATCATTCTCGGCGCCTCTCTGGCCGCCTGCGACGATGGGCGGGGGGACGCGGAAGCCGCGGCGAAACAGCTTGCCTCCGGCGTTTCCGCCCTGGACGTCGGCTCGGTCGCCTTCGACGGCCGGGACTCAGCGGCCGTGAATGATCAGCTCAAGGAAGTGTTCAAGTCGCTCGAGCCGGACAAGCCTACCGTGGAAGCCGGCGAGCTGACCCTCGACGGTGACAGCGCCACTTTCCCCCTGAACTACAAATGGAACATTGCCTCAGCTGAATGGAAATACACCGTCTCCGCGGAACTCAAGAAGTCCGACGGCGAGTGGCGGGCAGTGTGGGATCCGGCAGACCTCGTCCCGGACCTGGCCGACGGCGAGATCCTCAGCAAAGGCACGCAATCGCCGCAGCGGGCTGACATCCTCGGTGCCGGCGATGCCAAGCTGGTCACTTATAGGCCCGTGGTGAATGTGGGCATCGACAAGCCCCGCCTCGGCGCTGCCGATGCGGCTGCATCTGCCACCAAACTGGCCCAGCTCGTGGGCATCGATCCGGCTGCCTACGCCCAGCAGGTAGCCGCTTCCGGCGCTGAAGCATTTGTCCTGGCCATCACCCTCCGCGAGGAGGGACGTACTATCACGGACCAGCAGATCGCCGAGATCCCCGGTGCCCGCGGTATTGCTGCCACCATGCCTTTGGCGCCCAGCCGTACCTTTGCCCGTGCAGTCCTCGGTTCGGTCGGCGAAGCCACGGCTGAACAGATCGAGGCCTCAGCCGGTGCCCTGGCAGCCGGAGACGTGACTGGTATCGGCGGCCTGCAGCAGCAGTACGACGCCCAGCTGCGCGGCACCGACGCCGTGGTAATCCGGGCCCAGCGGGCCGACCTCACCACCGAGCAGATCCAGACTGCCGCTACGGATCCGCGCAGGGTCGTCTTTGAGGTGGCGCCAACGCCTGGCACACCCCTGAAAACTACTCTTGACCCGGCCCTCCAGTCGCTGGCGGAGAGCACGCTCACCAGTGTTGGTCCGGCGTCCGCAATCGTGGCACTGCGTCCCTCCACCGGGGCTGTGCTGGCGGCCGCCTCCGGTCCCGGGAGCAACGGCTACAACACCGCCATGCTGGGTCAGTACGCCCCCGGATCGACTTTCAAAATGGTCGATTCGCTGGCCATGCTGCGCAATGGACTCACCCCGGATTCCAAGGTGGAGTGCCCTCCCGACCTCACTGTGGACGGCCGGACCTTCAAGAACGCCGAAGGCTACCCCGCCGAATCGTTGGGATCCGTGACGCTTCGGGATGCCTTCGCCCATTCGTGCAACACAGCATTCATCGGAGCGCGTGACAAGGTGTCCCAGTCCCAGCTCGAGGCTGCCGCGATGGCTATGGGGGTTGCCGTGGAAGCGCCGTCACTGGGGGCAGCGGCCTTTCTGGGCTCAGTCCCCGGTGAGGCTGAGGGCACCGAACATGCGGCCTCGATGATCGGCCAGGGCAAGGTGCTGCTGTCACCGCTGGCCGCGGCCGTCATGGCCGGCTCCGTCGCTAAGGGCGCGCCTGTCTCCCCGCAGCTTGTCCTGAATCCCGACGCCGGCCCTGCCGCGGCAGAGGCCACTGGTGAGCCTACCGATGGGGCCGCGGCGCCGTCGTCGACCGTCACTCCCGAGGCGCCATCCCAGCCCTCGGACAAGCCGATCACGGCCGCTGAGGCCGCAGCCCTCGCCGACATGATGCGGGCGGTGGTCACTTCCGGCCACGCAGGCTTCCTGTCCACTGTTCCGGGCGCGCCCGTGGGCGCCAAAACGGGCACCGCAGAGTTCGGCAACGAGAACCCGCCCAAGACGCACGCCTGGATCGTGGCTGTCCACGGTGACCTCGCCGTAGCCGTCTTTGTGGAGGATGGCGGCCTCGGCGCCACCACGTCCGGGCCCCTGCTCAAGGAGTTCCTCGTCGCAGCCGGCTGACCCGGCCGACGAGGACCGCGGCGCGGGGCGTGGGAAGATTATTGGCGTGGCCCACATAGACGTTTCCGGTATTGACTATTTCCTCTCCGACGGCACCCAGCTGCTCAACGGGGTGACTTTCAAGGTCCCGGATGGCACCAAAACTGCCCTGATCGGCCCCAACGGCACGGGCAAGACCACGCTGTTCCGGATCATTTCCGGCGACCTCGTTCCGGATGAAGGCGTGATCGGGCGCTCCGGGAACATGGGCATCATGCGCCAGTTTGTGGGCCAGGTCCGGGACGACTCAACCGTCCGCGACCTCCTTGTATCGGCCGCTCCGCCTGCGCTGGCCGCCGCTGCCCGCGAAGTGGACGAGGCGGAACTCGCCATGGTGGAGCTCGACGACGAACCCAGCCAGATGCGCTACGCCCAGGCCATCGTGGACTGGGGAGACGCAGGTGGCTACGACGTAGAAACCGTCTGGGACGAAGTCTGCATGGCCGCCCTGGGCCTGCCCTTTGACCGCGCCCAGCACCGCCCGGCGTCGAGCTTGTCCGGCGGTGAGCAGAAGCGGTTGGTCCTGGAAGCCCTGTTTGCCGGCCCCGACGAGCTGTTGCTGCTCGATGAGCCGGACAACTACCTTGACGTGCCCGGCAAGCGCTGGCTCGAGGAAAAGCTTAACGAGTCCAGGAAAACGGTCTTCTTCATCAGCCACGATCGAGAGCTGCTGAATAACGCCGCGGGCCGGATTGTCACCCTGGAGCCGGGCATCAACGGTGCCGGCGCCTGGATCCATGGCGGCGGCTTCGGCTCCTACGTGGAAGCCCGGGCTGACCGGAACGCCCGCTTTGAGGAACTGCGCAAGCGATGGGACGAGGAGCACGTGAAGCTCAAGGAACTCGTCAACATGTACAAGAACAAGGCGGCCTTCCGGTCCGACATGGCCAACCGCTACCACGCAGCCCAGACCCGGCTGGCGAAGTTCCTCGAGGCTGGCCCGCCGGAGGCCTTGCCAATCGAGCAGAACGTACACATGCGGCTCAAGGGCGGCCGGACTGCCAAGCGCGCCATCGTGGCCGAGAAGCTGGAACTGACCGGCCTGATGAAACCGTTCTCCACCGAGGTGTGGTTTGGTGACCGTGTGGGTGTGTTGGGCTCCAATGGCTCCGGCAAGAGCCACTTCCTGCGCCTGCTCGCGACCGGAGGCACGGATCCGGAGCGTGAGCACCTGCCCGTGTCCGATGTCGAGATCGCCGAAGTGCCGCACGAGGGCACCGTGAAGCTCGGCGCCCGCATCCGGCCGGGATTCTTTGCCCAAACCCACATTCGTCCCGACCTCCTGGGCAAGACGCTCCTAGAGATCCTGCACCGCGGCGATGAGCACCGGTCCGGGCTGGGCCGCGAGGCTGCGGCCGGCGCCCTCGACGGCTACGGCCTGGCGGGGCAGTCCGAGCAGAAGTACGAATCCCTTTCCGGCGGGCAGCAGGCGCGGTTCCAGATCCTGCTCCTGCAGCTCTCCGGAGCCACGCTGCTGCTGCTCGACGAGCCGACCGACAACCTGGACCTGCACTCGGCCGAGGCACTTGAGCGCGCCATCGACCACTTCGAAGGAACGGTCCTCGCCGTGACGCACGATCGCTGGTTTGCCCGGACTTTTGACCGTTTCCTGATATTTGGTTCTGACGGCAAGGTGTACGAATCCACCGAGCCCGTCTGGGACGAAAAGCGAGTGGAACGGGTCCGCTAGGCCGTTGAGGTGGATTGATCACAGGAATGATTAAATGATCAAATCTTGTTAGCATTTGAACATGAAGACTGAGGAGCGCCATCGGCTGATTGGCGAGCTGTTGCGCCGTCAGGCCGAGGCTTCCGTCGAGGAGCTCACAGTGGCTTGCGGCGCCTCCGGAGCCACGATCCGCCGGGACCTGGAGGTGCTCGCATCCAATGGCGTCCTCCGGCGCGTCCACGGCGGCGCACGGAGCTTGATTGTCAGCGGTGAGAACCCCGGCTACGGCCAGCGTGAGCTCGAAGACCAGGCCGTCAAGGTCCGGATTGCGGCGGCCGTGGCCGGCTTGCTGCGGGATCGGGAACACGTGTGGCTGGACGGTGGAACCACCGCGACGGAAATCGCCAGGACCCTGCGCGGCCGCGAGCTGACGCTGATGCCCATGTCCGTGCGGTCGCTGACTACGGTGACGGCTGACGACCCGAATGCAGGCCAGCGACCGGCCCTGCTCCTCCCCGGCGGCAGCCTGGTTCCCGGCGAGCTGTGCTTTCGCGGCCCGCTGGCGGAAGCCAACATCCGGTCCTTGCGCTTCGACACCGCCGTGGTGACGCCGTGCGCCCTGAACCTCAAAGACGGCCTGCTCGCGCACGACCTCGACGACGCAGCTGTCAAAAGGGCAGGCCTCGAGTCAGCAGCCCGAGTGATTGTTGCCTGCGCCGGTTCCAAATGGAATGCCAACGCTATGGCACTGGTAGCGCCCCTCGAATCAGTGAACGTGATCGTGACAGACAAAGACTTGCGTGCGGAAGAACTCGCACACCTCAACAAGCTCTCGGTGGAAGTAGTGAAAGCATGAGCATCAATACCCGCACCACGGCCAGCCCGTCCCTCAAGGCGGCGGCTGCCGCAACATTCATAGTTTTCGGAATCAATGGACTGGTATTCGCCAGCTGGGCGGCACGCATCCCTGCCGTCACTGAGACGCTGAACCTGACATCAGGCCAGATGGGCACCCTCCTGCTGTGCACCGCCGTCGGTTCGTTGCTGGCGCTTCCGACGGCGGGCCTCGTGGTGGGCAGGCTGGGAACCGCCAACACGGTGCGGGCAGCCGGCGTGCTGGTAACGCTGGCAGGTGTCGGGATTGCCCTCAGCCTCTCGGTCGAATCCGTCCCGGGTACCGCCGTGTGCTTGTTCTTCTTCGGCATCGGCATTGGTCTCTGGGATGTAGCCCAAAATATCGAAGGCGCCGACGTCGAGCACAAGATGCGCCGCACCATCATGCCCCAGTTCCATGCGGCGTTCAGTGGCGGAGCCTTCGTAGGTGCCCTGATCGGCGCCGGCCTTTCCACCATCGGAGTCGGGCTGCCGGTCCACCTCCTGGTCATCGCCGGCGTGGTGGCCGTAGTGGCGCTGGTGACACCGCGGTACTTCCTGCCACACATCGCAGTTGCGACACCGGCTGAAGGCGAACCTAAGGCGGCCAAGGGACCCTCCGCGTGGCGGGACGGCCGCACGTTGCTGATCGGCGTCGTGGTCCTCGGTGCAACCCTTACCGAAGGTGCAGGAAATGACTGGATCGCGAAGGCTTCCGTGGACGGGCTCGGCACCACAGAGTCCACCGGAGCCCTGATGTTTGCCCTGTTCGTCCTGGCCATGACAGCAATGCGCTTCGTCGGCGGCAGGGCCATCGACGCCTACGGCCGCGTGGTTGTCCTCCGCGCGAGCATGGCCGCTGCGGCGGCCGGCCTGCTGCTGTTCGTCCTGGCCGGCAACGTCTGGCTCGCCGCGGTCGGCGCCGCTTTGTGGGGCGTAGGTGCTGCCCTGGCCTTCCCCATGGGCATGTCCGCTGCAGCTGATGATCCCAAGCATGCCGCAGCCCGTGTCTCGGTTGTATCCACCTTGGGGTATATCTCCTTCCTGGCCGGTCCGCCGTTGCTGGGATACCTGGGCGACCTGACCGGCATCCACCTGGCACTGCTGGCCATTCTGGCTCCGATCCTGCTTGCCCTCCTCCTTGCGGGCGCCGCGAAGCCGCTGAGCGGGAAATAGGTCCCGGCTGGCCTGCCCGGGTGAAATGCTCCCGGCGGTAGGGTGGTGGAATGCAGATCAGGTGGCGCAGGGGTTCCGGCTGGATTAGCCGCTTCGACCGGCATCTCGTCCGGAAGGTGTCGCGATTCCCAGGCGGAAACCATGACGTGTTTTTCCGCCGGTTGTCCGCGTCGGCCAACCACGGGAAGCTTTGGATGGGCGCTGCAGCCATCATGGCGGCGTTCCCGGGAAAGCCCCGCCGGGCAGCCCTCCACGGATTGATCGCCCAAGCGGTAGCCTCCGCAGTAACCAATATGGGCTTCAAAACCCTGCTGCCCCGTGCCAGGCCTTTACCGGAGCACCTTCCGGTCTTCCGGTTCGTCCATCCACAACCCACGAGTTCGTCCATGCCGTCAGGGCATTCGGCCTCTGCCATCGCCTTCGCCGTGGGTGCCGGACTGGTGAAGCCGGTGGTCGGGGCCGCTTTGGCCCCTGTGGCCGTGGGTGTTGCGTACTCGCGGGTCCACACCGGAGCGCATTGGCCCTCGGACGTGTTCTTCGGCTCCGCCATCGGCGCAGGCGCAGCCCTGATAACCAGGAAGTGGTGGCCAGTCCGCCCGCCGTTTCCTGCCGTGAGTCGGACGTTCACCCAAGCTCCGGAACTGCCCGGTGGTGCCGGACTCAGCATCGTGGTGAACACCCTCGGGGGATCGTTCACGCAGGAAACGGCCGGGGCGCTCCAGGAGGTATTCCCCCAAGCGCATATAAACACGGTGGAGCCTGGCGAAGACCTCTCCGTTGAAATACAGGCGACCGCCGCCTTTCCGGGAACAGTTGCCCTGGGAGTCTGGGGCGGGGACGGAACCGTTGGCACCGCGGCCGCCGCCGCCGTCGAACATTCCCTCCCGCTGCTGGTGCTGCCCGGGGGCACCCTGAACCACTTCGCCCGGGACGCCGGCACGGGACACCTTAAGGAAGCCGTGACTGCCGCCAACCGTGGCGAAGCGGCTCTGGCGGACGTGGGCCTGGTGACCGTGGAACGGGGAATGGCAGGGAACCCTGAAACGGCCGAGCTCGTCATGTTGAATACAGCGAGCATCGGCCTCTATCCCAACCTCGTCCGGCGCCGGGAAATGCTGCAGCCCGCGCTGGGTAAGCCACTGGCCGGTGTAGTGGCCATGTTCCGGACCTTCGCGACGGGAACGCCCACTACCCTGCTGGTCGACGGCGTGCGGCACAAACTCTGGATCGCCTACATTGGGCGCGGCCGCTACTACCCACGGGACCATGCACCCCTGGTGAGGCCCGTCCTGGACGACGGCGTCCTGGATGTCCGCATGATCACTGCTGATGAGTCCTTCGCAAGGCTCCGCCTGCTGTGGTCCGTCCTGACTGGAACTGTGGCTACTTCCCGGATCACCCACCTGTCCGAAGCCTCTACGATCCGCGTCGAATCCGACGGCTCACCGATGGTTTTGGCCGTCGACGGCGAAGCCCTGGCCGGCGTCCGAACGGCGGAGTTCCGGGTTGCCAACCGTCACCTGACGTACTACTCGCCACAGTCCTGAGCCACTTTCCTGCGGGGCGCCCGTGGACTCTGCGGGGGATCCTTTCATCCGGACGGACTACCCTGATTCAACCCTGAATCATCCCTGAGACCGGCGAAATCCATGGTCTGCGTCTGTAGCGTGGTGGATACACCACTCTCCAAAAATCCCCGCAGCCATTGGCTGCTGTTCGAAGGAACAATCCATGATCGAGGCAAAAGGCCTGACCAAGGTTTACGGCGAAAAGACGGCCGTTTCCGGCGTCGATTTCACCGTCGAAGCCGGCCGCGTGACCGGCTTCCTCGGCCCCAACGGTGCCGGCAAATCGACCACCATGCGCATGATTATGGGCCTGGACCGGCCGACGTCGGGCACTGTGACTGTCAACGGCACACCGTTCGCCCGGCACGCCGCTCCCCTGCGCGACGTCGGCGCACTGCTGGACGCCAAGGCGGTCCACACCAGCCGGACGGCCTATAACCATCTTCGGGCAATGGCAGCAACACACAGCATTCCCAAGAAGCGCGTGCATGAGGTCATCGAGATGACAGGCCTGTCGGACGTCGCCAAAAAGAAGGTTGGCGGCTTCTCGCTCGGCATGGGGCAGCGGCTCGGCATTGCCGCCGCACTGCTGGGTGACCCGCAGACCGTCATCCTGGACGAACCCGTCAACGGCCTGGACCCGGAGGGTGTGGTCTGGGTCCGAAACCTGGTCAAATACCTGGCCTCCGAGGGCCGTACCGTATTCCTGTCCAGCCACCTCATGAGCGAAATGGCAGTCACGGCGGACCACCTGATTGTGATCGGGCGCGGCCGGATCATTGCCGACGCTCCCATCCGTGACATCATCAACGGCCAGGGACGGATCCGCACGCGCGTCCGCACCGATCAGCCAGACCAGCTGATGCACCTGCTCGCCGGGGATGGTGTCTCCGTTGAAGTGCAGGAAAACGAATTGCTCGAGGTCACGGGCCTGGATCCCCGCCAGATCGCCCGCGCCGCCCTCGACAGCCGCGTCATGATCTACGAACTGACGCCGCTTCAGGCCAGCCTTGAGGAGGCCTATATGGAGCTGACCAAGGATGAGGTCGAATACCACTCACTGATCACCACGGGCGCCTCGGCTCCCGTCCAGCCCGGAGGCAACTAGGCCATGAGCTCAACCACCCTCGAACCCAACCCGTCCCGCCGAGGTGCGCACGCAGGTTCCGCGTCCTCCAGCAAACTGACCGGTGATGCCATCAGCACAGGCCCGGGCCCGTCCTTCCTCCGCGTGCTGAACTCCGAGTTCATCAAGTTCCGCACCCTGCTGTCCACGCTGATCCTCCTCGCCTGCACCGTTCTGGTAGTGGTTGGCTTTGGCGCCCTATCGGCCTGGGGCACGGGCCAGTTCGCAGAGCAGGCCCTGAACGACCCGGAAGCGGCCGCAGCTTTTGCCGCCCAAGGCGGGGACATCGCCGTCGGCGTCCCGACGTCGGGTATTGCCTTTGCCCAGCTCATTCTCGGCTCCCTTGGCGTGCTCCTGATGAGCTCCGAGTTCTCCACGGGCATGGCCCGCTCAACGTTCGCCGCGGTGCCCCAACGGACGCCGGCTTTTGTCGCCAAGCTGCTGGTGGTGATGGTCACCGCCTTCGTAGTCACCGCCGTCTCGGTATACGTTGCGGGCCTGGTCTCCGTGCCGATCCTGGACAACTACGACCTCAAGCTGGACTTGGCCAGCTCGCAGTCGGTGAAGATGCTGCTCATCAACAGCCTCTATGTTGCCGCCGTCGCCGCCATAGGCATGGCGCTGGGATCGCTCCTCAGGAACTCGGCGGGCGGCATTATGACCTTGGTTGGCCTCTTCTTCGTGGCACCTATCGCCTTCCAGCTGATCCCGGGTGAGTTCTTTGTCCAGACCCGTAAGTACCTCCCGGGGAATACAGTCGACCCCATGACTGCCGTGCAGCACGTGCCGGACACCCTCGAGGCGTGGCAGGCTGCACTTGTCCTCGGGGCCTGGGTGGTCATCCCGGTAGTTGTCGCCGCCGTCGTCCTGAAGAAACGCGACGTCTAGGCTGCAGCTAGGCTCAGACCATGAATGAAACGGCACCAGTAAGGGACGCGCCGGCCGGCTTGGCCGACGCGTCCTTTGCCGAAATCACGGCCAAGCGCCGGGGCCTGCTCCGCCGGTACCTTCACAAGCACCCGCGGGTGATGGACGGCGTGGTGGTGGTCAGCTACACCCTGCTGGTGGCCCCCACCGTGGTGGATGCTGTGATGTCCGGGGCATGGCTGGCTGCGGTGCTCCTTCTCGCCGTTGCAGGAGCCCTGTTCTTCCGGCGTCCATATCCCGTGGCACTCGTTGCCTTCATAGCGGTGGTGGAAGTGGCTGTCACCCTGCTCCACCCGTGGGGTTCGAACGTCTCTGCCGGGCTATGGTTCTCGCTGTATGCGGTGGCGGTGGTGCACACCCGCCGGTTCGCGCTCGTCACCATGGCGGTGGCCACTGCCCCGCTGGCACTGCTGTATCTGCTGGCCGCCGTCGGACCCATGGACACCTCCTTCGTCCATGACCCCGGCAGCAACCCCGGTGACTTCCACCTTTTGACCAGCATCGCCACGGGAGCGACCATCGCCCTGTCAAACGTCATCGCCACGGGAATCGGAATTTCCGTGCGGCAGCGGCGGGAACATGAGCAGGAAATCGCAGCCTGGGCGGCGCGGACCGCAAGCTTGGCATCCGTGAACGAACGGAACCGGATCGCGCGGGAAATGCACGACGTCGTGGCCCACTCGCTGACCGTGATGATCAGCCTCTCGGATGGGGCCGCCGTCGTGGTCCGGAAAAGCCCGGACCGCGCCGTTGAGGTGCTCGGTGAACTGTCCCGGACTGGCCGGACCGCGTTGGCGGACATGCGGCGTGTGCTGGGCGTACTGCGGGATGATTCCGGGGCGATGGCGCCGCGGCAGCCACTGGCCTCCTGTGACAGCCTCGCGACACTCCTCGAAGGATTCCGAACCGCCGGCCTTCCGCTGCACTACTCGCATACCGGTCCCGCGCTGCCCGGCGATGCGGCTTTCCAGCTGACCGTCTACCGGATCGTCCAGGAGTCGCTCACGAACGTCCTGCGCTACGGCAGGTCGCTTGGCCGCGTGGATGTGGGCATCGCCCGGGCCGGTTCAACCGTCACCATTGAAGTGCTCGACGACGGCGCCGGCGCTGCGGGGCAGGGAACCTCCGACGCCGGCGGGCCAGGTTCGAGCACCTCGGGCCCGGCGCTTCCGGGTCCAGGCCAGGGGCTTGCGGGAATGGCGGAGCGGGCACGCATCTACTCCGGCACCGTGGAAGCCGGGCGCAGCGGCCGGGGCTGGCGCGTATATGCCGTCCTCACCTGTCCCGATGACGGGCCCACTGAGCCGCTCAACCGTCCACACCAAATGCAAGGCAAAACGTGACAGGGAACCAACCAATAACCGTCCTGCTGGCCGATGACCAGCCGCTGCTGAGGATGGGCTTCCGCCTCATCCTGGAGGGCGAGGACGACCTCCACATCGTGGGCGAGGCCTCCGACGGCGCTGACGCCGTCAGGCAGGTCCGCGAGCTCAACCCTGATGTGGTGCTGATGGATGTCCGGATGCCCGTCTTGGACGGCATCGAGGCCACCCGTGCCATCACAGCATCCGGATCCGGCGCACGGATCATCATCCTCACCACCTTTGACGTGGACGAGTATGCGTTCGCAGGCCTCCAGGCCGGCGCGTCCGCATTCCTCTTAAAGGATGTGGCGCCGTCGGAACTGATCCACGCCGTGCGCGTGGTGGCCAGCGGGGATGCAGTGGTGGCCCCACGCGTCACTCAGCGGCTCCTGGAAACATACGTCCGTGGTGCTGCCCGCCCTGCTCCCGCTGCCGCGCCGCGTGATCCGCTGCTGGAGGAGCTGACGCCCCGCGAAACGGAGATGCTTGAGGCCATGGCAGAGGGCCTGTCCAACGCAGAGATCGCGCACCGGTATTTCCTGTCCGAAGCCACTGTGAAGACCCACGTCCGCCGTATCCTCACCAAGCTGCACCTGCGCGACCGTGTCCAGGCCGTGGTGTATGCGTACGAAACCGGCCTGGTGGTCCCGAGCAACCCTGACTACTGAATCCCCCGATAGCATCCTGCTGGCACACAGCACCCTCACAGGAACTCTCTATGCATGGCATAGGGGAGGGCGGTTGTATGGACGCATGACCAATCACGAGCCCCACCCCAACCACGACCGTGGCCTCGAGTTCGACCTGTCCACCCTGATGAGCCGCCGGTCGCTGGGCGTGTTCTTCGGTGCCTCCGGCGCCGCTGTGGCGCTGGCGGCCTGCACACCCGGCGGGTCGACGTCCACAGCCAGCACCTCGGCGTCGGCCACGGCCACTGCCGCCCCCACCGCAACCGCCACAGCCACTCCGACGCCCACGCTGACCCGCGCAATTGCCGAGTGCGGTGCGGAAATCCCCCAGGAAACCGCGGGGCCATATCCCGGAGACGGTTCCAACGGGCCCAACGTCCTGGAGGCCTCCGGCGTGGTGCGGCAGGACATCACCACAAGCTTCGGAACGTCCACCACGAAGGTCGAGGGAGTGCCCCTGACTTTCACCCTCACGCTCCTGGACAACTCCAACGGCTGCGTGCCCCTCGCCGGTGCGGCCGTCTACGCGTGGCACTGCGACCGCGACGGGAAGTACTCCATGTACGATTCCGGGCTCGACAACGAGAACTTCCTTCGCGGGGTCCAGGAGGCCGATGCGAACGGCCAGGTCACGTTCACGTCGATCTTTCCGGGCGCCTACATGGGCCGCTGGCCGCACATCCATTTTGAGGTGTTCGAGTCCATGAGCAATGCCACGTCGGCCGGGCAGGTGCTGGCCGTTTCACAGATCGCCCTGACGAATGCGGCGTGCAAGGACGTCTACGCCACGGCCGGCTATGAAACCAGTGCACGGAACTTCCCCCGGACCACTCTGCAATCGGACAACGTCTTCGGTGACGACGGCGGGATCTACCAGCTTGCCAGCATGACCGGATCGGCTGCCGCCGGATACACGGCCGGGCTCAATGTGACCATCTAGACTCGAGACCATGCCTTCCCTTTCCAACGCCGCAGACCACATCCAGGACCTTGGCGCCTATGTCAGCGCCTCGCCGTCGAGCTTTCACGCCGTCCATGAGGCTGCCCGCAGGCTGGATGCGGCCGGGTTCACAGGCCTGGATGAGCTGCAACCGTGGGAAGGCGGGGCAGGCTCGTTCTACATAGTTCGTGACGGCGCCCTCATCGCCTGGGTGGTGCCGGAAAGTGCAGGGCCGGCTACCGGCTTCAACATCCTGGGAGCGCATACCGACTCCCCCTCTTTCAAGCTCAAGCCCAAGCCGACCACTGGGGCCCATGGCTGGCTGCAGGCCGGAGTCGAGATCTACGGCGGGCCGCTGCTGAACTCCTGGCTTGACCGGGAACTGCAGTTGGCCGGCCGGCTGGTCATGCTCGACGGCGCCCAGCACCTCACGGCCACCGGGCCGCTGCTCCGGTTCCCGCAGCTGGCAATCCACCTGGACCGCGCGGTGAACGATGGCCTCACGCTGGATAAGCAGCGGCACATGAACCCGGTGTGGGGGCTCGGCAACCCGGCCAATGTGGACTTGCTGGCGGTGCTGGCCTCGCATGTTGACGGTGCATCCATTGATCCCGCCCGGATTGGCGGGTACGACGTCGTGATTGCGGACACGCAGCCGCCTGCGGTTTTCGGGGCCCATGGGGAGTTCTTTGCCTCCGGGCGCCTGGACAACCTTTCGGCGACGCACGCGGGGCTGGCGGCGCTCATCGCGCATGCTTCCACTTCTGGGACTGGTTCTGACCGCGCCGATGCGCCGATCGCAGTCCTGGCGGCCTTCGATCACGAGGAAATCGGCTCCAACTCCCGTTCCGGGGCGTGCGGACCCATCCTGGAGGATGTTCTGGTGCGGATCTCCGATGGCCTCGGTGCCACGGTGAGCCAGCGGCGGCAGGCGTTGGCGGCGTCGTTCTGTGTCTCCGCGGATGCCGGGCACGCTGTCCATCCCAACTACGCCGAGCGGCACGACCCCGCCAACCATCCTGAACTCAACGGCGGCCCGCTGCTGAAAATCAACGCCAACCAGCGCTACGCCACGGACGCAAACGGTGCCGCATTCTGGGCCCGGCTCTGCGGGCAGGCGAAAGTGCCGTACCAGGAATTTGTGTCCAACAACGTGATGCCGTGCGGCTCCACCATCGGCCCGCTCACCGCCACGCGGCTCGGGATCCGGACCGTGGACGTCGGGGTGCCACTGCTGTCGATGCATTCTGCGCGCGAACTCTGCGGCGTGGAAGACCCGCACCGGCTGGCTGCGGTGACGGAACTGTTCTTCCGGACTGCCGCGTAAGGGTCGCGGGCAGCGGACAGGGTCCAGGGCTCAGTCCCGCGAGGCTCCCGGATCCTTAGCGTCCGTTCCCAAAGCAGAAAATGTCCCGGTCGATTTCGTGGGCCGGCACACCCACCCAGGTCTCGCCGTCGGGAACGTTGCTGAGCACGGCGGCACCCATCCCAACCGTGGCGTAGGCGCCCACAGACGTCCGTTCCCGGACGCTGGAATTCATGCCCAGGTAGGCGGCCCGGCCAATCCGCACTCCGCCTCCCAGCGACACACCCGCGGCGAACGTTGCGAAGTCCGCCACGTCGTCGTCGTGCGTGAACGTGACCGATGGCATGGCCACCACGTGCGAACCGAGCGTGACCGACGCCGTCAGCGTCACGTTCCGAAGCAGGATACTGCCCCGGCCGATCCTGCATCCCTCGGGACATTGGACGGACGGGTCGATCGCTGTGGCATACCGGGCCTCATGCAGGCCCATCGCGGTGAGCCGCTCCACCACCGCTTCCCGCGATTTTCCGGAGCCCAGGCACACCAGCACAAAAGCGTGCGTGTATTTGGGTGCATCGTCGATGGTCCCCAGGACAGGTGCCCCGTCCACGGTGACTCCCGCCATCTCCTTGTCATCATCGAGCAAGCCCACGACGTCGTACTGGCCGCTGCTGCGGACCATCGCCAGTACCTCGCGGGCCAGCCCGCTCGCGGCGATCAGGATCAGCTCGCTCACCTGCCCACCCCGTTGGCGGCGGCATGGATGGTGTTCATGACACGGTTCATGCTGACGGGGTCCAGCTCGTGAAAGATGGGAAGGATGAGCGTCCGGTCCGTCAGGCGCTCAGTGTGCTGCAGCCTGGCGTTGCCCGTGTCGCGCCAGCGGTAGGCCGGCTGCCGGTGCGCCGCCATGACGCCCCGCTTGGCGGAGATACCCGCGTCAGCCAGCCTGCCTAGCAGCTCCTCGCGGCTAACAGGAAATCCCGGCAGGACCTCAACCCAGAAGGACTGGAAGTTGGTAGTGCCGTACGGCGGATCCGCGACGAAACGCAAGCCCCTCAACCCGGCAAGCCCGGCGACGTACTGGCCGGCCAGGGTCCGGCGCCGCTCCACAATTTGTGCGAGCCGGGCCAACTGCACGATTCCGATGGCGGCCTGCAGGTCAGTCATCCGGTAGTCGAAGCCGATCTCAAGGTAGACCTCGGGCAGTGCCGCAAGCGATTCGGGTCGGCCCATGCCCGTGACGCTCCTGGCATGGTCGCGGAGGGTTCGCGCCCGTGCAGCCCAGTCAGCGCGGCGGGTCGTGAGCATGCCGCCCTCACCCGTAGTCACTATGTTCTCCTGGTCGAAGGACCACACAGTCAGATCGGCCCCTGTGCCCACTGGGCTGTCCTTGTAGGTGGAGCCGATTGCGCAGGCGGCGTTCTCGATCACAGTGATCTCGTGCCGGTCACACAGTTCGCGGATGGGGTGCAGGTCCACTGGCACGCCGCCCTGGTCCACCACGATCACGGCACGGGTGTCCAAGGTGAGTGCCGCATGGATAGTCTCGGCAGTCACGTTCCCAGTGGCGGGGTCGACATCACAGAAGATCGGGCGTGCGCCGACGTAAGTCACCGCGTTCGCCGTCGAAATAAACGACAGTGACGGCACCACAACATCGTCCCCGGGACCGATGCCGGCCACTATGAGGGCCAAATGAAGCGCAGATGGGCAGTTGGAGGTTGCGACGGCGTAGCGCACGCGTTGCAAGGAGCTGAAGTCCTTCTCGAACTCCTTGACCTTCGGCCCTTGGGCTATCGAACCGGAGGCCACAACCTCAGCCAGTGCGCGCGCTTCCTCATCACCGAGCCATGGCTTCATCGCACTCATCCCCGCGAGGACTGTTTCCGCAGTCATCGGGCACCAACTTTCCTTGTCTCGGCGGTCTTATCGTTCTTGTGCCCACAAACTTCCACCCGGCCGCTCAAAGTGCCCTCATGTTCCGGATCTCGGCCCCCGCACGGGCTGAGTCTGCCAGTTCGGTGCTTGCGACAACGGACGTTTGACCATCACGACTGAGGCTCCGCGCCCCTGCTTCCAGCACTGCGAGAATGCGCAACGCAGAATCCCAACCCGTGCGCGACTCACGCTTGTTGCGGATGCAGAATTCCAACTCCTCTATGACCTGGCCCAGGGGCTCGCGCTCCGGCAGGGCGGGAGACCAAATATCGCCCGTTCTGTAGGCCGTGGCGGAAGTCCTCTTTTCGTTGGCCGACTTTGGTGACGGGTCCAGCGAGACGCTTCTGTCGAAGACGCTGAGACGTTGCTTCGGGTTCAGGTCATCCCACACCAGGGTCCTCAGCGATCCGCCGATGACCATTTGTCGTATCTTCGTGGGGCTCAGCAAGTTCACGTGCAAGTGGGCCGTGCCATCGTTCCGAAGCCTGAAGTTTAGGTGGCCAACACAGTTTCTCCCGATACCAAGCGGGTCACCCCCAAACGCGGAGACCTCGGTCGGATTCAGGCCGCCAGGAAGAACGAAGTCAAGAATCGCAAGGTCGTGTGGCGCCACGTCCCAGAACACGTCTACCTCAGGGCGCTCCAGACTCAGATTTATCCGCGTGGAGTCCACGAAGAGAATCTCGCCCAACGAGCCGGCCTGCACCAGCTCCTGCATCTTGAGTACTGCTGGGGAGTAGCAGTGCGTGTGGTCCACCATCAGCACCAGGCCGTTTGCCTGCGCCTCGGCCACCATCTCTAGTCCATGCTTGAGGCTGTCCGCCATCGGCTCCTCCACGAGGACGTGCTTTCCTGCCCGAAGAGCCGTCATGACCGTCCCGTAGTGGGCATGCGCCGGCGTTGCTATGGCGACTGCATCCACCTCGAAGGTGTCCAGCAGTTCATCAAGGGATTCGACCACCGCAACGTCAGTAAACGGGGTACCCAACGCCCGCGCTCGTTCTGAGTTCACGTCGCAGATGGCAACCAGGTCCCAGACGGGGCTCGCTTGAAGGTTGCGGGCCAGATTCGGCCCCCAATATCCGGCACCGACGACGGCGATTGACAGTTTCCGGGCCGGCAGCCGATGGGCCGGTGTATGAAAGGGATCAATGAAGCTCTTCATGGCTGTCCTTCTTCTCGCACGATCTAGTAGGCGCCGGAGGGCCGGAGTACTGCGCGGAATGTCCGCCACAGGATCAGCAGGTCACCGGCGATGGACCAGTTCTCGACGTAATAGAGGTCCAGCCGCACTGACTCGTCCCAGGAAAGGTCCGAGCGGCCGTTGATCTGCCAGAGGCCGGTAATTCCCGGCTTGATGAGGAGGCGACGGTGAGTGTGGCGTTCGTAGCCGTGGACTTCCCGGGCCAGCGGCGGGCGGGGTCCCACCATGCTCATGTCGCCGAGCACAACATTCCAGAGTTGAGGGAGTTCATCGAGGGAGTACTTCCGCATCCACCGCCCGCACCGGGTGACCCGCGGATCATCGCGCAGCTTGAACAGCACTCCGGCACCCTCGTTCTGCTCAGTAAGGGCTGCCAGACGGGCCTCGGCGTCCACCACCATGGACCGGAACTTGAACATCCCGAACACGGTGCCGTCCTTGCCAACCCTGTCCTGCCGGAAAAGCACCGGGCCCGGACTGTCCAGCCGCACAATCACGGCAAGCACCAGGAGCAGTGGCGACAGCACAAGGAGGGCAGCCAGCGCTACCGCCACATCCATGACCCTCTTCAGCGCGTGTTTCGCCCCCGAGTACTGGGGAATGTCCACGTGCATAAGGGGGAGTCCTTCCACCGGGCGCCAGTGGATGCGGGGACCCGCAACGTTTGTGAGGGTGGCGGCGAGGACCATTTCCGCGGCGCATTCCTCCAGTTTCCAGCCGAGTTCGCGGATGAACTTGTTTCCGCCGGGCAGAGGGCCCGCAACGATGACCGCATCGGCGTCGGTCAGCCTGGCGGTGCGGGCAATGTCGTCCGTGGAGGAGAGAACCGGGATCTGCTGGCCATCCACGCGCAGGCTGGCTCCGCGCCGGGCGCCGGGAAGGCAGACTCCCAGGATCTTGTAGACGGGTCCGGACTTCTTGGCCACTTGGTGCACCACGTAACGGACTTCCTCAGGTTCCCCCACCACGATGGCCCGGGACAGGTGGTGTCCCCGGGCCTTTTCCTTGGTGAGCCGGCGCCGGAACACCCAGCGGTTGCCCGTTAAGGCCACCAGTCCCAACGGAAGGGAAACCGTGACGAACGCGGTCCCGCCATGGACGGAAAAGACCACGGCGGCAATGGCCATCAGGCCGAAGATCCGCAGGGTTGCGGAGGCAACGCGCTTGTACTCGTCCGCGCCGACACCCAGGACTTTCGAGTCGCGGGTCCGATAGATTTCCAGCGCCATGAGCCACAGCAGCGTAACCGTGGTGGCGGTGAGGACTCCGCCTTTGTCGCTTTCTACGCCGGGGGTGAAACCGACGCTGGAGAGCAGGTAGCCGGCGAACACGGCCAAGGCCACCACGACCGAGTCTGTGATGCGCAGGAGGTTGATGTGGGTGGAGATCCACGCCGCCGTCGCCTTGCGTCCTGGCGTTGCCGGGGCGGCAGCCGGTGGCTGCGGGGTCCCTTTCGGTGAGGATTCCGGCAGACGCAATGGCGACGTTGCATTCCGCTGCGCGGCCAAGGGTTCAACCGGCCAGCCAAACGACGCGCTTCGGAAAGGGGCTACTGGAATTTCCGCCATGATCATCGCTTCCCGCAGAGTCCGCATTGGGTTCCACTTGTGAAGCAAAATTAGCCCGGAAACGGCTGTTATTACGGGGAAAAGCAGGCGCTTTGTGGTAGCGGGAAGGGAAGAATGTGGATACTGCGGGTTCCAGCGTTTTGGTCCCTAGAGGACAGGCAGGACGTAGGGTTCCCGGGCAGCGGAATCCTTGCCTGCGGCCAGGGCGGTGAGCTGTGCGCGAGACTCCACACCCAGCTTGCGGTAGATCGCGGTAAGGCGCACTTCCACCGTCCGCACGGAGACGTACAACGTGGCTGCGATTTCCTTGTTGCGCATTCCCCGCGCCACCATCTGCGCGAGGGCCCGCTCATGGTCGGCGAGCATCAGCATGGAAGGGTTGCCAGGGGCGCGGGCAGGTTCAACGCGCTCGTCCAGCAACAGGGAATCAACGTGCTGGGTCCACGCGTCGGCGCCGACCTCGTCGAACATCACTTTGGCCCGCAGCAGGCCGTCCCTGGCATCCCGCAGCCGGCCGAAGGCCCCTAGCCGCTCCGCGTAGCAGAGCAGCGTCCTGGCGCGTTCCAGCAGTGAGTCGTGGGCACCCCTGTTCTCAAGTGCGTGGTTGAACAGCTGAAGCGACTGCTCACCGTCAGCGAGCATCGCTCGGCTGCGTGCGACGGCGGTCAGCAGCCATGGGGATCTGAGCCCCACGGAGCGGCTTTCGAGCCGGTACAGGACCTGGGTGGCCTCGCGGTGCCGTCCCAACCGCACCAGCACTTCCACCAGGTCCGCTTCGCAGCGAAGCAGTGTCGGGTTGCCGAAGGCCATGCCGATCTCCACGGCGCGGGACAACTGGGCGAATGATTCGGCCAGGTTGCCGCGCATGAGTGCGAAATGTCCCTGGCAAGCGGCCAATTGGGCAGTGATGGCGGGGTGGCTTTCAGCGCCGGAGAAACGCTGTGCCTCCGCCACGTAAAGCCGGGCCAGCGCCTCGTCGCCCAGTGAGTGGGCGCGCCACACGCGGAAGATGTGCCGCATCCCGCGGTGGTATTTGGATTCCGGCTCCGTGAGTTCCAGGTCTTCAATGAGCCGGACAGCGGTCCGCACGTTCCCGGCCCGGATCTCGTTGTCCACGGCCAGGTAGTCCGCGGTTTCCCTCCAATTGACGTTGTTCGCCTCAACGGAGTTCCGCACCACTGCGAAGGCCTCCTGGGCAAGTTCATAATGCTCTGCGTAGGTCAGGGCGCGGCCTTGCACCAGAAGGGTAGCTACTGTGGCGCCCGCGTCATGCTTGCGGCCCAGATTCCCGGTGTTGCCGCTGATTGCTTCGATCAGGAGTTTGGCACGGTCCGTCACTGCGAGGCAGTCCTTGGAGGCAGCGTCCTGGAACTGCTCGGCGTGGCGGAGCAGGCGGAGGGCGTCTTCCAACTCCCACCGTTCCGCGTAAAAGAGCGAACCGATCGCCAACAGGGTGGCTGAATAGGCAGGATCGTGCTGGCCGAACTCCTTCACCAGGCGTAGCACCATGCTGGAGCGCACAGCGGCGCCCTGGATGAACTGGATCTCGAAATCCAGGCCGGTCAGGCGCAGGATCAGAGCGGGGTTGCGTGTCACACGCTGCGCCCATTCCAGGTACCGCCTGGCATAAACGAACTCTCCCCTGTTGAACAGCAGTTCAGCCACGTTGGCGAGCCGTGCCGCAGTCTCCGCTTCCCAGGGGTTGATGGTGAGGGCACGCTCGATGTACTCCACGGCGAAGGACACTTCCCCGTTGCGGATCAGGTCAACGGCAAAACGCAGGAGGCCAAACGGCGTCTGGCGCTCCAAGGCCGTAAAGCTCAGATGCCATCGCCTGGCGTAAGGATCTGTCTCGCCGGCAGCATCCGCCAGCGCACGGTGGTTGGTGGTCCGGACAGCCGGCGTCATGGCGGTAAAGACGAAGCCCCGCAGCAACTGGTCCTGGATCCGCAGATGCGGGCCGGACCTGCTGACCATGCCGTTGGCCAGGAGTTCGTCCACCCCCGTCCACAGGTCGCTGTAAACCTTCTCCAAGGTGGCGATATCGCTCCGGCAGGACAGCGACATCAGGTCAAGGACCTGCCGCGCGGCCGGGGTCAGGCTGCCCACCGTTGCCGCGAATTCGGATTCGAAGCTCCCCTTGCAGGGCAGTGGAATAGGCAGGGCGTACTTCCCCTCGGCCTGGCGCTCCAACAGGCAGGTGTAAAGCTCGACGGCGGCAAGCGGGTTGCCCTGGGTTGTAGCAGCCACCGCGTGGACTGCCGCTGTTGCGACTTGCCGCGCCGGAATCGACTCCAGCATCCGGACCGTGTCGTTGTAGTTCAGAGGCTTGAGGTGAAGGGCCGGGAGGCTGCCAAACGGGCTGTCCGGCACTTCTTCGCGCACGCTCATGAAAAG
Source organism: Pseudarthrobacter sp. CCNWLW207 (assembly GCF_037203945.1). NCBI lineage: Bacteria > Bacillati > Actinomycetota > Actinomycetes > Micrococcales > Micrococcaceae > Pseudarthrobacter > Pseudarthrobacter sp. CCNWLW207. The sequence goes on along the minus strand of NZ_JBBCBS010000002.1, from coordinate 16,115 downwards.
TGCCACGTCCGTCCCGGACAGGCGGCGGGCGAGGAACCCGATCACAGCTTGGCTGCTGGGATCCAGTTGGTCTGCATCGTCGACGACGACGACGGTGCGTGAGGACGAGCGCTGATGCAGTCCATTCAGGAGCATCGTGGACACGGTGGGGACATCCAGGGCGGCGGTGGAGTTTCTCAGCAGTTCATCGGCGAACCGGTTGAGGACGGGATCATCGATTCCGTTCAGCAGTGCAGTGAGGCCCGAAAGAGGCCAGTCGGACTCGGAGGCACTGGCCCGCAGGAAAACTGTCCGGTAGTCAGAGAGTCGCGGGATCTCTGACAGGAGGGCGGATTTACCCACACCACGGCGGCCTACAACGCTCAGGGCGGATTCCTTCGGCCCTCGGATCACTGAGAGGATCCGGTCCAACTCCTTGCTTCGCCCGATTAACGACATGTGGTCCCCATCCATCGTTGAAGGAGACCGATATTGCCTTGTACTTCCTGTATGTGTCGTCGAAGCCCCGTCCAATCATTCCCATGACTGAGCCGGGGCAATTCCTGGCCGCTTCGTTACGTCCAGCACGGTACCCAACCGTTGGAAGTCAATATAGCCCCGTTCCAGATCCCGCACCAGAGTAGTTTGAGCCGCGAGTACTCAGGTTTTGGAGCCCTGAGTACTTAGGTTTCGAGAGCATTTCAAAGTTGCCTGCAAGGCAGTGGATGGTTCGCAATGGTGTGCCATCCTGTGGAAACATCTGATTTGGCCTCCGGCGTTCTGTGCCAGTGCACATCAACCGGCGCCCGGTGCGCGTCTAGGGTGGGATAAAACGTGTGATCCACCGCACGGAGCAACCACGATGGCCTCCCGCCCCGTCGTTATGGCCCCGCAAGGCAGCCAAATTTCCGCACCAACATGAAGGACGGCGCACCCATGCACGCTGACCAACAACTCGCCAAGTCGCTCAAGCCGCGGCATCTGTCCATGATCGCCATTGCCGGCGTCATCGGGGCAGGCCTCTTTGTGGGGTCCGGTGCCGCGATCCAACAGGCCGGCCCGGGAATCCTGCTGGCCTATATGGCTGCCGGAATTGTCGTGATCCTGGTGATGCGGATGCTCGGCGAGATGGCGGCCGCCAACCCTGAAACCGGGTCCTTTTCGACCTACGCCGACAAGGCGCTGGGCCGCTGGGCAGGTTTCAGCATCGGGTGGCTGTACGCCTGGTTCTGGATCATCGTCCTGGGCATCGAAGCAACCGCCGGCGCGGCGATCATGCACCGGTGGGTCCCTGGAATCGACCAGTGGGTGTGGGCGCTGATCCTGATGGTCCTGCTCACGCTGACCAACCTGGGATCGGTAAAGTCCTATGGAGAATTCGAGTTCTGGTTCGCCTCCATCAAGGTCGCAGCCATTGTGCTGTTCCTGCTCTTCGGAGTGGCAGCCATCATGGGCCTTATCCCCGGAGTCCCCGCACCAGGCCTGAGCAACCTCATCGAGAATGGCGGATTCCTGCCCAACGGGCCGGGAGCGGTCCTGGCCGGGATCCTGGTGGTCGTTTTCTCCTTCTTCGGGGCAGAGATCGCCACTATTGCCGCTGGTGAGTCCGAGAACCCCGTTGACGCAGTCAAGAAAGCCGTCAAGTCCACTGTTTGGCGGATCCTGGTCTTCTACATCGGCTCGATAGCCATCGTGGTCACCCTGCTGCCCTGGAATGATGCCAACGTAGCCAAGAGCCCCTACGTCGCCGTGATTGAACTGTTCGGCATCCCCGGTGCCGGCACCATCATGGATATTGTGGTCCTCACCTCCGTGTTGTCCTGCCTGAACTCCGGCCTCTACACCGCCAGCCGCATGCTCTTCTCCCTCTCCAAGCGCGGCGACGCGCCAGTGGCCTGGACCCGGATTTCAAAGCGGGGCGTACCTGCCTCCGCAGTCCTGGCCTCCACCGTCGTCGGCTTTGTCACCGTGGGACTGAACTACATCGCTCCGGAGACCGTCTTCCTGTTCCTCGTGAACACTTCGGGCGCGATCGCACTCTTTGTCTGGCTGGTCATTGCGTCCTCGCAGCTGATCCTGCGCAAGCGCATGGGTGCCGCCGCCAAGGACCTCGCCCTGAAGATGTGGCTGTTCCCCTACCTGACCTGGGTTTCCATCGCCAGCATCGTGGCGCTGCTGATCGGCATGGTGATCCTGGAATCCACGCGCGAGTCCCTGATGCTCTCCCTGGCACTGGCCGCCGTGGTGGTTGGCATCGGGGTATGGCGCTACCGGAAGGGTGGCCCGGCCGGACCGGCAGCTGAGGCTCCGCAGGGTGAGGATGCCGCCGTCGGCGCAGCACAAGCGTCGTAAGTCTCCGGACGTCCTCAGGCCGCCAGGCCCAGCACCAGGTTGATCGTGGCGGCCAGGATGACCGTACCGAAAACATAGGACAGGAGGCTGTGCTTCAGGGCTTCGCACCGGATGCGCGGGTTCTCCAGGCTGGTGTCCGAGACCTGGTACGTCATGCCGATGCTGGTAGCCAGGTAGGCGAAGTCCGTGTACTGCGGCGGTTCGTCCTGGTTGAAGCTGACGCCGCCTTCGGTCGCCCCGCCGTAGTAGTGCTCCGCGTACCTGAGGGTGAACAGGGTCTGGACCAGCATCCAGGACAGGGCCACGCTGGCCAGGACCAGTGCCGCCCCAGCAAGTTGCGTGCCGCCGTCGCCATTGTGTGAGTCCATAACCACGACGGCGACCGCGGCCAGCGACGCGACGTTCGCCGCCAGGATCAGCAGGTCAGTGGTGGTCCGGGACGGGTCCTCGGCGGTGGCGTGGGCCTTGGTTTCCTTCGGACCCATCTTTCCCACTATCAGCCACACCCAGCCCACATACACCAGCGCTGCCGTGGCCCACCCTGCGGCCGGGGCCTGTAGCCATCGGCCGGTAGCGCCCGTCGCCAGCGTGGCCGCGATTCCCGCGACCAGCATTGCCAGGAACCGCAGCCGGCTGCGCCTGACCGGGCCGGGGCGGTCGTTGAGCGGTGCGGCGTCCATGCTCTGTACTCTAGCTGCGGTGCACAGGACCCTGGCCCCCCAGCCTCGGTTTTCCACATATCCTCATGGCTGCTTCCACTGTGGAACCATGGCGCATAGCGTTGAGTCAAGCGCGAATCGCCTATCCGATCCAAATGCACTAAGATATTGAAGTCTGTGCTGCGTCCTGCCTCCGTTCCGGTGGCCGGGCCTGTGCATGGCATCGCAAATGAACCTCCTGTTACGGAAATGCCGTAACCGCTTAGCCCAAAGGAGGTGGGTTCACATATGCGTCCTTACGAATTGATGGTAATCATCGACCCCGAGGTCGAAGAGCGTACCGTTGAGCCGTCGCTTCAGAAGTTCCTGAATGTCATCACCAACGATGGTGGAACCATCGAAAAGGTTGACATCTGGGGCCGTCGCCGACTGGCCTACGACATCAAGAAGAAGTCCGAAGGTATCTACGCCGTGGTGAACTTCACCGCCAAGCCGGACACCGCCAAGGAACTTGACCGCCAGCTGTCTCTTAACGAGACCATCATGCGCACCAAGATCACCCGCCCCGAAGAGCAGAAGGTTGTCGCTGAGTAATTTCAGCTCCGATTTTCATTCTTCACCCCGCAGGATCGAATTCTTCATCCAGGATCGAACAAGGAGGCAGTAGATGGCAGGCGAAACCACCATTACGGTCATCGGTAATCTCACCAATGACCCGGAATTGCGGTTCACACCGTCAGGTTCGGCAGTAGCGAACTTCACCATCGCTTCCACCCCACGCACCTTTGATCGCCAGTCCAATGAGTGGAAGGACGGGGAAACCCTGTTCCTCCGCGCAGCAGTCTGGCGTGAAGCAGCCGAGAACGTCGCCGAGTCCCTCACCAAGGGCATGCGCGTGATCGTTTCCGGCCGGTTGAAGAGCCGTTCCTACGAAACTAAAGAAGGCGAAAAGCGCACCGTCATTGAGCTCGAAGTCGATGAAATCGGCCCGAGCCTGCGCTACGCCAATGCCAAAGTCAACCGTACCCAGCGCTCCGGCGCCGGGGGTGCCGGAAACGGCGGACAGGGTGGCTTCGGCGGCGGCAACAGCGGCGGTGGGTTCGGGGGAGGCGGCGCTGGTGCAAGCCAGGGCGGCAACTCCGGCGGAAACTGGGGCGGCAACCAGCCCGCAGCGCAGGAAGACCCTTGGGCAACGCCCGGTGTCTCCAACGCAGGCGGCTGGGGCAACGGCCCGGATTCCGAACCCCCCTTCTAACCACCAAAAATTAAGGCCCGACGCCGGGACCGCCTGAGTGCCGCATGGCACCGAAGCGACTGCCGCCGTCGGACCACCACCATCCCGTGGATCAATATCCACGGGCTCCATAGAATAGGAGCTCCACGATGGCTAAGGCTGAACTCCGTAAGCCCAAACCAAAGTCCAACCCCCTGAAGGCCGCTGACATCACTGTCATCGACTACAAGGACGTAGCATTGCTGCGCAAGTTCATCTCCGACCGCGGAAAGATCCGCGCCCGTCGCGTCACTGGCGTCACGGTGCAGGAACAGCGCAAGATCGCACAGGCAATCAAGAACGCCCGCGAAGTTGCCCTGCTGCCTTACTCCGGCGCTGGCCGCGGCTAAGGAAGGGATTAACTAACATGGCAAAGCTCATTCTGACCCACGAAGTAACCGGTCTCGGTGCTGCTGGCGACGTTGTCGAGGTCAAGGACGGTTACGCACGTAACTACCTGCTCCCCCGCAACTTCGCCCTGACCTGGTCCAAGGGTGGCGAGAAGCAGGTTGAGTCCATCAAGGCTGCCCGTGCCGCCCGCGAGCACGCTTCCCTGGAAGACGCTCAGAAGCAGGCCGCTGCACTCTCCGCCAAGCCGGTCAAGCTCGTTGTCAAGGCTGGCGAGACCGGACGCCTGTTCGGCACCGTCAAGCAGGGCGACGTCGCCGACGCCGTTGAGGCCGCTGGCCTTGGCCGCATCGACAAGCGCAAGGTTGAACTGCCGGCACACATCAAGTCGGTCGGTTCCTACCAGGCCAACGTTCGTCTGCACGACGACGTTGCCGCAGTGATCGAACTCGACGTAGTCGCAGGCAAGTAGTTTTAACAGCTACGAAGCACTGAACTGCACGAAAACCCCCGTTGCCTAACCGGCGGCGGGGGTTTTCTGTGCGGACGCTGCATCGAAATGGCACTTCAGAGCAGTGTTGACGCTCCGGACTACCGTCAAATACCACCTCGTTCGCAGGTTAGGGGCTGTTAAGCTCCGTGGTGACATGCCTGTAGCCAGACCGGATCAGCTCCTCAAGAACGTTCCGGTCCACGTCGTCGAGCTTGTTGATGTAGAGGCAGGCTGCGCTGGTCCTGTGCTTCCCCAGTTCGGGCAGCAGCCGGTCGGCATCGGGTCCGTCGGTGAGGCCGTACAGCACCAAGTTCGCCTTCCGCGGTGAGAATCCGACGGCCGCGGCGTCGCCCTCCCGCCCGCTTTCGTATTTGTAGTGGTAGGTGCCGAACCCGACGATGGTCGGACCCCACATGACGGCTTCCTGCCCGGAGATGCGGGTCATCATCTCCAACAACTCGAAGCCGTCCGCACGCCGCTGCGGATGCTCCACCTCGGCAAGGAATTCTGCCGCAGGAACATCTGTGGGCTTGGTCTTGTTCTCTGCCATGCTCGTAGTTTCGCAGACGCGGAGGAGGTCAGCCAGCACCACCTGATACCTGCCGCGGTGACTCAGTGGAACGCTGATCCGCCAGGCGCGTGGAATAAACCCGAATGACCACCGGTTACCTCTGTACATGCAAATGCATGTATTGTAGTCCGTATCGAACTTCAGGAGTCCACAGTGGAAACCCGCCGCATCACCGTCCTGTCCGCCGGCCTGGGAGTGCCGTCCTCAAGCAGGCTGCTCGCCGACCAGCTTGCCGCTGCTGCAGAGCGCAAACTTTCCCGTGCAGGCTACGACGTGACTGTGGACGTGGTTGAGCTCCGGGACCTCGCAGTGGACATCGCGAACAATTTCGTCACCGGCTATGCGGCCCCGCGCCTGGCCGACGTCATTGCCGGGGTCGAGGCATCCGAGGGCATCATCGCGGTCAGCCCCGTGTTCAGTGCGTCCTACAGCGGCCTCTTCAAGTCCTTCATTGACGTGCTTGACCCCAAGTCCCTGGACGGTAAGGCCGTCCTGCTGGGGGCCACTGGCGGCACCGACCGGCACCAGATGGTCCTGGACTACGCGATGCGCCCACTGTTCAGCTACCTGCGCACCCGGACGGCGGCCACGGGCGTCTTCGCAGGCCCGCAGGACTGGGGAAACACCGACGACGGCGGCTCGCCCCTTTCGTCCCGGATCGAGCGGGCGGCGGCCGAGTTTGCAGGACTCCTGACAGGGGAGCAGCCTGGCCGCAAGCCGGCGGCCCTGGAGTCCCTGCCGTTCGAACAGCTTCTGGCGGGTATCTCGGGCGGACGTTGAGGCAGGCTCCGGTGGCGGGAATCCGGCGTCGGACACCTCTGCCGAACTATCCGGAGCCGCCACTCGTTGACCGGGACATGAAATGTCCTGTGGATTCAATTGACCTGATCATGAGTGAACGCAGTGGTGTGGAGATTGACTACTGCCCCCAGTGCCGCGGCGTCTGGCTCGACCGCGGTGAACTGGATAAGATCATCGACCGCGCCAACGAGGCCATGGCCGGAGGATCCCAGGCGCCCGCCCGCCCGGCGGTCCCGGCGCCTGGTCCGACTCCGCCTCCGCTGTACCCGAACTTTGAGCCGCGCCGTGATCAGCCGCGGTATGACCAGCCGCGATACGACGACCGGAAGTACGGCAAGCAGGGCCATGACCGCGACTACGACCGCCGCGGACACAAAAAGAAGGAGGGCTGGCTGGGGGACCTCTTCGACTTCTAGCCCCTGGACACATCACAGCCGCGGGGAGGAATCCAGGGAGGAAGGGTAGGCCCTAGTCCTCCAGGAGCGCGATGAACTCACGGGCTTGCTTGAGGGTGATGTCAGAGTGCTTGGTCAGCGCCGTGGCGGCGGCCTCTATATCGCCGCTGCGGACCAGCGTGCGGATCCGCCCGTAGATCTCGTCATTGAGCATGTTGCTGCTGACTTCGCGGGTTACATCGCCCTTGCTGGCGATGGCCCGGTAGCGGTACGGGAAGCGCTGGGGGGTGTCGTCATCGTCGGGATCCTGCACAGGCTCCGCGGAGGCGGGGCTGCGGTACGGCTGCGGGTGGGCCGCCAACGCGCCTACGGCATCCCGTGACGCTCTCAGGCCGGCGTCCGTGGCCTCGTAGTAGAGCTTGATCGCTGCCATGGCCTGCCCCTGGGCGATGAGGGCGTACAGGCGACGGTGCTGGTCCTCCGTAAGCTTCGCGGCGGCCGTGCGCGCCAACTCCACAGGGTCGGTGGCGGGAGCGGCCGTGCCGGCTGCGTTGGAAGCCGCCACGCGCCTGCTGACGGCGCGGGCACCCAGGGCCACTGCGGCGGCAACTACCACCAGGATGAGGGCGGGGATCACAAGCGATTCCATTTCTAAAGCCGATCTACGTACTTCTTGGCGGTAGCCAGGTCAAAGTGCGTCGCCTGGCGGAGGAGTTTGATGGCCTGGAGCTTTTGCCCGCTGCGGGCCATCGTCTGGAGTTGCAGGGCGAATTGAGGATTGAGCTGTCCGCCCGGAAGGGCTGTGTACCCGTGCTGGCCGGACGGCCCGCCTGCCTGCGCGTGCAATGCCGCACGGGCGTTGTCCGCCTGCTGTGACTGCTGTGCCTCATTTTGGCTGGGGCGTGTGTTGGCCTCCAACCGGGCACGGGCGGCAGTGGCGGCGCGGACCTGGGCGGCATAGTGCTCGGCGGAGCGCATCGCGAGGTCCTGCTGGTATTTTTCGGCGTCGGAGATTCCGGAGTCACGGGGGCTCAGGGCTGTTGAGAGAGCCCAGATTACTGCCACCAAAACCAACGCAGGCAACAGCACCATCAGTATTTCGCCCATGTATAGAGCTTATGCCAGATCGTGGTTATCCACAGCATATTCCTTGATTCGCATACAGGTCGCCTGCTAAGGCGTCAATTCGGGGCACGTGCTGTGGAATTCATCACGCTTTAGGGATGGATGCGGAGGATTGGACCCGGAATTCAGTTCCCAATCAACAGCCTCGGCATGCAAGCTGTGGATGAAGGTTGAGTAAAAGAATATTTCCTCCACACGTCCGGATGGACGTTTCCGCAGGTCAGAGGCTTATGAGAGGGAAAAGTTTTTTTGTTTCCACAGGGTCACCCACAGGCTGTGCACAAGCTATGCCGCTTAGTGCACAGGTTATCCACAGGCCGTGGGTACACGCGGCTTTGCCCTTGGGGAAAGGGGGGCTAGCGTAGCGGGATACCTGTTTTTGGGACGCGAAAACGCTGCTGCGGAGTACGCGAAGGACCGCGGCGGATTCCCTGGATCCCGCCGTGGCGGGTACCTCTGTGGATAACCTGTGGATATTGGGGATAACTCTTGTGCACAAAGCCTTTGGACCCGACAGGGCCGCCGGATGGCCAGTTGTCGGTGCCCTCGGATAGACCTGTCCTGGTGCCTGCGTTGCGGATGTTCCACGGCGCAGGTACCCGCAGGAAGAACAGCTTTAACCACGGCCGGACCGGTTCCGCCGCGGCACACAATGGAGGACGGCAGCTTTGTCAGTAACGCATCTGGACTCGATCGAGGGCACCCGCGGATCAGAAGGCAGCCGGAAACCTCCGCAGGACATTCCCGCGGAACAGTCCGTCCTGGGCGGCATGATGCTCTCCAAGGATGCGATCGCCGATGTGGTGGAGATCCTCCGTGGCCAGGACTTCTACCGTCCAGCCCACGAAACCATCTACGAAGCCATCATTGATCTCTACGGCCGCGGCGAGCCTGCGGACGCGGTCACCGTCTCGGATGAACTGACCAAGCGCGCCGAGATCAACAGGATCGGCGGCCCTGCGTACCTGCATGAACTGATCCAGACCGTGCCCACGGCAGCCAACGCCGGCTACTATGCCGAGATCGTGGCCGAACGCGCCGTGCTGCGCCGCCTGGTCAACGCCGGAACCAAGATCGTCCAGCTCGGTTATGGCTCGGATGGCGAAGTGGAAGACCTCGTCAACCAGGCGCAGGCCGAAGTTTACGCTGTGGCAGAGCGCCGCACGGCCGAGGACTACGTCGTCCTGAAGGACGTCATGGAGTCCACGGTGGATGAGATCGAAGCCTCCGGCCACCGCGGTGAGGGCATGGTGGGTGTACCCACGGGTTTCTATGAACTGGATGAACTGACCCACGGCCTGCACCCCGGCCAGATGATTGTCATCGCCGCCCGCCCCGCCGTGGGTAAGTCCACCTTCGCTCTGGACTTCGCCCGGTCGGCGGCCATCAAGAACAACCTGGCCACGGTGATGTTCTCGCTCGAAATGGGCCGGAACGAGATCGCCATGCGCCTCCTGTCCGCCGAGGCCACCATTGGGCTGCAGGACCTCCGCAAGGGCACTATCAAGGATGAGCAGTGGTCCAAAATCGCCACCACCATGGGCCGGATGAACGATGCCCCGTTGTTCATCGACGACAGCCCCAATATGTCGCTGATGGAAATCCGGGCCAAATGCCGGCGCCTCAAACAGCAGCACGATCTCAAGCTTGTGATCCTGGACTACCTCCAGCTCATGAGTTCCGGCAAGAAGGTGGAGTCGCGCCAGCAGGAAGTTTCGGAGTTCTCCCGTGCGCTCAAGCTGCTGGCCAAGGAGCTCCAGGTTCCGGTCATCGCGCTCTCGCAGCTGAACCGTGGTTCCGAACAGCGGCAGGACAAGCGGCCCATGGTCTCTGACCTTCGCGAATCCGGCTCGATCGAGCAGGACGCGGATATGGTGATCCTCCTGCACCGTGAGGACGTCTATGACAAGGAGTCACCGCGTGCTGGCGAGGCTGACATCCTGATCGCCAAGCACCGTAACGGTCCCACCAAGGACATCGTGGTGGCCTTCCAGGGCCACTACTCGAGGTTCGCCAACATGGCGGCCGACGCCGGTGGCGGCGGTTTCTGACCTCCCGTACCGTTTGGTGCTGGCGCGCTTAGCCCTGCGCCAGCAAGTGGTTGGGCAGGCGGTTTCCGGGAGCAGTGCCCCGGATTTCCAGCAGCTCGCGCGCATGCGCGTGCAGCCGCTTGTCCTCCTCCGAAACAGGCACCCAGCGGGGGATGGGCACTGACGTGCCTTCGGCGTCGCGCGCCACCATCACTGTCAGGCAGTACGTGGTGAGGTTCAGTTCCTTACCCTTGGGGTCCCCGGAGCGGACGTGTACGGCAATATGCATGCCTTTGGTTCCGGTGTAGACCAGCCGCGCCTCCACCTCCACCACGTGTCCAATGAGCAGAGGGCGGTAGAAGCGGACGCCGCCTGAAAACACGGCAACGGTGTCCTTGCCGCAGTAGCGGGACGCGCAGACATAGGCCGCCTCGTCGATCCACTTCATCACGATGCCGCCGTGGACCTTCCCGCCCCAGTTCACATCGGTGGGGGCCGCCATGAACCGCAGCGTGACGCGCTCGGCCGTTCCGGCGTCGGTATATTCCTGGTCCTTCATGGCTGCAACGATCTGTTCCCGGACCTTGACCCTGGCAAGGGCGTGCTCGCGCTGTTCGATTTCCTGGTCGGTGACCGGCTCAAACTGTTTCACCGGGATCGGCTTGCCGTCCTCGCCCACGGCTACGAAAATCACCATGCACTGGCTGCGCATCGTCGCTGGTCCGCCTTTGGGATCCCCGGAGGAGACGACGGTACGGATGTGCATGGAAGAGCGCCCTGTGTACACGATGGTGGCCTCGACTTCCACCATATCGCCGCTGTTGACGGGGTCAGCGAAGTGGATGTTGCCCACGTAGGCAGTGACGCAGTAGGACTTTGCCCAGCCGACAGCGGCAGCGTATGCGGCCTTGTCCACCCATTCAAGGACTGTCCCAGCGTCAACGGACCCGCTGTGTCCCACATCCATGGGGGCGGCCAGGAAACGGAGGGTTACGGAGTTGGCTGCGGTCTCAGTCATGCTGCGATCTTACTGAGGCGCAGCGTTACCCGAGGGTAGCTCCGGCCCCGCCCCGTTGTAGAAGCACCTCGCGGTCCGGGCGTCACGGAATGTGTGGGAATAAAACAACGACGGCGGTGAGCACCCGGGTGCTCACCGCCGTCGTTCGATGTTGATGTGAGCCGTTAGGCGAGTACGGCCAGCCTGGAGTTCGTACGGCCGAACAGGGCCCGGTCCACCGAGATGCGGCCGGCGCCGGTGAGCGCCACCGCCAGGGCCGCTGCTGCCAGAAGCAGTACCAGCTCGTAGCCGCCGGTTGCCGCGAAGACCCCCGCAGAGGCATGCACCAGAAACAGTGCCCCCAGCATGTCAAGGGCCAGCAGGAGGGCGACGACCCGGGTCAGGACACCAAGAATGAGCGCAATTCCGCCACCAAGTTCCAGGATTGCCACCGCCGGAGCGGCGATTTCGGCAGCGGGAACACCCATTTTGGCGAAGGAGGCCTGGGTGCCGGCGATGGTCCATTCGTTGAACTTCTGCCAGCCATGGGCGGCAAAGATGAAGCCGATGATGACGCGAAGAATCGTCACTGCCGTGGTGTTAAGCGAGGTCTTGTTCATGTCCCGAGTCTTCCAAACCTATACTTGAAGTGTCAACTAATTGTGTCTTAGTGTGTTACTTGTCATGGTTTCCACTGAAACCCGTGAAGGGGAGCGCCTCGGCAGTCGGCCGGATGTCCGGACGCGGCGATAGGCTGGCAATCGTGCCACATCAAGCTGCCCCTGCTGCCGCAAAGACCCCCGCCGGACACTCCCGGGAAATCCTGCGGCTCGCCGTCCCCGCCTTCGGTGCCCTGATTGCTGAGCCGCTGTTCCTGCTGGCGGATTCTGCGATCGTGGGCCATCTCGGCGTGGCCCAGTTGGCCGGGGTCGGCCTCGCCTCCGCTGTCCTGCACACTGCCGTCGGCCTGATGGTCTTCCTCGCCTACTCCACCACTCCGGCCGTGGCGCGGGCGCTCGGTGACGGCCAGCTCGGCCGGGCCCTCGCGGCAGGACGGGACGGCGTGTGGCTGGCGCTCCTGCTGGGTATTCTGCTGGCTGCGGCAGGCTTCGTAGCCGCCGATCCTCTCGTGGGCCTCATGGGTGCCGACGGCGACGTCAGGGTATTCGCCGCCGACTACCTCCGCTGGTCCATGCCCGGACTGGTGGCCATGCTGCTCATTTTCGCGGGCACGGGCGTTCTCCGCGGGCTCCAGGACACGCGGACACCCCTGGTGGTGGCCACGGCCGGCTTTGCCCTGAACGTTGTCCTGAACCTGTGGCTGGTCTACGGCTTGGGCTGGTCGGTGACCGGCTCTGCCGTGGGGACCAGTATTGCGCAATGGGCCATGGCTGCCGTCTACCTGGTGATGGTCCAGCGGAACGCCTCGCGGCACGGCGTCACCCTGCTTCCCGACTGGCGCGGCATCCGCGCGATGACGCGCGTCGGTTCGTGGCTGATGCTGCGCACGCTTAGCCTGCGCATCGCCATTCTCGCAACGGTGCTGGTGGTTACTGCCCAAGGTCCGGTGAACCTGGCCGCGCACCAGCTTGCCATGACGATTTTTTCCTTCCTCGCCTTCGCCCTGGATGCCCTGGCCATCGCGGCCCAGGCCCTTATTGGCAAGGAGCTGGGGGCATCCAATGCCGCCAAGGCGCGCCTGTTGACCAGAACGATGATCAGGTGGGGCATAGGCTTTGGTGCGGTCACGGGTGTGCTGCTCGCCGCTGCTGCGCCCTGGGTAGGGGTTTTGTTCACGTCCGACGCCGGAGTCCACTCTGTGCTGACCGTCGCCTTGTGGGTACTCGCCGCCGGTCAGCCCCTGGCCGGTTACGTGTTCGTCCTCGATGGTGTGCTGATCGGTGCCGGCGATGCGAAGTACCTGGCGATTGCCGGCGTCGTCAACCTCGCCGTCTACATCCCGCTGCTCCTGGCTGTGGCGGGCTCGGGCGCTTCCGGGCTGGCCGGGCTGGGGTGGCTGTGGGCAGCCTTCGCGCTGGGGTACATGGCTGCCCGCGCCCTGACCCTCGGCGTCCGTGCCAGGTCCGACAGGTGGATGGTGCTCGGTTCGCAGTAGCAGCCACGCCTACTAAACTGGACCGGTGACCCGCCCTTTGACGCCCGCAGAAGCCACGCCCGGTACCGCTCCCCAGGAAGACCTGTGGAAGCCGGTCCTGTTGCGGGCCCTTGCCGCGCTGGGATTCGGGGCCGTCACGATCTTCTGGGCCACGCCGTCGGTTGAGGTGATGGCCTGGGCGGGCGGAACCTACTTGCTGGCCACTGGCGCCTTGGTCCTGTGGGGTACTCCAAAGGCCGGCTTCACCCGCGACAGTACGCCTGGAAAGCTGCTTTCGGCCGCAGGGCTGATCCTGGCAGGCAGTGGCGCGGCGCTGCTGCTGTTCCATGGCGACGTGCCCTTCGGCGTGATGGCGGCGCTGGGCCTGGGCCTCGCAGGCGCGATCGAGCTGGTGTGTGGACTGCGGCACCGTGGCGGGCACGTCCTGGCCAGGGACTGGATAGCCTCCGGGGTCATTGGCCTCGGAACGGCCGCGGCGCTCCCGTTCTTCATCAGCCTCGGTGCGCATGCGCTGCTGGGGGTCGCCGGTGGCGGGGCCATTCTTGCCGGCGTCCTCTGGGTGCTGTCCGCGCTGACTCTGCGGCATGATGCCCGGGGCGCTGCCGCGAAGCCGTAAACTAGACAGGTACGGTTCTACCCGGCGTAGAAGTTTAGCCGTACACACCCACCGCACATTCGAACCGGGCAGGCCTTTCGTGCCGTGCCTGCAGGGGAGGAATCACCTTGGCAGACCAGCAACCAGGAAAACCGCGCAAGATGCGGACCTCGGTGAAGGGGCCGCTGATGTTCTCCGCGTTCTGGGCCGTCCTCGCCTTTTTTGCGGTCCTTATCTTCGCGTCGGGCGGCAGTTCACGCGCCCCTCGGTTCGACCTCGCCTTCACCGGGGCCGGCATCGCGTTCATCGTTACGCTGGTCATTGCCGCGATGCTCTCGATGAGCTATAAGGACAATGCCGAGCACCTCGGCAAGGGATCAGGTGTCAACCTGAGCTCAGCACGCAAGCCTTCCCATGGATTCGGTGGCACGGCTCCGCGGGCCGGTCGGGAAGGCTCCCAGCCTGGTTCCGACGAGCCCGGCACCCCCGACGCCGACGGACCGACCGGCCGCTGATCCTGCGCACCCGACGGGCCCGTCCGTTCTAGCTCGCCTTTGCCTGGCGCGCCCGGTAGGCCGCGACGTGTGCCCGGTTGGCGCAGTTGCCGGTGTCGCAATATCGCTTGGACCGGTTCCGCGTGAGGTCCAGGACCACTGCATCGCAGTCATCCCCTTCGCACACGAGCATTCGGTCCATCTCCTTGCTTCGGATCACGTCTGCCAAGGCCATGGCTGCCTCGGTGCCCATTCTTTCCGCCAGTGGCGCCTCGCGGGTGGTGGCATGCAGGTGCCAGTCCCACTGATCATGCTTCATCAGCTGCGGCAGGGCGTTGGCCTCCCGCAGCAGGCGGTTCACGGATTCCACCGCCGCATCCTCATCTGAGGTCCAAACCCTGGCTAGCTCGCCGCGCAGCTTGTGGATGCTGGCCAGTTCCGCCGCGTTGCGTGTCCGGGCTCCGCTGAAACCTTCGGCATCGAGGAAGCGGTCCAGGTCCGACACGGTGGCCAGGGTTTCCTGGCCATTCGCGGCGCTGTTGATCAGATTCACCACGGTGCGGAGCGCCACCTCGGTGTCAGGGGCAAAGACCATCTTGACTCCTTACAGGGCCCGGCGTAGTGTCATGGGCATTACCCCACTTTACTCCTGACAGGAGGCGACGATGACTGCCGCCACCACCCCCTCAAGCATGTCCGCAGCACGCCGTGGCTTTATGGCTTCCGGCCTGGGAGTTGCACTGTTCTCCTCCGCTGTCTTCGGAATCTCCGGATCCTTCGCCAAGGCGCTGCTCGAAACTGGCTGGTCTCCGGGGGCCGCAGTAACCGCGCGCCTCACCGGAGCGGCCCTGATCCTGGCGATTCCGGCCATCCCCGCCCTGCGTGGCCGGTGGCACCAGGTGCGCGAGAACTGGGTCACCATCGTCCTGTTCGGCCTCATCGGAGTGGCCGCGTGCCAGTTGTTCTACTTCAACGCTGTGGCCCGGCTTTCCGTTGGTGTCGCGCTCCTGCTGGAGTACCTGGCACCCGTCATCATCGTCCTGTGGCTCTGGGCTGCCAGCAGGAAGCGGCCACGTGCGCTGACCTTCGGCGGTACGCTGTTGTCCCTCGCGGGCCTCGTGCTGGTCCTCGACCTCACTGGAGCGGTCAAAATCGACGTCATTGGTGTTTTCTGGGGAATTGCGGCGGCGGTGTGCCTGGCTATGTACTTCTTCATCACCGCCAAGGAGAACGATTCCCTGCCGCCCATCGTCCTGGCGTCCGGCGGCCTCATGGTGGGGGCTTCCGTAATGTGGCTCGCCGCCGCAACCGGCTTGCTGCCCATGGCATTCAGTACGGCGGACACTAGGCTCGGCCCGTGGATTACGCCATGGTGGGTGTCACTAGGCGGACTGGTAGTCCTGGCAACGGTCCTGGCCTACGTATCCGGCATCATGGCGGCCCGTGCCCTGGGCTCCAAGGTGGCATCCTTCGTTTCGCTGACCGAGGTGCTGTTTGCCGTGGTCTGGGCATGGCTTTTGCTCGGGGAGCTTCCCGGCGCCATCCAACTCCTGGGCGGGGCGCTCATTGTCGGTGGCGTCATCCTGGTCAGGCTTGATGAACTGCGCAGCCCGGCCTTTGCTACTGCATCGGCGACGGAGGCCGAAGCACCCCGACGCAAGGCGGCCTCACCCCTGGAGCACGCGAACGACGTCGAACCCGTTCCCTGAGAGTCCAGCGCCGCCACTGCCATCCCCGGCGCCGCAAAAGCCTCCTGCCCCTTCCAAATGCCCGCGGGCCCCGGACACTGTGCTGTGTCCGGGGCCCGCGGTTCGCGTGCTGCGTGGTGGCGCGGCAGTGGCTAGCGTGAAGCCTGGTCCTGCTCGTTGGCGTTCTTCGTGGCCTTCT